>CABYOT010000001.1 GCA_902520695.1 uncultured Pelagibacteraceae bacterium
ACACTACAAAAAGAATTTGTATTTGTAGATGTTAATTATAATCTAACATTTTCTGACAAAAATAAAATAAAAGTTGATTTTGTATTTAATGATCTAGAAAAAACCTTCATAGAACAAATTAATATATTTGGAAATTATATAACTGAAGAAAAAGTAATCAGAAATTCACTGATTGTAGACGAGGGAGATGCTTATAATAAATTTTTGTTTGAAAAATCAATTTCTAACATTAAATCTAGAGGATTTTTTAAAAGTGTAAAATCAAATATAATAAATAGTGAAGTCGATGATCAAAAAAAAATTATAGACATTACAGTTGAAGAAAGTCCATCTGGTGAAATTTTTGCTGGAGCTGGCACAGGAACCAATGGGACTTCATTTTCTGCTGGTGTTAAAGAAAAAAATTATTTAGGTCGTGGTATTAAGTTGTCCACAAATTTCACAGTTTCCGAGGATCAAATTAGAGGTAAATTTTCTGTTGTAAATCCAAATTTTAAAAATTCAGATCGTTCATTAAACACTGTAATTGAAAGTTCAAACTCAGATTTTCTTAGCACTGGTGGATTTAAGACTTCTAGAACTGGATTTGGAATTGGTACAGGTTTTGAGCAGTTTTCTGATTTATTTGTAAATTTGGATATCTCTGCATATTATGAAAAACTTGAAACATCATCTACTGCTTCAAATCAAAAAAAAAAACAAGAAGGTGATTACTTTGAAAATTTACTTACATATAATTTGATTTTAAATAAACTAGATCAGAATTATCAACCATCAGATGGTTTTAAGCTAGGTTTTGAACAGACACTTCCAATATATTCAGATGATTTATCTATTACTAACACCTTAAACTATTCAACCTATCATGCTTTATCTGACAATTTAATTTTATCAGGGAGATTTTTTTTCAAAGCTGTTAATTCGATAGATGATGATGTTAGAGTTTCTAGAAGGGTTTATATACCTAGTAGTAAGTTACGAGGATTCGAGTCAGGAAAATTTGGACCCAAAGACGGTGATGAATATGTTGGAGGAAACTATGGTTCAGCAGTTAACTTAAACACAACTTTACCAAATGTTTTTCAAGGGTATGAAAATATTGATTTAAGTTTATTTTTAGATGCAGCAACAATAAGAGAAGTTGATTATGATAGCTCATTAGAATCTAGCGAAATTAGATCATCAACTGGTATATCGGTGAATTGGTTTACAGTTGTTGGACCTTTATCGTTTTCTTACGCAATACCACTTCAAAGTGAACCATCTGATAAAACAGAGTCTTTTAGATTTAGAATCGGAACCTCATTTTAAAAAATGAAAATAATTATTATTGTTTTTATATTGTTTAATCTTTTTATTACGAATATTAGAGCTGAGATTGCTTATATTGACCTTAATTATATTCTGAATACTTCAAATGTTGGCAAATCACTAAATAACCATATAAAAGAATTACAGAGTAAAGACTTAGCAAAGTTTAAAGAGATTGAGATAAAACTTATAGAAAAAGAAAAATTGATAATTGCACAACAAAACATATTAGAAAATAATGACTTTAAAAAAAAATTATCTATCTTATCTGCTGAGGTTCAAAAATATAGAGCGGATAAAAAAGCTTTTACTGAAGAATTAAATAAAATAAAAATTGAAAAAACAAAAGAGATTTTAGCCGTTTTAAATCCTCTAATTACAAATTATGTTGATTTAAATTCAATTTCTATAGTTTTGCCTAAAAAGAATATTATAGTTGGAAAAAAAAATCTAGATATAACAGATGAAATTATAAAATTATTAAACGAAAATATTAATTCATTAAAATTTTAAAATGAAAAATAAATTTTTTAAAAAAAATAATAATGTTAAAATTAATGATATTCTTTTATCTATAAACAAAAAAAAACAAAAAAAAAATTATAAAATAAATGATATTAAAGAGTTAGAAACTGCAACAGATCAAGATATTACTTTTTTTCACTCAATGAAATATTTAGAATTTGTTAAAAAAACCAAATCAAAAATAATTATAACTCATAAAAAATTCATTAAAATTATTCCAAAAAAAATTAAAATAGTAGAGGTAAAAAATATATTATTAGCAGTTGCTCAAGTAACGTCTTTATTTTATCCCAACGCTCTAAATGATAATTTTGATAAAGAGGTTAATTATATTGATAAAAAAAATTACCCTGAATTATTATTTGGAAAAAACGTTATTATAGGTAAAAACGTTAAAATTGGTAAAAATTGTTCTATAGGTCACAATACGATAATTGAGAGAAATGTAGTAATTGGTAATAATTGTAATATTGGCAGTAATGTCATTATAAAAAATACTATTATTGGAAATAATACTAATATACTTGATGGTGCAATTGTAGGAAAAAAAGGTTTTGGTTTTTTTCCTGGTAATAAAAAAAATATTCGTTACGCACATATTGGAGCCGTGATTATTGGAAATAATGTTGAGGTAGGTTGTAATAACACAATAGATAGAGGATCGCTATCTAATACAATTATTGGAGATGGTACATTTTTAGATAATCAGGTACATATTGCTCATAATGTAAAAATTGGTAAAAATTGTATAATTACAGGACAGGTGGGATTCGCTGGTAGCACAACAATTGGTAGTAGAGTAATGATCGGTGGACAAGCTGGAATTTCAGGACATTTAACAGTTGGAGATAATGTTCAAATTGGAGGTGGAAGTGGAGTAATTAAAAATATACCTTCAAACTCTAAAGTAATGGGATATCCTGCCAAAAACCTAAAAAACTTTTTAAAAGAGAACAAATAAATGAATGATTTAAATAAAGATCAAATAAAAGAATTATTACCACATAGGGAACCAATGCTTCTTATCGATGAATTAAAAAACATTAAAAAACTTTTTTCTGCGACAGCAATCGTTAACGTAAAAAAAGATAGTTTTTTTGTCAACGGACATTTCCCGGGAGAGCCAGTGATGCCAGGTGTTTTAATTGTTGAAGCTTTTGGACAAGCTGCTGCGGCATTAACAGCTAATGGATTAGATAAAGCTACTTATGATAATAAATTAGTTTTTCTTATGACAATTGAAAAGGCTAGATTTAGAAATCCAGTTATACCTGATTGCACTTTAGAACTCAATATTGAAGCAATTAGATCACATGGAAGAGTTTGGAAATATAAGGGAACAGCATTTGTGGGAGAAAAAAAAATGGCAGATGCCCAGTGGTCAGCAACAATTGTAGATAGAAAGTAATAATCAGTAGCAAATGTTGATAAGTATTAAATATTAAATTTGTTATTTATTACCTGTGATCCACAAAACAGCAATAGTTGATAAAAAAGCAAAAATTTCAGATAATGTCGAAATAGGACCTTATTGTATTATAGGTCCTGAGGTTGAAATAGGAACAAACACAGTTTTACGTTCACATGTAAATATCGTTGGCAATACTAAAATAGGAGATAATAATCAAGTATATCCTTTTTCGTCAATTGGGACTCCCCCTCAAGATTTAAAATATAAAGGTGAAAAAAATTCATTAATTATAGGTAATAATAATAAGTTTAGAGAATATGTTAATATAAATCCTGGAACAGAACAGGGTGGTGGAATAACTAGAATAGGCGATAATAATTTATTTATGGTCTATTGTCATGTAGCACACGATTGTTTAATATCAAATAATATTGTCTTAGCTAATAATGTTCAAGTAGGTGGTCACGTAACTATTCAAAATAACGCAATTGTTGGTGGAAGCTGTGCGATACATCAATTTTCTAGAATTGGTGAGTCTGCTATGATAGGAGGAATGACAGGAGTTTTGAGTGATGTCATTCCATTTGGCTTATCAATGGGGAATAGAAATAATTTAATTGGTTTAAATCTTATAGGGTTGAGAAGATCAAAAGTCTCAAATGAAAATATAAAAAAAATTCAATTAGCATACAAGAATATATTTAAAACTACTAATTTCAGAGACAATATTGAAAATTTACAATCAGATTTGAAAAGTAATAAGTTTATAAAAATAATAATTAATTTTATTAATTCAGATAAAAAAAGACCAATATCTATTCCACCCAGTTTACAATGATAGGACTATTTTTTGGAGAAAAGGATTTACCAATTCAAATACTTAAAAAAATTGAAAAAAAAAAGTTAGATCATTTCATTATAGATCTGACAAAAAATAACAAATTTAAAAAAAAAAAGAATAGTTTTTTTATAAACATTGGTAATTTTGGCAAAATATTAAAGCTAATAAAAGCAAAAAAATGTAAGAAGGTTATATTTGCTGGTAACATTATCAAACCTAAGATATCAAAACTAAAATTAGACTTAAAGGGACTATTTTATATTCCAAGAATAATTAAAGCATCAAAATTAGGCGATGCGGCAATATTAAAAGTTTTAATAAATATTTTATCAGAAAATAAAATTAATGTTATCAAATTAAATACCTTCAACCCAGAATTAACATTAAAGAGAGGAATTTATACAAAAATTAAGCCAACTTTGTTAGAAAAAGAACAAATAACAAAAGGAATAAAAACATTAAAAAAAATAAATTCGTACAATCACACGCAAGCACTCATTATAAGAGATAATAATGTTATTTCTCAAGAAACAAGAAAAGGTACAAAAGAAATGATAAAATCTATAACTAAATCTAAAACAAAAAAAGGGATTTTAATAAAATTACCTAAAGTAAAACAAGATTTAAGAGTAGACTTGCCTACAATAGGGATTGATACTTTTAAAGATTGCAACAAAGCTGGAGTAAAGGGAATTGTGGTTAAATCAAATCAAAATATTATTTTAAATAAAGAAGTCGCTATAAAATATGCCAATCAAAATAAACTCTTTCTCATTGCCATATGAAAAAAATCTTTATCCTTACAGGTGAACCTTCTGGGGATAAATTAGCGTCAGAAGTTATAACACAAATAAAAGCAAAAAGAGAAGATTTAGAATTCTTATGTGTTGGTGGAACAAACTTAGAAAGATTAGGTATAAAGACAATCTATGACCAAAAAGAGATAACCTTTATAGCTTTTACCGATATATTATTAAACTTTTTTAAAATAAAACGTAAAATAAAAGATACTGTTAATGAAGTTTTGAAATTTAACCCTGATATTTTATTTAGTGTTGATAGTCCAGATTTTTCACTAAGAGTAGCAAAATTAGTAAAAGAAAAAAATCCAAAAATAAAAACAATTCATTTTATTGCTCCTAAAGTTTGGGCATGGAGAGAGGGTAGAGTTAA
This sequence comes from uncultured Pelagibacteraceae bacterium, assembly GCA_902520695.1. Taxonomy (GTDB): domain Bacteria; phylum Pseudomonadota; class Alphaproteobacteria; order Pelagibacterales; family Pelagibacteraceae; genus Pelagibacter. The sequence continues at coordinate 5,262 of CABYOT010000001.1, forward strand.
GAAAATGAAGGAATTTATAGACCATATTTTATTACTTTTTAAGTTTGAAAAAGAATATTTTGATAAAGAAAAACTCACTAACACATTTGTAGGTCATCCTTTGTTGGATAAAAAAATTAATCAAAATATCCAAATAGATCAATTTTTAAATAAAACAAATATTATATCAATTTTTCCTGGAAGCAGAACTTCAGAGATTAACTATCATATGCCAATTCTAATTAATTTTATTAAAAAAATGAATATCAAAGATCCTAATTATAATTTCATATTTCATGCAAGTGATCAAAATAAAGGACTTATATCGAGTTATGTTTTAAAAGAGTCTTTACAAAATTTAGAAATTATTAATGATGATAAAATTAAAACTGCAGTTTTAAAGAAATCAATTTTCGCAGTAGTAAAATCTGGAACAGTTTCGTTGGAAGTATGTAAAATGAATATTCCGTCAATAATTATTTATAAGATGAATTTTATTAATTTTTATTTAGCAAGATTTCTACTAAATATAAAATTTGTTAATATGATTAATATTATCAACAATAGAGAAGTTATTCCAGAGTTGATACAATCAGAATGTAATCCTGATGAAATATTTAAAAGTGTTTATTATTTTCTAAAAAAACCAGATTTAATAAAAAAACAAAAAGAAGAAATAAAAAAAACTCTTGAAACTTTGACTTCTCCCAGTTCTTCATCTGAGGAAGCATCAAACATTATCTTATCCTATATTTCCTAATCTTTTAATTACCTCTTTTTTCCCAAGAGATAATATAATATCGTATATCCCTGGACCAAATTTAGATCCAGTTAACATTATTCGTAGTGGCTGCCCAACACCCTTGAAATTTGTATTATTTAATTTTATTAACAAATTTATGATTTGTTCTAAATTTTCTCTATCAAAAACTTCTAGTTCTGAAATCTTATCTTTAAATAAATTTATTATTTTTTTAGCTTCTTCGTTTATCAGTTCTTTATCATTATCATTAAAAATTACTTTATCATTTAATATATATTTAGAATTGTTAAATATATCTTCTAGTGTTTTTGCTTTGTTTTTTAAAAATATTAAAGAGCTTTTTATTGTATTTTCTTTTTCTTCTTTAATTTTATCTTTGTACATCTCACAGTATTCTTTTAACTTTTTGTATAAAATATTTTCTTCACTATTTTTAATGTAATATTCATTCATAGAAAGAATTCTACTCATATCAAGTTTTGAAGGTGATTTACCTATTCCTTCTAAATTAAAAAGTTTTATACTTTCATCTAAGTTAAAAATTTCCTTATCTTTATAAGACCATCCTAACCTTAAAAGATAATTTCTAAGTGACTCAGGTAGAATCCCAATTTTTGAATAATCTTCTAATGTTGAGGCATTGTCTCTTTTTGATAGTTTCTTACCATCTATTGTATGAATAAGAGGTATATGGGCAAATTGTGGAACATCCCATCCTAGTGCTTCATATATCTGTATTTGTTTAAAAGTATTAATTTTATGGTCATCTCCTCTAATAATATGAGTCATTTCCATATTGTGATCATCAACTGACGCAGATAAATTGTATGTTGGCGTCTCGTCATTTCTTAAAATAACAAAATCCTCAATTGTATTATTTTCAATCTCTACATTTCCTTGAACTAGGTCTTTTAATATAGAAGTGCCTTCTATTTTACTTTTAAATCTAATAACTGGTTTTATGTCCTTCGGGGCTTTATCTTCAGAAATATCTCGCCATTTTCGATTATACACGTAAGGAATTTTTTTTTGTTTAGCTCTTTTCTTTTGTTCTTCTATTTCCTCGGTACTACAATAGCATTTATATGCATTTCCATTTTTTAATAATCTTTTGGCAATAGTTACGTGTTCACCAATCATTTTTGATTGGATATACTGTTCGCCATCATGTTCAATTCCCATCCATTTTAAAGAGTTAATTATTTGATTCTTATGTTCTTCTTTAGATCTTTCTTTATCAGTATCTTCTATCCTTAAATAAAATTTACCTGATTTATTTTTTGAATATAACCAATTAAATAGAGCTGTTCTTACCCCGCCAATGTGAAGAGGACCGGTAGGAGAAGGAGCAAATCTAGTTGCTACTTTTTTCATGGAATTTATTTAAACTATTTTATTGAAAGTTTCTATACAAAGATACAAGAATTCCTTGAACTTTCACTCTATCTGGGCCAAAAATTTTTGTTTCGTAATTTCTATTTGCACTTTCTAATGCAACAGTTTTACCTTTTCTTCTAATTCTTTTCAACATAGCCTCATTATCATCAATTAAGGCTACTACGATTTTTCCATTATCTGCAGTATCTGCTTTTTTAACAATAACAGTATCACCATCATTAATTCCAGCTTCAATCATAGAGTCTCCTTGAACCTTTAAACCAAAAAATTCTCCATTCTTTTCAATATTTGCTGGAAGTGGAATTCTTGAAACTTCATTCTGAATAGCTTCAACCGGAGTTCCTGCAGCGATTTTTCCTAGCACAGGTATTTCTGTATCATTAGAATTATTTAAATTTTCCTCATCTAATCCTCCCTTAATAACGCTTGGAGAAAAACTATTATAAATATCGTTTGCAGATGCTGTTTCAGGTAACTTAATTACTTCTAATGCTCTTGCCTTGTGGGCTAATCTTTTGATAAAGCCTCTTTCCTCTAATGCACTGATAAGTCTGTGAATTCCGGATTTTGATTTTAAACTTAATGATTCCTTCATTTCCTCATATGAAGGGGAAACACCTGTAGACCTCAACTTTTTGTTGATAAAGAGAAGAAGGTTTTTTTGTTTTTTAGTTAACATAGAACAAATTAAGTACATCGATGTTCTATAAAAGTTCCTTTATTTATACAACAGCTAAAAAGCTACAAAAATTGAGGGAAATTTCTATAAAAGAGAAAAAATATTATTATTTTCCAAATTTTTTAAAAGTGATTCACCAATTAAAAAACAGTTGATAGAAGTCATGTTTTTTATGTCAAGCAACTCATCTTTTGTTTTTAGACCACTCTCAGAAATTAAAGGTGATGAGTGGTTTGATACAACATTATATATATCATAAGTTGTATTTATCTCAGTTTTAAGAGTTTTTAGGTTTCGGTTATTTATTCCAATTAAAGCATCAGGATATTTTGCTGATTTTTCTGCCTCTGCAACAGTATGAACTTCAACAATTACACTCATATTATGTTTTAAAGCTTCCTCGTAAATTTCATCAGCAGTTTTTTCAGATATACCGGCTAATATAATCAGGACGGCATCAGCACCATAACTTTTTGCCAAAGGCACTTGAAATTTATCAACAAAAAAATCTTTACAAAGAATCGGTAATTCAATTTTTTTTTTAATTTCAGAAATATGAGATAAATTTCCTAAAAAAAAATCTTCCTCAGTTAATACAGACAAACATGTAACGTTCTTAGAACTATATATATTTGCAATTTTTACTGGGTCGTAATCGTCTATCAAAATACCTGCAGATGGACTAGCTTTTTTTATTTCAGCAATTATGGATATCTTATTTTTTGAGTTATTAGTTTGTATTTTTTTCTTAAAATCAAAAAAAACATCTTTTTCATTAATTGATTCTATCAAGCTCTTAATATCAATTTCATTTTTTAATTTTTCAATTTTAATCTTTTTTTGATCAATTATTTTTTGAAGAATATTTTCAGACATTCTGTATATTTTTTACATATTTGAATGCAGTTCCAGATTTAATAAATCCTCTGGCATAATTATAAGCAATTTTAAAATCATCATATTTTTCAGAAACTATTAATCCTGCTGCAGCATTTAGACATACTGCTTTTGAAAAATCATTATCTTCCCCTTGAAAAATATTTAAAATTTTATCAGAATTAAATTTAGCATCATCTCCTACTAAATTTTCAAATTTATCAGCATTAACATTTAACTCATTTGGATCAATTAAAAACTCAGATATTTCATTATTTTTCAGTTGCACAACATTAGTTTTAGCGTAAGGTGATATTTCATCTAGACCATCCTCACTATTTACAATCCATGCAAATTTTAAATTTAGATTTTTTAGTGCATTTGCAAAAACTTTTAGAAGCTTATTATCAAAAACACCAATTACTTGTCTTTCAACAAGAGCTGGGCTACTTAATGGACCTATCATATTAAAAATAGTTCTTTTTCCTATTTTTTTTCTTGTTGGACCAACATATTTCATTGCTGAGTGATAATTTGGAGCGAACATGAAGCCAAAATTGTTATTTTTAATTTGCTCTTCGATTTGATTTGGCTCTAAGTTGATATTTATATTTAAGGCTTCAAGAACGTCAGCAGACCCACATTTTGAGGAAACTGCTTTATTTCCATGCTTTGCTACTTTAACACCCATACTTGCTAACAACAGCGCTGATGCTGTTGAAATATTTAGAGTATCTTTTCCATCTCCACCAGTACCGCAAGTATCAATGCAATCTTCAACTTTTACTCTTTTTGACTTATCTCTTAATATATATACACCACCAGCTATTTCATCTGAAACCTCACCTTTATCTGATAATAAAGTTAAAAAATCATAAATTTGTTCATCACTAGCTTCACCATTCATTAAAATCTTAAATGCATTTTTACTCTCATCAAAATCTAAATTTATTTTATTTCTTAGCTTTTCTAAAAATTGATCCATTTTTACTCTTTTACAAAGTTCTCCAAAATTTTTAAACCATATTTTGTTTTGATACTTTCAGGATGAAATTGAACCCCATGGATTTTGTATTCCTTATGCATAACACCCATTATTGTCCCATCTGATGTACTAGATGTAATTTTTAAATCTTTAGATAACGATTTTTTATCAATTACTAAACTATGATATCTGGTAGCTGAGAACTTTTTTGGTAAATTTTTTAAAATTCCAATTTTCTTATTTATAATATTACTTGTTTTTCCATGCACAAGTTCTTTAGCTTGAATTATCTTAGAACCAAATATTTGACCAATGATTTGATGGCCTAAGCAAACACCAAGTATTGGCATTTTTTTATACAAATTCTTCACTATCTTTAAACAATTTCCAGATTGATTAGGATTTCCAGGACCTGGAGATATTACAATTTTATTATATCCTTTTCTTAAAATGTAACGATGATCTACCTTATCGTTTCTTAAAACATCAACTTTAGCAAAGGATGAAAGATAGTGATATAAATTGAATGTAAAGCTATCATAATTATCAATTAAAATTATTTTCATATTCTTTACTCCAAAGCCTTAATTAAAGCTTTTGCTTTATTAACTGTTTCATTAAATTCATTAATAGGTTTACTATCAGCAACAATTCCTGCGCCTGATTGTACGTAAAATTTTTTATTTTTTGAAATTGCTGTTCTAAGCGCAATGCAAGTATCAAAATCACCATTTGCAGAAAAATAACCAATACCACCAGCATAAACTTTTCTTCTAGTCGTTTCTAATTCATCTATAATCTCCATAGCTCTTATTTTAGGTGCGCCTGATACCGTTCCAGCAGGAAAACCAGCTAATAACGTATCAAATTTACCAAATTTTTTGTTAAATACACCTTCAACATTCGAGACTATGTGCATTACATGTGAATATCGCTCTATCTTAAAACTTTCTGTAACTTTAACTGAGTTAATTTTAGAAACTTTTCCAGTATCATTTCTTCCAAGGTCAAGAAGCATTAAGTGTTCAGAAAGCTCTTTTTTATCTTTTAAAAGATCTTTTTCATAAAATTTATCTTCTTTTTTATTTTTACCTCTAGGTCTTGTGCCAGCAATAGGTCTAATAGTTATTTTATTATCTCTGAGTCTCACAAGTATCTCAGGACTTGCACCTATAATTTGAAAATCCTCAAAGTTAAAAAAATACATGAAAGGGGAAGGGTTAGTAATTCTCAATTTTTTATAAATATCTAATGGTTCTTTATTAAGATCAGTTTCGAACCTTTGACTTAGAACAACTTGAAAAATATCTCCTATTTTAATGTAATTTTTAGCTTTAGAAACATTACTAAGGAATTTCTTTTTTGAAATATTTGATTTAACTTTCGGTTTTGAAATCTTAGTTTTTGACTGATTTATCTTGTAACTATAATTTGCCAAAAATATCATTTCTTCTATTTCTTTTTGAATTTGGTCATACTTAACTTGATAATTTTTTATTTTTTCATCAAAAAAACAATTAACTATAAAAAATAATTTTTTTTTAATATTATCAAAAACAACTAGATTTTTTGGTCTCAAAATTCTTGCATCAGGAATTTTAAGATCATCTTTTGTCGTATTAGGAATTTTCTCAATATATCTTATTGTATCATAAGAGAAATACCCTGATATAATTGAGCTAATTGGTGGTAATTCACTTGGTATTTTAAAATTAAAATTTTCGATTATTTTCTCAATATTATCTTTTGGAGCTCCTCTTAATTTTTTTCTTTTATTTTCATACTTCAAAACACAGTTATTATTATTAAATTCCCAAATTTTATCAGGATTTTTACCAAAAATTGTATATCTGCCTTTTATGAAACCTTTTTCAACAGACTCGAATACGAAGCTATTTCTTACATTTAAAAAGTTGTTAATTAAATTTTCTATTTCTTTTAAGCCATTTGATTTTATTGCATGGTAAAGAACTTGATTTTTATTTTTTTTGTGATTTTTCTTAAATAACTTTAGATCAATATTCAACATTATCTAAAATAATTTTTAACTCTGTCAATTGTTTGATTGAAAATTTTTACCTTATATTTTGAATTTAAAGATAGATCATAAGATGTATAAACATCATTAATAATATCGTTATTTGCTTTAATAGAATATTCTTCAACATAATCAGTATTTTTTTCCATATCTGAATAATAAATATTCTTAATTTTTGTAAGAAAAACTTTATTTGTTTCCCCAGTTACTAATGAGAAACTTTCTTTTGGTAATGTGTATAAAAGTTTTAAAGAGTCTGGGTCAAAAATTTCATAATCATTACTGTTTTTAATAGTTATAGTCTTAATATTATTTGTATTCTTTGATAGCTTCAAAAACTCATCATCATTAAATATTTTTTCATCAATTTTTTCAAAAAGACTTTTATTAAATTCAAATTTCTTTTTTAAAATAACATTTTTTTTAACGTTTTCTAAAAATTTTGGATCTGATTTATTTGGAATTTTTTTGTTAATATTTGATATTTCAAAAATTAGATAATAATCATTTTTGTCAACTATTTGTATTTTATCCTGGTTTCTTTTTGAGTAAATTTCTTTAAGTATTTCATCTGAATCATCATTTAATATAAAATTATTAATTTCATTAAGCTTTAAATTATAAACTTCATTAATTTCTCTAATATTTGATCCGTTTAAAATATTATTTTCTATCTCATCAATTTTCTTAAAAAATTCATCACTAAACTCATCTATTTCTATTAGATTTTTAGGAGTAATTTTTGCATAAGTGGCATCAATAAAATCAATTTTCAAAATTTCTTGATTATTTTTAATGAAATCTTCAACTTCTAAATTTGTTGCAGTTTTGTCATGAACTAAATCTAAATCTAAAAATTCGATCTCGATTTTTTTATTTTCATTGATATATATTTTATTTTTTAAAAAATAAGGCGACTTAATTCCTCCACTAATATAATTAAATAAATTTTCTTTTAGCTCTTGTTTCTTTAATGAATTTTCAAATGTCGAAGCACTTAAGTTATTTTCTAATAAAAATTTTTCATACTTAACTCTTGAAAATTTCTTATTATCATCAAGTAGTGTTGAATTAGATCTTATTTTATTTGCCAAAGCCTCTTCTGACATTGATACATTTAATTCTTTAATTTCCATCTCAATTAATTTCTCAGATACCAATTCCGATAAAATATTTTCAATAATATTTTTATCTATGTTTGCTTTTATAATGTCATTTGTGAGTCTCGACTCGTTTATAAAACTTATAAAATCTTTTGATGAGATTGCTTCATTATTAATCTTAGCAACGTTGTTAGTATTTCCTCCACTAAAAACACTGCCCATGCCCCAAAATACAAATGGAATTATAATAATTCCGACAAGTACCCCAGCTAATTTTGAATTTGAGAAACCTCTTAATTTACTTATCATATTCTATAGTCTTTATTTATTGATCTAAAAAAAAATAAACATATAAATTATATTAATCTTTATGACAAATAATAATATGTATTTCATTGCTAATTGGAAGATGTTTGGGTCAGTTAAGTCAGTTAATTCATTAAATAAAGTAATAAGTTATTCAAAAACAAAGAAACTTAAAGCCAATATTATTTATTGTCCACCTTATACATTGATCAAATCTTTTGTAGATAAAACAAGAAAATCAAATATCAAAATTGGTGCTCAAGATTGTCATACACAAGTCAACTATGGACCTTTCACTGGAGCTATAAGCTCAAAAATGATTAAAGATTTAGGAGGTAAGTTTGTTATAATTGGACACTCAGAAACAAGAGTAGAAAATGATAATAAAAATATTAATTTAAAGATTAAGTCTGCACTTAATGAAAAATTAAATGTCATTTTATGCATAGGTGAAAAATTGATTGATAAAAGAAAAAATAAAACAAAATATGTTTTAAAAAAACAATTACTTGAAGGTTTAAAAAATTTAAAGAATTTAAATAAAGTTATAATTGCATATGAACCTGTTTGGTCAATTGGCACAGGCATTATTCCTAGTGAAAATGATTTAAAAAAAAATATTAGATTTATTCGAGACACCCTGAAGATTTCAAAAAAGTTTACAAAATCTAAGATTTTATATGGAGGCTCTGTAAACCCAAAAAATATAAAAAATTTAATGAGAATCGATAATATTGATGGTTTTTTGATTGGTGGAGCATCAACTAATGAAAAAATATTTATTGATATAATGAAAAAATCAATTAATTAGGCGTCGTGGAAAACATACTATTAATTATAAATATAATATTAGCAGCAATTCTGGTATTGCTGGTTTTGTTCCAAAAATCTGAAGGTGGAGCCTTAGGTATTGGAGTTTCTCAAGATAACTTTATGTTTTCAAGGTCGGCTGGGAATTTTATGACTAAAGCAACGGCAATAGTTGCAACATTATTCATAATTTGTAGTCTGGGATTGACTATTATTTCACGAGGAGATCTTCCTTCAAATACGTCTGTAATTGATAAAATTGAAGAAAATGCAGACGATGCTCCTAAATTACCGGAAAATAATAATTAATACTTTTATTTTTATAATTCATTAGCTATAACATAATTCCATGGCGCGATATATATTTGTCACTGGCGGCGTGGTTTCATCACTTGGTAAAGGTTTATCATCAGCATCGCTTGGATACTTGTTAAGATCACAAGGCTACAAGGTGAGAATAAGAAAGATGGATCCATATTTAAATGTAGATCCAGGAACGATGAGTCCTTTTCAACATGGCGAAGTTTTTGTGACTGACGATGGGGCTGAAACAGATTTAGATTTAGGACATTACGAGAGATTTACAAATATTTCAGCTAAACAATCTGACAACATTACAACAGGTAGAATTTATAGTGATATCATAAAAAAAGAGAGAAGAGGAGGTTATCTCGGGAAAACAGTTCAAGTAATCCCACATGTTACAGATAGAATTAAAGAGTTTATAAAAAAAGATATAACAAATGAAGATTTTGTAATTTGTGAAATTGGAGGAACGGTTGGTGATATTGAAAGCTTACCATTTTTAGAAGCTATAAGGCAGTTTTCAAATGATAATGGCAGATCGAAATCATTATTTATTCATTTAACATTTGTTCCATTTTTAAAATCTTCAGATGAAATTAAAACAAAACCAACACAACACTCTGTTAAAGAATTAAGAAGTATAGGAATTCAACCTGATATAGTGATATGTAGATCTCAACAGTCTATTCCTTTAGATCAAAGAAGAAAAATATCCTTATTTTGCAATGTGGACATTGCTAATGTTATAGAAACAGTTGATGTAAAAACTATTTATGAAGCCCCAATAAGTTTCTTTAATCAAAAATTAGATAAGCAAGTTTTAAAATTCTTTAAAATAAAATCTAGAAAAAGACCAAACTTGCTACCTTGGAAAAAAATTACAAATATAGTTTTAAAAACAAATAGAACAGTAAATATTGCTATCATAGGCAAATATGTAAACTTAAAAGATGCTTATAAATCACTTGATGAAGCTCTTACTCATGGGGGAATTTCAAATAAAGTTAAAGTTAACTTAGTAAGAATTGAGTCAGACAAACTTAGATCAAAAGAAATTAAATCAAAATTAAAGAATGTATCAGGAATATTGATACCAGGAGGGTTTGGCAAAAGAGGAACAGAGGGAAAAATTGAGGCAATTAGATATGCCAGAGAGAGAAAAATACCTTTTCTAGGAATTTGTTTTGGAATGCAAATGGCAATGATTGAGTTTGCAAGAAATATTTTAAAAATTAAAAAAGCTGGCTCTAGTGAATTAGATAAAAATTGTTTTCCTGTAATAGGATTAATTAATGAATGGAATAAAGACGGAATAATTATAAAAGGAACCGACAAAAACCTTGGAGGAACAATGAGGTTAGGTCTATATGAGGCAAAACTAAGAAATAATTCTGCCATAAAAAATATTTATAAATCTAATATGATTACGGAGAGACACAGACATAGATATGAGGTCAATATAAATTTAATGCAAAAATTTGAAAAAAAAGGTTTGATGTTTTCAGGAATTTCTCCTGACAATCAATTACCTGAAATTATTGAACTTAAAAATCATCCATGGTTTATTGGAGTTCAATTTCATCCAGAATTTAAATCTAGACCTTTGAATCCACATCCTCTATTCTCATCATTTATTAAAGCTGCAAAATCTTTTAATGGAAAATAAAATAGTTAATTGTAACGGTATAGAAATTTCAAATAAGAATAAAATTTGTCTTATTTCTGGGCCTTGCCAACTAGAAACAGAACAACATGCTTTGGACATGGCAGGTAAAATTAAAGAAATTGCAACAAAGTATAATATTGGATTTATTTATAAAACTTCATTTGATAAGGCTAATAGAACAAGCTTGAAAGGCAAAAGAGGAGCTGGTTTAGAAAACTCTCTGCCTGTATTTGATAAAATCAAAAAAGAAATTAACGTACCTGTTCTAACTGATATACATAATGAAGAACAGTGTTCCCTAGTTTCTCAACACGTGGATGTTCTTCAAATACCAGCATTTCTTTGTAGGCAAACAGATTTATTGATTGCTGCTGCTAAAACCAATAAAATTATTAACGTAAAAAAAGGTCAATTCTTAGCACCATGGGATATGGTGAATGTAACAAAAAAAATTTCAGACAGTGGGAATAAAAATATTTTAGTCACAGAAAGAGGTGCTAGCTTTGGTTATAATACATTGGTCTCAGATATGAGATCTATTCCCATCATGGCAAAAAATGGTTATCCAGTGGTATTTGATGGAACTCATTCAGTGCAACAACCTGGTGGTCTAGGCGAAAAAAGTGGTGGTCAAAGAGAATTTGTTGAGTATTTATCAAGAGCAGCAGTTGCTGTAGGCGTTGCAGCTATTTTTTTGGAAACGCATCAGGACCCTGATAATGCTCCATCAGATGGTCCAAACATGGTCCCCTTAGATAAATTAGACGAGCTAATTAATCAAATTGTAGAAATTGATAATTTAGTTAAAAAGTAATTAATGAGCAAAATCAAAAGAGTTGTAGCCAGACAGGTATATGATAGCAGAGGAAATCCTACTATTGAGGCTGAAGTATTTTCAAATAATTTAAGTGCGTCAGCAATTTGTCCTTCAGGTGCTTCAACAGGAACTTTTGAGGCCTATGAAAAAAGAGATAAGAGTAATAAAAAATACTTAGGAAAAAGTGTTTTAATACCAGTAGCAACTGTTAATAAATTAATTTCAAAAAAATTAAAAAATCAAAATATCCATTATCAAGAGAGAATAGATAGTATTCTTATAAAATTAGATGGCACAAAACAAAAAACAAAGTTAGGTGCGAATACAATATTAGCTGTATCCATGGCTGTAAAAAAATTATCAGCAAAAGTTAAAAAAATACCTTTATATAAAAATTTTATTGTTAAAAAAAATTTTAAACTCCCTTTTCCTTTAATGAATATTATTAATGGGGGCGCACACGCTGATAATGGCCTTAGAATACAAGAGTTTATGATTAGACCTGATAAAGCCAAATCATTTAATGATGCTGTCAGAATGTGTTTTTTAGTAATAAACAATTTAAAAGTATTATTAAAAAAAGCTGGTCACTCTATTAATGTAGGTGATGAAGGTGGCTTTGCACCAATGATAAGTGATAATGAAAGTGCATTAAAACTTATAGTTCAAGCTATAAAAAAATCAGGTTTTAAAAATGGTAAAGATATATCAATTTGTTTAGATGTTGCAGCAAATGAATTAATTAAAAAAGGTAAATATTCAATTCATTCTAAAAATTACATAAGTGTTGATCAATCAATTAAAAAATACTTACAACTTATTAAAAAATATCAAATTAAATCAATCGAGGACCCATTTGGTGAAGATGATTGGAAGGCATGGTCAAAATTTGTAAATGAAACAAAAAACAAAACACAAATAATAGGTGATGATCTTTTTGTAACAAATCTCGAAAGATTAAAAATAGGCTTTTTAAATTTATCTGCAAATAGTATTTTAATAAAATTGAACCAAATAGGTACTGTTACCGAAACGTTAGAAGTAATTAAATTTGCTCAACTTATTGGATTTAAAACAATCGTCTCACATAGATCTGGAGATACTGAAGATACATTTATTGCTGATTTAGCAGTAGGCACCAATTCAAATCAAATCAAAACTGGATCTCTTGCAAGATCAGAGAGAATAGCAAAATATAACCAACTAATTCGTATTGAAGAAGATCTTGGTAGATCGGCTAAAATGAATAAAATTGATTAATGTTAGAAAAATTAAAAAAGAACTATTTTATTCTTATCATTACATTCTTGTTTATTTATTTTTTCTTTAATTTACTAGATGGTGATAGAGGTCTCATTTCTTACATGGAAAAGAAAGTAATATATGAGCAACTAAAAAAAGATCAAATTACTCTAAATAGCAAAATAAAAGAATTAGAGCACAAAAATTCACTTTTAACAGAAAATATAGATCTAGATTTTATAGAAATATTAATAAGAGAAAAGTTTTTATTTGGAAAAGAAGGTGAGACTACCTATATAATTAAAGATAATGGAAATCAAAAATAGACCAAGACACCCTGAAAAAGTTAATAAACCGATTAATCCTATCAAAAAGAAACCTAAGTGGATTAGATCTAAGCTATTAAATAGTAAAGAATTTTTTTTAACCAAAACAGTTGTTAATAAAGATAATCTTGTAACAGTTTGCCAAGAAGCAAACTGCCCAAATATTACTGAATGCTGGAGTAAAAGGCACGCAACTCTAATGATAATGGGTGATACATGTACAAGAGCTTGTGCGTTTTGTGACGTAAAAACAGGAAAGCCAGAAAAACTAGATCAATACGAGCCGGTTAAAATAGCAAATGCTGTTAATAAACTTAATTTAAGACATGTGGTTATAACTTCTGTTGATAGAGACGATCTTTCCGACGGTGGTTCAAATCATTTTCATGACGTTATTGTTGCAACAAGAAAAAAAAATCCAAATACCACAATTGAAGTTTTAACGCCTGATTTTTTAAGAAAAGGAGAGGCGTATAAAAGAGTATTGGAGGCAAGCCCAGATGTTTTTAATCATAATATTGAAACAGTACCTAGTCTTTATGTAAAAGTTAGACCAGGTGCAAGATATTTTGGATCATTAGAACTTTTAAAAAATTCAAAAAAATTCAATAAAAATGTTTTCACAAAATCAGGCATTATGGTTGGATTCGGAGAAACAAAAGATGAGATAATTCAAGTTATGGATGATCTAAGATCTGCAGAAGTTGATTTTTTAACAATTGGTCAATATCTGCAACCTTCGACCAAACACTTTCCATTAAATAGGTATTATCATCCAGACGAATTTATAGAACTTGGTAAAATAGCAAAATCTAAAGGATTTTTATTAGTATCTTCATCACCTTTAACAAGATCTTCTTATCATGCTGATGAAGATTTTAATCAACTTAAAAATAATAGAAAAAATATTCATTAATGCCAAAAGCATCAGTTAAGAGATTAATTGATAATAAAAAAGACAAACTCATAGAGTTCGTTTTAGATATTGAAAAATACCCTGAATTTGTTCCATTCTGTCAGGGTTCAAAAGTCCATGAAAGAAAACAAAAAGGAGATCTAACACTTATTGTTGCAGATCTAACAATTGGAAAAGGGCCTTTTGTAGATACCTATAAAAGTGATGTGAAATTTAATAAAAAAAATGACACAATTTATGTAACAAATATAGATGGTCCCTTAAACTATTTAGAAAATAATTGGAAATTTGAGGATCAAGGAGATTTGACAGAGGTGACTTTTGATGTTGATTTTGAAATCAAAAATAAGTTTTTGAATATTTTAATGACTAAATCCTTTCAATTTGGTCTTGAAAAAATAGCTGATGCATTTCAGAAAAGAGCTGAAAGTTTATAAAATATTCAAAATCATTTTAAGAGCTTGATTTACGGTTGCTTTTTGAATTGAAATTCTATTTTTACTTTTAAATAAATTTTTCTTTATTATTGTTTTACTTCCTTTTTTAAGTCCTATGTAAACTAGTCCAACTGGTTTTTCTTTAGTTCCCCCATTTGGTCCTGCTACACCAGTAATGGAAATTGATATATTTGATTTACTAATTTTACTTAAATTTTTAACCATCGATAGACAAGTCTCGTAGCTAACTGCTCCATACTTGGTAATAGTTTTTTTGGGAACTTTAAGCAATTTTATTTTTGCGTTATTTGAATAGGTTACCAATCCCATATTAAATATTTTAGACGACCCACTAAAAGACGTAATTGAGCTTGCTAAAAGTCCACCGGTGCAAGACTCTGCAAATGATACTGTTAGTTTTTTTTTAGTTAGTAACTTTACAATTTTTAAGGATAAATTACTCATGAGGTAATAATCATATAAAAGACGAGAATTGCTACTACATATAATCCAGCACAAACATCATCCATTATAACACCAAAGCTATTCTTAAAGTTTTTATCGTAATAACTTACAGGGTAGGGTTTTGCGATATCAAAAATTCTAAAAAGAATAAACATTATAAAATAAAAGGTTAGCACCCTTGCTGGATCCGTTGGTTCTTTATGGGCAATTTCATAAAGGCAAATTGGTATTGATTGACCAATAAACTCATCAATAACAACCTCTTTTGGATCTTTATTGGTTAAATCTTTAATGAATAAATTTACTGAAAAAAGTGAAATTATAAAAATACCTACTAATAAAAATAAAAAAGTATCCGCTGGTACTGAAAAAATTTGAAATATTATATACAAGAAAATAACAGTAACCAAAGATGCGTAACTCCCAGGTATTTTTGGTAATTTTCCAATGCCAAACATTGTAACAAATAAAGAATTTATTTTTTTAAGCATAATAATTTAAAGATACTATCACTTCACATGCGATAGCCTCTTCTTTTCCAATCAATCCCAACTTTTCAACTGTTTTACCTTTTAAATTAATTTGATCTTTATTTATACTGAGCAAATTGGACAATGAAGTGATAATTTTTTCTCTATATTTTGAGACTTTAGGTTTTTCACAAATTAAATTTATGTCTACATTATTTATAAAATATCCTTCTTTATGCAAGTTTTTCAAAATAGGAGATAACATATTGGGTGATCTTATATTTTTAAATCTTCTTTTGTTGCTTGGATAAAGAGTCCCAATGTCTTTTTTTCTCATAGCACCCAGTAGTCCGTCTATTATAGCATGGATAATTACATCTCCATCCGAATGACCTTGTAGGCCGGAATGGAATGGAATTTTTATTCCTCCCAGATATAATTTTTTGTTTTTAATTAATCTATGTATATCAAAACCAATCCCATAAAAATTTTGAATATTAATTTTTTTTAAATCCGATTTTGTTGTAATTTTGAAATTATTTTCCTCACCTTTAATAAATTTAATTTTTTTTTTATTGTCTAAAAATAAGGATGCCTCGTCATTGATTTTTGTATTATTTAATTTGCTAAGATTATACAAAGTTTTAAAATCAAAACATTGTGGCGTCTGAGTAAAGAGCAAATTTTCTCTATTTAAATTCTGAATTTTATTTTCAATTTTATATTTTGTTGAGTTATTAGTTGTAACATAAGGCACTACCGCTTTATTTTTTTTTAGATTTGAGTTTAGTCTTTTTAACAATTTAATTGAAAAATTTGGTCGAGCTGCATCATGAATAAAAACATTTTTATATCTTTTTTTTTTTATAAAATTTAATGCCTTTTGTGATGATTGATATCTTTCTCTACCTCCCTTAATCACTTTAATAGATTTATCTTTAATGCTTTTAATTGGAATATTTGATACGATTATTATTGACTTAAATAATTTAGATTTTATAGCCTTATCTACTGAGTGCATAAATAAGGGTTTATTTAAATAATTTGTAAATTGTTTTGGATTATTTGATTTAAATCTCTTACCTTTGCCGGCAGCTAGTAGTATAAAACAACTGGTCATGATTATTATAAAATTTTTTGTAATATATTTTTAAATTATGTTTACTCTGTTAAAAAGAAATTTGTTTATCATAGTTATATTTGTTTTAACTATTTCTTTAGGATTTCTTACATTTTTAACATTTATTAATAAAAGTTTCATAAAACTTAATGAAGAAAACCTCGAAATTCTTCTAATATCTAACATCATTTTAGTACTTTTGTTTTTTGTATTAATATTTATTGATATTAAAAATTCTATTAAGAATAATATTAACGTAAGAGGGTCTGTAGCTAATAGAAAATATATAGTCTCATTTGCACTTTTTACTCTAATCCCATCTCTATCGATAGCGGTTTTCTCATTATTTATTTTTTCTTTCGCATTAGATAAATATTTTGACACAAAAATTACTACAGCTGTTAATAACTCATATGAAATAGCAAAAAATTATGTAGATGAGAAAAGGAATAAGATAGAATCTGAAATTGTTTTAATTGCTTTTGACCTCAACAAATACTCAGATTTATACAAATCAAATCCAGATAGATTTCAGCTTATACTTAACACGCAAAGATATTTAAGAGACATAGATCAACTACATTTAATTGATGTAGAAGGCAACCTAATTCGTTCTGCGGCTGAGTCTAAATATAAAAAAATTGAAACTAGGGCAATGGAAATGGTTAAAAATGATGATAGGCCATTAAAAATTATAAATACATTTGAAAATAAATCTGCAGCTGTTGTGAGACTGTCTAATTTTGATAATACTTTTTTATATGTATTAAAATATATTGATAAAAATATTTCAAATTATTTAATTAAATCAGAAGAGGCAGTAAATTTCTATTATACCGTTGAAAATCAAAATCTTGGTATAAGAATTTCATTCGCTATAATTTATATTACACTTGTTACATTATTATTATTTTTATCCATAACAATAGCTATTAGATTTTCTTCACGTTTCTTTATATCAATAAATAACTTAATAACTGCATCAGAAAACATAGGTAAAGGTAATCTTGATACAAAAGTTCCTGATTTAAAAGCTGATATTGAAATGGAGCGACTAAATAAGAATTTTAATTCAATGATTGATAGGTTAAAAAATCAACAAGAAAAATTACTTACAAGTGAAAGACATGAAGCCTGGGAAAACGTTGCAAGAAAGCTTGCACACGAAATTAAAAACCCATTGACGCCAATACAGTTAACAATAGACAATCTTAAAACAAAATATTTACCTAATATAGAAAAACCCAAACAAGAAAAATATTTAAATAATCTTAAAACAATACTTAAGCAAATAAAACAAATTGAAAACTTAGTTAATGAATTTTCAGATTTTGCAAGAATGCCAAAACCATTGTTTAAACCTAATAACTTAGATTTGATTATTAAAGATAACATTACTTTAGTAAATAAATTTGATAAATCTATTACAATTAGATTAATTAATCACCTCTCAAAAGATCTAGTATTAAAATTTGATAATGAGCAATTTAATAGATTATTTTTTAACTTGTTCAAAAATTCTATTGAAAGCATTCAAGAAAAAGTAGAAAAAGATAGCAAAACAGTCAAAAATATAGATATAGAAATTAGACAAAGAAGAGATTATATAAACGTAAACATTATTGATACTGGTATTGGATTTAAAAATAAAAAAACTAAAGATATAATTAAACCTTATTTTACAACTAAAGAAAAAGGAACTGGATTAGGATTATCGATTGTAGATAAAATAATAAGTGATCACGAGGGATCAATAAAATTTTTAAATCATAAAAATGGTGCAAAAATACAAATTATAATTCCATATACAAAATAATGTCAGTTGAAATTTTAATAGTAGACGATAATGCAGATATAAGATTAATTCTTAATGAATTAATAAGTGATGCTGGTTACAAAACAAGAGTAGCCGCTAACTTTAATCAAGCTTTGACTGAAATTGATAAGAAACTACCTGACGTCGCAATTATAGATGTAAAGCTAGACAAAGGCGACAACGACGGAATTTTACTTTTAGATCACATAAAGAATAAAAATCCTGATCTACCTGTAATTATGATTTCAGGTCATGCAAATATAGAGATGGCTGTTAATTCATTAAAATCTGGTGCATTCGAATTTATTCAAAAACCATTTGATAAAGAAAGACTTTTAAATTTTGTTAATAGGGCTGTTGAAAATCATAATTTAAAAAATGAAAATAAATCTTTAAATTCAAAACTTTTTCATACTTTTGAATTAGTCGGAAAAAGCTCGAACATACAATCTATAAAAGATCAAATAAATAAATTATCTAAATCTGAAAGTAGAATATTTATAAATGGACCTACAGGATCAGGTAAAGAATTAATTTCAAGAAAAATACATAAAAATTCAAAAAGAAAAGATGGTCCATTTATTGTTATAAATGGAGCACTATTAGATGCAAAAAAATATGAACTTGAACTATTTGGTGAAGAAAAAAAAGATGGATCTATATTTTATGGAGCTCTTGAGAAAGCATCTGGGGGAATATTGTTGATTGATGAAGTTACTGAAATACCTCTTGAAACACAGTCAAAAATTTTAAGAGTTGTAATTGATCAAAAATTTAAAAGAATAAATAGTAATCACGATATTAATGTTGATGTTAGAATTATATGCACAAACAGTAAAGATGTTCAACAAGAGATTAAGTATGGGAATTTTAGAGAAGATTTATTTCACCGACTAAATGTTTTTAATATAAAAATAGATCCATTAAATAAGAGAATTGATGATATCCCAATACTAATTGATTATTTCATTGAAAATATTTGCGAAATCAACAATTTTAAAAAATTTAAGATTATTGATAATAATTACTTACTTAATTACGATTGGCCCGGAAATGTTAGAGAATTAAGAAATTTGATAGAAAGAATAGCCATATTATCACCTGGTGATGACAATGAGAAGTTAGTAAATATAATCAAAGAATCATTGTCCAAGTCCATTGAAGATGACTTCTCTGTTACTGAGACTCTTACAGTTCCATTAAAAGAAGCAAGAGAAAGTTTTGAAAAACAGTATTTAATTTCTCAGTTAAAAAAATTTAGTGGAAACATTTCTAAAACTGCAAAATTTATTGGTATGGAACGATCAGCCTTACATAGAAAATTAAGACTACTTGGTGTGAAGGATCTAAATTAATGAATATTATTATTTGTGGAGCAGGTAGAGTGGGATCAACTATTGCAAAGATGTTAATTGAACAAAATCATTCAATAACAATGATTGATCAATCCAGTGAAGATATTCAAAAAATAAATGAAACTTTAGATGTGAGAGCGATTGTGGGAAAGGCTTCCTCCCCAGCAATATTAGAAAAAGCAAATACAAAAGATGCAGATATGATCATTGCTGTAACCAGAAATGATGAAATAAATATGTTGATATGCCAGATAGCTTATTCCTTGTTTCAAGTTCCGAAGAAAATTGCTCGCGTTAGGTTTCAAGAATACCTTGATCCTAAATATTCAGGATTATTTAACAGAGAAAATTTACCAATTGATAATATTATTTCTCCAGAAATTGAAATTGCAAAATCTATTCAACGAAAATTAGAGGCGCCCGGAGCTCTAGACAATGTTCCTTTTGCAGACAACAAGATAAGATTGCTAGAAATTTTAATTGATGAAAAATGTTCAATTCATGGAATAAATTTAAATGAGCTTACAAAAAAATTTCCAAAACTAAATGCATATATTCTTGGAGTTATTAGAAATGAAAAATTTGTTGTGATGAAAAAAACAGACCAACTCAAACTTAATGATAAAGCCTATGTAGTAGTTAATAGCAGTCAAATGCAAGAAACTTTGACTGTATTTGGACATAACGAAAAAATTTCAAATAAAATGTTGATTATTGGGGGCGGAAATATTGGTTTTAATCTTGCAAAAAATATTGAGCAATCATTTGACTCAGCTAGGGTTAAGATAATTGAAAAAGATAAATCTAGGGCAGAATATATAGCAAATGAACTCAATGATACTATTGTAATTAATGGTAATGGTTTGGACGAAGATGTTTTGAGCGAAGCTAATATTGATGAAGTTGAAACAGTTTTAGCCTTAACTAATGATGATGAAGACAACTTAATGGTAAGTGTAATTGTTGAAAAATTTTCTAAAGACAAAAGAACTATGGCTTTGATTAATAAACCTAATTATTCATTACTACAATCTTCTTTAAAAATTGATGATTTAATTGACCCAAGAATGAATACAGTTTCAAGTATTTTAAAACATGTTCATAAAGGAACAATTGAAAACGCCTATACAATTTTAAATGGTGAATATGAAGTTATTGAGGCTGATATTATTGAAAGCTCTGAGCTAATTAATAAGCAATTAAAAGACTCAAATTTACCTGATGAAATTAGAATTGGTGCAATATTAAGAGACGAAAACGTTATTATTCCAAGCTCAAGTTACGTTTTCCAAAAAGATGATACAGTTGTTCTTTTATCCAAGAGAGATCAATTACCTATTGTAGAAAACATGTTTAGAATTAGTTCAGTCTAATTTTAATATGACAAAATTTAGTTCTTTTTATCTTGGTTCTTTTTTATTTTTGATAAGTGTCTTTTCTTTTTTTAATATTATTTATTCTAATTATTTTAATATTTTTTTTAATATAGAAAATTATATTTATACTTTGTTTCTAAGTCTTATTGTGGGTGGACTGTTATTAATTTATAATAGAAAAAATACAAACAAAATTGCTCTTTATGAAAAAATATTTACTGTGTTATTGGGCTATATATTCTTTCCATTAATAATATCAATTCCATATTATTTTGGCATTCAAAATATTTCTTTTTTAAATGCATATTTTGAGGCAGTATCTGGTTTTACATCAACAGGTTTTACAATTTTTGAAAATATTAAACAGTTAGATGAAAGCTTAATTTTATGGCGTTCAACATCTCAATGGATTGGAGGAATTTATTTTCTGTTTTCAATTTTACTATTGATCGATATTTTTGATAAAAATCTTAAACAATCTTTTACTGAATATTTATCTTTTAATTACAATGAAATTTTTAAACAATCATTTAAAATTGTAATAATTTATTCTTCATTAACATTAATTATATTTATATTTTTTAAAATTATTGATTTAAGAACTTTTGATGCATTTAATTTATCATTATCAATAATATCATCGGGTGGTTTTTTACCAGTTAACAGTGTTGATAATTTATTTGAAAGTGATTTAAGTAAAATTATTTTATCATTTACTATGATGTTGTCTTTTTTTAGTTTGTTTTTAGTTTATAATCTTATTTTTTTTAACAAAAAAAAATTAAAATTTTTAAGTGAAGATTTTAATCTTTTTATTTATTTATTAGCTATAATTTCTTTTTCATTTGTTTTCTTGAATTCAAGTAATAATTTTCCAACAATTTTAGTTGCTATTTCAAGTAGTATTTCAAATATTGGTATTTCATTTAAAGATACACCGAGTAATTTAATATTTATTTTTTTTATTATGGTTGTTATCGGAGGTTCTTTTTTTTCAACTAGTTCAGGTATAAGGTTTATAAAGATCTTAAGTTTATTAAAATTTTCTTTAAATAATCTATTATCACACACAAAACCTAATCAAATCTATTCAAATAAAGTTACATTAATAAATGAGAAGACTGAAAAATCAGATATTAATAAATATTTTTTTTCGATAATAATTTTTATTCTTTCTCTCTCAATGTTAACTCTTTTTTTAACCCTTTCAGATATCCAATTTGAAAATTCATTTAAGCTCTCTATCTTGACAATTATGAATACTGTTAATTCAAGTATGTTTGATCTTGCAAGTTTTGATTTTTATAATCTTTCTTTTTTAACTAAGATTTATTTAATAATTTTCATGATAATAGGCAGGGTAGAGCTATTAACAATTCTAATATTATTCAAAAAATTTCTTTTCAAAAATTAAATTAGTATTATAAAGTATTTTTTCTGCGCCCTTAGCTCAGCTGGATAGAGCATCGGTTTTCTAAACCGAGGGTCGGAGGTTCGAATCCTCCAGGGCGCGCCATCTTTAATTGATCAGCATTGATGAGGTTATTTTACCATTGATGGTTTTATTACTTTCTGCTTTACTCAAGTATTCAAAAATAACTTTTTGAATAATTTGTTAACAAATAAATAATAAAAAGAGGAAAATAATGTTTAAAATAATAAAACAATTGACTTCTTTAGTTGCTATGTTTGCTGTACTATTTGCATTTTCAACAGAAACAATGGCTGCTAAGAAATCAAAAACCCTCGAGAACACTAAAAAAAGAGGATTTGTGAGATGTGGTGTTTCTCAGGGTCTACCTGGATTTTCAAACGCAGATGAGTCTGGAAATTGGACAGGAATAGATGTTGATGTATGTAGAGCTGTTGCAGCTGCTACATTAGGAGATGCAACTAAAGTTAAGTTCACTCCTTTAAGTGCAAAAGAAAGATTTACTGCACTTACTTCAGGTGAAATCGACATTTTATCAAGAAACACAACTTGGACACTATCTAGAGATGCTGACATTGGTTTAACATTTGTTGGTGTAAACTTTTATGATGGACAAGGTTTCATGGTAAGAAAAGGTTCAGGAATAGCATCTACAAGTGAATTTAAAAATGGAACTTCAGTTTGTACAAACCTAGGAACCACAACTGAGCTTAACATGAGAGACTTCTTCGACTCTAGAGGAATTTCATACGAACCAGTAGTTTTTGAAAAAGCTGACGAAGTCGTAGCTGCTTATGATGCAGGTAGATGTGATACATACACAACTGATAAATCTGGTCTTGCTGCACAAAGAACTAAATTATCAGCTCCAGATGATCACGTAGTATTGCCTGAAACAATTTCAAAAGAGCCACTTGGACCAGTAGTGCGTCAAGGTGATTCTGTTTGGGAAGATATAGTAAGATGGTCTTTAAATACTATGATCGAAGCAGAAGAATATGGTGTTAATTCATCAAATGCTGACATGATGAAAACTTCAAACAATCCAGCAATCAAAAGATTAGTTGGTGCTGAGGGTGAATTAGGCGCAGCTTTTGGTTTAGATAACGAGTGGAACTTAAGAATTATCAAACAAGTTGGTAACTACGGTGAAAGCTACAAAAGAAATATAGCAGACACTGGAATTCTACCTGATAGAGGTCCAAATGAATTATGGACAAAAGGTGGAATATTATACGTACCACCAGCAAGATAATTTTATTTTAAATTACATAAAAAGGGCTAGAAATATCTAGCCCTTTTTTTTATTATAGTTTCCGATGAACAACATTATAAAAAGATATATACCTCAGATTTTAGCAGTACTATTTGTTGTTCTTATTTTTGGGTTTTTAACCCTGAATGCCCAAACCAATATGGATAATAGAGGTATTGATTTTGGTTTTGATTTTTTATCACAAGAATCTTCATTTGATGTTCAGTTTTCTTTAATTGAATACAGTGGATCAGACTCTTATGCCCGTGCTTTTTTAGTTGGACTTTTAAATACTTTGTTAGTTTCTTTTATAAGTATAATTATTTGTACAATATTAGGTGTTATAATTGGTGTAGCAAGATTGTCATCAAATTACCTAATAAAAAACACAGCTGCATGGTACGTCGAGTTTTTTAGAAATATTCCATTACTGTTACAAATCTTCTTTTGGTATTACGCAGCTCTTAGAGCATTACCTATGCCAGAGAAAGCTGATGCATGGTTTGGGGTAACTTATATGACTGTAAAAGGTTATTACATACCAGCAATGGTATGGGAAAATTTAAATGTATTTCTATATTGTGGTTTGGCTGCAATAATTGCAATTATAGTATTAAGAAATTACGCAAATAATTTAAGAGATACACAAGGTAAACAAATTCCTGTACTCCTTTATTCAGTGGCTTTATTAATTGTATTGCCGCTTTTATCATTCTTATTTGGTGGAGTTTCCTTAGAATTTGAAATACCTGAGCTCAAAAAATTATCAAAGATTTCTTATATTTATGAAGGTGGAATAAGTTTACCACCTGAATTAATAGCATTAGTTCTAGCACTATCTTTATACACTTCTACCTTTGTGGCAGAGTGCGTTAGAGCCGGTATTGAGGGAGTTAGCAAAGGCCAAAAAGAGGCTGCAGCATCTGTAGGTTTGACGCCTAATCAAGTTTTAAAGTTAGTTATTATGCCTCAAGCTTTAAGAATTATAATTCCACCAACAACAAACCAATATTTAAATTTAACTAAAAATTCATCTTTGGCAGCTGCTATTGCATATCCAGATTTAGTACTTGTATTTGCAGGAACTGCTTTGATGCAAACTGGTAAGGCAATAGAAATTGTTTCAATAACAATGTTAACTTATTTAACTATAAGTTTAACAATTGCAGCAATAATGAATTGGTATAATAAAAAAATTGAAATTAAAGAAAAGTAAATAATGCAAACATTTAATTTTTTAAAACCTAACAGAGATAATATTAAAAATTACTCTATTATTGGATCTTTTTTAGTTTTAGTAAGTTTAATTGATGTAATATCAAATGCCTTTTTAAAAATAAATTTAACATCTTTTTTACCTGGCTCCTTAACTACTTTGTTTCCATTAGTTATAGGATTAATCGGATTAAATATGATGAGAATTGATTATTCAGGAAACAAATCATTAGATTTATTAAATAAAAATATAAATACAAATAATTTTAATGCTCTATTAACTCTATTAATATTATTTTCAATTATCAAAGCTCTTCCTCAGTCTCTGAGTTGGATGATTTTTGATGCCACTATTTCAGGAGACTCAAAAGATGCTTGTACAGGCACGGGTGCTTGTTGGACATATATTAAAGTTTGGTTTCGAAGATTTATGTATGGAATGTATCCTAATGAATTTCATTGGAGAATAAACACTGCATTTATATTAGTTATAGCACTTGGATTTGTTGGATATTTCATGAAGGAAAATTTGAAAAAATATTTGGCATTATATTATGTTATTATTTATCCAGTAATTGCATATTTAGTTATCTATTATTTAATATCTGGTGGATCGTTTGGTCTCCAATGGGTTGAAACGGGTGCATGGGGAGGATTGTCACTTACTTTTATAGTTTCTTTTTTCTGTCTAATTTTCTGTTTCCCACTAGGTATGATTTTTGCACTTGGAAGAAGATCTAATCTTCCAGTAATAAAATATATATCAATTTGTTATATTGAATTTTGGAGAGGTGTTCCATTGATTACAGTATTATTTATGTCATCTGTAATGTTTCCAATGTTTCTTCCTGAAGATTTTTTCATGGATAAATTAGTAAGAGTAATTATAGCAATTACATTGTTTGAGGCCGCTTACTGTGCTGAGGTTATTAGAGGGGGTTTGCAATCATTACCTAGAGGTCAATATGATGCAGCTAAATCCTTAGGAATGGGTTATTGGAAAATGCATATTTTTGTAATTTTACCTCAAGCGCTAAAATTAGTTATTCCGGGAATAGCAAATACCTTTTTAGCATTAGTTAAAGATACTCCTTTAATCTTTGTAGTAGGTTTAGCTGAACTAGCAGGTATGCTTGCTTTAGCAAAAACAAATCCAAAATGGCTAGGCTTTGCGATGGAAGGATATATTTTTGCATCAATAGTATTCTGGATTATATGCTATGCAATGAGTAAATATAGTTATAACTTAGAGGCAAAATATAAAACTGAGAGATAAAAAATGTCAGATCCAATAATAAAAATTCAAAATATGAATAAATGGTTCGGTGATTTTCAAGTTTTAAAAAATATAAATCTTGAGGTTGAGGCAAATAAAAAAATTGTAGTATGTGGACCATCAGGATCGGGTAAATCTACATTGATTAGATGTATCAATAGATTAGAAGAGCATCAAGAGGGAGATATAATTGTTGATGGAAATGAACTATCAGAAAAAACAAAAGATATTGAAAAAATTAGAGCTGAAGTTGGAATGGTTTTTCAACAATTTAATTTATTTCCACACTTATCAATTTTAGACAATTGTACTCTTGCACCAATTTGGGTGAAAAAAATGCCAAAAAAAGAAGCCCAAGAACTTGCATTAGATCAACTTAAAAAAGTACAAATAGATGATCAGGCCAATAAGTTCCCTGGACAACTCTCTGGAGGTCAACAACAGCGTTGTGCGATAGCAAGAGCATTATGTATGCAGCCAAAAATCATGTTATTTGATGAACCAACATCAGCCTTAGATCCAGAAATGATTAAAGAAGTGCTAGATGCAATGGTAAGTCTTGCAAAAGGCGGAATGACGATGATTGTTGTGACACATGAAATGGGTTTTGCTAAAGAAGTTGCTGATGAAGTCATTTTTATGGATGAGGGGATGATAATTGAGAAGGCAGACACTAAAGAATTCTTTGCTAATCCAAAGAGTGACAGAACTAAGCTTTTTTTAAGCCAAATTCTTTAAAATAATTCTAAAGACTTCATAAAAAGTTACTTGACAGGTTTAGAATAAGTCAAAAAAACCAATTTTTTTTAAAATTATTTTACTTGCATAAAGTTTTCTATTTAGATTAACTCTCATTAATATTTTATTTAAAGAGGGGTCTTGAATGGAAGAAAATTTTAACAAACATCTTGGTAACAAGTTAAAGCTAAGAAGATTGGCACTAGGTTTAACTCAAACTAAAGTAGCAAAAGCTATAAACGTTACATTTCAACAAATTCAAAAGTATGAAAAAGGAACTAACGGTGTAAGTTCAATTAGATTATTACAACTTTCTAATTATTTAAAAGTTCCAATCAGTTATTTTTTTGAGGATTTTTCAGAATATTTAGTAAATCTTGATAAATCAAAAGAGGGACACATGAATGTAAACTATAACTTTTTAGTCAAAGTTTATTCAGAGTTAACTCAGGATCAAAAAATTAAATTTGGAAAAAATTTACAGATAGCACAAATAAATACTTCTAAAGCTGTTTAATTGATTTGGCTCCTCGGGCAGGACTCGAACCTGCGACCAATTGATTAACAGTCAACTGCTCTACCAACTGAGCTACCGAGGAATATTTTCTCACAACTTACTTTTTTTAAAATTTATCTCAATACTTATTTTGGAGGCAACGCCCGGAATCGAACCGGGATACAAGGATTTGCAATCCTCTGCGTAACCATTCCGCCACGTTGCCATCAAATATAAAATATTTGGTAATCGACATTTGTATAATTCATTTTGATCATTAGTCTATAAATTTAGCAATGATTTTCATTATTGTTTATTAATTTGATTAATTTATAAAACAAATCAATGAGTTTTGATAAATATGAGCATAAAAATGTAGAAAATAAAATCTACGATTATTGGGAAAAAAATGATTTATTTAAACCCAAAGAAAATTCAAAAAAATTCTCAATTGTAATTCCACCACCGAATGTAACTGGAAGTCTCCACATGGGGCATGCTTTAAATAACTCAATTCAAGATGTTTTAACTAGATTTCATAGAATGAATAATTATGAAACTTTATGGCAGCCAGGTACAGACCACGCTGGTATTGCAACCCAAGCATTAGTTGAAAAAAAACTTGCAAAAGAAGGTGTAAAAAAAAACGATTTAGGTAGAGAAAAATTTATAGAAAAAGTATGGGAATGGAAAAATGAGTATGGCGATATTATTATAAACCAACTTAAAAAACTTGGATGTTCTTGTGATTGGTCTCGTAATGCATTCACAATGGATGAGAATTTATCCAAATCAGTCCTAAAAGTATTTGTTGATCTTTATAATAAGAAATTAATCTACAAAGCAAAAAAACTTGTAAATTGGGATGTTGTTTTAAAAACAGCAATATCTGATTTAGAAGTTGATCAACGTGAAGTAAATTCTCAACTTTATTATATAAATTATCCAATAGAAAATTCTGATAAATTTATAACAATTGCAACAACCAGACCTGAAACTATGTTGGGAGATACTGCAATAGCAGTTAATCCAAAAGACGATAGGTTTAAAGATATTGTTGGAAAGCTAGTGACCATTCCTTTAGCAAACAGAAAAATAAAAGTAATAACAGATGACTATGCTGATCCTGAACAAGGAACAGGAGCAGTAAAAATTACTCCAGCTCATGATTTCAATGACTATGATGTAGGTATAAGAAACAAGTTAGAAGTAATTAATATATTTACGCCTGATGGAAAAATAAATGACAATGCACCTGACCCATATAAAGGTTTAGATAGATTTGCTGCAAGAAAATTAATTTTAGAACATCTTGAAGAAGGTAAGTTTTTAGAAAAAATAGAAAAGTTAGTAAACAAAGTTCCTTATGGAGATAGATCTAATTCTATTATTGAGCCTTATTTAACAGAACAATGGTTTGTTGATGCAAAAACTTTAGCCATTAAAGCAAAAGAGGTAGTAAATAATGGAAAGACTAAATTTTTTCCTGAAAATTGGTCAAAAACATATTTTCAATGGATGGATAACATTGAACCTTGGTGTATTTCTCGTCAATTATGGTGGGGACATCAAATACCTGCTTGGTACGGACCTGATGGAAAAATATTTGTAGCTGAAAATGAAGATGAATGCAAAAAACAGGCAAAAGAATTCTATTCAAAAGAAGTGGAATTAAAAAGAGATGAAGATGTTTTGGATACTTGGTTTTCTTCAGGTCTTTGGCCATTTGCGACTTTAGGTTGGCCTGAAAAAACTCCAGAAGTTGAAAAATTTTATCCAACAAGTGTTCTTGTTACTGGTTTTGATATTATATTTTTCTGGGTTGCTAGAATGATTATGATGGGAACGGAGTTTTTAAAAGAAGAACCTTTTAAAAAAATATACGTTCACGCTTTAGTTAGAGATGAAAAGGGTCAAAAAATGTCTAAATCAAAGGGTAATGTAATTGATCCTTTAGAACTTATTGAAAAGTATAGTGCTGATGCTTTAAGATTTACTCTATTATCAATGGCATCACCTGGTCGTGATGTAAAATTGTCTGAAGACAGGGTTAAAGGTTATAGAAATTTTTTAAATAAAATATGGAACGCTAACAATTTTTTAAGACAAAATGAATGTGATTTTAGTGACATTAAAAAACCTGAAAATCTTAAATTAACAATCAATAAGTGGATATTATCTGAACTTGTAAAAGTCAAAAACGAGACTGAAAACAGTTTAAAAAACTATAGATTTGATGAAGCCGCAAAGAATATTTATCAGTTTGTATGGCATTCCTTTTGTGACTGGTATTTAGAGTTATCTAAAACTGTATTTAATTCTAAAAATGAGGAAGATATTAAGGAGTTAAGACAAACATCAGCATATGTTTTTAAGGAAATTTTGATAATACTACATCCTTTCATCCCATTTGTTACAGAGGAGATTTGGTTGAATAACAAGTTAGATAAAAATGGAGGTGAATTTTTAATGCATGCCAATTGGTTGGAAAATGATTATCATGAAAAAAAATCTTATGATGAAATTAATAATATCATTAATTTTATTACATCTATTAGATCATTTAAAAATGAATTAAACATTAGCCCTGGATCATTTATTGAAATTTCAACAGAAAACACCAATAAAGAATATAAAAACTTTTTATCAGCTAATGAAAATATTTTAAAAAAAAATGGAAGAATTAAAAGCTTTCATGATAATGATTTAAAAAAATCATCAGCAAGCATCGTTATCAATGGTGAGCTATTTAAATTATATTTTGATGAAGATGTTGATTTAAATATGATCAAATCAACACTAGAGAAGAAAATTAAAAAAATTAGTGAAGAGATGAAAAAAATTGATGTTAGGTTATCAAATAAATCCTTTGTGGATCGTGCACCACAAAATATAGTAGAGCAGGAGAAAAGCAACTTTGCTAATCTAGAAAAAGATGTTAAAAAAATAGAATTAACTCTAAAAGGTTTATAATGAAAAAATTTAATAAGAAAAAATTACCAAGTAGACACACAACAATAGGTGCAGATAAAGCCCCTCAAAGATCATTTTATTACGCAATGGATTTAACAGAAAAAGATGTAGCAAAACCATTTGTTGGTGTTGTTTCAACATGGAATGAAGCAGCTCCATGTAACATAAATTTAATGAAACAAGCTCAATCAGTTAAAAAAGGAGTTAAAGCTTCAGGTGGAACTCCAAGAGAGTTTTGTACCATTACAGTAACTGATGGTATTGCGATGGGTCATGAAGGAATGAAGTCATCATTAATATCAAGAGATGTGATAGCAGACTCAACTGAACTTACGGTTAGAGGACATTGTTATGATGCATTAGTTGGATTAGCGGGCTGTGATAAATCATTACCTGGTTTAATGATGTCGATGGTTCGTTTAAATATTCCAAGCGTATTTATATATGGTGGATCAATTCTCCCTGGGAGATTTAATGGAAAAGATGTAACTGTTGTAGATGTATTTGAGGGAGTTGGAAAATATACATCAAAAAAAATGACAGCTCATGCATTAAGAAAATTAGAATTAAAAGCATGTCCAAGTGCAGGTGCTTGTGGTGGACAATTTACTGCAAATACAATGGCATGTGTTTCTGAAGCAATAGGATTAGCTTTACCTTTCTCAGCAGGAACACCAGCGCCATATTTAGAAAGAAATAAATATGCAATAGACAGTGGTAAAGCTGTAATGAATTTATTAGCAAAAAATATTAGACCTAGAGACATAGTAACAAGAAAAGCTTTAGAAAATGCAGCAACAATTGTTGCAGCAACAGGTGGATCAACAAACGCAGGATTGCACTTACCAGCTATCGCAAATGAAATTGGAATTAAATTTGATTTAATGGATGTTGCAAAAATATTTAGGAAAACTCCTTATCTTGCTGATTTAAAACCTGGTGGAAAATATGTTGCAAAAGATATGTGGGAAGCAGGAGGAGTTCCAATGTTATTAAAGACATTAATGGATGGTGGCTACATTCATGGAGACTGTATGACAGTTACAGGTAAAACAATGAGAGAAAATTTAAAAAATGTAAATTTTAGAGAAAATCAAAAAGTAATGAGATCTTATAAAAATCCAATTTCACCAACAGGAGGAGTAGTTGGATTAAAAGGAAATTTGGCTCCAGAAGGTGGAATTGTAAAAATAGCAGGTTTGAAAAAATTACAATTTACAGGAAGAGCTAGATGTTTTGATAATGAAGAGTCTGCGTATAAAGCAGTAATAAACAGAAAATACAAAGATGGAGACATCATTATAATTAGATATGAAGGACCTATAGGAGGTCCTGGAATGAGAGAAATGCTTCAAACAACTGCTGCAATCTACGGTCAAGGAAAAGGGGAGAAAGTAGCCCTTATTACTGATGGTAGGTTCTCTGGGGCTACCAGAGGCTTTTGTATCGGTCATGTGGGCCCTGAGGCCTCCGTAGGCGGTCCTATAGCCCTTTTAAGGAATGGAGATATCATCGATATAGACGCCAAAAAGGGTACAATTAACGTAAGGCTTACAAAGAAGGAATTAAGTGCAAGACGTAAAAAATGGAAACCAAGAAAGATGAATTTTGGTAATGGTACTTTATGGAAATATGCACAAACTGTTGGTCCTGCTTATAAAGGCGCCCCAACTCATCCGGGTGGTAAAAACGAGGTTAGAACGTACGCTGATATTTAATGAAAATTAGACCTGTAATACTTTGTGGTGGCGCAGGAACAAGACTTTGGCCAGATAAAAAAAAACATCAAGCAAAACAATTTATTGATTTTGGCGGATGGAGTTTAATTCAAAAAACTTTAGAAAGAGTAAATAAACCAATTTTTGATTTTCCTATAATCAGTACAAATTTAAAATACTTAAAACAAGTCAAATTAGCTTTAAAAAAAAGTAAAATAAAAAAGTTTAAAATAGTTTTAGAGCCAGCTAAAAAAAATACCGCACCAGCAATATTAGTGTCCGCATTAATAAAAGATATTCCATTAGAGCAACCATTAATGTTTTTTGCAGCAGATCATTTAATTGAAAAATCTAATATTTTAAATAAAGCCCTATTAAAAAATAAATCAAATTTAGATGATCAAAATTTATTTATTTTTGGAATTAAACCAACAAATCCATCAAGTGAGTATGGATATTTTTTAACTAAAAAAATTAAATCTATAAATAAAGTTACAAAATTTATTGAAAAACCAAATTTATCAAAAGCAAAAGAAGTAATTAAAAAAAAAGGTTATTGGAATTCTGGCATGTTTTATTTAAGAAAAGATTCAATTATTAATAACTTTAAAAAATATCAAAATAAAACCTACAAAAGTTGTGTTGAGGCAATTAAAAAAGGCAAATATAAAAATAATACCTACTACTTAAATAAAAGAGCTTTTGAAAAATCAATCGAGAAATCTTTTGATTATGCAATACTTGAGAAAACAAATAAAATTAATGCTATTAAACTAGATATACCTTGGTCTGATCTTGGTAGTTGGAAAGAGATACTCAAGATATATGATAAAAATAAAAGAAAACACTTTAAGAAAAAGAATATTTTTTATAGACCATGGGGGAGTTATTTAAATTTATTCGAAGGAAAAGAGTTTTTAATTAAAGAATTATCAGTTAAACCTAAAGGTATATTAAGTCTTCAAAAACATCATCACAGAGCAGAACATTGGTTAGTTACAAAAGGTAATCCAAGAATAACTTTAAATAAAAATATTATTAATAAAAAACCTGATGAGCATATATTTATTCCATTAGGAGCAATTCATAGAATACAAAATCCTGGAAAAAAACCTGTAAAAATTATGGAAGCTCAAGTTGGTTCAATTCTAAAAGAGACTGATATTGTTAGATATCAAGACATTTATGGTAGAGCAAATAAACTTTAATTAAATTGTAATAATCTATAAATATTTTTGTCATCAACATTAATTATAAAATTCTAATAAAATTTTAAATTATAAAACATCTTTATTTCCCCTTAATTTTAAAATTTTGTTGATTAACTACTTTCCCCTTTTTTAATTACAAAAAGGGGAAAGAAGATTTAGAAATTAATTATTTACAGATGCGGAACTCTCGATAGTCCTCTTTTTAGCTAGTTTTTTTGTTTTTTTTTCAGCAACTCTTTTTTCAATACTTGCAATTTTAATATTAATTTTAGATAATTTTTTTTCTTTTAAATTGATCTTATTTTTAAGTTTTTCTATTAACTTGATAACCTTTTTTTTTCTTTTTTCATTTTTCTTTAACTTTTTACTCATAATGACCTCCTGTGTAATTTTATAATAATTATATTTAAATTAAATATCTTAGTAAAATGATTTTTTGATAAATTCTTTTATTTAAAAGTTATGCTGTTAATATGTTAAAATATTTTCCTGATTTCCTTAATTCTACGTTATCACAATATTGATATTTATCACCATCAATTTGAATTGGAATTTTTTTCCCTTGTCCATCAATTTTTAGCTCACTGGAATAAGATGTTATAACACTCGTAGACTTCGATAAATCTCCAAAAAAAATAATCAAATAAATATAATAAAGTATTTTTATTCTTGTAAGGTCTTTGAATACATAAGTAATAATTTTGTTATCAAATATATTTGTTTTATTAATTTTGTAGTGACCCGCATAATAATTGGTATTAGAACATAACACCCAGTCAGCTATATGATTTTGACCATCTATGTTAACTTTTAATTTTTGATTTTTCATTAACAAAAATTTTTGCAATCCTTTATATCCAAAAATAATTTTACCTAACAGTTTTTTTAGAGAACTATTAATTGAATGGACTATCGTTGCATCCCAACCTATACCTGCCATTAAAATAAAATAATCATTATTGATTTTTACTAAATTAGTTTGTTTTAAATTGTTTGATAGTAAAATTTGAACAATTTTACTTATTTTTTTACTCATATTTAGTTCAGCTTGAAGTAAATTAGCAGTTCCAGCTGGTATATAACCAATAGCAAAATCTTTTTTTGGAACAAAATTATTTTTAATAAGTTTGTTTATTGCAAATGATACTGAACCATCGCCTCCAGCAACTACAAGTCTATCTATATTTAACTTAGAAATATTTTTAAATACTGCCTCTGCTTTATCCACGCTCTCAGTTTCAAAAAAAGAAACATCGTTATACTTAGAAAGTTCATCAGAAATTTTTTTTATAAATTTAGATTTTCTGCCAGAGGAAGCGTTTTTGTTGTAAATAATGCAATATTTCATAATAAATTTTAATATTTCCTTAACATTACTATGGCACAAAGAATTAAACGATTCTAGTGCAAATTGAATTAAAAAAAAAGGATTAAATGAAACCTATATTAAAATACAAAAGTATATTCATTTCAGATGTGCATCTTGGTACTAAAGGTTGCCAAGCAAATAAATTGCTTGAATTTTTTAAAAATACAAGATCAGAAAAACTTTACTGTGTAGGCGATATAATAGATGTTTGGGCACTTCAAAAAAATTTTTATTGGCCACAAGAACATAATGACGTAATTCAAAAAATATTAAGAAAAGCAAGACATGGAACAGAAGTTTACTACGTTATAGGTAATCATGATGAAGTGTTTCGAAAATTTATTCCTATGCATTTTGGACAGATAAAAATGATCAATAGAGTAATTCATCAGTCTGTTTTAAATAAAAAATATTTAGTTGTTCACGGTGATGCTTGGGATGGTGTTATGAGATATGCCAAATGGTTGTCGAAGTTAGGCGCAATAGCCTATGAAATGCTATTGAAATTAAATGTAGTGATTAACTTTTTTAGACGTCTAAGAGGTAAAGGCCAGTGGTCTTTAGCAAAGTTTCTTAAATATAAGGTAAAAAATGCAGTTAAATATATGGGAGAATACGAAAAAACAATTGCAGAATATGGAAAGAAAAAAAAATTTGATGGAATAATCTGTGGGCATATTCATCATGCCCAAAATGAAAATTATGATGGTGTTAATTATTTAAATTGTGGAGACTGGGTTGAGTCTTGTACTGCCTTAGTTGAAAACTTTGATGGAACGTTTGAAATAATTTATTGGGATAAATTAAGAGAAGAATTTTCAGATAGTCGTAATAATTCAGATAAAGAAGTAATTGAAACTCCAGGTCTGAAAAAGGCATCATAATGAAAATATTAATTGTAACAGACGCTTATTTTCCACAAGTAAATGGTGTGGTAAGAACTTTAAATGAAACAGGAAAAAAACTTGAAGCAATGGGTCACGAAGTTGAGTATTTAAATCCCCAACTTTTCTTCACTGTGCCAATGCCTAAATATAATGAAATAAGACTTTCTGTGAATATTTGGCCAAGAGTAAGTCATTTAATAAAAAAAATAAATCCTTCAGCCATACATATAGCTACCGAAGGTCCTTTAGGATTTATGGCAAGAAGATATTGTCTTAAAAATAATCTAAAGTTTACCACAAGTTTTCACACAAGATTTGATAAATATATGAAATTATATTTACCTTGGGTTCCTGAAAAATTATCACAGAAATTCCTAAGCAACTTTCATAACAAAGCAGAAAAAATTTTGGTTACAACCGAATCTATGAAAAAAGAACTAATTCAAATTGGAGTAGATGAAAGTAAAATGGTTGTTTGGACAAGAGGTGCTGATCATGGATCGTTTAAAAATCCAAAAAAAATCAATTTAGAATATAAAAGGCCTATATGGATATATGTAGGTCGAGTGGCTATTGAAAAAAATATTCGTGCTTTTTTAAATCTAAAATTAGAAGGAACAAAACTTCTTGTTGGTAAAGGACCAGATATTGAAAAGTTAAAAAAAGAATTTCCAGATGCTCACTTCTTGGGTGAAAAAACTAATGGTGAATTAGCTTCATATTTTACATCATCTGATGTTTTTGTCTTTCCAAGCAAAACAGATACGTTTGCAATTGTAATATGTGAATCCCTCAGTTGTGGTACACCAGTTGCAGCATTTCCTGTTCCTGGTCCTAAAGATATTTTCAAAGATAGTGAAATTAATTGTTTAGATGAGGATTTAGAAAAATCCGCAATGAAAGCTCTAAAAGTTGAAAGAGAAAAGTGCCTAGAATACTCTAAAAACTTTACTTGGGATAAAACCGCAGAAATTTTTATTAATAATATCTCCCCTAATTAAGTAACTAAAATTTAAATAATTGCATATTAAATTTTTAATATGTTAATTATATACTTAACTTTTAGAACATCATGATTGGCCTCTTTGAAATACTATTAATCTGTGTAATTATATTTCTACTAATAATAATTTATTCAAACAGAAATAAAAAAAATACTGATGATAAAATTATTATTTCAAAGTATGAAAAGGATGATAGCAAAACATTTATATTAGATGAATTAGAGGATCAATTTATAGCATTAGATAAATTAAATATTATAAAATATGCCAATCCAAGTGCCGAAAAAAGATTTGGTAAAAATATTTTAAATACACATCTCGGCACAATTTTAAGAAATCCTAATCTAGATGAAAAAATCAGAGAAGTTAAGTCTTCAAAAAAAACCAGTAATTTAGATTTAGAAATAAATTTGCCTTCATATCAGTATTACAGAATTTATGTGATTCCTGGACCAACTGTAATTTTTACAGAAAAAGACTCTGTTGTTTTATTTTTAAAAGATCTTACTGAAATTTCAAAAGCACAAAAATTTAGAACTGACTTTGTTGCTAATGTTAGCCATGAATTAAAAACTCCTCTTGTTTCAATTAAAGGCGCTATAGAGACAATAGAGGGTCCCGCTAAAGATGACGAAATAGCAAAGATAAAATTTCTTAAAATAATCTCTTCACAAAGCAAAAGAATGGAAAATTTAATAAGTGATCTATTAATATTAAGCAGAATTGAACTCCAGGAGCATATAAGACCTGACAAACCAGTTAATTTGAAGAATGTATTGACAAAAGTAAAAGATGTTCATTTTACTAGCTTAAAAGAAAAAAATATTAATCTTGAAATTAATTTAGGTAATGTAAGTGATGTTATTGGTGATGAAGATAAATTAATAACAGTTTTTTCTAATTTATTAGACAATGCTATTAAATACTCAAAAGAAAAATCAACTATAAATATATTAGCTTCTCCAAGCAAAGGGAAACTCATAACAAAAGGAATTAAAATATCTGTATCTGATCAAGGTATTGGAATTCCCGAGGATCAAATTAACAGGGTAACTGAAAGATTTTATAGAGTAGATGTTGAAGAGAGCAGGAAAGTTGGTGGAACAGGTTTAGGTCTTGCAATTGTCAAACATATAATTTCTCAACATAGAGGTGATTACGAAATAAAAAATCTTAATGGTAAAGGAACCGAAATTAACATTCATTTACCCAGTGAATTATAAACTTCATATAATTTAACAATTTTCACAATATAATTTAATTTGTAAATAACGGATTTTTTAAATAAGGTTGTTAAATGAAAAAAATAATAATAAATTTTTTTATTTTTTCTTACTTATTCTTTAATTTTATATCAAATTCTTACTCTGAAGTTTCTAATAAAAAAGACATTACAACACTTTTAAGAAACCAACAACTTACTGTATTTGATATTGGTATTTTTAGAATGAAAAATGACTTAGAAAATACCAAAAACACTGTCAATAAACATTTTCCATCTGACAAAGTAAACGTTGATCATATCTATACTGAGGTTTTAACTTCATTCTGGAGAGATACAATTGATTTGATTGTATCAATCCCAATGAACAAAAACTTAAAAAAAGAAAATTATATGTCTGACATGTATAGATGTAAAAATATTTTCTTTTCTGTAAGAGATCATTTGTTAAGAAAACAAAATGAGAGTAATTATAATTTTAATAGAGCCTCAAGTTATATAATTACTACTTTTTCTACCCCCACAAGTTGGCCTTCATGGAAATATGATCAAAAACAAGTAAAAGACCTTATATCAATGATACAACTAGAAGTTACTTTAAGACCAACAAAGAGCTTAGCACTAAGTGAAAATGTGAGCCCAATTCGTTGTAGAGGAGATTTAGCTGCAGATAATGATACTTTAATCATCTCTAAAAAATACAACTAAAAAGTTACCTATTTAACAAAACTGTAACAAATTTGTAATACTAGAGTCCTCAATAAAATTTATTAAGCGAGACGTTAATTAAATTTAATTCACGAAAGGATATTAAAATGAAAAAACTAACTATAGTCCTTGCTTCAATAGTTGCCATTTCTGTTGCCACTATTGCTCAAGCAAGAGATCAAATCAAAATAGTTGGATCATCTACTGTATTCCCTTACGCAACAATAGTTGCTGAAAGATTCGGGCAAACTGGATTTAAAACGCCAGTAATCGAGTCAACTGGTACAGGTGGTGGTGCAAAATTATTTTGTGCAGGTGTAGGAGAAGCTCACCCTGATATAACAAATGCATCAAGAGCAATGAAAGATAAAGAAAAAGCTCTTTGCAAAAAAAATGGTGTTAATGAAATTGTTGAAGTTATTATCGGTAACGATGGTATTACTTTAGCATACAGTGTTGACGCTGAACCAGTAAACTTCACTAAAGAACAACTTTGGAAAGCTTTAGCAAAACACTCAGTTGTTGATGGTAAATTAGTAGACAACATATACAAAACATGGGATCAAATAGATCCAAGTTTACCAAAACAAAAGATTTCAGTTATGATTCCCCCAGGAACATCCGGAACAAGAGATGCTTGGAATTCGTTAGTAATGAAAAAAGGTATGCCTAAAGAGGCTAAAGCATTATACAAAGCAGGTTTCGAAGCTGGAAATAAAAAATACAAAAAACCACAAAAACTTTACAGAGAAGATGGTGCTGCTATTGAAGTTGGAGAGAATGATAGTTTAATTATTCAAAAATTATCTGAAGACAAAGAAATGTTTGGTTTCTTTGGATTTAGTTACTTTTTAGCTGCAAGAGATAAATTGCAAGCTGCAAGTATAGAAGGTGGTCAACCATCATTAGAATCTATCCAAGACTATAGTTATGCTGTTGCTAGACCATTATTCTTTTACGTAAAAAAAGCTCATGTTGGTGTAATTCCAGGATTACATGAATTTGTAAAAGAATTCACTACAACTAAAGCTATTGGTAAAAGAGGTTACTTAGCGGAAATAGGACTTGTTCCACTTGATGCTGAAACTTACAGAACAGTTAGAGATAATTCGAAATCTCTTACTGCAATGTCAATGGAGTAATATAATATTTGTTAATAAACTCAAAAGGGGCCCTATTAAATGGGCCCTTTTTTTTGTATAAATCTAAAGGAGCCAATAATTGAATTCAGTAATATTTTTAACAATCGTTCTTTTAGCTTTATCCAGTTACTTCTTTGGAAGAAAAAAAGCTATTTTAATTCAATCTAACAAACGGTTAACAGCTCTTCCAAAATTTTATGGATACTATCTTGCTATATGGTGTGGCGCACCTGCTTTTCTTTTGTATGCTTTATGGTCGATATTTGAACCTAGCATAGTAAGATTTTTTATACTTAGTGATTATTCTTCGCAAGGACTTCTAGAAGGAGAGTTGAATTTATTTTATGAAAAAGTAAAATCACTTTCTCGAAACCAGTATTCAGGAGAACTTACTGCAGAGTTACAAAGATCAGCAGAAAAATATTTAAACTTTAGAGACATAGCAAAGTGGTCTAAGGTCGTTATAGTCTTATCATTACTAATTGCATCAACAGGTTATGCGTATACAAAGATTTCAAACAACACTAAAACAAGAGAACCAGTTGAAATATTTCTTAAAGGAGTATTTTTTTTATCATCACTGGCAGCGATATTAACAACCATTGGTATTATTTTTTCCCTTTTGTTTCAAACAATAGAATTTTTTCAAGTTATCCCACTATTTGATTTTGTATTTGGAATGCACTGGTATCCTGCAAAAGCTTTTGTTCGAGATGCAAGTGAAGCACTTGATCCATCAATGTATAGTGATACTTTTGGTGCGGTTCCGATATTTGCAGGCACCTTTTTTATAGCTTTGATTGCAATGTGTGTTGCAATACCAATTGGTTTGTTAAGTGGTATATATATGGCGGAATATGCGAGCAAACGTTTAAGACAATATGCCAAACCTGTCATTGAAATTTTAGCAGGAATTCCAACTGTTGTTTATGGTTTTTTTGCTGCTTTAACAGTTGGACCTTTTTTAAAAGACCTTGGATTATCATTAGGACTAGAGGTGTCAGCAGAAAGCGCACTGGCAGCCGGTGGTGTTATGGGAATTATGATTATTCCATTTATATCAAGCTTAAGTGACGACGTAATTACAAGTGTTCCTCAAAATCTTAGAGATGGTAGCTATGCCATGGGAGCAACAAAATCTGAAACAATAAAAAGAGTAATTATTCCAGCTGCTTTACCTGGAATTGTTGGATCTATTTTATTAGGTGTTTCTAGAGCTATTGGTGAAACAATGATTGTTGTAATGGCATCAGGGTTGGCAGCAAACCTAACTCTTAATCCATTAGAGTCCACTTCAACAATAACTGCTCAAATTGTTGTTATCTTAATTGGTGATCAACAATTTGGGGATCCGAAAACCCAAGCAGCTTTTGCATTGGGATTAAGTTTATTTATAGTTACTTTAGTTTTAAATATTGTTGCCTTGTCTGTTGTGAAAAAATATAGAGAGAAATATGAATAAAGAAGAACGTTTAATTAAAAGATACAAAGCTGAAAAAAGATTTCAATTTTACGGTAAAGCTGCAATATTTATGGCTTTATTATTTCTAGTGGTATTTCTAACAAAGATATTTTCTACTGGTTACACAGCATTTCAAAAAACATGGTTGGTAATACCAGTCAATTATAATGCAGATTTATTATATTTGGATCCAGATAAAAAACCAACAACCGAAGATATTAATGATGCAGACTTTTATGAGTTTGGGATAGAAACATTTATCACTCTCGATCCAGATGCAAGTGAGGATCAAATTATGGAATTAAAAAAAATGTTTGCATTTACTTTTGAGAGAGAATTAAAATATTATCTTCTAGACAATCCTGATAGCTTTGGAAAAACAGTTGATGTAAAATTAACAGCCTCTGACGACTTAGATCAAGTATTTAAAGGAAATTATCCAAGAGATATACCTGAAAATAGAAGAAGAGCATCTGATTATCAATTAAAAATTTTTGATAAATTAAATGAAGATGGAAGAGTTATAAGTGAATTTAATGCCAGTTTTTTTACAAATGCTGATTCTAGAGAAGCTGAGTTAGCGGGAATAGCAAGCTCATTTATGGGTTCATTATTTTCCATACTTGTCTGTCTGTCAATTGCCTTTCCTGTTGCCTTACTAGCTGCAGTTTATCTAGAAGAATTTGCACCAAAAAATAGATTTACAGATTTTATTGAAGTAAATATCAATAATCTAGCAGCAGTTCCTTCAATTGTTTTTGGATTATTAGGATTAGGTGTTTTATTGGCTGTATTTGGTTTACCTAGATCAACACCCTTAGTTGGAGGTATAACCCTTTCATTAATGACTCTTCCAACAATTATAATAGCAGCCAGAGCATCATTGAAGGCTGTTCCACCCAGTATAAGAGAAGCAGCTTTAGCAATGGGAGCTAGCAAAATGCAAACGACGATGCATCATACCGTGCCTTTGGCTTTACCTGGAACTTTATCAGGTACTATAATTGGCTTAGCTCAAGCATTAGGTGAAACAGCGCCTTTAATATTAATTGGAATGGTTGCTTTTGTTAACACAATACCAGGAACCCCTATGGATCCAGCAGCTAGCTTGCCTGTTCAAATCTATATATGGGCAGAGAGTGCCGAAAGAGGATTTGTAGAAAAAGTGTCTGCTTGCATAATGGTATTATTATTTTTCCTAATTTTTATGAATTTAGGAGCACAATTAATTAGACATAAATTTGAAAAGAAATGGAACTAAAATATGAATAAAATAGAAGCAAAAAATGTTGATGTCTATTATGGAGCGAAACAAGCTTTATTTGATATCAATATGGATATCGAAGCAAATAAAGTAACTGCTCTTATTGGACCTTCTGGTTGTGGTAAATCAACATTCTTAAGATGTTTAAATAGGATGAATGATGTGATCGATATTTGTAAAGTCAGTGGTGTCGTAAAAATTAATGACTATGACATAAATCAAAAAGATACAGATGTTGTAAGGCTTAGAGAAAAAGTTGGAATGATTTTTCAAAAACCAAATCCTTTTCCAAAAACCATTTATGAGAATATTTCTTATGGACCTGAGATACATGGGATAGCTCAATCTAAAAGTGAAATGGATAATATTGTTGAAGAGAGTTTGAGAAAAGCAGCACTTTGGGAAGAGGTAAAAGACAGAATTCACGAACCAGGTACTGGTTTATCAGGTGGACAACAACAAAGACTTTGTATTGCAAGAACAATATCAATTAAGCCAGAGGTAATACTCATGGATGAGCCATGTTCAGCTCTTGATCCAATTGCGACAGCACAAATAGAGGAGCTAATTGATGAATTAAGAAAGGAACATACTATAATAATTGTTACTCACTCAATGTCCCAAGCTGCAAGAGTCTCTCAAAATACTGGTTTTTTTCACCTTGGCAAATTGATTGAAGTAGGCTCTACTGATAAGATATTCAAGAATCCGACTCAACAACAAACGCAGGATTACATAACAGGAAGGTTTGGATAATGAATGAAAAACCACACACAGTAAAATCTTACGAAGACCAATTAAAAAAATTAAACAATGATTTAGTTGAAATGGGGGCAAATTGCGAAACCGCTTTAGGTAATGCAATGAAAGCAATATCATCAAATGATCATAACCTTGCTGATGATGTTATAAATTCAGATATGGTTATAGATAATTTTGAGTCTCAGATAGAGAATGAGGTAGTAAATTTAATTGCTTTAAGACAACCAATGGCTGTGGATCTTAGAGAAACAGTTGCAGCTCTAAAGATGTCTTCAGACTTAGAAAGAATAGGTGATCTTGCCAAAAATATTGCAAAAAGAACAAAACTTATAAATACGCATTTGCCAAATAATTTAATTGAAGCAATGAGTAGAATCTGCATTTTGGTTCAAAAACAATTAAAAATTGTTTTAGACTCTTATCTAAGTAGATCAAGCGATGTAGCTCAAACAGTATGGGAGAGTGATGAACAAGTTGATGATTTAACAAATAAATGTATGGAAGAAGTCATCTCATTAATTAAATCAAATATGGAAAATATTGAATATGGCTCACATCTTTTATTTGTTACTAAAAACCTTGAAAGGATAGGAGATCATACAACAAACATTGCTGAGCAAGTATTTTATTTAGTTACAGGTGATTATTTAGAGGGTGAAAGACCCAAGGGTAGCGATTCAGAATTAACAAAGTAATGAGTGCACACATATTTATTGCAGAAGATGAGGCGCCAATTTCAACCTTATTAAAATATAATTTAGAAAAAGAAGGTCATAAGGTTTCTTCAAGTGAAAATGGAGAGGACTCTTTAAAATCAATAAAACAAAAAATGCCAGACTTAATCTTATTAGATTGGATGTTGCCAGATTTATCAGGTGTTGAAATATGTAAACAGTTAAAAAGGGATAAAAAATATAATGACATTCCAATTATTATGCTTACTGCAAAAGGAGAGGAGGAAGATAAATTAAAAGCATTTGAAACTGGAGCCGATGATTACGTCACTAAACCATTTAGCCAAAAAGAATTAAATGCAAGAATTAAATCTTTGTTAAGAAGGGCTAAACCTTTGTCATCAACTGATGTTGTGGAATTTAAAGACCTTAAAATTGATAGATTAGCAAAAAGAGTTTATAGAAATGATAAGGAAATAATTTTGGGACCCACAGAATTTAAATTATTAGATTTTTTTATTAAAAATCCAAAAAGAGTTTATTCAAGA
This sequence comes from uncultured Pelagibacteraceae bacterium, assembly GCA_902520695.1. Classification (GTDB taxonomy): domain Bacteria; phylum Pseudomonadota; class Alphaproteobacteria; order Pelagibacterales; family Pelagibacteraceae; genus Pelagibacter. Next base: position 49,867 of record CABYOT010000001.1, read on the forward strand.
GAACAATTACTAAATAATGTTTGGGGTGAAAATATTTATGTAGAAAGTAGAACGGTTGATGTTCACATAAGAAGATTGAGAAAAGTTTTAAATGTAAGTGGATTAGAAAATTTAATTCGCACAGTGAGATCTGCAGGCTATTCGTTAGATAACTAAATCTTTAGGCCTTACAAATTCAGAAATAATTCCTTTCTCTTCAATATTTATCCAATCATTCGTATCGAAAACTATTTTAGCAAATGCACAAGTTGGGAATTTATAATTTAATAGTTTAAAATTACTATTATCTTTATTTTTAGTTAATTTTATAACTAAATTTTTAAGAGCAGGTTCATGATTTATTATCAATACTTTCTTAAACTTTTTATGGATATTTTTTATATTAGCTATTATTTCATTTTCATTAACCAAATAGAGTTTTGAGGAACTTTTAATTTTTTTTGGTTTATTTATTTTATTCAGTATTAAATTTAGAGTTTTTTTTGTTCTTTTTGATGAAGATAAAAGCACGTAGTCAAAGGAGTATTTTTTTTTAACAAAAAATTCACTTATAATTTTTGCACTTTTGATGCCTCTTTTATTTAGTGGTCTTTCAAAATCACTTAAATTTGGGTCTTCCCAACTAGATTTTGCATGTCTCATGACATATAATTCGCGCATTAAATCTAAATATATGACTGCATTAAAAAAACAAGACAAAGAAGAGCTTAAATCCAATTATATAAATAGAGAATTATCATGGTTAAAATTTAACGATAGAGTTCTGTTAGAGGCGCAAAATATTGAAAATCCTCTTTATGAGAGAGTAAAATTTTTATCTATTGCAGGCTCTAATTTAGATGAATTTTTTATGGTTCGAGTTGCTGGACTATACAGTCAAATTAAACAAGAAGTCGACTCACTAAGTTCAGATGGACTAACGCCTGAAGAACAGATGGAGATGGTTATTAATGATACAAAAAATCTATTAAATAAACAAAATACCATATTTAATAATCTATCAAATCAGCTGAAGAGAAATAATATTTTATTGACTAAGCCAGAAAACCTTAACACAAAAGAAAAAAAGAAATTATTAGAAATATTTAACGAAGAAATTTATCCTCTACTTACACCATCAGCGATTGATCCTTCTCATCCTTTTCCATTTATTATTAATCAAGGTAGAGCTTTAGTTATGAAGCTGAAGAAAAAGAAAAAAAAGAGAATTCTTAATTCAATTATCGTAATTCCTAAAGCTTTATCAAGATTTATTGAAATAGATGGAGGAAAATCATTTAAGAAATTTTTGGTTCTAGACGATGTTATTGGTTACTTTGCCTCTGAAATTTTTCCAGATCATTTATTAGAAAAGAAAATGATATTTAGAGTAATAAGAGATAGTGATGTAGAAATTCAAGAAGAGGCTGAGGATTTAGTCAGATCATTTGAACTAGCATTAAAGCGAAGAAGAACTGGTGATATTGTTAGATTAGAAATTTTAGAAAAAAGCGACAAAGAACTTGTAAAATTTATAACAAATAAATTAGAAATTAATCCAAATTATATTTATGAAGTAGCAGGTTTAGTTGGAATCCAGGATATAGACCAAATTTGTAAAATTAAAAATTCTAAATTAAAATTTAAAAACTTTACACCAAGAGAAGTAGAAAGATTAAAAGAATACAATAATAATTTTTTTGAGACAATTAAGAAAAAAGACCTAATAGTTCATCATCCATTTGAGACTTTTGATGCTGTAATTGAATTTTTAAATCAAGCTGCTATGGATAAAAAAGTAATTGCTATTAAACAAACATTGTACAGAACTACTTTAGATTCACCAATTGTTAAAGCATTAATTAGCGCTTCCGAAAATGGCAAAACAGTTACTGCTTTAATTGAAATCAAAGCTAGATTTGATGAAGAAGCAAATATACAGCTGGCAAGAAGTCTTGAAAAAGCTGGAGTTCAAATTGTTTATGGTTTTGCAAAATACAAAACACATGCTAAATCATCACTAATACATCGACGTGAGGGTGGTAAAATTCAAACATATTTCCATTTAGGTACTGGCAATTATCATCCTGTAAATGCAAAAATATACACAGACTTATCTCTATTTAGCTCTGATAAAAAAATGGCTGCAGATGTAGAAAAATTCTACAATTACGTGACTGGATATTCTAAACCAAGAAATTTAAATAAAATTTCCATTTCACCTGTAAATTTAAGAAAAACTTTAAATCAGAATATAGATAAGGAAATAAGTAATGCAAAAAAAGGGAAACACGCTGAGATTTGGGCTAAAATGAATTCATTAGTTGATTCACAAATAATTGATAAATTTTATGAGGCTTCTAGTGTCGGTGTAAAAGTCTCTTTATTTGTAAGAGGTGTATGTTGTTTAAGACCTGGTATTAAAAATAAATCGGAAAATATTATTGTAAAAAGTATCATTGGAAGATTTCTTGAACACTCAAGAATATATTGTTTTGCAAATGGAAAATTAATGCCTAACAGAAATGCAAAAGTTTATATTTCATCTGCAGATTTGATGCCAAGAAATCTAGATAGAAGAGTCGAACTTCTCGTGCCAATTGAAAATCAAACTGTTCATGAACAGGTTTTAGACCAAATAATGATGGCCAATTATCTAGACACGAATCAGAGCTGGGAACTTTATCCTAATGGAAATTATCAAAAAATTAAATATAGTCGGAAAGATTCTTTTTCTGCACATGATTATTTCATGAATAATCCAAGTTTATCAGGAAGAGGAAAGGCAAAACTAAAAATTAAACCTAAAAAATTAAACTTAAGGTTGGTTAAAGATGGAACTTAAAGTAATTAAAAATAAGCAAAATTTAAAATTAAGACAATCAAAATTAGCTATTATTGATATAGGTTCAAATTCTATAAGAATGTTAATTTACGATGATTTTACATCATCTAGAGTACCTTTTTTTAATGAAAAAGCAGTTTGTGAACTTGGTAAAAACTTAGATAAATCAAAAAAACTTCATAAATCAGGCAAGATATATGCTTTAAAAGTTTTAAAAAGATTTTCAGAAATTCTTAATGTTTCAAAAATTAATAACCTTAAAATTATTGCAACAGCTGTATTAAGAGAAGCTACAGACGCAAAGCCCTTTATTGAAGAAGTAGAATACTTATTTAAAAAAAATATAAATATTTTAACTGGTGAAGAAGAAGCTGAATCATCAGCTGAAGGCGTTAAAATTGGATTTGAGAATGTGGATGGACTTGTTGCTGATTTAGGTGGTGGAAGTTTAGAGCTTGCTAGAGTTGAAAACAATGTTGTAACAAATAAAACATCACTTCCAGTTGGTGTTTTAAGGTTAATTAACAATCCTATTGTTAAAAAAAGAAATTTATCTAAATATCTCAAAAATCTTTTAAGAGATGAAAAATGGTTATCTAAAAAAAAATTTAATAATTTATATTTGGTGGGAGGTACGTGGAGAGCTCTGTTTAAATTACACTTATTTCAAAATGAATATCCAGTCCATATTATTCATCAATACTCAATAGAAAATGAAAAACTTACAAAATTTTTAGAAAAAATTTCTTCATTTAATAAATCTAAATTGAAATCAGTTGAATACATATCAAAGTCTAGAACGCCTTATCTTCCTTATAGCTCAATAATTCTAGAAGAAATTATGAACATAGCAAATCCAAAAAATGTTATTTGCTCAATTAGCGGTATTAGAGAAGGATCTCTTGCCAAAGATTTATTTAAAAACTCAGATAGTAATTTTGTTTTTAATAAATCATTAGAGCATATTTCAAAAAAAAGAGGCGATTTAGGATCTACATATAAGAAATATTTTCATTTTATAAAACCTATATTTGAGGGAAATGAGCATTTTAATCAAAAATTGCTTCATCTATCTTGCGTACTAAGTCATATGGATTGGGGTTTGGGAGCATTCCAAAAAGCAGAGTTGGTTTTTCAAGAAACATTAAATACGCCTTTATTAAAACTTTCACATAAAGAAAGAATACAATTGGCACTTTCTTGTTACTGGAGATATTGCAGTATAAAATACAACCCAAAGATAGAATACTTAACGTTTTTAAATAACAACGAGATATATTCATGCAAACAAGTTGGTGCAGCCTTAAGATTTGCTAATTCTCTTACATCAATATCTACAATTTTTTTAGAAGAATTTAAACTTTATAAAAGAGGAAATGCTGTTTTTTTAAAAATACCTTCGCAGCATCAAGAGATAATCTCAAAACAAGTTACGAAAAAATTCAAAGCTTTAGCAAGAGAATTATTTTTAGATCCTAGGGTAATTTATTCAAATTAATTTAATGTTAATTTAAATTAGATTTAATATTTTATTAATTTATCAGTAATATTTCATCATTAATTACATTAATGAAATCATTATTCTTCTCTTATAAAAGGTGCTTACTTTGTAGGCACCTTTATAACTTTAAAAAATGAAGCCACATGAGAGGCATTACAAAATTTTTCATTTAAAATTAATTTGTTTATTTCTTCTTTAGACAGAAAATGAATTTTAATAGCTTTCTCAGGTCCTTTTTTTTTAATTATTCTATTTGAATAATAGCAGTATATTTTAGTTGTTAACCTTCCTGGCTCACAATTAATTGTAAATAATTTTTTTGGTCTTCCTAATATTTTATATCCTGTTTCCTCATAAAATTCTCTACAAGCAGCACTTATAGAATTTTCTCCTTTATCAATCATACCAGATGGAAATTCATAGCTGATTTTATTAACTGGAATTCTTTTTTGACTAACTAGAACAAAAACGTTTTTCTTAATTTCCGCAACTACCAAAGATAAATCAGAGGTTTTTAAGAAATGATAATATTCTTTTTTTTTGAATGGCTTATTAATTAAAGTTATATTATTTGTAAGCTTAATATTTTTCAAATAATTCATAAGTTATTATATTTTAATAATATTAAAGATATTTTACAGATAAAGTAATTATATTGTTTTTTCTTTAATTAATTTAGAGACTTTGTTTATTTGATTTATTGTATCAGTATTCATTGGGTTTATATATGAAGCTTCTAAATAACTAGTGTAGGCTTTTTCGTAATCTTTCATTTCCATGTATACTTGTCCTTTTCCAATTAGAGCACCGAAATGCCTGCTTTCAAGTTTTAAGACCATATCAATATCTCTAAGTGATTTTTTATACTTACCCATAAAATATAAAGATGTTGCACGTCTATTCCAAGCTTCAGCCCAATTAGGATCTTTTTCTATAATTTTACTAAAAATCCTATATGCCCTTATATAATTTCCATTTTGAACTAGTCTTGAACCTTCTTTTAAATCAATAGTTAATTGAAAATTAGATGGATGTGTTTCCCACAAATTCCATATGCTTTTTTCTAAAATTTTTGCTTCACTTTGTGTATTACAATCTTTTAACTTACTCAAAAGTTTGTTTAAATCTAACTCATCTGTTTTTGCTGCTGAAGTCAAACATACTGTTGAAATTATCAATAAGAAATTTAGTATTTTCAGCATATGTAATAAATCTGTAATATTTTTGTAACATTAATAAAACAAGTTAAAATCAAAATAAACAGCAATAAAATCAGTATTATTATTCAATTAAAGATATGATTAATTTCAAATATTAAATTTTAAATAAAAGATTCGAAAAAAAACATATGAAAAATTCCAATATAGAAGGAATTGTATTTGATTTAGCTGGTACATTAATAGATTTTGGAAGCCTTGCGCCATCTCAAGTTCTTATAGAATTATTTGATAGGTTTGGAATTAAAATTACACGAAAACAAGCCATAGGACCAATGGGTATTGAAAAACGAGCCCATATAAAAGCATTGCTAACAACAAGAAAAATTAATTCGCAGTGGAAAAAAAAATTTAAATCAAAACCAACAGATAAAGATATTGATAAATTGTTTAAACTTTTTAATCCAGAATTAAAAAAAATAATTAAGAAACATTCAAAATTTATATCAGGAAGTAAAAAAACTTTAGATTTTATAAAAAACAAAAAAATAAAAATAGGAATCAATACCGGATATTCAGAAGAAATTCTAAATGTTATATTGCCAGAACTAAAAAAACAAAGATTTATACCTGATGTGTCATATAGTTCTTCATACACAAAAATTGGAAGACCCTCAGCTGAAATAATATATAAAATTTTTTCTGAATTAAATATTACCAAGGGATCAAATTGTATAAAAGTTGATGACACTATTCCTGGATTGTTAGAGGGAGTAAATGCTGGGATGTGGGTAGTGGGTGTTATATTTTCAGGTAATGAATTTGGTAAAACAGAAGTCGAATTTAATAGACTTTCTTTTAAAGATAAAACTAAATTTAGAAAAAAGATCAAGAATAAATTTAAGAAAGTAGGCGCTCACTATGTAATAGATACAATTAAAGATTTACCTAAAATTATCAAAATAATTCAAACTAGAATTAAATAAAATTACTTAATGAAAAGCATTTTTTAAGACCGTGGAAATTAAAAAAGCTTCTTTTTGTGTGTCCATGGACCTTTTTTTGTTTTAGGTAAAAATTTTTCAAGATCAATAAGGACTTTTTCAGACAATTTTCTGTAGGTGGTAAGTTTTCCTCCATAAATATTCAATAAAGGTAATTTTTTTATAATTTTTAAATCAAAAACATAATCTCTTGTGACTTTTGAGGCTGTTTTAAAATCTTCAATTAGAGGTCTTATCCCAGAATATGTATCTACGATGTCCTTTGATGTTATTTGTTTTTTTAAGTAATTATTTACTGAACTAATTAAATATCTAATTTCTTTTTTTGATATTCCTTTATTTTCAGGTGATTTCACCTCTTCTTCAGTTGTTCCAATTAAAGAAAACTTCCCTTTATAAGGTATTACAAATATTATTCTTTTATCAGTATTTTGAAATGTGAACGCAACATTTTCTTTGTACAATTTTTTTGTAATAATATGACTTCCTTTAACCAATCTAATTTTTTTCTTAGATTTAATTTTTATATTTTTATTTAAGGTTTCATTTATCCACGGTCCAGATGCATTAATCAAAATTTTTGACTTTACTTTTTCACCATTTTCAAGACTAATAATCCATTCATTGCCAATAATTTCAGCTTTTTTAACTTTGTTGTATTCTAGTATTTTAGCGTTATTTCTTTTTGCATCTTTGGTATTTAATTTCGTTAATTTTTTATCGTCAATTTGTATGTCAAAATATTGAAAACCAGTTTTGTATTTTTCTTTAAGAATATTTGAAAATTTTTTTCTAAGATCAAATGTTTTTGATTTTGGTATATTACTTTTACCACCTAAATTATCGTACAAAAATAAACCAATTTTAATTAACCAGGCTGGTCGAATTTTATCTGCATAAGGAATTATAAAAGGAATGGGTTTTGAAATATGTTTAGCAATTTTATAAACAATTTCTCTTTCTTTTAAAGATTCTCTAACTAATTTGAATTCATAATTTTCTAAATAACGAAGACCACCATGTATTAATTTCGTTGACCAGGATGAAGTTGCTCCACCAATCTCACCTTTGTCAGCTAAACAAACTGATAAACCTCTACCCGCAGCATCCCTTGCAATACCTGCACCGTTTATACCGCCACCTATTATGAATAAATCGAATATTTTAGACATTTAAATTATGATTTGTTTTAAAATATACAACCTCCTTTAGAAACATTATATATTTTTACATTTAAGTAATCAAAATTTAACGATACTTTAATATAAATAATTTATTCATTATAATTAATAAATAAACAAAGAGGTAAAATGAAAAAAATATTGAGTGTTTTAACAATTCTATTTACTTTCTCTTTTACATCACACAGTTATTCAAAGACAGAAATTCATTGGTGGTATGGAAATAGTGGATTTCTTGGTGATGTAATTATTGAAATTGCAAATAGATTTAATGCTTCACAAGATGAATACACCGTCATTCCTACAGGTAAAGGAAGTTATGAAGATAACATGGCGGCAACTATAGCTGCATTTAGAGCAGGAGACCAACCACACTATTCACAGGTTTACGATGCTGGTGCTGCAATTATGGTAGCTCAAGTTAAAAATGGCGTTGTTATTGGTTTTGAAGATATGGCTGAGAAATATGGAATTAAAGTAGATGCAGATAATTATATTCCTGGAATTAAAAACTTCTATGCTGACTCTGATGGAAAAATGATAGGTGTTCCTTTTAATAGTTCAACTTGCTTAATGTATGCAAATATGGACATATTGAAAGAAGTAGGAATAGAATCAGTTCCAAAAACTTATGAAGAATTTGAGGCTATGGCTCCAAAAATTAAAGCTGCTGGATATATTCCTTTAGTTCAAAGTCACTTTCCTTGGATCTGGACAGAAAATTTCTTTTCAAGACATAATCTACTTATGACAGATGGAAACAATGGTTACGATGCTGTTCCGACAAAAACTTTATTTGCTGAAACAGATGCATTTGTTTATCATTGGAAAAAAGTAAAAGAATGGTACGAAAAAGGTCTCTACGGTTATAAAGGAAGAGCTTGGGGAGATAATCAAGCACCATTTATAGCAGGTGAGGCTGCTTTTTGGTTTGGATCTGCTGCATCATTTGGTGGAATGAAAGGTGTTGTTCCAAATTTTACAGTTAATCATATTCCTTATTGGGATTCAGTAACTGGTGGCAAAGAGTATCCAACATTTATTGGTGGCGCAGCAAACTGGATCTTAAATGGTCATACAGAAGAAGAGTATAAAGGACTTGCTAAATTCATAGAATTTATGGGTTCTCCTGAAATGGATTTATACTATCACAACATGACAGGTTATTCTGCTGTAACTAAAGGTGGTATAGAATTAGCTGAAACTATAAACTTTTATAGAGCTTCTCCATATCACAAAGCTGTTGGTGAACAATTAAGCTTAGAAGGTTCAACTATTCCTGGTGGATATAGAGCTGGTAACTGGCCTCAAATTCGTGAAGTAATTTACGAAAATGTTGAGCCAATGTTAAATGGCAAAATATCAATCGAAAAAGGATTAAAGAACATGGATAAGGGTGCAGCTAAATTGTTAAAACAATTTGCTAAGACTCTTTAATAAATAATATAAATTAGGAGGGTATTAATATACCCTCCAATTTATTTTATGAAAAAAGTTCAGTTTAAATCAAACTATTCACAGTATTTTTTTTTAGCACCACAGCTAGGTATTTTATTAATATTTTTATATTGGCCAATAATACAAACTTTTAGAGATGCATTTACCATGCAAGATGCATTTGGATTTGGAAGACAATTTGTATGGTTTGATAATTTTTTATTTATTTTTGATGACCCGGCTTATTTAATAGCTTTTAAGTTTACTATTATTTATAGCTTTGTGATTACACTTGTTACAGGAGCCATTGGATTGTTACTTGCTGTACAAGCCAATAATGTAATGCATGGAAAAAGTGCCTACAAAACTCTTTTGATTTGGCCTTATGCTATTGCGCCAGCTGTGGTGGGTGTTATGGCAAATTATTTTTTTAGTGAAAGATTTGGATTATTGTATCATCTATTTAACGATTTATGGGGTTTTAATTGGTATGAAAGTGTTTTTGATTCTTATATCTACTTAATAATAGCAGGATCATGGAAACAAATAAGTGCTAATTTTATTTTCTTCTTAGCCGGTCTTCAAGCAATACAAAAATCTGTTATTGAAGCATCCATAATTGATTGTAAAAGTAGTTTAAGAAGATTTTGGACAATCACTTTCCCTCTATTGATGCCCACAACTTTCTTTTTAATCATTATCAATATAACTTATGCTTTTTTTGATACTTTTGGAATAATTGACACTACAACAATTGGTGCACCCTCAGGTGAAACAAGAACTCTTGTTTATAAAGCATACATGGATGGATTTAGGGGGTTAGACTTAGGAAGTGCTGGTGCTCAATCAATTATGATGATGTTGATTGTTTTAGTTATTACAATTTTTCAATTTAGATACATAGAAGGGAAAATACATTACAATTAAAATGATTAGATATTTTTCATCAAACTTTTCTCATTTAATTCTTTTGATAGGTATTTTTATTATGATAATTCCTGTTTGGTTAATTTTTGCAAGCTCAACTCATACAGCTTCGATAATTAATACCCAAGGTCTTCAATTTTTTTTAGGAGATAAGTTTTTAGAGAATTATACAAAAGTTTTATTATATGAAGGTGGTTTTTTTAAAGAAATTACTGCATTAAAGATGTTTTTAAATAGTTTTTTAATGGCAACTGGAGTTGCGTTTTTATCAGTTATTTCATCTCTTATGACTGCATATGTCTTAGTTTATTTTAGAGTGAAATATGCAACATTATTATTTTGGATAATTTTTATTACTATACTAGTCCCTCTGGAGTTAAGAATTTTTCCTACCTATTCTGTTATGTCTACACTTAACTTAGTAAACTCATATTGGGGACTAATTATTCCAATTTCAGCTTCTGCTATAGCTACTTTATTTTTTAGGCAGTTTTATAAAACTATACCTGATGAATTACTTGAATCAGCAAAATTGGATGGTGCAAATACTTGGAGATTTTTTATTGACTTTTTAGTGCCATTGTCAAAAACAATGATTGTTGCAATGTTCATATTTATGTTTGTATTCGGTTATAATCAATATTTATGGCCGATATTAGTAACTTCTTCTGAACAATATTGGACTGTTGTCATGGGATTAAAGATGATGTCTGGATCAATTGTTAACAAATTTGCATTTGTTATCATGTCAATGATACCACCAGTATTAATTATAATTGTATTACAAAAATATTTTATTAAAGGGATCTTTCAAGACAAATGAAAATTAAATTATCACAAATTTTAGCACACATTGTACTTATACTAGGTGTTTTATTAATGGTAATTCCGATTTGGTTATCATTTGCTAGCTCTACCCACGATACTGTAACTATTTTAAAAGAGGGAATGAAATTTGGTCTTGGCGATCAATTAACAAGAAATTATAACGAAGTTTTAAATGAGAAGGGTGGTTGGTCAGAGGAAGTGACTGCTGCAAAAATGTTTATAAATAGCTTTATAATGGCTTTGGGAATTGCAACCCTTAAAGTAATTATCTCAGCAATGTCAGCTTATGCTTTAGTTTATTTTAGATTCAAATTTGCTGTACCAATTTTTTGGTTAATCTTTATTACTTTACTTGTGCCTCTGGAGGTTAGGATTTTTCCAAGTTATAAGATTGTATCAGATTTAGGTTTAACTAATTCATACACAGGTCTTGTTCTTCCATTGGTTGCATCAGCCACCGCTACCTTTTTTTTTAGACAGTTTTATAAAACTATACCTGATGAATTACTTGAATCAGCAAAATTAGATGGTGCAAATAGTTGGAGATTTTTTATAGATTTTTTAGTTCCATTATCTAAAACAATGATTGCAGCGATGTTTATATTCATGTTTGTATACGGATATAGTCAATATTTATGGCCGTTAATAATGACTACGAGTGAGGAATATTGGACTGTAGTAATGGGAATGAAAATTATATTTACTGAAAGTTATGAGGGAGTTGCTTTACCAAGAACAGCAGAGAGATTTGCTTATATTATTTTATCAATGATCCCCCCAGTTTTAGTGGTAGTATTTTTGCAAAAATGGTTCATAAAAGGATTAATTCAAACAGAGAAATAAATGAGTTTTTTAGAATTAAATAAAGTTACTAAAATCTATCCAAACGGAACTATAGCTGTTCATGAGACAAGTATGAATGTAGAAAATGGTGAATTCATGGTTTTTGTTGGACCGAGCGGATGTGGAAAATCTACTCTTTTAAGAATGATTGCTGGGTTAGAAGACATAACTGAAGGTAATATAAATCTTGATGGAATATTAATTAATAAAGTTGACCCTTCAGAGAGAGATGTTGCGATGGTTTTTCAGAATTATGCACTCTATCCTCACATGAATGTTTACAACAATTTGGCTTACGGATTAAAAAATAGAGGTATTTCAAAAGAAGATATTGAAAAAAAAGTTAATGAGGCAGCAAAGCTATTACAAATTTCTGAATACTTGCAAAGAAAACCATCCATGTTGTCAGGAGGTCAAAGGCAGAGAGTTGCTATGGGAAGAGCTATTGTAAGAAGTCCTAAAATATTTTTATTTGATGAGCCATTATCTAATTTAGATGCAAAACTAAGAATACAAATGAGGCTTGAAATAAAAAAACTTCAGCAAAAAGTTGGAGTGACAAGTATATTTGTAACTCATGACCAAGTAGAAGCTATGACCTTAGCTGATAGACTGGCAGTAATAAATAATGGCCTTATTGAGCAGCTTGGAACACCGATAGAAATTTATAATAATCCTAAATCTATGTTTGTCGCAGGATTTATAGGTTCGCCACAGATGAATTTTCTTGAAGGAGAATTAAAAAATAAAACTCTTACTTCAGAAGGTTTTGAAATTAATAATGTTACAAGTGATTTTAATGGACCAGTTATATTAGGAATTAGACCAGAGCATATGTCGCAAACTGATAAAGGTTTAATAAATTTATCTGTAGATCTGGTAGAACAATTAGGTTCAGATAATTTGATTTATGGAGAAATAAAAAATAAAAAAGATTTTTGTTTTAGATGTCCTGGAAGTCAAATTATTAAAAAAGGAAGTAAATTATCTTTGAACATAAATGATAACAATTATTATGTTTTTGATAAATCTAATGGTAATCGAGTAAATTAATTTTGATTTTATCAAAGCCAAATTATATTAAAATTTATGGCCATAGAGGCGCTAGAGGAGATCTTCCTGAAAATACTTTAGAAAGTTTTAAATATTTATTTAAAAACAATATTAATGCATACGAAACAGATATTTTGATTTCCAAAGATCTTATTCCTGTGATTACACATGACTTTAGATTAGATCCAAGTTTTACAAAAGATAATGAGGGAAATTGGATAACGGATGAAAATATAATAATATTTGACTTAAGTTACGATGAGCTTTTAAAATTTGATGTTGGGTCTTTAAATAAATTATCTAGATATGGAAGAAGATTTGTTAATAAATTTAGAAATTAAATCTACACCTGACGAGGAAAATTTAACTCCAACCCCAGAGGAAATGGTAAAACTTGTTATGAAAGAAGTAAATAAATCAAATTTACAAAATAAAATAATCATTTCTTCATTTGATTGGAGAACACTGACAGAAATCAAAAATCTTTACCCTGAAATTTCAAGAGCTTATTTAAGTTTTCAACAACAGGCAGGAATTAAAATTAAAAATACAATTTACAATAGATCTCCATGGATGAGTTACTTACCTTTTTTTGAAAAATATGAATTACCAAAAATTATAAAATCACAAGGTGGAAAGGCTTTGCATCCATACCATAAAGATATTACAAAAAAACTAGTAGATATTTCTCATCAAGAAGATTTGCCAGTGAACGTTTGGACAGTTAATGAAGAGAACGATATGTTAAAAATGATTGAGTATGGTGTAGATGGTATCATGACAGACTATCCATTAAGGCTGAAAGAACTTTGTGACAAAGAAAATATAAACTGGTTTTAGTTTATTTTAATGGATTTAAATATAGTTAATAACCAAGAGCAATTTTTAGCAGGTAAACTTAGAGGGTATACTTTAAAAGGTGCAGAAAATAAATTTGACGATAAAGGAAAACCTTTACCATTTCCAGGGTGCACAATAATTTGTAATATTCCTCTTAATACATATTTATCTGATCAAATTATTGGTTTTCAAAAAAATTTAGAAAATTTTAATCCTGAAAAAACTTATTCCTATTTACCTCCATCTAGTTTTCATATGACATTATTTGACTGTTGTAATTTAAATACAAAAAATACTTATTATTGGCCAACAGATATAGATCTTGATTTGGATTACAAAGATATAGCTATTCAATTAAATAAAAGAATTGAAAACTATAATTTTCCAAAAGAAATCAATTTAAAACTAAAAACATTTTTTGGTGGTTACAGCATTGTTTTAGAACCCTTTTCTGAGGAGGACGAAAAAATTTTAAGAAATTGTAGAGATGAACTAAGTAATTTATTGAAAATTAAATTTGAAAATCATCAAAGATATACTTTCCATGTTACATTAGCTTATATCTTGAGACAACTTAATGAGACTGAAATAAAAAATTTAATTAAATTTAATAAACAATTATCCTCTGATTTTAATAAAAAATTTCCAAAAATTACTTTAACAAAACCTGAAATGTGTACCTTTAAAAACATGCTGGAGTTTGAAAGTATTAATCCTTCTAGCCTGTAATAGTTTTTACTTATAGATATTCTTCATTATTATTTTAATCTTTAATATTCAATAAATTTTTTAAAAACTGATTTAGAAAATTGACCTTAAATCTTATAGGTTCAATTTTTCTACGAGATAGTTTTATCTCTTGTCCTGTTATTGAAAAGCATTTTTTTAGCCACAAATACAGCAAAAAGTGCACCGATAATTTCTGCTAATATATAAACTGGAGTATACATATAATTAATTCCAGTAAAACTTTCTGTAAATGTTCTCGCTATTGCTACAGCAGGATTTGCAAATGATGTAGATGATGTAAACCAATAACCAGCAGTGATATAAAAAGCTACACATGAGGCCACTACCACACTTCCTTTCTTTAATGATCCAAAAATTATCAGTATCAATCCAAATGTTGCTACAATTTCAGATGTAAATATATTTATTCCGTCCCTTGATTTTGTTGATAATTCAAAAATTTGATGTTCGAAAAAGAAATTGGCAAGTGCTACACCTAACAAACAACCTAAAATTTGCGCAGATATATATGTGGGTAATAAATTTCCTTTTAATTTTTTTGTAAGAAACATTGCTAGACTTACAAATGGATTAAAATGTGCTCCTGAAACATCACTAAAAACAGTTATTAGCACAAAAAGTCCTGCGCCAGTTGCTATAGTATTGGCTAAAAGCATAATACCTGTGTCATTTGTAAGATTTTCAGCCATTATTCCTGAGCCAACAATAATCATTACAAGGAAACAACTACCAATAAACTCTCCAAGAAAAAACTTACTATATTTCATAATTTTTTATCCAATCATTAATTCTTGTTTCTAAATTGGAATAAGTTTTATGTATTTCTGTTGAAATCAGCTCTTCTTTATTTGGTTTATCACTCTTCTCTAACTCATTAATGATATAAACAGGATCTTCAATATCCCAATGAACTATTTTTTCAGGGGATGGCCAGACTGGACAAACTTCATTACTAGCATTGTTACATACAGTAAATACCTGATCAAAGGTTGTTTTCTCATTCAAGAATTTGTTGAAGTTTTTTGATGACAGATTTTTTGTATCAAAATTATTTTCATTTAGATACTTAATGACATATTTATTAATTATTCCAGATGGTTTGCTACCCGCACTGTAACCAATAAATTTATTTTTATGAAATTTATTAACTACACTTTCGGCCAATATGCTTCTGTGAGAATTGCCAGTACAAACAAATAAAAGTTTTTTCATTTTTAACTTTTATTACTATAAAATATTTTTTCTATACTTAATGAGTACTAAATCTAAATTGTAATAAAACTGAAACATTTTTAATTTAAAAGAATATGATGGATAATATGTCAAATATTGCCAATTTATTTAAAATTATAGAAGAAATTGGATCAGACAAACAATATGGAAATGAAAAAGTTTCACAACTAGAACATGCAATTCAATGCGCATTATTGGCAAAAAAAAATAATGAAAACCATTTTTTTATTACTGCAGCCCTATTCCATGATATTGGTCACTTAATTAATAATGACAAAGAAGCCATAAAAAAAGGAATAGATAAAAAGCATGAAAATTCAGGATCTCTTTTTCTTTCTAGATTTTTTCCAGAAGATGTTACAATATTAATTAAAGGACATGTTCCGGCTAAAAGATATTTGGTTTATTGTGAAAAAGGTTATTATGAGTCTTTATCTATTGCTTCAAAACGAAGTTTAGATGTCCAAGGAGGAAGTTTTTCCAAAGAGGAAGCAAACGAATTTATTAAACAACCTTTTATGCAAGATGCAGTTAGATTAAGAAAATATGATGATCTTGCTAAAATTGAAAATTTAGAAATTCCAAATATAAATTATTTTTACAAACACGTAGAGAGAAGCTTTAAATAAACTTTTTTTTGTTTAAAAAAATTGCTGTCGAGTTACCAAATATTGCTAAAACAAAAAATACTAATATTAACAAATCATATCCTCCTACATTCCATACCAACGAACCAATCCATGGACCAGCAATACTACCAATCATATATTGCAAAGCTAAAATACCATGAATATTGCCAAAGTTTTTTTGGCCAAAAGTATCATTTTGAACCAAAGGTTTTAAAATAGCCATACTGCCATATGCTGAACTATTAAATAAAACAAATAAAAATGCTAAGTAATGATTAATATTTATAAAGTATAAAAATATCATTCCAACTACCATCGAGTAAAAACAAATTACAAATAATTTTAAATTTGACTTATCACCTCCATATATCATAACTAAAATTCTACCTATTACTTGTCCTGGTCCAAACAGAGATGCTGTCAATACAGCTTGGGATAGACTCATCCCTTTTTCCTGCAACATTGGAATTACATGAGTTGTAATAGCACCAATATTAAATCCAATAACAAACAATGAAAAACTAAATAACCAAAATCTATAATCTTTAAGTATTATTTTAAGCTTTGGATTTTGATCTGTTTTCTTTTCAATTTTTTTAAATTCTTTTATAATTATATTTTTGAAACCAAAATAATTAGCTGGTGAACTAATCAATATATTTAATATTCCAAAAATAAATACAGTAAACCTCCAGTCATATTGTTCTATTAAATAAGTAGCAGTAGGAAATGTGTATGTGCTTGCAAATCCAGCAAATAAAGTAATTATTGCAATAGATGTTTTGGCCTTTGATTTTAAATTAATAGTAATGACACTAAAAAGCATCGTATAAAGACAGCCACCCGAGGTTGCACTGACAAGTATCCAAGCAAGTAAAAATCCACCATATGTATCTACTGATGAAAGATAAATTACACTTAGTCCTAACAGTATAGGACTGGTCCACATCATTGGAAAACTTAGATTTCTATCTACAATCTTACCTAGAAAAGGTAAAAGTAAACTATGCACAACTAAGCCTAGAGAATAAATAAAGGTTAAATTATTCCTTGAGATACTAAGTTCATTTTCCCAAGTTAGCAACAACGCTGAGAACAGATACATACAACTGCTGTAACAAAAGGTAACTGATATACCTATTAAAAATGCAGACAAATATTTCACAAATTTTTTTATTTCTTTAACATTTTTTTAACAAAAGTAAGTTAATAGATTATTATGAATAAAATCTTAATCTCATTTATATTAACTTTATCCACAATTTCTATTACTCAAGCTGACAATCATGCTAAAATAACAGAGCAACAAGCCGGCAGTAGTTATTCACAAAATACTGAGGATACATTTAAAAATGAAATAGGGAATTGTGAAGACCCTGGCGTACTTATGTTAAGAGCCACTGTTAAAAATGATATTTCAAGATCTAGTCCCGAAAAAGCATCTGAGGCAGAAGCATTAATGAAAGAGGGCATGAAATTGTGTAATGAAAACAGAGTTTTTGAGGCAAAACTAAAATTAGAAGACGCTAAAACAACTGCTAGAGCAGGATTAGTAGATGGAGAGGATCCATCTATAACTAAAGTTGTTGTTGACAATAATGAGATAACAAAGGAAGAAAAACCTTGGTGGAAATTCTGGAAAGATTGATTTTTATCTTTTTAAATTCTTAAATTAAAATTTCTAGAAAAATTTTTGATAAAGGTATTTTTTCTATTTACCTTACAATTAATTGATCTGATCCAATTAATATTCTTCTAAGCCAAGCAGATAATCTATCCATAAATATTACTACAGCCAAAACTAATATTGCCATGTAGGCGACATTTTCAAAATCATTTCCAGTACCTAGTGCACCTAAAAATTGTAAACCAATTCCTCCTGCGCCCATTGCACCTATTATTACGGCTCCTCTAGTATTTGACTCTAAATAGTATAAGGATTGAGATACAAAAATTGGAAGTATTTGAGGAATTATACCAAATCTATGTTGTAGAAATTTGCTAGCCCCTGTAGATTTAACTCCTTCTTGTTGTTTCTTCTCAGTATTTTCAATTGCTTCAGAATATAATTTACCTAAAGTACCTGTATCAGTAAAACCAATCGCAAAAATACCAGTGAAGGGTCCTGGACCAAAAGCTCTTAAAAATATTAAACTCCAAATTAAAAAGTCTATTCCTCTTAAAGTATCAAATAATCTTCTTAACGTAAATCTTAGAGCTTTAATAGGTGTAACGTTGTATGCAGCAAGGAATGACAAGGGCAGAGCCATTACCGTAGCAAACATTGTCCCAAGTACAGCCATAACTATTGTTTCGAGCATTGCCCACCAAACTCTACCGTGCATAAATGCTTCATTATCCTTAATCTCTGTTAAGAAAAGTTTTAAATTAGACATTTCAGGAACAACTCTTTCTTTAGAAAAAGTCAAACCTAATGCTTCGAAAAAGGTATATGGTTCTAACGGACTTGAGAAATCAAACCAAAAATATTTCCATCCGATACTGTAACGATGAATTTCAACTTTTTTTGGATATACTTGAATTCTCTCATACAAAGTTGGTCTAAATTCAACTCTATTTTCTGTGATTCTAAAACCTTTTAAATCTTCTATGACCAAATCCTCTGAACCTACAAGGTAAGGTTTACCATTAGAATTTAATTTTATGGTAAAATCTCTCTCATATTTTGGAAAATTTACAATCTCGACTTTATCTTTGTATAATATTGCCTTACCTTTATTATTAAACTCAACTACATTGCCAACATTATCAGAATTTTTATAAAACCAATCTGGAATTGATTTATCAAGATTATCTCTTCCATAAACACTTCTATAATTTCCTTCAAAAGCTATTTTAATATCCTCATGATTTTCCCATTTCATTGTTACATGATCTTTGTGTGCATATGTGTCTAAGACAAACATAGCAGCATTTTGTGGTTTCCATTTTTTTGGGATATCAACAACATCTAAAGTAAAAAAACCTACTATTAAATATACTAAGACGAGAAAAAAAATTATTTGGCCTCTTAATCTACTTTTTCTAGCTTGATTGAATGTGTCAGGAAATAATTTACGAATATTTTCTCTTTGAATAGCTAAACTAGAACTCATTGATTTGCTCCAATTAATTTATGTCTCCAATATGCAGACAAATAATCTAATGCAATTATCGTACCAACCAGTAAGAACATACACGCTAAAACATCAGCTCCATAATTCCATTGTATTAAAGCTGCTAACATTTCTCCAATTCCACCTGCACCAACAAAACCTAATATTGTAGATTCTCTAACATTAATTTCTAACCTCAATATTCCATAACTTAAAAACAAAGGTAGTACCTGGGGAAGAACTGAAAATCTTATCTTCTGTGTCCAAGTTGCACCAACAGAACTTAAACCTTCAATAGGTTTTCCATCACAATTTTCTATAGCCTCAGTAAATAATTTACCAAGTGCTCCAGCAGTGTGTATCGTAATAGCAATCACTGCTGGTAAAGATGATTTACCCATCAAATATAAAAACACCATTGCTATTATTAATGTTGGAAATGATCTTGTCACATCCATAAAAAATTTTGTAAATTGAATAACTCTTTTATTTCTTATTAAATTTCTACTAGAGAAGATTGCAAAAATAACTGCCAAAACAAATCCGATCGAAGTTGAAAATAAAGCAATATTTAAAGTAATAATTAATTCAGGAATATACTTAATAACTCTTGGCCAATATTTCCATCCCATCTCAAAAGTGTCTACAAATAAATCTCTAGGGTAGTTAAAAAAATTAGCTATACCTCTTCCAAAAGACCCTGCATTTGCTTCTAACGATACCAAGGTACCACCAAAAAAAATTAATATTAGAATTGCAATTCCAAGTAGCGAGGACCTAGTTCTCTGGTTTGTTAATTTTTTTAAATTAACTTCAATTTGTTCTAGGTTGGCAGGTAAGGCTTTTGTCATAATTTTTAAAAAATAAATCAGAGGCAAAGATTTACAGTCTTTGCCTCTGATTATAGGAGGTTTAATTAATTATTTTTTTGCGCTTCAATTTTAGCTTTTCTTGCAGCTACAACTGACTCGTAAAAAGAATGATCCACCGGAACCCATTTTTTTACAATCCCGTTTGCAACGTTTTCGCTACATTTTGGATCGTTCTCGTGTATCCATTGCTTTAAACCAATCATTACTTGGTGTGCTCTAACAGGTAAAAAAGTAGGCATCACAATTGGACCATTAGGAATTAATTTTGAAGACCAAATTTGAACAATGTCGTCCATATTTAAAATCCCTTTATCAACCATTTTTCTTAAATTCCCTGACGAATATCCTTCTTCCCAGCTACCAACACCAGATACCCATGTTACACCAGCATCAACATCACCATTCATTACCGCTAATACATTGTTTTCATGCCCACCAGAAAATTGTGTTTTTGAAAAATATGTATCTGGGTCCATACCCATAGCCTTTAATTCAATTGAAGGAATTAAAAAACCTGATGTAGAGTTAGGGTCAGCCCAACCAAAAGATTTACCTTTAAGATCTGCCATTGATTTAATTCCAGATGCTTTAGTTGCTACTGCAACAGAGTAGTAACCCATATCACCTGTTGGCTGCATTCTTGTTAGTACTGGTACTACTGCAGTTGGATCTTTTAAATACATACCTGCGTAACCTGAAGAACCGAACCAAGTGTAATCTAGATTACCACCTAGCATCGACTCCATTGTTCCAGCGTAGTCTTTAAAAGTAAAAAATTTAGCTGGTACACCATAAGCGGCTTCGATATACGGCATGAAACATTCATTTCTAGCTATAATATCTTGAGCTGCTTCGTCACCTAAAAAACCAACTCTAAACTCTGGTTGGTATTTACTTAAGTCCATTTTTGGACCTGTGTAAGTTACTGCATTAGCTTGAGTTGAAAAAAACACCATAGCCAAAAGTGCAATAACTCTTGTTAGTTTATTAAACATAATTATCTCCTTTTTATAATTTTAGTCTAACGACTTATTTGTAACGATGAGTTATTGATCTCATGCAGTTGCAAATTCTTTCTCAACATCTCCATTTATCTTTTTTTTTGTTTTAAGCTCAGTGGATGTTACTTGTGGTTCAAAAGCTTCATCAGCTTCTGCACCATAAATTTCTCTTGCAAGTTTGTCTGATAATTTTTCTGGTACATCATCAAAGACAATTGCGCCATCTTTCATTCCAATAATACGGTCACAATAGGTTTTTGCTGTATCTAGGGTATGAAGATTTGAAATGACCGTTAAATTTTTTTCATCATGAATTTTTCTTAATGACTCCATTACCATTCTTGCATTCATTGGGTCTAAAGATGCTATAGGTTCGTCTGCTAAAATCATTTTAGGATTTTGCATCAAAGCTCTGCATATAGCTACACGTTGCTGTTGACCTCCAGATAACGTTTCAGCTCTTTGAAGGGCAGTGTTAGCCATACCTAAGTTATTGAGTAAAATCAGAGCATCAGCTCTTTCATCTCGAGAAAACATTTTTAAGGATGCTCTAAATGAGCCCTGATAATTTAATCTGCCTAATATTACATTTGTTAGAACATCTAATCGTGGGACTAAATTAAATTGTTGAAAAATCATTGCACAGTTTCTTTGCCATGATCTCTTTTCCTTACTTTTTAAATCTAGAATATTTTGACCTTCAATTTCAATCGACCCATCTGTTGCGTCGGTAAGTCGATTTATAATTCTTAGTAATGTTGATTTACCAGCCCCAGATCTACCTATGATTCCTATCATTTGAGGTTTGTTAACCTCAAAAGAAACGTTTTTAACGGCATGATTATCACCGAAAAATTTGTTAACTTTTTTAATAATCATTTGAGGAATTATTAACCCTCTAATCTTTAATAAATGTTAAAATATTATTAATGAATCTTTTAAATTTTGTTTAAGTTATATGAAATTTAAACCTAAGGTAGAAAATCTAATTTTTTATTAAAAATTGAATTTTAGATCCAATAAAATGACTTTCACTTAACTCTATAGGATTGTTTTTAAAATCGACATTAACAGATGTAGTTTTTAATAGTGCTTCCCCCTCATTTATATTTAATAAATTTGATTTTATTTTGTCTGCAATTTCAGCATTGATTAGAGTTTTTGATCTTTTAATTAGTTTGATATTCAATAAATTAAAAGCTTTGGTTACTGATTGTTTTTTAACAAAATAATTAATAAATTTTGGAAATTTTTTATAAGGAATCGATCTGAAAGTTATTACAGAAGGTGAATTGTTGACAAAACCTATGCTATTTATGCGTGTAACTTTGTCATTTTTTTTTAAGTTGAGTTCTTTTTTTTCAAAAGGATTGCATTCAGCAATATCAAAACTTTTTATTTCAATTCTTACTGATTGGTTTTCTTCAAGTATATTCTCAGTAAATCGTACGTTTTTACTAATTGAGTAATTAATTTTTGATGATTTAACAAATACTCCAAGACCTCTTTTTGAATATATTAAATTATCATCTTTAAGTTCTTTAAAAGCTCTTCTTATAGTGTGTCTATTGACATTGAATTGTTTTGCATAGTCATTCTCAGAATCTAACTTTTTATTAATTTTGTACTTATTTAAAACAATTTCTCTTTTGATTGAATTGTATATTTCCTTCCAAAGCAAATCTTTTGTTGTCATAAAATTTTAATAAATAATATATTGAAATTTTTTTTAATTTTGTTACTTGTCTAGTTGTATAGTATTATGCAAAATGAATCAAGAAAACAATGGTTAAGTTCTTTAGCAACAGCAGATGAAAATTATCTCATTTCGCTTTGGGACAATTTAAATATGAAAATAGAATATAATTGGTTAAGAGAACCTGAGATTGGCAGTGTTATGGTTCAGGGAAAAGTAGGCGCCACAGGTGATAATTTTAATGTTGGAGAAGTAACTATAACGAGATGTTCATTAAATTTAGATAAAAAAATCCAAGGCCATGGTTATGTTCAAGGTAGAAATAAATATAAATCCAAAATTGCAGCTTTGTGTGATGCATTGATGCAAACTGAAAAAAAAGAAATAATTAAAAGAAATATAATAGATAAATTAATTAAATATAAAAATAACAAAAGAAATGAAATATTATCTAAAACAGAAGCTACTAAGGTTGATTTTTTTACCTTGGTAAGAGGTGAGGATAAATAATTTATGGAAGTTGTTTCTAAAAAAAATAATTCTCAAACAAGTGCTGATTATTTTAGAAGTATTTTGTTTGCAACTTCATATCCTGGTTCGATCGAAATATTAGACAGTATAAATTCGCCTTCGAAAATGTTTTCAGCCAGTTGTTCAATTATAAAAACTTTTTGTGACAGTTATTCGAATATTTTTTTAGGTCGTGATATTAACAATCCAGAAACTATTGATTGGATTAAATTTAATACAGGTGCAAATATTACAGATAAAAAAAATGCAAATTTTGCAATTGGTATTTGGGATGATCTTTTACCATTAGATGAATTTAAAAAAGGGGACGACCAAAATCCTGATCAATCGTGCACTATTATTTGCCAGTCTAAATTTGAAAAACCAAATGCCATAATTACTGGTCCTGGTATTAAAAGTTCTAAAAGTATATTTTTACCTGATAGAGAGATTATAAAAAAAAATAACCAGCAATTTCCATTAGGACTTGATTTTTATTTTGTTGATAATGATAAATTTTATTCAATACCAAGATCACTAAAAATAGGAGAACTATAAAATGTATGTATCTGTAAAAGGTGGAGAAAAGGCAATCAATAATGCACATTCTTGGTTATCTGAAATAAGAAGAGGTGATGTAAATATAGCAGAACTAAATATTAAACAAATTAGTGAACAACTAACTTTAAGTGTTGATAGAGTTATGTCAGAAGGATCTTTATATGACAAAGATTTGTCTGCTCTTGCAATCAAACAGTCTAGAGGTGACTTGATTGAAGCAATTTTTCTAATGAGAGCCTATAGAACTACTTTACCTAGAATTGGTTCAAGCAAACCTATCGAAACTAGCAAAATGTTATGCCTGAGAAGAATATCTGCAACATTTAAAGATATCCCAGGTAAACAAAAGTTAGGCCCAACATTTGACTACACACACCGTTTACTTGACTTCAAACTTCTTGCTGATGGTGAGTATGAAAAAGCTAAGATTGAAAAATATGATGATAAAGAAATCCCGCATGTTTTAAGCTTTTTAAATAAAGAAGGATTAATTCAGAAAGAAATACCTAGTGGCAAAACATCTAAAGATATTACAAGAAACCCAATTAATTTTCCTTTAACAAGATCTGAACGATTGCAATCTCTTTCAAGAGGAGATGAGGGTTTTCTTCTTGGTTTAGCTTACTCAACACAGAGAGGTTATGCTAGAAACCATGCATTTGTTGGTGAATTAAGAACTGGTTACGTTGAGGTTCAATTTGAAATTCCAGAATTAGGTATAGAAATAAATATTGCTGATGTCATGTTTACTGAGTGTGAGTCAGTAAACCAATTTAAAGGTAGTAAAAAAATACCTGCTCAATTTACCCGTGGATATGGTTTAGTTTTTGGTCAATTAGAGAGAAAAGCTATTTCTATGGCTTTAGTTGATAGATCAATGAGATGGAAAGAATTTGGTGAGGAGTACTTAGGTGTTGCTGCTCAAGATGAAGAATTTGTTATATCTCATTGTGATAATATTCAAGCCACAGGTTTTTTAGAACATATCAAATTACCTCATTATGTAGATTTTCAGGCGGAATTGGATTTAGTAAGAAAAATTAGAGAAGAGTATAAAAAAAATGAACAACGTACTTAAATTTAAAAATAAAAAAAATACTGTTGCAGCTCAAGATGAAATTTATAATTTTGCTTATTTAGACGAAAATACAAAAAGAATGATAAGAAGAGCTTTGATTAAAGCTCTTTGTATACCAGGTTATCAAGTTCCATTTTCATCTAGAGAAATGCCTATGCCATATGGATGGGGAACAGGAGGGGTTCAAGTAACATCGTCATGTTTAACAACTGACGATGTGATAAAAGTTATTGATCAAGGAGCAGATGATACTACAAACGCAGTTTCAATTAGAAATTTCTTTAAAAAAACTGCTAATATTGAGACCACAGAAAAAACAAGCCAAGCATCGATAATTCAGACAAGACACAGAATTCCAGAAGAAAAGTTAAAAGAAAAACAAATACTTGTTTATCAAGTTCCAATACCAGAGCCTCTTGCGTTTTTAGAACCAAGATATCAAGAAACTAAAAAAATGCATGCACTATCAGAATATGGAATTATGCATGTAAAGTTATATGAAGATATTACCAAAAATGGTCATATAGAAACAGCATATGCTTATCCAGTAAAGACAAATGAAAGATATATAATGGACCCATCACCTATTCCAAAATTTGATAACCCAAAAATGAACAATAACCCTGCTATTCAATTATTTGGAGCAGGAAGAGAGCAAAGAATTTATGCAATACCACCATATACTGAAGTAACGAGTCTTGATTTTGAGGATTATCCATTTGATCCCTCAAAGGCACCTCATAAATGTTCTATTTGTGGATCAAATGAGAGTTTTTTAGATGAAATAATTACTGATGATGACGGTAATAGATCATTTATATGTTCAGATACAAATTATTGTAATCAAAGAATGGAAAATAATTAAATGCAACCAATTTTGTCAGTTCATAATTTAAACAAATATTACGGTAATCAAGTGGGATGCAAAAATATGAATTTGACATTATATCCTGGGGAAGTCGTTGGTGTAGTAGGAGAATCTGGCTCAGGAAAAACAACTTTTATAAATTCCATATCAGGCAATCTTATTCCTGATAGTGGAAAAATCTTAATTGAAACAGGTAATGAAACGATTGATTTTCTAGAAATATCTGAGTCATTGAAAAGGTTATTGATAAGAACTGAATTAGCTTTTGTTCACCAAAATCCTAGAGACGGTTTAAGATTAGATGTAAGTGCTGGTGGAAATATTAGTGAAAGATTAATGTCGATTGGACAAAGAAATTATGGAAATATTAGGCAAACTATTTTTAAATGGTTAGATAAAGTAGAAATCGATAAAAGTAGAGTAGATGATTTTCCAAGAACATTTTCTGGTGGAATGTTGCAAAGATTACAAATAGCAAAAAATTTGGTTACGAGTCCTAAAATAATTTTCATGGACGAACCAACAGGAGGTCTTGATGTTTCTGTTCAAGCAAAAATTTTAGATTTGTTAAGAAAATTAGTTAGAGAATTAAATTTATCAGTTGTAATCGTTTCTCACGATTTAGCAGTGATTAGATTGTTAGCTGATAAAATTATTGTTATGAAAAATGGGGAGGCTGTTGAGTCTGGACTTTGTGATCAGGTATTAGATGATCCGCAACATTCTTATACTCAGTTATTAGTTAGTTCAGTATTACAGGTTTAAAAATGATTGAACTAAATAAAATTACAAAAAAATTTACACTTCATAATCAGGGCAAAACAAACATATTAGTTTTTAATAATTTGAATTTGAAAATTAATCCTGGAGAAATTGTAGCGTTAACAGGACCATCAGGTGTTGGAAAGTCTAGTATTTTAAAAATGATTTATGGAAACTATGTTTTTCAATCAGGACAAATTAAAATTAATAATCACAACATAGATCATACATATCCGAGAAATATTATTGAACTTAGAAAAAATATAATAGGATATGTTAGTCAATTTCTAAGAGTGATACCTCGTGTTCCTACAATTGAAATTGTTATGGAGCCCTTATTAGAAATAAATTCAGATAAAGATGAAGTTCGTGAAAAAGCTGAAAAAATTTTACTAAAACTTAATATAGATAAAAACTTATGGAATTTATCGCCACTAACTTTTTCAGGTGGAGAACAACAAAGAGTTAATGTTGCTAGGGGACTGATTAGAAATTATCCATGTTTATTACTAGATGAACCAACTGCTAGTTTAGATAGTGTTAACAAAGATATTGTTTTGAATTTGATTAATGAAAAAAAAGATAGTGGATCCTCAATAATTGGTATTTTTCATGATGAATATTCACGTAAATATTTAAATGCTAGGGAAATAGATATTACAAAAATATCAGATGCAAAATAACGGTCAGCTTATCGTAGTCGTTGGACCATCAGGATCAGGAAAAGATACTTTATTAAAAAAAGTAATTAAAAAAATTCCTAATTCCATTTTGGTAAAAAGGTACATTACTAGGAAAAAAGATATTAAAAATGAAGATCATTACAGCATATCAATTAAAAATTTTGAAGATAAGATTTTAAAAAAACATTTCTTTGTTTACTGGAAAGCTCATGGTTTTTCATACGGTATTCCATTTAAGGAAATAAAAAAAATAGAGGAAGGTAAAACAGTAATTTTTAATGGATCAAGAAAAGTACTTTTTAAAGTAAAAAAAAAAGTTAATAACGTTAAAATAATTAATATTATTGCCCCATCAACAATTATTAAAAAGAGACTTGTAAATCGAGCTAGAGAAGACAAAAAATCAATTAATAAAAGGATAAAAAGAAAAATTAATTTACTACCGAAAAATATAATTACTATAAATAATAATAAATCAATAGCTATAGGTGCAAATAAATTGAAAAAAATAATTTTAGCTAAGTGAAAAATTTTCTAAATTCTCAAACATTCCTTTTTGGTTTTCACCAAATATATATATTTTATCAAAATTATTTATTTCATTTAAAATGATTTCTTTGTTTCTTTCAATTTTTTTTAACTCAAGGTACAATTTGTTTCCTGTGACCTCTGATGCAAGGGTCATATGGAAATTAAATTCTGACATTAAATAGGGGTATCCCCATTTATATAAAATATTTAATTGTAATTTACTTAGTTTAGAGGGATTTCTTCTATCAATTTCTTTTTTTGTAAGAGGTGACCTAAATTTAAATAATTCTCTAACTAGTCTATTTGATAACTTATTAATGTTATTATTTTTTTTATTTTGAACAAAAGCATAAAAATTATTCATTTTTTTTAATTTAAATTTATAAAATTTAAATTTTTTGAATTTTTTTGCTATTTCCTCAGTTTTTTTAAATAATGTATTGGTACTATAATTTTTGTTTAGTTTAAAAGGAGGAATAAGTGTGCCGTGAAACCCATATTTCTTTGCAATTAAAACATTTTTATCTATGTTTATTAAGTTTTTAATTCCAAATCTGTTTAGATAATTAATTCTATGTTTGTTATTTATTAACTTTGCATTAAGTGGATCCCAACCGAACCAATATCTGCCAAATTCTTCTAGACTACTCTCTTTTGGAGGTGCATAATAAATAGCGTATCTAGAATATTTTTTCATAATTCAACTTATAATACTTATATAAATTTTCTCTAATTTAAAATATTTGTAACAATTCATGTGTATTAAAAAGTGATGCATGAATATATTTTAAACAATGCCATGATAATTAAAAAAGATGAAATCGTTCATGGTCATATCAGGATTAAAGATAACAAGATTGTCGATATAAGTAGTGGATTAAGTAATAACAAAAGTTCTATAGACTGCGAAAAAGATTATATTTCGCCAGGATTGGTTGAATTACATACTGACAATCTTGAAAGACACATGACACCAAGACCTAAAGTTTCATTTCCAGTAGAAAATGCAATTTTATCTCATGATAGAGAATTAGCATCTGTTGGAATAACTACAGTTTTTGATGCATTAAGAGTTGGTTCTATTGAAAAAACAGGAAAATATAAAAAATATGCAAAAAACTGTTCGGATATAATTTCAAGTTTTAAAAAAGATAATATTCTCAAGATTGATCACAAAATACATTTAAGAGCTGAAACTTGTTCGGAGAATTTGATTGATGAATTAGACGAATACAATGAAACTCACGATGTAAAACTGATTAGTATAATGGATCATACACCAGGTCAGAGGCAATTTAGAGTTATAGATAAGTACAAAGAATATCTTTCAATTAAACACGGTATGACAGAAAATGAAATGGAAATTCATTTTGATCACTTAAAAAATCTTCAAAAAAAAAATAGCAAGAAACACATAGATAAAATTTTAGAATTTAAATCATCATATGATTGTATTTTGGCTAGTCACGACGATACCACAGAAAATGATGTTCATAATTCAAATAAATATGGAGTAAAATTGGCTGAATTTCCAACAACATTAGAAGCAGCCAAAACTTCTAAAGATTACAATATTAAAGTTATGATGGGATCTCCTAATTTACTTAGAGGAGGTTCACACTCTGGCAATATATCTGCAAAAGAACTCTTAGAAAATGATTGTTTAGATATCTTAAGCTCAGATTATATTCCATCATCATTAATTATATCTGTTGTCAAATGGGGTTTAGAAATTGATAATCTTCCAAAAGCATTTGCAGCAGCTAGTCACGCTCCATCTATAGCTACAAATTTAAATGACAGGGGTTCCATTGACAATAATAAGAGAGCAGATTTAATAAGGTTTAAAATTTATCAAAATTTACCAGTTGTAAAAAATGTTTGGTCAAACGGAATCCAAGTAAGTTAAAATAACCCAGTTGTATAAGAATACTTAATTATACCTGCAATCATTATCGGGATTTGTAGTGAAAAATTTGTTAATAAAGGTTTATCCTTTGTAATGGTACCAACAATAGTCCAACCGATTATACCTAAACTGTGAGGTATCATGCTATAAGGATAGTAATCTAAATAAAAAGTTAATATTCCTAAAAGTGTCAAAACTGTGCTTGTCCATTTTAATATTCTGATATTTGCAGTCATTTTCTCTCCTTTTTTTTTAAATTTATTATCATTTTAAATTATGATAATATTATATTAAAGATTTGTTAAAATTAGTTTTTATTAATGCTTAATTAAATTATTAATAAAATTTATTAATTTTAAATTATTTATTTAATGCATCTTCAAGATAATCTAATCTATCTTGACCCCAAAAAATCTCATTATTTAAGACATACGAAGGAGCGCCAAATACATCATTATCAACCGCATCTTTTGAATTTTTTTGATATTCCAAGTTTACATCTTCAGATAAAGCTAATTTCTTCATTTCTTCAAAGTTTAAATTTAATTTTTCACAAATTTCCTGAAGTGTATTGTGATCAGAAAGATCTTTATCCATAGACCATAAATATTTTAAACATTCATTTCCAAAATGAAGTTTATTACCCAATTTATTTGAAGCTATTACAAATTTTGCTGGTAAGTGTGGGTCTTTAGGTGGAAAAAACTTTGGCTTTTTAATAATCGGCAAACCCAGTTTATTTGAAATTCTCTCCAGTTCTACAAGTCTATATTTTTGTCTTGCAGGATGTCTTTTAGGAACTGGCAACCCACCAGTATTTGGAAAAATTTCACCAACTAAATCAAGTGGTTTTTCTATAACCTCTAAATTATATTTGCTTACTATTTTTGTAAATCTATCAGCTCCTAAATAACTAAACGGAGATAGGACACTAAAATAATATTCAATTTTCATTTTTTAAACGCATTTCTTGCACAGACCAAAAAATTCTAAATTGTATTTATTATATTTCATTCCTTTATTATCTTTAAAATCTCTTAGATGTTCTGATAATTTATGATCATGAATTTCAGTTACATCTTCACAACTTTCACAAATTGAAAAAATAGTAGCATTAGCAATTTGACATTTTGAATTTTTACAAGCTATGAAAGCGTTTCTACTTTCTATTTTATGAATTTTTCCAATTTTCACTAGTTTGTTTAAGGCTCTATAAACTTGCAAAGGAGCATTAATACCTTTTTTTTTAACATCAAATAAAATTGAGTATGCTTTTAATGGTTGATCAGATTTTTCAATTAAATCTAAAATTATTTTTTGGTTTTTAGTTAATGTTTCTTGTTTTTGCATTTAATTATTTTTTTATAATATTCCATTAATTTTTCAATTGTATCGTTTGTTTAACTTTAAGTAATGAAAAAATAAACAACACTAGAGCTGCAGCAATTATGGATGGACCTGATGGAGTGTTAAATTCTAAAGATGAGAATAATCCTATAAACACTGATAACAATCCTCCTATTATTGCAAAAATCACCATCTTTTTCGGGTTATCTGAAAGATTTCTAGCCATAGCAGTTGGTATAATTAACATTCCTGTAATTAATAGCACTCCAACTAATTTGATAGATATGGCAATTATTGCGGCCAATAAGACTGTAAAGACTGCTTTTGCTCTATCAGGGTTTAGACCTTCTGCCTGTGCTAATTCATAATTTACAGTTGAGGCGAACAATGGTTTCCATATTAATCTTAAAACCAATAAAATTAAGGCTCCACCAACCCATATTGTTATCAAATCTTTTTTATTAACTGCTAATATATCCCCAAACAACAATCCCATAATATCAAATCTAATAAAGGTTAAAAATCCAATCACCACTAATCCAACTGCTAATGACGAGTGGGCCAAAAGCCCTAACAATGCATCACTTGGAAGATTAGTTTTTTTTTGTAGTTGTATTAAAATTAATGCAATTGCTGATGAAATTAAAAATATTGAAACAGCAATATTAAATTCTAATGAATATGCAATTGTTACACCTAGTAATGCGGAGTGGGCGAGTGTATCTCCAAAATAAGACAATCTCCTCCACACAACAAAACAACCAAGTGGTCCCGCAACAAAAGCAATACCAATACCTGCAACCAACGCTCTTATAAAAAAATCGTCAAACATATCAATTTTTTTTTATATCCCCATCATTAGCATGAACATGATCGTGCTTATGTTCATAAATTGAAAGAGTTTGAGAGGCTTGTTCGCCAAACAATGCTTTGTATTCACTATTTTTTGCAACTTCTTTAGGTGAACCCGAACAACAGACATGACCATTTAAACAAACAACATGATCGGTAGCGCTCATTACTGTATGTAAGTCATGGGATATTAATAAAATACCGCAATTTAATTTTTCTGAAATTTCTTTAATTAATTCATACAAGGCAATTTCTCCCGTAAAATCTACACCTTGAACTGGCTCATCAAGCACTAACAATTCAGGTTTTTTTGAAATAGCTCTGGCAAGTAACACTCTTTGAAATTCTCCACCTGATAAATTTCCCAAACTTTTATCTTTTAAATTAATTACACCAGTTAATGAAAGTGCTTCATCAATTACGTCTTCTGTAAGATTATCTGTTAAAAGCATAAAATCTCTAACTCTTAGAGGAAGTGTCCAATCTATTGATATTTTTTGTGGAACATAACCAATATTATTTGTGAATTTTTCAACTTGACCCTCAATATTTTTAAATAAACCTAGAGCAATTTTAGCAGTTGTACTTTTACCAGAACCATTAGGACCAATTAAGGTAACAATTTTACCTTTTTCGACTTGCAAAGAAACACCTTGAACAAGCCACTTTTGATTTTGTTGAAAACCAACATTGTTTAATTTTACTAAAATATTATTTCCCATGCTCATTTATTCACTTGACTTAAATATGTTATATTATTACACAGCGTTATATTATAACAATTAACAATAACCAAATATTATGAAAAATCTAAAAAAATCTTCAATAATCTTAACAATACTATCATTTTTAACTTTATTTACATCAGCAAATGCCGACATCAAAGTCGTTGCATCAATTAAGCCAATACACTCTTTAGCTAGCTATTTAATGGATGGTGTAGCTAAACCAGATTTAATAGTTGAAGGATACGCTTCACCACATGGATTTGCCATGAAACCCTCGCATGCAAAAATGTTACAAGATGCTGACATTGTTTTTTGGGTAGGTGAAGATTTAGAAAATTTTTTAGAAAAACCGTTAGACTCAATTGCTAATGAGGCAGAAAAAATTGAGTTATTAGAGATTAAAGGTTTAGTTAAATTAAAATTTAGAGAGAGAAATATTTTTGATGACCATGACGATCACGATGATCATGATGATCACGGACACAAGAAAAAAGATGATCACGATGATCATGACCATGCAAAAAAAGAAGATGGGCATAAAGAGGACGATCATGACGATCATGGACATAAGAAAAAGGATGACCACGATGATCATGACCATGCAAAAAAAGAAGATGGGCATGATGACCATGATGATCATGATGGACACGAAGGACACCACCACGGTGAATTTGATCCACATATTTGGTTAGACCCAATTAATGCAAAAGTTATTTTATTTGAAATGTCTAAGCACTTAATTGAAAATGACCCAACAAATGAAGCTGCTTATAGAGCAAATTTAAGTAAGGCTTATAAAGAAATTGATAAACTTACAAAAGATGTAACTGCAGAACTTAATGAAAGTACTGCCTCGATCGTTTTTCACGACGCTTACCAATACTTTGAGAAAAGATTTAATGTAAATATATTAGGAGCTTTCACAGTTAATACAGATGTATTACCTGGTGCGGAACAACTTTCAGAAATCAGAGAAGTAATTGAGCACGATAAAGTAGCTTGTGTATTTTCTGAGCCTCAATTTAATCCAGACATCATTAAAGCTGTTGCAAAAGATATGAATATTAAAACCGGTATTGTTGATCCGTTGGGTGCAACTTTAACTCCTGGAAAAGGTTTATATTTTGATTTAATAAAAAATATGTCAAAATCCTTTAAAGGATGTTAATTTAATTAATGGAAGAAACTAACAAACAAGTTCCTGTTACTGTTTTAACAGGTTTTTTAGGTGCTGGAAAAACTACTCTTTTAAATAGAATATTAACTGAGCAGCATGGCAAAAAATATGCTGTAATTGTTAATGAATTTGGTGAGCAGGGCATTGATAACGATTTAGTTGTTGATGCTGATGAAGAAGTGTTTGAGATGAACAATGGTTGCATTTGTTGCACCGTAAGAGGAGACCTAATCAGGATTTTAAGTGGTCTTATGAAGCGAGCGGATAAGCTTGATGCAATCATAGTAGAAACCACCGGATTAGCCGATCCAGCTCCCGTTGCACAAACTTTTTTTGTCGATCAAGATGTTGCTGATCGTACAAAGTTAGATGCAATTGTCACTGTTGCTGACGCTGTTCATTTAAGTACACAATTAACAGATCATCACGAAGCAGAAGAACAAATTGCCTTTGCAGACGTTGTATTATTAAACAAAATAGATCTTGTTGATGAAAGTGGATTAGAAGTTGTTAAAGAAAGAATAAAAAAAATTAATCCTTTTGCAAAAATTATTAATACAACCAAATGTGGAGTATCTTTAAATGAGATTTTAAATCTCGATGCATTTAGTTTAAAACGTGTTTTAGATGTTGAGCCTGATTTTCTTACATCAGATCATGACCATGAGCATGATGATGATGTAACTAGCTTATCATTTGTCTCTGATACCCCTTTAGATATGGAAAAGTTTCAAGATTGGTTCAGTAAACTATTACAAACCAAAGGTCAGGATATTTTAAGAACCAAAGGTATACTTGACTTTACAGGAGAAAGTGATCGATATGTATTTCAAGGTGTACATATGCTTATGGATGCTTCACCAATGGGTAAATGGCCTCAAGGTAAAGAACGAAGTTCTCGACTAGTCTTTATTGGTCGAAACCTTGAAAGTATGAATTTAAAAGAAGGATTTGAAAACTGTAAATCGGCATGAAGGCTGATACAAGTCAATTCCCAGAATTAGATAAGACTAAATTTGAACAAAGAGGAACAGAGTTTAAACTTGGAATTCCTATAACTAATGCGGTTACAGTTGGTAATTCAATAGCAGTTGGATTTGGTGATGGTACAGTAAGAATTTTTACATCTGGCGAAAGTTCTGAACCAATAAAAGCTCACAAAGGCATTGTACTCTGCATGTCTAAAGATGGTGATAATATTTTAACTGGTGGAGATGATGGTAGATTTTTAAACATTTCCCTTGACGGTAAGATTAGTGAGATTGGTAACTTTGGTACGCGTTGGGTAGATCATGTTACAGCAAATAATGGAAGTCTAGTTTGTTCATCTGGAAATATTGTTTATCTTTGGTCACCAAATCATAAAGAGCCAAAATTATTTGAGCATAATAGCACTATTGGCGGCATAGCATTTGATGCAAAAGGCAGAAGATTGGCAGTTTCTCGTTACGGAGGAGTAACTCTTTGGAAAAAAGATTATAGCAACAAATGGAATTCATCTGAATTAAACTGGAAGGGTTCTCATAACAAAGTAATTTTTAGTCCTGATGGTAAATACCTGGTTACATCAATGCAGGAAAACCAACTACATTTTTGGCGATTAAAAGACAAAATTGACTCAGCAATGTCTGGATATGGTGCAAAAATTAAAAGTTTTGCCTTCGTAGATGACTCAAAATATTTAGCAACATCGGGAGCTAAAGAAGCAGTATGTTGGCCATTCGATGGAGAAGGACCAGTAGGCCGAGAACCCATTTGTCTTCCTTATGTAGGCAATAAATTGGTTACATTCGTTGAACCATTCCCAAATGAAAATGCAATTTTAACTGGGTTAAGTGACGGTTCAGTTTTTTTGTCAGAAATCGAAAAAGCAAGCAATACAATTATTATTCGAGGCTTTACAGAATTTGAAGTTTCTGCAATTGCAGTAACTAAAGATTGCTCACATCTATTAATTGGTGACATGGGAGGAAATATTTTATGGACATCAATCTGGGATGAGGAAAAAAAATAATCTATGTTTAATAAAAAAAAACCTAATGCTGAAACTATTAGAAATTTAAAAATTGTTTTTTCAAAAAAACATCAAATTCCAGAAAAATCTATTTTAAGCATGGCTGAGTTAAGTTGTCATGAACCTAATTGCCCTCCTATAGAGACAATAATAACTGAGAGAGCAGAGGATGGGAAAGTAAGGAACTGGCGTATAGCAAAGCCCATTAATGAAATTCAAGAAATTGATATTGATAATTTAAACGAAGAACACAATCACAAACATTAAACTAATCTATTAAGTTTACTTAAACTCTTTATTGTCCGCTTTAACGCTTTCTTTAAATCTATCTAAGAAATCAGGGATGGCACTTTTTACTCTATGCCAAGTTGGTATAAAAGGTGTATCCATTGGATTTTCAAAAAATGACTCTCCAGCTTTCATTATATTTAAAGCAAACAACTCAACCGTTTTTTCCTCATTGTGAGAATCAAACTTAAGACCATTCATTTGAGCATCACTTCTATAAATATCAATTAAATCTAAAGCAGATCTATAATAAGTTGCTTTAATTGATCGAAAAGTTTCTTTGCTAAATGAATAGCCTTGTGTTGCAAGTTTTCTTACTAATGTTTTAATTATATCAATAGACATTTTAGATAACCCTTTAGAGCTGTCTTTTATAGATAATATCTGATGTTTATGATCATAGTTATCAGCTAACTCTACCTGACATATGTTGTTTGATGAATAATTTCTCTGCATTTCAGATAAAATAGCAATTTCAATTCCCCAATCTGATGAAATTCTAAGTTCTGGTAAAATATTTCTTCTAAATGAAAATTCTCCAGCCAATGGATATTTAAATGATTTCATAAAATCTATATAATCACTTTTACCTATTGTTTTTTCCATTGCCGTTAGTAGTGGATTAACAAGTAATCTAGCTACTCTTCCATGCATTTTATTATCAGCAATTCTTGGATAATAACCTTTGCAAAATTCATAATTAAATAATGGGTTTTCTACGGGATAAAAAAGTTTTGCTAACAACCTCCTATCATAAGTTTTTATATCACAATCATGTAAAGCAACAGATCTAGCTTCATCTCTAGCTATTGCCATGCCAATGCAATACCAAACATTTCTTCCTTTACCTATTTGTTTTGGCGCAAGATCTATACCTTTTAATTCCTTATCTAATTTTTTTAATTTTGGACCATCATTCCATAAAATAGAAAATGGAGTTTTTAACTTTTTAAAAAATTTCCATGCCTTTTTAGCTTGTGCTTTATTAGCTTGATCTAAACCAATTATCACATGATTAAGATATTTAGTTTTGCTTATTTCATTCACAATGTTTGGTAATGCGTCTCCTTCAAGTTCCGAATAAAGACAAGGTAAAATTAATTCTAATTTTCTCTCTTTAGAAAATTTTAATAAGTCTTTTTCTATTTGCTCAGTGCTTCGTATCGAAAAATCGTGAAGATTTGCTACAATTCCGTTTTGAGAAAAATCACCCATATTTATAAATTAATTTATTTATTTATTTTATCCATTGCCTTTTTGACCACCTCAATCCATCCTTCTGGAGCCTTTTTATTAGTATAAATTTTATTTTTGTTATTAATTTTGATGGATCTATTTGAAACAATACAGGGATATTTTACAACTTTTAACATACTTAAATCATTCTGATTATCACCAACAGCAATGGTTGTAATCTTATTTTTATTAACTGATTTAATAAAATTTAATGTTTTTTTAATTGCCATGCCTTTAGTTACATTATCGCCTAAATTCATCACTCTGCCTCCTTGTTGAATAGCTAAACCTACCTTGTAAGTTTTTTTAAATAATAATTTTTTTAGTTTATTATCTCCTTTAAAAATAAAAGGATAAGTATATTTTCGTTTTGAACTAGCGATTAAATCTTTTCCTTTTAAACCTAAAATTTTAGATTTAATTTTATTGTCCATTTTATATAAAAAATCACATTTTATTAAAATCTCTTTACTCATATTTTTTAAAAAAATTTTCAAAATTGTATTTCTATCACGCGCTATTATAATTTTTTTAGGAAGCTTTCTTTCGATCGTATTTAGATTATGAATTTCAGAACCATTTTCGCTAATAAAAGGAAGTTTGATTTTTAATTTCTTAATAAAATTTCTTATCTCTAACTCTGTTTTACTTGAATTAGGAATTATAAAATTACTATCTTTAATAATTTTTTTAATAAGTGATTTAGCTTTTTTAAATTTGAAATTTTTAGTATTTAATAAAGATCCGTCTAGATCTGTAAAAATTATTATGTTATTTTTCATCAAAATGAATTTAGGCTGATTAATTTTTAATAATATGAATATTATTATGTTTCAACAATAAGTGTATCCTTAGAACCACCACCTTGAGAGCTATTTACAATAGTACTGCCTTTTCTTAAAGCTACTCTAGTTAGTCCACCAGTGCTTACGTATGTAGTTTTTCCACTTAAAACAAAAGGTCTTAAATCAAGGTGCCTAGGTTCTATATCATCTTCAGTGATTGTTGGAGCTGTTGAAAGAGTTTCTAATGGTTGAGCAATATACTCTCTTGGATTTTTCTTTATTTTGGCAATTACTTCCTCTCGTTCTTTTTTTGGAGCTTTTGGACCAATCATAATTCCATAACCACCCGATGCATTTGCAGGCTTTACAACTAATTTACCAATATTTTCGATTACATAATCTCTTTCAGATTTGTTATGACAGAGGTATGTTTCTACTTGATTTAAAATAGGTTGTTCTCCCAAATAATAAACTATCATTTTATTTACGTAAGAATAAACAACTTTGTCATCAGCTACACCTGTTCCAATCGCATTAATAATACCAACATTTCCTTTTCTCCAACTTTTAAAAAGTCCAGGAACACCAATTAATGATCCTTTAAAAAAAACTTTTGGATCTAAAAAATTGTCATCTAATCGCCTATAAATACAATCAACCTTGAGGGGTCCCTTGACTGTCTTCATATAGACAATATCATTTTCAACAAACAAATCTTTTCCTTCCACTAAAGCTATACCCATTTGCTCTGCTAAAAATGAATGTTCAAAGTAAGCTGAATTATAAATACCAGGTGTTAATACAACCATATGAGGATTTGATGTTTTTTTAGGAATACATTCAACCATGCAATTAAATAATTTGTTTGTGTATTGATGGATAGAAGCAACTTTATACCTTGTAAATAATTCTGGAAAAACATCTCTCATTACCATTCTATTCTCAAGCATGTAAGAAACACCTGATGGAACTCTTAAATTATCTTCTAAAACTAAATAATCACCACTGGTATTTCTTATTAAATCAACTCCTGAAATATTTGACCAGGCTTTATGTTTGGGTGAAAATCCATCACATTCTTTTACATAGAATGGAG
Source organism: uncultured Pelagibacteraceae bacterium (assembly GCA_902520695.1). GTDB lineage: Bacteria > Pseudomonadota > Alphaproteobacteria > Pelagibacterales > Pelagibacteraceae > Pelagibacter. The sequence goes on from CABYOT010000001.1 coordinate 89,184, forward strand.
ATTTAAAAATTATTTCTTTTGGTACTACATTATCTTTAAAAATTTTCTTTTGATTATAAACATCATCTATAAATAGGTTTAAGGCTTTCACTCTTTGCTGTAAGCCTTTTGAAACTTTATTCCATTGTTTTTTTGGTATTATTCTAGGAATTATATCCAATGGCCATTTTTTTTCTTCCGCACGATTGTTAGCAGCATAAACTCTAAAATTTATTCCTCTTGCACTAATTGTACTTTGGCAGTTCTTTTCTATTTCCTGAAGTTTTTTCTTACCGTATCTTTCTAGGATACCTGAAATTATAGTTGCATGTTTTCTTAGCTTATTATCTTTTGTAAAATAACCATCATAAGCATTTTTAGCATTATAGTTTTTCCATAGTTTAGAGACCATAACGAGATAATGTTTAATAATTGGATGGAATAAGCAAATGCATAATAGATATAGCAGTTATGCTTTTAATAGATTATTAATTAATGTTATAATTCAATAGTAAATTATTCAAATGACTTATTGTATTGGCATTAAAGCACAAGATGGATTGGTTTTTGCGTCAGACTCGAGAACGAATGCTGGTTTAGATAACGTAAATATTTATTCAAAAATGTTCACGTACGATGTAGGCGACAGAACAATTATTATTGTTACTTCAGGTAATTTAGGAACTTCTCAGGCAGTTTATAAATCAATTCAAAATGATTTGAAGAATTCCTCTGGAATAATGAATTTAAATACTTGTGAAAATTTTGATCAGATTGCTTCATATATTGGCTCATTAAATATTGAACATTCAGCACCTAAAGGCATAAACACTGATACAGTATTATTGGGATCTACTTTTGTTATTGGTGGTCAGATTAAGGGACAACCAATGGAATTATATTTAGTTTATCCTCAAGGAAATTATATAAGACCTGCCGATAGCAAACCATATTTAGTTATTGGAGAAGTTAAATACGGGAAACCAATTTTAGATAGAGTTATTAAACCCGAAGTCACCGTTGGTGATGCATCAAGATGTGCTTTAATATCAATGGACTCAACATTAAAAAGTGATTTAACAGTCGGTCCACCAATTGATTTTACGGTTTATAGAAAAGACCAATATAAAATTGCATCACAAAAGTGCTTAAATCTTACTGATGATGAGTATTCAAAAGTGTGTAATCAATGGTCAAATGGTATTTTTAAAATCTTTGACTCATTTCCACGATTTGAGTGGGAAGATAAAAATAAATAAATATTCTATTTGAAATAAATCTTAAATAATATCTAATAGATGTGTGAGCAATATATCTTTAGAGTTAGATGAAATTTATAATTTAGCAAAAAATACTTTTTTAAATAGTGGTTGTGATGATGAAACAGCAACTATAATGGCAGACTTGGTTACTAAAGCCGAGAAGGATGGATCCTTATCGCATGGTTTATTCAGAGTGCCAGCTTACGTAGCAGGATTAAAAAGTGGAAAAATTAATGGTAAAGGCAAGCCGGATATAAAAAAAATATCAGCATCAGTTATTAAAGCAAACGGAAATAATTGCTTAGCTCCTGTGGTTTTAAAAAAAAGTATTCCAGAACTAATTAAACTTGCTAAAGAAAATGGTGTTGCGATTTTAGCTATAACTAATTCTCATCATATGGCAGCTATGTGGCCTGAAACTGAAATGATTGCAGAACAAGGTCTAGTCGCCTTTGCATGTACATCATACAAACCTGCTGTAGCGCCAGCTGGAGCAATTAAACCTTTGTTTGGAACAAATCCAATATCATTTGCTTGGCCAAGAAAAAACAAACCCCCAGTCGTTTATGATATGGCAACAGCATCAATGGCTATGGGTGAAGTTCAAGTTGCAAAAAGAGAGGGTCATAAAGTTCCATTAGGAACAGGACTTACAAAAGAGGGAAAAGATACAACTGACCCTGCTGAGATTGCAGATGGGGGTGTTTTATTGCCTTTCGGCGGCTATAAAGGCTCAGGGATTGCGATGATGGTCGAATTGCTTGCAGGTGCCTTAGTAGGGGATAATTTCAGTTTTGAGACAGCTGAGAAGGATAATAATGATGGAGGTCCTCCAAGTGGTGGAGAGTTCATTTTAGCCATATCTCCAGATAAATTATCACAAAATAATTGGGACGAACATTCATCAAAATTTTTTGAAAAAATGAAATCGATGGGTGATGTTAGACTTCCTGGTGAAAGAAGACACAAGAATAGATTAGATAAAGGACCTAGACATATTAATGAGGATCTAGTTAATAAAATTAAATCATTAAGCTAATTCTAATTCAATCGGTGTATGATCAGATGGTTTTTCTCTACCTCTTGGATATTTATTAACTTTAACATCTTTAATATTATTCAGTAAACTGTTAGTCACTAAAAAGTGATCAATCCTCATTCCATTATTTTTTTGCCAAGCACCACTTGTGTAATCCCAAAAAGTATATTCCTCTTTATCTGGATAAATATATCTAAATGCATCATGAAATCCTAAATTAAACATTTCTCTTAATTTTTTCCTTATCTCAATTCTAAAAAGAGCATCATTTTCATATCCTTTAGGGTCGTGAACATCTTCAGCAGAAGGTATTATGTTAAAGTCACCTGCGATAATTATATTATCGTAACTTTTTAAAAGTGTTTTAAGTTTTTTTATTAAACTGGTTAGCCAATATAATTTGTAATCATATTTTTCAGTATCAACTGGGTTACCGTTTGGTGTATAGATATTTATAATTTTAATAATATTAGATTTATATTTTAAATCTGCTGTAATTATTCTTGATTGTTTGTTTTTATCTTTAAATATATCTTTTTCGATTTTATCTAATTTTTTTTTGGAAAGTATAGCAACGCCGTTGTAACTTTTTTGCCCAAATACATAACTTTCATATTTTAATTTTTTAATATCATCAAACGGATAAGTTTCCTCTTGAGTTTTTATTTCTTGAGTTAATACAATGTCAGGATTGAACTTTTTTAAGTATTCCTGAACATTAAGTATTCTTGCTCTAATAGAATTTACATTCCATGAGCTAATGATCATTAAAGAGAAAATGAAACACCACAACCACAAGATGATTTGCTTTGTGGGTTATTTATTTTAAATTGGTCTCCGATTAATTCTTTTACGAAATCAACTTCTGATCCTTTCAATAGATCTGCTGAAGTTTTATCGATTAAAATATTATCTTGTCTTAAATCGTCGTCTTGAGGTGTTTTATCAAAGGAGAAATCGTACTGAAATCCAGAGCATCCACCACCTTTGATAGCGATTCTAAAAAAAGAACCTTCATCTTTCGTTGATAAAAGGTTATTGATTTGTTTTAACGCATTATCTGTAAATTTAATTTCTTTAATCATTATTTATCGCTGTTATTACTAATATAATTAAAATTTGCCATTTTTAAAGAATGAATAATTACTCAAAATTAGGTTTTTTTACATCAAAAGGTCGTTTAGTTTTTGAGCCAAATAGCATTTTTAGAACGCCATTTCAAAGAGATAGGGATAGAATTATTCATTCCGCATCATTTAGAAGATTAAAGCACAAAACCCAAGTTTTTGTTAATACAGAAGGTGACCATTATAGAACGAGAATAACTCATTCATTAGAAGTTGCTCAAATTGCAAGATCAATATCTAAATATTTGAATTTAAATGATGATTTAGTTGAAACACTAAGTCTAGCCCATGATATGGGGCATACTCCATTTGGGCATGCTGGTGAAGAAGCCTTGAATGAATCAATGACCATGCATGGTGGTTTTGATCATAATCTTCAAACCTTAAGAATAGTCATGTTTATAGAAAATAAATATTTAAAATTTAAAGGTTTAAATTTAACAATTGAAACACTGGATGGCCTTTTAAAACATAACGGAATAATAAGTAATATTGATAAAATAAATAGAATAATTGGATCCAAAAAATTTAAACAAAAAATTAATTTTAAAAACAATTCTTCTCTTGAGGCACAGATTGCAGCTATATCTGATGACATAGCCTATAATAATCATGATATACAAGATGGAATTAAGGCTAAATTGTTTTCTCTAAATCAATTATGTGAAATTAATTTTTTTAAACAAATTTATAAATCCTATAAAACAAAAATTAATCGTTCAAATAAAGATATAATAGTTCATCAAATTATAAGAGACTCAATAAATTTAATGGTGCAAGATGTAATCAAAAATAGTATTAAAAATTTAAAGAAAAATAAAATCAATACTAAAAGAGATGTTCAAATGTACAAAGATAAAATAATTAATTTCTCTAGTAAATTTTTATCAATAGAAAAAGAGGTTAAAAATTTTTTAAAAATTAATATGTATAATAACAAGACCGTGCAATTGAAAAATAACCGTGGAAAAAAAATAGTAGAAAATTTATTTAAAATAATAGAAAAGAAACCAAAAAAGTTTATTATTAATAAATTTATAGATAAAAATAAATATAGAGCAATTTCTGATTATATATCAGGAATGACTGACAGATACGCAATACAATTATATAAGTCATACAAATGAATATATTTGAAAATTATTTATTAAAGATAGAAAAAATTATTAAATCTGCCCACAAAGATAATTTGTTAGAGTTGCCAGATAATTTATCAGGTATCAATGTTGATATTCCACCTGCAAAATTTACTGGAGATATTTCTACAAATGTTGCAATGGTTTTATCCAAAATTAATAAAAAAACTCCACTAGAACTTGCTAAGCAGATAGCTGGCCTAATAAAAGATAGTGATAACAATATTGATGAAATTAGCATTGAAAAACCAGGTTTTATTAATCTAAAATTTAAAAATGAATTTTGGAATGGCTTTATACTAGATGTCTTAAATAATTCATCATATGGAAGTAGCACTAGTGGAAAAAAAAATAGTTATTTAGTAGAGTTTGTATCTGCAAATCCAACTGGACCTTTACACGTAGGCCATTCAAGAGGTGCCATACTTGGAGATGTAATATCTAATCTTTTATCCTTTAACGGTCATAAAGTTACCAAAGAGTATTATGTTAATGATTATGGAAATCAAATCTCTCATTTTACAAAATCTGTTTTTTTAAGAATAAAAGAAATCCTTTATGACGAAACTTTTCCGATAGACGATAAGGAATTATATCCTGGAGACTATCTTATAGATATAGCAAAAAAAATAATTTCAAAAAATAAAGATTTAGATTTCAAAAACTTTGAAACAGTTTCAGAAAAACTAAAAAAACTTTCAATACAAGAATCTTTAAAATTAATAAAAATAAATTTAGAAAATCTTGGTATAAAGCATGATAATTTTGCAAGTGAAACTGATGTAATAAATAATAATGAAGTTGATGAAGTAATAAAAAATTTAAAAGAAAAAAAATATATTTATAAAGGAAAAATTAAAGCACCTGAGGGAGAAAGTAATGAAAACTGGGTAGAAAGAGAGCAATTATTGTTTAAATCTACAGACTTTGGTGATGATAAAGATAGGGCTCTACAAAAAGAAGATAAATCGTGGACATACTTTGCAAGTGATGTTGCCTATCATAATACAAAATTAAAAAGAAATTTTAATATTCTTATAAATATTCTTGGCGCTGATCACGCTGGTTATATTAAAAGAATTACTTCAGTGGTTGAGGCATTATCAGGTGAAAAAAATAAATTAATTTGCAAAGTAAGTCAGTTAGTAAAACTCATTAAGGATAAAAAACCTTTTAAAATGTCTAAAAGAAAAGGTGATTATATCACTATAGAGGATCTTATTAATGAAGTTGGTAAGGATGCAACAAGGTTTATTATGTTAAGCAGAAGTAGTGATGCAGAAATTGATTTTGATTTTGACAAAGTAAAAGAAAAATCGAAAGAAAACCCAATTTATTATGTTCAGTATGCATATGCTAGAATTTCGTCTGTGTTTAGAAATACCCAAAATGATATAAATAATAATCTTGAGACAAAAAATTCAGATTTTAACTTTGGCAATGAAGAAATAAAGCTATTCAAAAAAATTAGTGAATGGCCTAAATGTGTTGAAGTTTCCTCAGAAAAATTAGAACCACATAGAATTTCAGTTTATCTATATGATTTAGCTTCTTCGTTCCATTCTTATTGGAATATGGGCAAGGAAGATGTTACTAAAAGATTTATCGATCAAGATAATACAATTCAAATAAAAAAACTAGTTTTCCTAAAATCTATAGCCAATACTTTGAAAACAGGTATGAATATTTTGGGTGTAGACACCCCTGAAAAAATGTAATGATTAAAGAACTAAAGTATCTTTTTTTTCTTATTATAATTTTCTTCTTTATTTTTTTTACTGCCAGATATTATTTTTCTGATGAAAATATTAAGAAATCTTACAGATCACTTTCTTCAATTGATGAAAAAATTAATAATATTGAAAAAGATCTTATATTATTAGAAAATGATACAGAAAATATTATTGAATACGTAGAATTTAAAAACAATAAGAAAAAAAATAAATATTCTTTTTGGGAACTTCTTTATAATGACAAATAAATCCCATAGATCTTTTATATGTGGAATAAAAGGTAAATATCTTACCCAAAAGGAAATAAGTTTTTTAAAAAAATATAAACCATGGGGAATTATTTTATTTTCTAGAAATATAAATTCTATAAATCAAACTCAAGAATTAACAAATTCCATTAAAAAAATTTTTAAAAATAAAAATTATCCTATTATGATAGATGAGGAGGGTGGTAGAGTTAGTAGATTAAGAAAATTTATTGATAATTCTATTTTTTCAGCAGACTATTTTGGTAAATTATTTAATAAAGATAAAAAAAAATTTAATATATATTATAATGTCTATGTTAAACAAATTTCATACTTATTAAAATTATTAGGTATAAATATTAATACTGTTCCTGTTCTGGACCTTAAAAGAAAAAATTATCATAAGATTGTTGATGACAGATCATTTTCAAGTAATAAAAAAATAGTATCAACAATGGGAGATATTTGTATCAATCATTTTCATAAAAACGGTGTTGCAACAGTGATGAAACACATACCAGGGCATGGTTTAGCTAAAGTCGACAGTCATAAAAATCTTCCCAAAATAACTAAAAATGAGGATTATTTAGTAAAAAATGATTTCTATACTTTTAGAAACAAGAAAACATTGATCGCAATGACAGGCCATTTACTATTTCATAAAATTGATCCACAAAATAATGTTACTCATTCAAAAAAAATTATTAATTTAATAAGAAATAAAATAAAATTTAAAAATCTAATTTTAACGGACGATCTTTCAATGAAAGCATTAAAAGATAAACTTGATGTTAGAGTAAAAAAATCTTTTTTAGCCGGATGTAATTTAGCCTTACATTGCAATGGAAATTTAAGTGAAATGGTTACGGTTGCACAAAATTCACCAAAATTAGACAAATTTGTAACTAAAAAAACATCACAATTAATAAAAATTATAGGTTAGAGTAATTTAAAATGTCCGATGATTCTTTAGACTTTAATGTAAATTTAAATAATTTCAGTGGTTCCCTTGAAATATTGCTCGATCTTGCAAAATCGCAAAAAGTTGATTTAGAAGAAATTTCTATTACAAAACTTGCTGATCAATTTCATCAATATCTAACAGAAAAAGAAAATATAAATTTAGAAATAGCTTCTGAATATTTGTTAATGGCAACTTGGCTTACTTATTTGAAATCAAAATTATTACTTCCTGAAACCGATGAGGAGGAGTTCAAAGCTTTTGAAGTTGCTGAGAAACTTAAATTACAATTAAAAAAATTAGAATTAATTAGATTATTATCGTCTCAAATGTTAGATAGAAAAAGATTAGGTAGAGATGTTTTTATGCGTGGCTCTAAAAGTGGTGTAAAGTCTATATACGACAAAAAAGTTTCTTTAACATTATTTGAATTATTAAAGGCATACTCAGGGATAGTCATGACTAAAGATTTTCATACTATGAACATACCTAAACTTCCTGTTTTTACTACTGAAGATGCTATTAAAAGAATAAAAGAGTTCTTTGGCACGCTCAATGATTGGAAAAATTTGTCTGAGTTGGTTCCTTCTGGATTTAACAAGTCTCCTAATTTAAAAAGAACAGGTAGAGCAGGAATTTTTGCTGGCTCTTTAGAATTGGTAAAAGAAGGAAATATATCTTTAAAACAAAAAGAATTATTCGATGATATCTATGTTAAGGAGATTAATGAACAAAATTAAAAAAAATAATATTGTAAGTTTTCCAACTAAACTCACCGATGTAGAAAGAGAGATTGAGGCTATTGTATTCGCTGCTGCTGAACCTCTTTCAGTTGAAACAATAGAGTCAAAATTATCTAAACAAACAAATATTCAGCAATCACTGGAAAAGTTAAGAGATTTTTACTCAAATAGAGGTATTAATTTGATTTGCATATCTAATAAATGGTCATTTAGAACTGCAGTTAATTTATCCTCTTTAATGTCAGAACAAAAAACTGTTGAAAAAAAATTATCTAGAGCTGCAATCGAAACTCTTGCTATTATTGTCTATCATCAACCTGTTACAAGGTCTGAAATTGAGGAGATAAGAGGTGTAGCTTTTGGAACTAATACCTTGGAAATTCTAATGGAGTTAAATTGGGTTAAACATGAAGGTAGAAAAAATGTTCCAGGCAAACCAATACAATATGGAACTACAGATGAATTTTTAAGTCATTTTAATCTGCAAAAATTGTCTGATTTACCAACCGTGAATGAATTAGATTCAGCAGGATTAATTGATACATCAAGTGTAGATGCATCAATATTTGGAACAGGTAAATTTTTTAAAGAAAAACAAGTCGATAAAAAGGAAAATATTTATTCTGATATTGATGAAATGTTAAGCAGTACCCTCAAATCTGACGAAACCTAAAAAATCACTTTTAATAAATCAATAATAAGGTTATAAATAATTTATGAGTATAGGATTTTGGCAAATAGCAATTGTAGTAATTTTAGTAGTGTTACTTTTTGGTAGAGGAAAAATCTCTAGCCTGATGGGTGATGTTGCTAAAGGTATCAAAAGTTTTAAAAAAGGTATGGCTACAGATGTTAATGATGACGACCAAACTAAAAATATTTCAGAAAATCAAGACTCTAATAAAAAAGAATAACAAATGCCGTCAATTGGCTGGCTAGAAATACTAATCATAGTCTCAATAGCAATTATTGTCGTAGGTCCTAAAGATTTTCCTTACATGTTAAAAAAAATTGGTTCATGGATTGGTTCAGCTAAAAGATATGTTCGTGATGTCCAAGGACAAGTCAGTGATTTAACAAATGAAACTTTAAATACTGATATAGACAATAAACCTAAATCAGAAAATAAAGAGAAAAAAAAAGATGAGTAAGGATAAAGAGGGAAGTTTCATAAGTCATTTAACCGAATTAAGAAAAAGATTAATAAACTCGTTTATATTTTTGGCAATTTTATTTGTAATTTGTTATTATTTTTCTGAATACATTTATGGATTTTTAGTTGAACCATATGCGAATGCAGTAAAGGATGACGACACAAATAGAAGATTAATATTTACTGCTCTTCAAGAAACATTTCTAACATACTTAAAGGTTTCTTTTTTTGCTGCTTTTTTTATTACAAGCCCATTTATACTAATCCAAATTTGGAAATTTATAGCACCTGGTCTCTATAATCATGAAAAGAAAGCGATAATGCCTTACTTAGTGGTAACTCCAATTCTATTTTTACTTGGCGGAATGCTGGTTTATTATCTGATAATGCCTTTAGCTATAAAGTTTTTTTTATCCTTCGAGAGCTTAGGTGCAGCAACCAATCTACCAATCCAGTTAGAAGCTAAAGTAAACGAATATTTATCATTAGTAATGAAGCTGATTTTTGCATTTGGATTAAGTTTTCAATTACCAGTAGTATTAAGTTTATTAGCTAGAATTGGGGTAGTGAATTCAACATTTTTAAAAGAGAGAAGAAAATATGTTGTTGTAATAATATTCGCAGCAGCAGCTATATTAACTCCACCTGATCCAATCACTCAAATTGGTTTGGGTATACCATTATTAATTTTATATGAATTATCAATAATATCAGTAGGAATAATTGAAAAGAAAGCAGCAGAAAAAAATGCACAATATTAAAGATATCAGAAATGACTTCGAAAACTTTAAGGAAAGACTTAAAAATCGAAACATTGATATAAGTCTTGATAACATATTAAGTTTAGATGGGGAAAATAGAAAACTTATTCATGAAAAAGAAAAATTTGAAATGGAAAAAAAGTCTATTTCAAAATCGAAAGACCAAAGTTTATTCGAAAAATCAAAAGAACTTTCTTTAAAAATTGAAGAAATTAATAAAAATCAAATAAAATTACAGAGCCAGATTACTGATATTTTATCTTCTATACCGAATATACCATTGAGCGATGTTCCAATAGGACAAGATGAAAATTCTAATAAAGAAATTGATAAAAAGGGTGAAATAAAAGATTTTAATTTTAAACCCAAATCCCATTATGAATTAGGAGATAAATTAAATATGCTTGATTTTGACCTAGCAACAAAAACAACTGGTTCTAGATTTGTATTTGTTAAAAAGGAATTAGCGCAATTAGAAAGAGCAATATCAAATTTTATGATTGATACACATACTCAAAAAAATGGTTATACAGAAATATCGCCTCCATTAATCGCAACTGCTGAAACAATGTTTGGCACTGGACAATTGCCAAAATTTGAAAATGATCAATTTGAAATTAAACTTGATGAAGGTGAAGAAAGAAAGTTTCTAATACCAACCGCTGAAGTAATTTTGACAAATATTGTAAAAAATCAAATTTTAGAGAAGAACGAATTACCAATTAGAGTAGTTGCATCAACACCATGTTTTAGAAAAGAGGCGGGTAGTTACGGTAAAGATACTAAAGGTATGATCAGACAGCACCAATTTTATAAAGTCGAACTAGTAAGTATTGTAGAAAACGATAAATGTTCAGAGGAGTTAGAGAGGATGTCTAACTCTGCTACAATGATATTGGATGAATTAAAACTTCCTTATAGAAAAATTGTTTTATGTACTGGTGATATGGGTTTTAGTGCAGAAAAAACCTATGACATTGAGGTTTGGCTTCCATCCGAAAATAAGTATAGAGAGATTTCAAGCTGTTCATCTTGTGGTTCATTCCAAGCAAGGAGAATGAAAGCTAGATATAAAGGACAAAACAATTCAAAAGAATTTGTTGGCACACTTAATGGTAGTGGATTAGCGGTTGGTAGAACTATGATTGCTATTATGGAAAATTATCAAACTGAAGATGGATCTATTTTGATACCTGATGTTCTTAAGCCATATATGCCAAATATAGATAAAATTTCTATCAATTAAGAGTTGAGTTTGAATAATAGATAGGATAAATAGCCTTAACTTAATAGGATACATTATGGATGCTGGAATTGGACAATTTATACCATTAGTTTTAATTTTTGTTATTTTCTATTTTTTTCTAATTAGACCTCAACAGAAAAAAGTAAAAGATCATAAAGCCATGGTAGAAGCACTTAAAAGAGGAGACAAAGTCATAACCTCAGGAGGAATAGTTGGTACCGTTGAAAGAATAATTGATAACGAAAAAGTTGAGGTAAAAATTTCTGATAATGTGAATGTCGAAATTGTCAGAGCAACTGGAATTCAAGGTTTAGTAAGCTCCACAGAACCAAAAAAATAACATTATAAAAAGTGTTATACTTTTCAAAATTACGAATAATTTCAGTAATTGTTTTTACAATTATTTTTTCCTATTTCGCTTTTTCAAATTTTGTTAAATTTGATGACAAATTTTTTTCAAAAAATATAAATTTAGGTTTAGACTTACAAGGTGGATCTTACTTACTTCTTGAGATAGATAATCGACCAGTAATTACTCAAAAACTACAGGCAAAAATAATTGAATTAAAGAGATATTTTAAGGAAAAGCAAATAACTCTTAAAAATTTTTCACTCAAAGGTGATACAATTTTATTTGAAACAACAGATAATGAAATTGAAAGTGTCAAAAATATTTTAAATGATAAAGAAAGTGATGTTAATACTTATTATCCAACATACAAATCTCATGAATTCGATGTTTTAGAGGATGGAAATCTTTTCTCATTAAATTATTCTAGATATGGTTTAGTCTTATTAAAAAATTCTTCATTAGATCAGGCAATTGAAATTGTAAGAAGAAGAGTTGATGAAGTTGGAACAAATGAACCTAATATTCTCAAAAGAGGAAATGATAGAATTTTAGTTGAATTACCTGGTTTAGATGATCCAAATAGAATTAAATCTTTACTTGGAAAAACTGCAAACCTCACATTCCAATTTATTTCACAAAATAATGAAGAGTCGTTTGGAACAGAAAAACTATCTTTTGAAGATGGTTCCAGAGACGCAATTGTAAGTAAAAGAATAGTTTTAAGTGGTGATAATCTAGTTGACGCAAAGCCAACTATGAATTCTCAAACAAATGAAACAGTAGTTTCGTTTAGTTTAGATAGAGTAGGTGCCAAAAAATTTGGTAAAGCAACGAGCACTGGTGTTGGCAAACAATTGGCAATAGTTTTAGATGGTAAAATAATTAGTGCTCCATCAGTCAGAGAACCTATAATTGGTGGTTCTGGACAAATTTCAGGTGACTTTACCTTTCAATCTGCAACAGATCTTGCATTGCTGCTTAGATCTGGAGCTCTGCCTGCACCTTTAAATATAATTGAAGAAAGAACAGTTGGACCAGATTTAGGTCAAGACTCAATAGACGCTGGTATTTTATCTTTATTTATAGGTTTCTTGTTAGTTATTTTATTTATGATTTATAAATACAGAGCATTTGGATTAATTGCTAATTTAGCTCTTGTTTCAAATCTCTTTTTGCTAATTGGTATTCTAACTTTGTTTGAAGCAACATTAACCTTGCCTGGAATTGCAGGTATTATTTTAACAGTTGGTATGGCTGTTGATGCAAATGTATTGATTTTCGAACGTATCAAAGAAGAGACTAAAAATGAAAAAAATCCAATAATAGCTTTTGATGCTGGATATACAAAATCAAGAACAACTATTTTAGATGCAAACATTACAACTCTAATTGCAGCATTCATCTTGTTTTTTATGGGATCAGGACCTGTAAAAGGTTTTTCAGTAACTTTAGGTGTTGGAATTTTGACCACTTTGTTTTCAGTTTATTTCATAGCAAGATTGTTAACTTCTTTGTATGTAGTCAAAAATAAAGATAAGGAGCAGTTACTTTAAATGAGTAATATTTCATTTAATAAGTTCTATAGAAAATTTAATATATTATCACTTATCCTAATAGTGATTTCGTTAGTATTTTTAATTTTTAAAGGTTTGAATTATGGTGTTGATTTCAAGGGTGGTACTTTAATTGAATTAAGAGCTACAGATAAAACGAATAATATTAGTCTTATTAGAGATAGCTTTAATCAAATGAATTTAGGTGATGTATCTGTCAAAAAATTTGGCAATGAAACAGACTTTATTGTTAAGTTTGAAAAGCAAAATTCAAATGATCCTGAATTTATTAAAAATATTCAAAATAAATTATCAAGCTCTATTGGCGATGTCGACTTTAGAAGAGTAGAAAATGTTGGTCCTAAAGTTAGCTCAGAACTCTTAAAATCAGGAATTATTGCTATAAGTTTATCGCTTGCGGCGATGTTACTGTATATTTGGATAAGATTTGAATGGCAGTTTAGCTTAGGAGCTATTTTAGCTATATTTCACGATGTTATAATAACATTAGGTATATTTTCTATTTTTTCACTTGAGATAAACCTTTCTATTGTAGCAGCTGTTTTAACTATTGTTGGTTATTCAATGAACGATACCGTTGTTATATTCGATAGGGTTAGAGAAAACTTAAGAAAGTATTCTGATATTAAAATTTTTGACCTAACTAATATTTCAATTAATGAAACTTTATCTAGAACAATAATTACATCTGTAACTACATTGTTAGCTCTTTTTTCAATATACTTATTTGGCGGTGAAATACTAAAAGGCTTTTCTTTAGCAATGATATTAGGAGTTATTTTTGGAACTTACTCTTCAATATATATTGCAAATCCTATTTTAGTTGCACTGAATGTCAGCCAAAGAACAATAATTAAAGAGGAAAAAGATTAATATAGATTTTGAGCAATTACCATTGTCAGAAGCATTGGCAAAGACAGAAGTGTATTTGTTCTAGAAAATAGCATCGCAGTTTTTGCAGATTTAGCTTTAACATCAGCTTCAACCTCAATAATACCTAAAGCTTTTTTCTGATTTGGCCATATTACAAACCAAACATTAAATGCCATTATAATTCCTAACCACATACCAATTCCTATAGCTGTTGCTTTACCACCACCTGATCCAATTCCTAATGTCATAGCTTGATGAACATAACCGTTCAAATAAGCCAAGATAAGTCCTGATATTACTGTAACTAAAGCTGCCCATCTAAACCAAAAAAGAGCTGCGGGAGCTATAACTTTTCCAATAGCTGGTTTTTGTTCGTCGGGTATTTTAGCCATGTTTGGTATTTGAACAAAATTAAAATACCAAAGTAAACCGATCCACATTATTGCAACAATGACATGTATGTATCTAAATAACCAACTCCAAAAAACTAGGTCGATATCAAAACCACCATTTCCAAAATATAAACCTAAAAATAACAAGATTGATAATGCTAAAGAGATATGAACTGTTTTAGATAATGATTGAAGAATCGAAGTCATAATAATTATAATTTATAACATTTTTAATTAAAATTTAAGCAGTTTTTTTGAACTTATTGTCCAACATTGGTTTTAAAAATTTACCTGTATAACTATCTTTAACATTGATAATTTCCTCAGGCTTGCCCTCAGCTATGATATTTCCTCCCTTTACACCACCATCTGGACCCATATCGACTATATAATCAGCAGTTTTTATAACATCTAAATTATGCTCTATGACAACGACAGTATTTCCAGTTGCAACAAATGTATGTAAAATTTCCAATAATTTTTTTATATCGTGTTGATGCAGTCCCGTTGTGGGTTCGTCCAATATATATATTGTTCTTCCAGTAGATCTTTTAGATAATTCTTTTGCTAATTTAATTCTTTGGGCTTCACCTCCAGACAGAGTAGTGGCTTGTTGACCAATTTTTATATATCCTAAACCAACTTTCTTAAGCGTAAGCAATTTTGTTTTAATATTAGAAATATTTTCAAAATATTCACACCCTTCATCAACGGTCATATCCAAAACATCTGCAATACTTTTGTCTTTAAATTTTATTTCTAATGTTTCTCTATTATATCTAGTTCCTTTACATTCATCACAAGTTATATAAACATCAGGTAAAAAATGCATTTCATATGTTATTACTCCATCACCCTCACATGCTTCGCATCTTCCCCCTTTAACATTAAATGAAAATCTTCCAGGTTTATAACCTCTACTTTTTGACTCTGGTAAATTAGTAAACCAGTCTCTTATTGGACCAAATGCACCAGTATAAGTAGCTGGATTAGATCTAGGAGTTCTACCAATAGGGGATTGATCTATGTCAATAATTTTATCAACTAATTCAATACCTTTAAATCCTCTAAATGGTTTTGGAATTTTTCTTGATTTATTATTATTTAGCGTAAGGTTTAAAGCATTGTAAAGAGTTTGAAGTATTAATGTTGATTTACCACTTCCTGAAACACCCGTTACACAGGTAAAACTTCCAAGTGGAATTTTAAGATTTACGTTGTTTAAATTATTTCCACTTGCTCCATTAATTTCTAAAAATCTTCCATTTTTTGCTAATCTTCTAGTTCTAGGTATTGGTATATAGCTTTTGTTTGACAAGTATCTTCCTGTAATACTATCGTTATTATTTAATATATCTTTATAAGATCCTTGCGCAATTACTTCGCCTCCTTTATTTCCAGCCTCAGGGCCAAGATCGATTATGTGATCTGCATTTTCCATTGTCTCAGTATCATGTTCTACAACTATTACAGTATTACCTAAGTCTCTAAGTCTTTTTAATGCATTTATTAATTTTACGTTATCTTTTTGGTGTAAACCGATAGATGGTTCATCAAGCACATATAATACTCCTGTCAATCCCGAACCTATTTGTGAAGCAAGTCTTATTCTTTGTGCTTCACCACCTGATAAAGTTCCGGACTCTCTTGATAAAGTTAAATAATCAAGACCAACATTAAGTAGAAAATTTAATCTTTCATTAATTTCTTTTAAAATGTGCTGAGCAATTTTAAGTTGACGCTTATCTAATTTTGTCTCGAGTGATTTAAACCATTCTTTTGCATCAAATATAGATTTTTCAGTTACTTCACTTATATTAAGGTCATTAATTTTAACACAAAGTGCTTCGTCTTTTAATCTGTGACCATTACATCTCTCGCATTTTGTATCTGATTGGTACTGAGATATTTCCTCTCTTTTCCAATCACTATCAGTTTCTAAAAATCTTCTCTCTAAATTATTTACCACTCCTTCGAATGTTTTTTTATGAGAATATTTTTCATATCCATCATCATACGAAAATTTGATTTCTTCCTCATCAGATCCGAATAATATTACATCTTTAATTTTTTTTGAAAGTCTTGACCATCTATCATTTAATGAAAAACCATAATGTTTTGCTATAGAAGCTAAAGTTTGTGCATAATATAGAGAAGATGATTTTGACCAAGGCTCTATTGCTCCATCTGCAATAGTTTTCTTTTCATCGGGCACAACTAATTTTGGATCTACATTTAATTTTACACCTATACCCTCGCACTCTTCACATGCACCATATGGACTATTAAAAGAAAAAAGTCTCGGTTCTATTTCTTCAATTGTAAAACCACTTTCAGGACAAGCAAACTTAGTTGAAAAGATTAAATTTTCAGTTTTTCTAAATTTTTTTGGAAGCGTTTCATCTTCATATTCTACAAACATTAGTCCATTTGCTAGATTAACAGCAGTTTCAACACTTTCAGCCAATCTATTGCCTAATGAAGCGTTTAAAACAATTCTATCAACTAGAACTGCTATATCGTGTTTTAATTTTTTATTTAACTCTGGGACTTCATCTATATCATAAAGTTTATTATCAACTTTAATTTTTCTAAATCCTCTTTTCTTATAGCCAAGAATATCTTTTCTATATTCTCCTTTTCTTCCTCTAACAACTGGCGCATATAAAAAAATTGTTGATTTTTTTGGGAGTGTTTTAATTTTATCAACAATTTGACTTATAGTTTGAGAAGTTATTGGCAGTCCTGTGAATGGTGAATAAGGGATGCCAGCTCTTGCATAAAGAACCCGCATATAATCATAAATTTCTGTAACAGTTGCAACTGTTGATCTCGGATTTTTTGATGTATTTTTCTGTTCAATTGAGATTGCTGGACTTAATCCTTCAATTAAATCAACATTTGGTTTTTTCATCTTATCCAGAAATTGCCTTGCGTAAGCTGATAAGCTTTCAACATAACGTCTCTGTCCCTCAGCATATACAGTATCAAAAGCTAAAGACGATTTTCCGGATCCTGATAGGCCAGTGATGACTACAAATTTTTCTTTTGGAATCTCAAGCGTAATATTCTTTAAATTGTGCTCTTTTGCACCCTTAATAACTATCTTTTTAAGCATAATTTTTGTTGCTTTAAATTAATATAATTAATATTCAAGTTAATAAGTGATATAATAAACATTCTTAAATATTAAAATATTATGGCTGGAAGTTTAAATAAAGTATTATTAATTGGTCGTTTGGGCGCAGACCCAGAAGTCAAGCAAATGGTGAACGGCAAAAGCGTTGCAAGACTTAGTCTTGCTACTAGCCAATCCTGGAAAGATAAAAATACTGGAGAAAAAAAAGAAAAAACTGAATGGCATAGAGTAGTGGTTTTTAATGAAGGTTTGGTAAATGTCGTCCAGCAATATTTAAAAAAAGGTGCACAAGTGTACGTTGAGGGACAGCTTTCAACAAGAAAATGGAAAGACGAACAAAGTGGTCAAGATAAATACTCAACCGAAATTTTAATTCAAGGTTACAATTCATCTTTAACGATGCTTGGTGGTGGTAATCAAAATAATATTGCGTCACAAGATAATAAACAAAATTTTGATGATGCACCTGCACCAGATCAAAGTGGCTTAGACGACGATATTCCATTTTAATTAATATGGAAAAAAACGAAATTCCAAAAATAAATAATAATATTAAGCCAATCTCAATGTATGATGAGATGAGCTCATCATATTTATCTTATGCTATGAGTGTTATCGTAAGTAGGGCATTACCTGATATAAGAGATGGATTAAAACCTGTTCACAGAAGAATTATATATGCAATGCACAAAGGTGGCTTTGATTGGTCAAAACAATTTAGAAAATCTGCAAGAATTGTTGGAGATGTAATAGGTAAATACCACCCTCATGGGGATCAAGCTGTTTACGACGCTCTTGTTAGAATGGTTCAAGAATTTTCAATGAGCTTACCCTTAGTGGATGGACAAGGTAATTTTGGTTCTATAGATGGGGATCCTCCTGCAGCAATGAGATACACCGAAACTAAACTTGCAAAAGTTTCGCAGTTTTTAATTGATGATATAGAAAAAAATACCGTATCCTTTAAAAGTAATTACGATGAAACAGAGCAAGAACCTGTTGTATTGCCTGCTCAATATCCAAATCTTCTCGTTAATGGTGCAGGAGGAATTGCCGTTGGTATGGCAACAAGTATACCACCTCATAATTTAGGGGAGGTTGTGGATGGAACTTTAGCCTTAATTAAAAACAAAGATATTAAAATTAATGAGTTAATGAAACATATTCCTGGACCAGATTTTCCTACAGGAGGGTTAATAATTGGAAAAGATATAATAAAGCAAGGATACAAAACTGGAAGAGGATCTTTTAAAATACGAGGAGAAATTTCAGTAGAGAATTTAAAAAATGGTAAAGATAGACTAGTAGTTTCATCCATACCTTACCAAATTAACAAATCTAATTTAAATGAAAGAATTGCAGAACTAGTAAGAGATAAAAAAATTGAGGGTATTAGTGATATTAGAGATGAATCTAATAGTGAAGGTATAAGAGTGTCAATTGATCTTAGAAGAAATGTTGAACCAGAAACAGTTAAAAGACAGTTATATAAGTACACCTCAATAGAGTCATCGTTTGGTTTTAATTCATTAGCAATTGTTGATCAAAAACCAAAGACTTGTAATTTAAAAGATTTTTTAGAAAATTTTTTAAAATTTAGAGAAGATGTAGTTATAAAAAGAACTAAATTTGATCTTAAAAAAGCAGAGGAGAGAGTTCACATTTTATTAGGATTATCTGTCAGTGTTGAAAATATAGATAAAGTCATTAAAATTATCAGGTCATCAAAAAATCCAGAAGAAGCAAAAAATTCACTTTTAAAAACAACTTGGAAAATAAACCAAGCATCGAAACTTATTAAATTAGTTGATAGTAAAAATTACAAAGGAAAATATGTTCTATCTAAGGATCAAGTCATATCAGTATTGGAATTAAGACTTCAAAAATTAACTACTATCGGAATTAACGAAATAGAAATAGAAATCAAAAAATTAGCTGAAGAGATTTCAAAATATAAAAAGATTATAAATTCTAAAAATGAGTTGTTGAGAGTAATAAGTAACGATTTACAGATGATAAAAGATAAATTTTCAGTTCCTAGAAGGACAAAAATTATAGATGCTGTTTTAAATTATGATATAGAAGAAACAATTCAAAAAGAGTCAGTAATAATAACAATAACACTTCAAGGATATATAAAAAGAGGAGCCTTAAGTGGAGTTAAACAACAAAAAAGAGGTGGAAAAGGAAAAACAGGAATTAAAACAAGAGAAGAAGACTCTGTTGTTCAAACATTATCTGTAGATACGCATACATCATTATTATTTTTTTCTACAGAGGGTTTAGCTTACAAAGTTAAAGCTTGGAAGATACCTGAAGGATCTGCTTCATCTAAAGGTAAATCACTCTTTAATATTTTACCCTTAAAAAATCATCAATCTATTAGCTCGATTATGCCTTTTCCAGATGAAGATGTTGATAAAAAAAATATGCATATAATATTTGCAACTAGCAAGGGGAAAATAAGAAAGAATAATTTAGAGGATTTTTCATCAATTAATGCCTCTGGTAAAATTGCAATGAAATTAGACTCAGATGATAAAATTGTTGGTGTAAAAATATGCACAGATGATCAAGATATAATGCTAAATACAAAATTCGGCAAATGTATTAGGTTTGAGTCCAAAAAACTGAGAGTTTTCAAAGGAAGATCTTCTAAAGGTATAAGAGGTATTAATCTTTCAGAAAAGGATACAATTGTTTCATTATCTATAATTGATAAAGATGATATTAAAAAAAATAAAAGTAAAACTAAAGATGAAAAATCTGAGGTCAAAGCAAAAGAAAAATTTATCTTATCAATCACAGAAAATGGTTATGGCAAAAGAACATCTCATTACGATTTTAGAGTTACAAATCGAGGAGGTAAGGGGATAATCGGTATTGTGAATTCCCCAAGAAACGGCAATGTCTCATCATCCTTCCCTGTGTTTGAGGGTGATCAAATATTAATTTCAACAAATAAAGGTAGAGTTATAAGAACTGCTGTGAAAGAAATAAGAATTGCCGGAAGAAACACACAGGGAGTAAGAATTATAAAATTAACTGGCGATGAAAAGGTTGTCTCATCAATTAAATTAGACGATAATTTGGTTTAATGAAAAATATAGCTATATATCCAGGGACATTTGATCCAATAACAAATGGCCATATTGATGTTATTAAAAAAGCTCTAAAATTTACAGATAAAATCATTGTCGGCATATCTGATGGTAATGAAAAGAATTTTTTATTTCCAATAGATGAGAGATTAAAAATTGTTACAAAAGCTTTATATGGAGACTTAAAACTTTCAAAAAAAAAAATTCAAGTGATAAAATTCAACTCTTTGACAACTGAATTATGTAAAAAATATAAGTCAAACCTAATTCTTAGAGGTTTAAGGGCTGTTTCAGATTTTGAATATGAGTTTCAATTAGCTGGAATGAATAGAAAATTAAATAATAAAATAGAAACAATTTTTCTTATGTCTGACGTTGAAAATCAGATTATTTCGTCAAGATTTGTTAAAGAAATAGCTTTACACAAAGGTGATTTAAGGAAGTTTACAACTAAAAGTACAATAAAATCATTAAAAGAGATTTATGCTTAAAAAAATTAGTATTTTATTTTTATCAATATTTTTATTAACAACAGCTTTAAATGCAAAGGAGAACATTATGATACTAAAATTAAAAGACGGTGATTTAAAAATTGAATTATTCCCAGACGTGGCTCCAAACCATGTTAAAAGAATAACTGAACTAGCTAACAGTGGAAAGTATGATGGTGTTGTTTTTCACAGAGTAATCGATGGTTTTATGGCCCAAACTGGAGATGTTCAATTTGGAAATTCATCTTCAGAAAGTTTTAATTTAAGTAGAGCTGGCATGGGCGGGTCTGATAAACCTGATCTTAAAGAAGAGTTTAATGATTTACCTCATGAAAGAGGAACGCTATCAATGGCAAGATCTTCTGATCCGAATAGTGCAAATAGTCAGTTCTTTATATGTTTTGGTCCAACACCGCATCTCGATAGACAATACACAGTATTTGGAAAAGTTATTGAGGGTATGGAGTTTGTTGACATGATTACAAAAGGGGATGGACCCAATGGATCTGTTTCTAACCCAGATAAAATCATTAGCTTTAAATCTGAGTAGAATTTGATGGATGGAACAAACAAAAAAAAATTTTTCTTTTAGTGTAAAACATCAAAATAAAAATTATCGTGTTGGATTAATTCAAACACATCGTGGTGAAATT
The DNA here is from genome assembly GCA_902520695.1 of uncultured Pelagibacteraceae bacterium. Classification (GTDB taxonomy): domain Bacteria; phylum Pseudomonadota; class Alphaproteobacteria; order Pelagibacterales; family Pelagibacteraceae; genus Pelagibacter. Next base: position 111,147 of record CABYOT010000001.1, read on the forward strand.
AATACGCCTTCTTTTATGCCTGTTGGTACTCAAGCCACAGTTAAAGGTATTTTTATTGACGATATTATTAAAACAGGAAGTGAAATAATACTTTCAAATACATATCACTTAATGATTAGACCAGGAACTGATAGAATAGAGGCAGTCGGTGGTTTACACAAATTTATGAATTGTAAACTTCCCATTCTGACAGACTCTGGAGGATATCAAGTGATGTCTTTATCTAAATTTAATAAAATTGATAGAGTTAAAGGGGCAATATTTCAATCACATATTGATGGAAAAACTTTTGTTTTAAGTCCAGAGGAAAGTATAAGAATACAGAAAAAACTTAATTCAGACATTGTTATGGTGATGGATGAATGTCCAAAAAATACCAATGATTACAATAAAATTAAAACCTCTATGGATCTATCTATGGAGTGGGCGAAAAGATCTAAAGAGGAATTTGGAAAAAACCCTCACAAAGCTTTATTCGGTATAGTGCAAGGAGGATTATTTAAAGATTTAAGAAATAAGTCTCTAAAAAAATTAATAGACATAGAATTTGATGGATATGCTATTGGTGGATTAGCCGTCGGAGAAACACAAAAAGAAATGTTTGATGTTTTGGATGGGATAAAAGATAATTTACCAATCGATAAACCAAGATATTTAATGGGTGTTGGAACCCCCTCCGATATATTAGGAGCAGTAAAGAGAGGTATTGATATGTTTGATTGTGTCCTTCCAACTAGATCAGGAAGAACTGGATTAGCTTTTACCTGGAATGGCAGAGTTCAAATTAGAAATTCTGAAAATAAAACAGACAATACACCCCTAGATAGTAATGTAACAAGGTTTGATTTAAATAAATACTCCAAAAATTACTTAAACCACCTTCATAATACTAATGAAATATTATCATCAATGATTTTATCATTAAATAATATAAATTTTTACCAAGAACTTATGTATGAAATTAGAAAAAATATTAAAATGGGAACTTTTGATCAATTTCACGACAAGTATATTAATATTTTGTAAATTTTAACCATTGCCAAATAAAAAAAAATCAATATAAGAATTTTCGTGTTGGGCCCTTAGCTCAGTTGGTAGAGCAATTCCCTTTTAAGGAATGGGTCGATGGTTCGAGTCCATCAGGGCTCACCAATACTTTAAGCAATTGGTGGATACTTCAAGATTATTTCGTTCATCCAATTGTTGATTTGATCTATTCTTCTATCATTAGATGGATGAGTGCTCATAAATTCTGGTGGTTCTTTACCTTTGTTTGCTTTTTTCATTCTTTCCCAAATTTTAGCAGTTTCTCTTATATCGTAACCAGATAAAGAAGAGAAAATTAATCCTAAATAATCAGCTTCACTTTCTTGTTTTCTGGTAAAAGGGTTCATGATTCCAATTTGAGATAATAAGCCAACTGTATTCATGCCTGTTGTTCTATTAACTTGAGATAACTTTCCCCCAGTTGCAATATCTATTATTCCAGTTGTTGTATTTAATAATACTGTTCTGCTTGCTCTTTCCACTGAATGTTTTGCAACCGCATGAGCAATTTCATGTCCCATTACAGCAGCTAAACCATCGTCATTTTTAGTAATATCCAACATACCGGTGTAAACAGCAATCTTCCCCCCAGGCATACACCATGCATTTTTAACTTTTTTATTATCAATTAAAATATACTCCCAAGAAAAGTTTACGGTCGGATCTTCCATATTATTCTTGTAAAAATACTCTGATATTGATGTTTCTATTTTTGATCCAATTCCAATAATTTTATCTAAACTCTCTTTATCTTCACTTAATTTAGCTTTTTGTTTTACTTTCTCGTACAATTCTGCAGCTTGTGCGTTTAATTTTGATTCTGGAATTAATTTTAATTGTCTTCTATCTGTGATTGGAGCGGTAGTACATGCATGTAAACCTGCAGAAAGACACCCACAGCCCATTAAATATATAAAATTTCTTCTATTCACTTTTCTTAATATTTATATTACATGTAATTTATAATCAATTAAAGATATGTCCAAACTAAGAAGAAAAAGAATTTCATTTATAGCACGACTAAGAAACTATTTTATAACAGGAATTGTTGTTTTGGTCCCTATTGGAATTACATTATATCTTACAACATTTTTTATATCAATCTCATCAAAACTAATTCCACAAGGAATAAATCCAAATAGCTATTTACCTTTTGCAATACCAGGTTTAGAAATCTTACTTTCTGTAATTTTTATTACTCTAGTAGGAGGCTTGTCACTTTCATTTATTGGAAAAAAGTTTTTACAGTTATTTAATGATTTATTAAAAAAAATTCCGATTTTAAGAACAATATATTCTGCTATTGGGCAAATGACAGAAACATTTGCTCCTAAAAAAGGATCAAAAAAAAGTGTAGTTCTAATTCAATATCCAAGAAAAGGTACATGGGCAGTTGGTTTTGCAACAAAAGAAAATAAGGGTGAAATTTCTAAAAAAACTAACACAGAATTAGTAAACGTTTTTGTTCCCACAACGCCAAATCCAACTAGTGGTTTTCTATTAATGTTTCCCAAAAGTGAGATTGTATATCTAGATATGACATTTGAAGAAGCATCAAAATTTATAGTCTCAGCTGGGACATCAGATACCAAAGTTAAATAGTCTCATTAATTACAGCAACCTTGTCGTAAAGTTTGATAAGCTTATTATAGTTATTTATTTTAATATTATTTTTTTCAATTTTTTTAATCTCTTTTTCTGCAATTTTGAAAAGATCTTCGTGTTGAATAGGATCTGCCAGATTATATTTTTTTAAACCACTTTGTTTAAATCCTAAAATATCTCCATATCCTCTAATTTTTAAGTCTTCCTCAGCAATTTTAAAACCATCATTTGTATTTTTGAGAATTGTTATTCTTTTACGAGCATTTTCACTCAGTCCTGCTTTAAACATAAGTATACACGAAGACTCCTTGTTACCTCTGCCAACTCGTCCCCTCAATTGATGTAGTTGAGATAAACCATATTTATTTGAATTTTCAATGACGATCACATTAGCATTTGGAAAATCAATGCCAACCTCTATTACTGTAGTTGAAACCAATATATCTATCTTTCTATCATTAAACTTATTTAATACTTTATCTTTTTCTTCCTTACTCATTCCTCCATGAATAATGTCAACTTTATCTTTGAAAATTCTACTTAGATACTTATATTTTTCTGTAGCAGATTGATGGTCAATCTTTTTTGATTCTTTGATAAGTGGACAAACCCAGAATACTTGTTTTTTTTGTAAAATTTCGCTTTTAATATAATTAATAACTTCATTAATTTTAGTCTCATTTTTACTATAAGTTTTAATTGGCTTTCTATTTTTTGGTTTAGACTTTATTAAAGAAATATCCATATCTCCATAAATAGTCATCATCATAGTTCTTGGAATGGGAGTTGCTGACATAACTAGTACATCGCAATCTTTGCCTCCTTTATCTGATAGTTTTTTTCTTTGATTAACACCAAATTTATGCTGTTCATCAATAATAATTAAACCTAAATTAAAGTAATTAATTTTTTCTTGAAAAAGAGAATGTGTTCCAACTAAAATATCAATTTTATTATTTGAGAGATCATTTAAAATATTTTTTCTCTTTTTATATTCAGTTTTACCAGTTAATATTTCAGTATTACAAAATGTATTAAAATTTTCTAATATAAAATTATAATGTTGAATAGCTAATATTTCAGTTGGAGCCATTATTGCAACTTGATAGCCTGCTTTTATAGCATTTAATGCAGCTATTACAGACACTATTGTTTTTCCAGATCCCACATCTCCTTGTAATAATCTAAACATTTTTTGTTTTGACTCCATATCTTTATTTATATTTTTTAATGTGGTTATTTGATCAGTTGTAAGTTTAAATTTTAAATTATTAATTATTTTATTCTGAAACTTAAAGTCTAAAATTTTATTTTTTTTTTTTATTTTTTTAATTTTACTTCTGATATCTGAAGAAAGTAAAAAATTTGCAAATATCTCATCAAAAACAAGTCTTTTAAAATATTTTGTATCTCTAATTTTTGTAATTTCTTCCTTATGAATTTTGATAATACATTCCCTCCATGATACATGATCAAATAAACTTGATACTTCTTTTGGCAACCACTCTTCTAGTTCAGGTAAATTTTGGAAAACACTATTTATCACTTGATTATATTTGTTTAATGTTAATCCTTCAGAAAGGCTATATTTACTATCTTCTTTAATGATATTTAAATCGTTAGTCTTTTTTGTTGTTGGATTTACAAATTGAAATTTATTTCTAAAGTTGTTTGCCTTTCCATGTATTATTATTTCTTCATTTAAGGGTAATAACTTTTTTATATATCCTTCGTAACTATTAAAAAAAATACAATCTAATTTTACTCCATTTTTTTCACATAGTACTTTATTGGGTAAATTCCTAATTCGTGGAAAATTATATTTAATTGGTATTACTTTAATATTATAATTTTTTCCTACTTGCAAATCATCAATCTCTGTATCTTCAGCAGTTTCAATTCTTGATATAGGTAAATGCCATAATAGGTCAAAAATTGTAAAAATTTTTTTTTTGTTAAATGAACTTAATGTTTTATTTCCTACACCTTTAATTTTATTAATAGGTGACAATAAATATTCAAAATTACTCATTAAATATATATATATGTTTATAAATAATGATTTCAAACAAACAAAATTTAATTAATAAGATTATTTATAGATCTCAATATCGAGGCACAAAAGAAATGGATATATTTGTCAGTGGTTTTGTTAAATCTATTATTGATTCATTATCCATTGATGATTTAATTGATCTAGATACACTGGTTAACATGAATGATGAAGACATAATCAAAATTTCTAAGAAAAAAATGATATTCAAAAATAACAAAATATTAAAACTGTTGATTGATTTTAAATGAATGGCGGAGAGACTGGGATTCGAACCCAGGAAAGAGTTGCCCCTTTGTCGGTTTTCAAGACCGATGCTTTCAACCGCTCAGCCATCTCTCCGTGTGCAAGGTTTTATTATTATTAATATATATTTCAACAATAAAATGACTTAAGTATTAATTTATAATATTCAAATATTTAATAATGACCAAAAAAAATTTTAATAAAGGAGTTTTACTTACATCCTTTGGTTCCTTTTGGTGGGGTTTTTTTGGTGTTATTTACTTCAAATATATTTCTTTTGCAGGACATGTAGAAGTATTAATTCATAGAAGTGTTTGGACAACTTTTGTATTAATAGTTACTACTTTTTTATTTTCTAAATGGAGTATTTTAAAAAAAATTCTCAATGATAAGACGAAATTATTTATTCTATTTATTTCTGGTTTTTTAATATTTATAAATTGGGGTGTATGGATTTATGCTGTTAGTGTAGATAAAATAATTGATGCAAGCTTTGGGTACTTTATCATGCCAATCATAAGTGTTTTTTTAGGTAATTTTTTTTTTAAAGAACCTATTACAAAAAAAGGCAAAATTTCGATCTTTTTAGTAATTATTTCTGTTAGTTATTTATTGATAATAGATTTTAATTCAATTCCATGGGTAGGTTTGATTGTAGCTTTAAGTTGGAGTTTTTATAATCTATTTAGAAAAAAAATAAACGTAGAAACTGATATTGGGCTCCTTATTGAAAGTTTATATATACTTCCTTTTGTATTAGTTGCATTTTATTTTATTAGTATAAATAATTATAACGATTTCAATTTATCAAATCCCTCTTTGATGCCATTATTAATGTTGGCAGGACCAATGACGGTGATTCCTCTTTTTTTGTACGTACGGGGCGTAGAATTAGCAGGACTAGGACCTGCTGGAATGATTTTTTATATTACTCCTACTTTGCAATTTATACTTGGTTTTTTCATTTATAATGAGCAGTTTAATATAAATCAGTTAGTTAGTTTTATTTTAATATGGATTGCTGTATTTATATACTTGAAAGATATTTATGAAAAAAATTAAAATTTTTGTTTTTTTTGTTTTTGTTACCATAAATTTCAATGCTTACGCGAATGACTCTGAATTTGAAGAATGGAAAGAGAAATTTAAATTAATTGCTTTAGAAAATGGTGTGAGTCTGAATACAATTGAGAATACTGTTGGCAAATCTTCTTTTTTAAAAAATGTTATTAAATATGACAGATACCAACCAGAATTTTATGAAGATACTAAAACATATGTTTCTAAAAGAGCTAATATTAAGAAAGTTAATTCTGGTATAAAAATCTATAATATAAACAAAAAAGTAATTGATAAAATTACACGTGAATTTTCTGTAGATAGAGACTTACTCTTGTCACTGATGGGAATAGAAACGAATTTTGGTAATTATTTAGGAAAAATGGATATAGTTTCATCTTTAGCAACTTTAAGTTTCGATAAAAGAAGAAGCGAATTTTTCACTTCAGAACTCATAACTCTTCTAATCTTGTTCGATAATGGAACTATTAATCCAAATAATTATTTAGGATCATGGGCAGGCGCATTTGGTAATTTTCAATTCATGCCTTCTACTATTAAAAATTATGCAATTGATTACAATAAAGATGAAACTATAAATTTAAAGAGTATCGAAGACTCATTTGCATCTGCAGCCAATTACTTAAATAAAATAGGTTGGAATAACAGCACTCCATGTTTTTTCAAAGTTGAGCTTATTAATGAAACACCCCATAAATATCTAAATACATCTGCAAAACAAATTAAGCATAAAAATAAAATTTCTTATTTAAAAAAGTACATTAAAAATAGTGAAATTCTTAATGATCTTGATAATTTAAAGGCAGCACTAGTAACTCCGGATTATGACATTATTCCAGATTCAAATAAATTAACCCCAGCTTATGTAGTTTTTGATAATTATGAATTAATCTTAAAATGGAATAGATCATTAAGATTTGCATTAGCTGTATGCACATTAAAAAGTAAGTTTAAGAATGCAATTTAAATATATTTATTACCTTATATTTTTAATTTTATTTGCTTGTGAGCATCATTCACAAAACATAAATATTAAAAATAAAACTGAAGATAAAAAAACTGTTGTTCGAAACGAAGAAATTAAAGAAACTCTAGAAACAAATAAAAAAGAAGATTTAATTAATATCGTTTATTCTAACAAAGGTTTTGCTTTAATATACAATGAGGATGAAGATAATTCATTAGAATATAAATTAGATAATTCATCAATTAATATATTAAGTCCAAAGCTTCCTAATGGAACACCAGTTAGAATAACAAATATAATAAATGGAAAATCGTTAATAACAGTTGTTCAAAATAAAACAGTTTTACCTATTTTTTATAATTCAGTAATTTCTAATAGAATTGTTAGTGAACTATCAATAAATCCAGATGAACCATATATATTTATTGAAACAATCAATTCTAACAATTTGTATGTTGCAAATGATGTTAAAACTTTTGATGAGGAAAAAGAGGTTGCTAACAAAGCCCCAGTGGAAGACATAATGATTCAAAATATAAGTATTAAGACAGAAAAAAAAGAATCTAATTCTGAGAACTTTGTAACTAATTTTAATTATATAATTAAATTCGCAGATTTTTATTTTGAAGATTCAGCTATTATGTTAAAAAACAGGCTATTTGAAGAATATAATATTGAAAATATCTTAATCAAAAAATTGTCACAAAATAATTTTAGAGTTTATAAAGGACCCTATAAAGATTTTGAAAAATTAAAGAAAGGATTTCTTAACATCGAAAATCTTGAATTTGATAGTATTGAAATAATTAAATTATGAGAATAAAAAATTTGTCATTAATTATAATAATTTTATCATTTCTGATAAAACCTGTTTCCGCTAACTTTGATGTAAATGTAAGAACTGCTATTGTTCAAGATTATTTGTCAGGCAAAATATTGTTTGAAAAAGACGCTGATAGGAAAATATTTCCTGCTTCTATGACGAAAATTATGACATCAATCATAGCTTTTGATTTACTTAAAAGTGGTGAATTGTCTTTAGATGATAAGTTTTTAGTTTCTGAAAATGCATGGAGATTGTCTCAAGCAGGATATTCATCAATGTTTATAATGGTTGGAGATGAAATAAGCGTTGAAAATTTATTAAGAGGTATAATTGTTTCGTCAGGTAATGATGCTTGTATTGCTCTCGCAGAAGGTATTGCTGGAACAGAAGAAGAGTTTGCAATTATGATGACTGAAAAAGCCAGAGAAATAGGTATGGAAAATACTAACTTTTCTAATTCATCAGGAATAAATGCTCCTGATAATTTATCAACAGTTAGAGATATACTAATAATGTCAAATTACTTGATTAAAAATTATCCTAACTATTATGAATATTACAAAGAAACTGAATTTACATGGGATAGAACTGGAGGTGAACCAATTAAACAAGGTAATCGTAATCCTCTACTTTATAAAAATATTGGAGTTGATGGAATTAAAACAGGATATCTTGCGTATGAAAAATATTCACTAGCCTCAACTATAAAAAGAAATCAAAGAAGAATAATTGCAGTGGGGAGTGGTTTTGTATCAAAAAATTCAAGATCAAAAGAGTCACTTAAACTGCTGACATATGGTTTAACTAATTTCGACACTATTAACATTGCTAAAAAAGATGAAATATTCGATGAGTTGGAAGTTTGGCAAGGTATTCAAAAAACAGTTAAATCCTACATTAGTGAAGACGTATATCAAACAATTCCAAAAGCAAAAAAAAAATATTTAAAAGTTTCTGTTGATTATCAAGGTCCACTAAAAGCTCCAATATTTAAAAATGACATAATAGGTAAAGTTAAAATTTCCTATAAAGACGAACAAATAGGAGAATATGATTTATTAGCGTTAGAGGACGTAAAAAGACAAAATATCTTTTCTAGATTTATTTCTTCAATAAATTTCCTTATCTGGGGTGATGTCTAAAAATACTCTAATAGTTTTTGAAGGTATAGAGACATCTGGAAAATCCACTAATTTAAAAAAAACTATTAAGTTTTTAAAAAAAAAAAAAATTAAATACATTACTTTTCGGGAGCCTGGTGGCACTAAATTTTCTGAAAAATTAAGATCATTAATGTTAAATAAAAAATCTAAATTAAACATTAAAACTGATTTATTTGTGCTTATGGCTTCAAGATCAGAAAATATTGATAAAATTCTAAAAAAAAATTCTAAAAATAAAGTTGTATTGATAGACAGGTTTATAGATTCAACATTAGCATATCAGCATTATGGCATGGGTTTAGATAAAGATTTAATTATAAAAATGAATAATTTTTTACTAGGCAATTTAAAACCAAGCTTTACTTTCTTAAGTGTTGTAAATAAAAAAAATATGTTAAAGAGGCTTAAATCAAGAAAAAATAATAATAAATACGATAATTTTAATTATAATTTTTACAATAAAGTTCAAAAAGGTTTTTTGAAAATTGCGCTTACAAATAGATCTAAATACTTAATATTAGATAGCAACAAGGATAGTTTAAAAATTATTGAAAATAAATTAATTAAAAAAATAAATAAAATTTTAAAATAAATGAGTGAAACAAGCAAACTTTTTGGTCATAAATATTTGTTTAGTAATTTAATTTATTTAGATCAAATAGAAAAATTGCCAAATAAGATTGTATTAAATGGCCCCAAAGGTATAGGTAAAAAAATTTTAGTAAATCATCTTTTAAATTACCTTTACTCTAAAAATAATGAACAATTTTATGATTTAAAGAATAATGAATATAAAATTAATAATAACTTATCTTTACTAATTTCCAATAATTCTCATCCTAATATTTTCAAAATTTATAAAAAAAAGGATAAAAAAATAATTGATATTGATCAAATTAGAGAGATGATCCAGTTTACCAATCAAACTTCTTTTAATAACGAAAGGAAATTTATAATAATTGAAGATATAAACCTCTTAGGTATTAATTCTGCAAATGCTCTACTGAAATCTATCGAGGAACCTAATGATAAAACACATTATATTTTAATCAATAATTCTGAATTTAAAATTTTAGACACAATTAAATCAAGATGTTTAGAATTTAAATTATGTTTAATGAATTCTGAAGTAATTGAGATTGTGAATTATTATTTTAATAGTGATAAGTATATTGATATAAACGTAGACTTTATAAACAATTATAATTCACCATCATTTTTAATTTCATTGGTAAATTTTCTAAAAAATAATGATTTATCTATAAAAGAGTGCAATATTGAAGAATTTTTGGCCTATATTATTAAAAATAAACTTTATACATCAGATGAATTTATTAAAGAATATTTAAATTTATTTATTGAACTTTTTTTCTACAAAAATATAAATAATTCAAAGAATATTTCATTCAAAATTAAAAAGTATTTTTATCTAAAACTTTCTTTTGTTAAAAAATATAATTTAGATTTTGAATCATTTTTTCTAGAATTTAATGACAAATTATTAAGTGAATAAAAATTACTACATTACAACACCAATATATTATCCATCTGCAAAGCCTCATATGGGTCATGCATATTCAAGTATTATTGCTGATTTTTTTGCAAGATTAAAAACAATACAGGGTTTTAATGTTTATTTTTTAACTGGTACGGATGAGCATGGACAGAAAATACAACGTGCAGCTGAAGAAAAAAAAATGGATCCATTATTGTTTTGTGATGAAATTAGTAAAACTTTTAGAGACCTATCTGTCACATTAAACTTGTCAAATAACGATTTTATAAGGACTACAGAGTCTAGACATGTTAAATCTGTTGAAAATCTTTGGAATGTTCTAGAAAAAAAAGGTGAAATTTACTTATCAAAGTATTCAGGCTGGTATTCTGTCTCAGATGAAGCGTTTTACACAGAAAGTGAAATTGAAGATTTGGATGGTACCAAAAAAGCAATCCCATCAGGATCTAAAGTAGAGTGGGTAGAAGAAGAATCTTATTTTTTTAGATTATCTAATTGGCAAGATAAATTGATTGAATTTTATGATAAAAATCCAAATTTTATACTACCTGAAACAAGAAAAAATGAAGTTGTTAGTTTTGTTAAATCAGGATTAAAAGATTTATCTGTCAGTAGAAAATCTTTCACTTGGGGTATAAAAGTTCCTTCTAATAAAGACCACGTTATATATGTTTGGTTAGATGCTTTAACAAACTATTTAAGTGCTTTGAATTATCCAAATGAAAATGATGATTTGTATCAATCTTTTTGGCCTGCTGATCTTCATTTAATAGGTAAAGATATATTAAGATTCCATGCAATTTACTGGCCAGCTTTTTTGTTAGCTGCTGATATAAAACCACCAAAAAGAGTTTTTGGTCATGGATGGATACTCTCTGGTGATGAAAAAATGTCAAAATCTAAAGGTAATATTTTAGACCCGCTAGAAATTATAGATATTTATGGTTTAGATCCTTTAAGATATTATTTAATTAAAGAAGTTTCTTTTGGTAATGATGGAAATATTTCACAAGAAAAATTAGAGTCGTGTATAAATAGTGATTTGGCTAACAATTATGGAAATCTGTGCCAAAGGGTTTTGGCTTTTTGTGATAAAAATTCTAATTTTGAAGTTCCTGAAAATAATTCCTTTAATGCAGATGATAAATTGATCTTAGATCAATACACTAAACATTTTGAGAATTTAATAAAATATTCTGATAATCAGGATGTAAATTTATATATAAATTTTATTGTTGAACAGTTGTTTGCAGCAAATAAGTATTTTAATGACCAGGAACCTTGGAAAAAAAAGAATGATAAATTAAGGATGAATACTATTATTTATGTTGCATTGGAGCTCATAAGAAAAGTCACCATATTGCTATATCCAATAATACCAAGTTCTTCTCTCAAAGTTTTAGAAATATTTGGTATTAATGAAGATAAAATTAATTTTGAGACAATTAAGGATAATAATTATTTAAAGAAAGGTCTTAAATTAAGTAAATTAGATATATTATTCAAAAAAATCGAAAAAAATGATTGATTCACATTGTCACTTAGATCACGAACCTTTAGTTCAAAATATTGAGGATATTTTAGCAAAATGCAAAAAGGAGGGTGTTTTAAAGGTATTAACAATATCAACAACATTAAATGGGTTTTCTAAAATTTTAGAGATTGTAGACAAAGATGAAATGATATTTGGAACTTTTGGTATACATCCTCATGAAACTAACAAAGATCAAGTATCAAAAGATGAAATAATTAAAAAAATTAACACTAATAATAAAATAATTGGAGTAGGTGAGTCAGGTTTAGATTTTTATTATAATAATAGTGACAAAGATAAGCAAATAGTAAGTTTTAAAAATCATATAGATGCAGCATTAGAATTAGATATGCCTTTAATTGTTCATTCTAGAAATGCCGAAGCTGAAACATATGAAATATTAAAAAATTCTGACAAGAATTTAAAAATACTTATGCATTGTTTTACAGGGTCTTTATCTTTTGCATTGAAATTAATGGAACTAAATTCCTACTTTTCAGCAAGTGGTATTATTACATTTAAGAATAGCATTGATCTTCAAAATACTTTTAAAGAATTACCATTAGAAAGATTGTTAATTGAAACCGACAGTCCTTTTTTAGCACCTGAACCAATGAGAGGTAAGAAAAATGAACCATCTTTTGTTCGTTACACATTAAAAAAATTATCAGAATTAAAAAATGTCGATATGGAAGAGCTGGATAAAATTACTACTGAAAATTTTAATAGATTATTCTTTGGTAAATGAGAATAAAATTTACCATTTTAGGATGTGGAAGCTCTTTAGGTATACCTCGAATTGATGGATACTATGGAAGTTGTGATCCAAAGAATAAAAAAAATATACGAACAAGATGTTCAGCTCTTATAAGCTCCAAAAACTTAAACATTCTAATTGATACATCTCCAGATTTAAAATCTCAATTATTAAAAAATAAAGTTAAAAATATTGATACAGTTTTTTATACTCATTCTCATGCTGATCAAACACATGGAATTAATGAGTTGAGAGTTTTTTCTTTAAAAAATAGAAAAAAAATCCCAATTTATGCAGATAAAATTACAAAAGAAAATCTTAAAAATACTTTTGGTTATTGTTTTAAGGATTATAAAAATTATCCATCTATACTGGATGCCAAAATATTAAAGAAAAAACATTTACTTAAAGACTCAAAAAAGCAAATTATTATTAAATCCTTAAAGGTTCATCATGGTTCAATAAAAAGTATTTGTTATATAATTAATGACAAATGTGCTTATGCACCTGATGTGAACAAGATTGATAGCAAAGATTTAAAATATCTTAAAAATTTAAAATACCTTATTGTAGATTGTTTAAGATATAATTTTCATCCAACCCATTTTAATTTAGAGGATGTTTTGAAATTAATTAATAAAATTAAGCCAAAGAAAACAATTCTAACAAATTTAAGTAACGAAATTGACTATAGTGAAATAAAAAAATTGTTACCTAAAAATGTAACTCCTGCTCATGATGGCTTGACTATATTAATTTAACAGGCTTTCTATTTTTTTTGTAATTTTATTTGATGTTGGCTTTGTTAAAGATGCATATGTATCTTCAATTTTACCCTCTTTATTTACTAATATTTTATAAAAATTCCATTTTGGAACAGCAGATTTACCATAGTTAGCTTTAGCCCATTTGTAAATTTCATGAGCATTTTCACCTTTTACATCAGTTATTTCTGCAAGTGGAAAGTCAATATTAAAATTAATCTCACAAAACTCTTTAACATCATTATTATTTTTCTTCTCCTGATTAAATGAATTTGATGGTATGCCTAGTACAATTAACCCTTTATCTCTATATTTATCCCATAATTCTTGCATGTCATCATATTGTTTTGTAAATCCACAATAACTTGCTGTATTTATAATCAAAACAGGTTTCCCTTTAAAATCTTGAAAATCTATTACATTCCCTGTGATACTGTTGATTTTAAAATCAAAAAAAATTTTTTCATACTCAGCATGCGATGAACTTTTAAAAAAAAACATAATTATTGTTAGCCCAATTATTAATAGGTTTTTCATTATTTAAATTATCTATTTGGTGTAAGTAGTATTAAAAAGTATCCAAATAAAGTGGATAATAATGACCCAGTCAAAACTCCAATCTTTACACCATCCATATATTGCAAATTATCTGCAAATGCCAAATTTCCAACAAATAAACTCATTGTAAAACCAATTCCGGTTAAAACTCCGACTCCATAAAAATTATACCAACTTGTATTACTTGGCATTTGAGCAATTTTTAATTTAATCGATACATATGAAAATGCAAATACACCTAATTGTTTTCCAACAAACAACCCAAGAACTATTCCTAAAGGTACTTTATCTAATAGAGATGAAAAGGATAAACCTTCTAATGACACACCTGCATTTGCAAAAGCAAAAATAGGCATTATTCCAAATGCAACATAAGGACTTATTGCATGCTCAACCTTAATTAAAAGTGAAAAATCTTTATCTTTTTTTCTATGAGGAATTGTCATCGCTAGTAAAACACCGGCGATAGTTGCGTGTATTCCTGAATTATGAGTAAAATCCCATAAGAAAATTCCAATTATTAAATAGGGTAGAAATTTTTTCACATTAAATTTATTTATAACTAATAGAGCAATAAACGCTAAAAGCATTAAAGATAAATATTTAATGCTTAAATCACCAGAGTAAAATAAAGCTATTATAACTATTGCTCCAAGATCATCTATAATTGCTAAGGCCGTTAAAAATACTTTCAAAGAAAGAGGTACTCTACTTCCTAATAATGATAATACACCTAAAGAGAAAGCAATATCTGTAGCTGAAGGTATTGCCCAACCTTTTAATGTTTCTCCATCTCCTAGATTTATAAAAACATATATTAGTGCAGGAATTACCATTCCTCCTACCGCTGCAATTATTGGAAGTAGGGCTTGTTTAATATTTGATAATTCACCCTGCAAAAATTCTCTTTTAATTTCAAGTGTTACAAAAAAGAAAAATATTGCCATTAATGCATCGTTTATCCAATGTAAAACTGAAAGCTTAAGACCAAAATTATTTATTCCAATAAATAAATACTTTTCTAATGTTGAGAAATATAATGTCGACAATTCAGAATTACTAATAATCAAGGCAATTATAGCTGCAAAAAGAAGAACTATTCCACTTGCAGCTTCAAGTTTAAAAAATGATATAAAACCTTTTGTAATTTTTTGAATCATATTTAATTAGCAAGATCTTTAAAAAAAAGTTTAATATCAAGCAGAGTTTCGTAAAGACTATCAAATAAAGGAACAACACCAGGAAATACATTGGATAAATAATACTTAAATGTATCTAATAAAAAAATTAGACCCAATAAAGATATTATAAAAATTACAAAATATACAAATATCATTTTAAGTTTGATACCTGTTTCATAATCTGCTCTTTCATCATTTTTTTCAGTTTCCAATTCATCAGTTTTTAGATTTGGTATGACCTCTTTATTTTCATCTGAAATGCCCTCAAAATTAATTTTTTCCTTTATATCGTTATCTTTTTTTGAAGTATTAATATCTATTTCAGAGTTTTTGTCTTCAGATATTTTTTGATCATCAGTTTTTTTATTTGGAGTAATTTTATAGTGCCAGACATGGTCACAATTACCACACTTAAGTGTTCTACCATTCTCAGGTATTAATTTTCCATCAAGATTGAATTTTTTATTACAATTGGGACATTCTATGATCATATGATCTCTTATAGCATTAAATATCAAATTTATTATAATTTTGTAACTAATATAACCTTTGAATTTTGTTTTATCTGCTGTATTAGTACTGCAATCGGGGCGTAGCGCAGCCTGGTAGCGCATCTGGTTTGGGACCAGAGGGTCGCAGGTTCAAATCCTGCCGCCCCGACCATTAATTATGAAAAAAGCAAAAATCTATAAACCATCTAAAACCGCTATGCAGTCTGGCATGAAAAAGTTTGATAAATGGATTATTGAATTTATAACTAAAGATCCTGGCAAAAACCCACTTATGGGTTGGGAAAGTTCTTCGGATACATACTCAGAATTAAATTTAGAATTTAAATCTAAAGATTTGGCTATTGAGTATGCTAAAAAAAACAATATTGATTTTGAAGTTATTGAGCCACAAAAAAGAAAATTAACTAAAAAATCCTACGCAGATAATTTTATAAAATAATGTTCAGGTTTTTTACAATAAAAAAATGGTATTTATGGTCATGGGC
Source organism: uncultured Pelagibacteraceae bacterium (assembly GCA_902520695.1). Classification (GTDB taxonomy): domain Bacteria; phylum Pseudomonadota; class Alphaproteobacteria; order Pelagibacterales; family Pelagibacteraceae; genus Pelagibacter. Next base: position 127,441 of record CABYOT010000001.1, read on the forward strand.
TGGTTCATTTGTAATTTTGTCATCTTTATGGGTACAAGTAAAAATTGATGTAAAAATAAATGAGTGGTTTGGTGAATTTTATGACATGATCCAAAAGGCACTAGGTGCGCCTAATGCTATTACAATTGACGAATATTGGGCCAGTTTATTTTCATTTATTGTACTTGCGGCTATGTATGTAGGGGTTGCGGTTATAGTTAGTTATTTTACATCACATTATTTATTTAGATGGAGAACAGCTATGGTTGAATATTATCATAGCGTTTATGAAAAAGCTCGAAAAATTGAAGGGGCCTCACAGAGAGTTCAAGAGGACACTATTAAATTTTCAAGAATAATGGAGTCTTTAGGAACAAGTTTAATAGAAGCAATAATGATATTAGTTGAATTCATGCCAATTTTATTTGGTTTAAGTATTGGTATACCAATATTCTTTTTTGGAGATTGGGAGTATGGATTAATTGTAGGTGCTCTTATATGGTCTATAGGTGGAACAATTTTTTTAATTATTTTAGGTTTAATCTTAAGATTAGTGGGTGTTGAATATGATCTTCAGAAAAAAGAGGCTGCTTATAGAAAAATTTTAGTTATAGCTGAGGATGATGGCACTGTAAGACCAAAAACAATAGAGGAGCTATTTGAGGGTGTTAGAAGTATTCATTTTTTAAGTTATATTAGATATTTATATTTTAATATCGGAAGAATAGCATACTTGCAAGCGAATGTATTATCTGCATACGTATTTCTTGCTCCTGCTATAGTTGCTGGTGCAGTTACTCTTGGTGTAATGCAACAAATCATAAGAGCATTTGGTCGTGTAGAGGGATCTATGCAGTATATTTTAAAAGCATGGCCAACAATTATTGAACTAGCGAGTGTATACAAAAGACTGAGAGAATTTGAATATAAGTTAGAAAACGAAGATAGAGGTATTGAAAGTGAACTTAAATCATAATTAATGAAATTATCTCAACAATTATTAAATAATCTTATTGATATAACATCAAAATCAGCGATATCCTGTTATCCCTTTATTGGCAAGAATGAGAAAATATTAGCAGACAAGGCTGCAACCGATGTAATGAGAGAAGAACTTAATAAACTTAATATTAAGGGTAAAGTTGTTATAGGAGAAGGAGAACTTGACGAAGCACCTATGCTTTATATTGGGGAGGAACTTGGTGTTGGTGATGGACCTGAAATAGATATAGCAGTAGATCCTGTCGAAGGTACAAATTTTGTTGCAAAAAACCTTCCAGGGTCGATGTCAGTTTTAGCAGTGGCTGAAAAGGGCAACTTATTAAATGCACCTGAAACTTACATGTATAAAATTGCTACTGGAAATAATATTCCCAAAGGTTCTGTCGATATAGATTTTACTGTTGAAAAAAATATTAATATTTATTCAGAAATTACAAAAAAAAAAAATCAAGATATAACTGTATGTATTCTTAAAAGGGCCAGACACGATAAAATAATTAATGAATTACACAGGCTTAATGTAAATATAAAGTTTATAACAGATGGTGATGTATCAGGAGCATTATTAGTTTCAGATCCAAAATTTAATGTAGATATTTTTATGGGAATTGGAGGAGGTCCAGAAGGTGTTATAGCTGCAGCGGCTTTAGATACATTAAATTGCAATTTTCAAGGTAGATTTCTGTTTAAAACAGATGAAGACAAAATTAGAGCAAATAAAATGGGCATAAAAGATTTAAATAAAAAATATGAAATTAATGAGATAATAAAAGGTGAAAGTATTTTTTGTGCCACAGGTATTACGACTGGTGATTTGATGAATGGGATAATTGTAAAAAATGGTAAATATATTACTGAAACAATTATCACTCATAATAAATCTATTTTACAGTTAGTAAAAAAAAAGGTTTCGATTACTTGATTAATTGAAAAAATTACAATAAAAGATCCACGACTGGTCCCTTCGTCTATCGGTTAGGACACATGGTTTTCATCCATGAAAGAGGGGTTCGATTCCCCTAGGGACCGCCATTTTTTATTTGTTTTTATTTCTCCTTGTTGGTGCATTTATTTTTTCTCTTAGTGTTGATAATACATTATATACAATACTGTCTTGATTAAATTTTTTAAGCGTTTTTTGTTCAGCTATTTTAATATTATTCATATCGTTTAAATTTAATAATGTTTTTTCAGAAATTATGCCCATAGAATTAAATTCTAAAATTAAAATATTATTTACGTTTATTTTTTTTTTTCCAAGTTTAAATAAGGATTGATTAGTTTTTTTTCTTTCAATATAGAACCACATATCTCCAAAATTACTTATTGATGATGGGGGGCCAATAATTTTTCTAGCATCATTTTTATTAGATTTATTTTTTATAATCTTGTTAAACTTCTTTTCTAACAGAGTGAAACCGTGATTATTAGAAACTTTATTTATCGAGCAATTCAGTGTAAGTAGAAATGTAAGAAATATAAATATATTTTTCATATGAACAACAATTATCTTGTTATTTACAATAATTTAATTCGATTAACTAGAAATAAAAATTTATACCAAGGTCTTAAGAATAATGATACATTTTCAGACAGACTTATTATTTTATTATTTCATTTAAGCTTTTTTTTAAAATTATATAAAAATGAGTTCTCTAAGAAAGATGCACAGGATTTTTTTGATTTTTTTATAAAACAAATTGAGCTATCAATAAGGGAAATAGGCTACGGGGATGTATCAATAAATAAGAAAATGAAAGAATATGTTAATCTATTTTACTCAATTTTAAACAAAGTTGAAATTTGGAATACATTGGATTACGTTGATAAGCAAAAAATAATCGTTAATCTTCTCAATTTGAATGATAATGATTATTCATTTATTCAATATTTTGACAAATATAGTGAATTTCTTTCAAAAAACTCTTTAAAAACGTTTACAAAAGATATATTAAAATTTAAGTTTTAATTATGGCTGTACCAAAACGTAAAATAACAAAATCTAGAGCAGGTAAAAGACGTTCACACTTAAAAGTTTCTTCAAAGAATATTATTGAAGATAAGAAATCAGGTGAATATAGACTATCTCATCACCTAGATTTAAAAACTGGCTTTTATAAGGGTAGACAAGTTTTAGATCCAAAAGAATAGTTCTTATGAAAAATCCTATTACTATTGCTGTAGATGCAATGGGTGGTGATAATTCTCCAGATAAAATTGTTGAAGGTATAAATATACATTCATCTCAATCTGAAAATGTAAATTATAAAATATTTGGAAAAAATGAATTATTAAAACCACTTTTAAAAAAGTATAAAATTAATAATAATATTTATGATTTAATCCATACCGACAACACTGTTCAAGCAGAAGATACGGCTTTATCTGCTGCGAAGAGAGGTAAAGATACTAGTTTGTGGCTTGCAATAGAGTCTTTAAAAAATAATACTGCTGATGCGATAGTTTCAGCAGGTAATACTGGAGCATTATTTTTAATTAGTAAATTAAATTTAAAAATGATTGAAAATATTGATAAGCCAGCGTTGTCAGCTCTATGGCCTAGTAAAAAAAATTTGAGCGTTGTTTTAGATTTAGGAGCAAATATTGAGTGTAGTGTGAAAAATCTGGTCGATTTTTCAATAATGGGTTCAGCTTTGCTCAAAGCATTATTTTCTACTGTAAGACCTAAAGTAGCTTTATTAAATATTGGATCTGAAGAGCTTAAAGGAAATGCAGTAATAAAAGAAACCTATCAAAATTTATCGGAACATAAAAATGCACTTTTTGATTTTAAAGGTTTTATTGAGGGAAACAATATAATGGATGGAGACATAAATGTTATAGTTGCAGATGGTTTTACAGGAAATATAGCATTAAAAACGGCTGAAGGTACGTCAAACTTTATTACAAGTGAACTTAAAAAAGCATTGACGTCATCATTAACAGGTAAATTATCATCTTTATTAAATTATAATAATTTAAAAAAATTTAAAAATAAGCTAGATCCAAGATTATATAATGGTGCTATATTGCTAGGTTTAGATAAACCAGTTATTAAAAGCCATGGTTCTACTGACTCTATTGGATTTGCAAACTCACTTAAAGTATGTGAACAAACCATTAGAGGTAAATTAATAAAACAAATAAAAGAAAATATTATCTAAGTGGCAAGAATTAACCTAACTAAAAAAGAAATAGTAAATTCTATTTATATGCAAATAGGTTTTTCAAAAAAAATTAGTGAAACATTGTTAGAGGACATTTTTGAGCTTATCTTTGAAAATATAATTAAATATAAAAAAGTTAAAATATCTAAATTTGGAACATTTATTTTAAGAAAAAAAAACCAAAGAATAGGTAGAAACCCTATAACAAAAGAAAAGAAAATTATTTTTGAGCGTAATGTAATATTGTTTAAGGCATCAAAAGAATTAAAAAAGTATATTAATAAAGATGGTTAAAATAAAAAAAAATAGTAAATATAAATCAATTGGAGAAGTTGCCAAAATATTAAATCTCGTTAACAATAAAAAAAGTTCTTTATCTACACACACAATTCGTTTTTGGGAGAAAGAATTCAAGCAGGTTAAACCCAAGTTTTTTTTTGGTAAAAGAAGATATTATGATGATGCATCTATAGATATATTAAAAAAAATTAAATATTTATTAAAAGTAAAGGGTATGACATTGAAAGGTGCTAAAAAGGTATTAAATGAGGGTGATTCAGATATTGACGAATTATACAATACCTCTATAAGGCAAAGAAATTACATTAAATCAAAAATAAATAATATTAAAAATATATTAAAGATTTTGGAAGATAAAAATGGCTAAAAAAACACATGTAAAAGTTAGACTTGTACCTGAAGCTAAACCGGATAGCCCGTTTTACTACTATGTAAAAAAACCTGCTGGTGGTGAAAAGGCTAAAGTTAAATTAAAAGCTAAAAAATATAATCCTGCAACAAGAAAACATGAAGTTTTTGTGGAAAAAAAACTTCCACCACACAGCAAATAAAATTATTTTTTTTTATTAAAATTTCTTTTTTCATAATCAATATAGGCAAAAATCATATTTTTCCAAATTTTGTTTGTAATTTTGGGGTCAATATTGTTTTTAATCGATTTATTTCTAATATTTTTAAGAATTAATCTTATTCTTTTTTTATCAACAATTTGATTTTTTTTCTCTTTTAAAGCTAGAACTTTTTTTACTAGATTAGTTCTTCTTTTAATTATTTTAATTAAAGAATTGTCAAGTTTATCCAATTGTTTTCTTATTTTACTGAGTTTTTTTTTTTTTAATGGCGACATTTATATATTTGGATAATTTAAAAATTATTATATTTATCCCACTATGTATAGTGAAAATCTAAAAGTTTATAATCAAATATCATTATGGTTAATATGCATGTTTTGGATTATATCAATAATGATAGTCGTTGGTGGTTTAACCAGATTGACCGATTCTGGTTTATCAATTACACAATGGCAATTATTTTCTGGTTTCTTACCCCCTTTAAATAGTAACGATTGGTTAATGTATTTTGATTTGTACAAAGAGATACCTGAATTTAAATTACAAAATTATGATATGACGATGCAAGAATTTAAAGTTATTTTTTGGTGGGAGTGGGCTCATAGATTTATGGGAAGGTTAATAGGCATAGCGTTTCTAATACCACTAATATATTTTACTTTTAAAATTAAATTTAAAGAATTAATAAATCTTTATTTCATCTTCGCATTAATATGTTTTCAAGGATTTATAGGATGGTATATGGTCAGTAGTGGCTTAATTGATAGAGTTGATGTAAGTCATTTTAGGTTATCAGTGCATTTATTGGTGGCTTTTTTTATTTTATCTTTAATATTTTGGAATTATTTAAAAATTAAAATTAAAAGCAACTTTCATAATACTATCAATATAATATATCCGTTTAGTTTTCTTTTATTAGTATTTTTGCAAATTTCGATTGGTGCATTTGTTTCTGGAATGGATGCAGGTAAAATTTATAATTCTTGGCCGTTAATGGGGAACTCAATTTTTCCAAATGACAATAGTATTTCTAATTTATTTAAATTATCTGCTTTTAGTGATCCATCTTTGGTACAGTTTATACACAGAAAACTAGCTTATTTAATAGGATTATTTTACCTTTATTTATTATTTTATATTTACAAGAATAAAAAAACTGATTTATATAAATCAGTTAACGTTTTAGGAATTTTTATAATTTTACAGATTGTCTTAGGAATATTCACTTTATTATATGGTGCACAGATATTAATTGCATCTATGCACCAAATAAGTTCTATATTTCTAGTAGCTTCTTGTATCTATTTTTTATTTATCAATACAAAATCTAACTTACAGCTTTCAAGCTAGGTTTTCCAGAAGCTCCTAAAGCTTGATCTAGGTCAGCTATAATATCATCCGGGTGTTCAATACCGATAGACAATCTTACATATCCTGGTGTTACACCTGCGGCCAATAACTCTTCCTCGGTTAACTGACTGTGAGTAGTTGTTGCTGGGTGAATAGCTAAACTTCTTGCATCCCCAATATTTGCTACATGATAAAACATTTTTAATGACTCAATAAATTTTTTACCTGCTTCAACACCCCCTTTAACCTCAATACCTATAAGTGCTCCATTTCCACCCTTCATATATTTTTTGGATCTTTCACCAATTGCTCCTTTATGAAGAGTAGGGTAGATAACTCTTTCTACATTCTTATGTTTTTGTAAAAATGCAACAGCTTTCTCGGCATTAGAACAATGTTGTTTCATCCTTAAGGGAGCAGTTTCTAAACCTTGAATTATTCCCCATGCATTATCAGGTGCTAAAGGTGCTCCTAGATCTCTTAATAGTACAACACGTGCTCTCACTGCGTATGAGACATTTGCTCCTGTCAATTGTGGAACAACAACACCCCATTGCGCGCCACCATAACTGGCATCAGGCTCGTTAAATAAAGGCTGTCTTTTTGGATCCTTTGTCCAGTCAAAATTACCTCCATCAACAAGACATCCTCCTATTACCGTACCATGACCACCAATAAATTTAGTAAGTGAATGAACTACTACAGCAGCTCCATGTTCTAAAGGCTTACAAATTACTGGTGCTGCAGTATTATCCATAATTAATGGAATACTGTACTTTCTGCCTATGTCAGATACCTCTTTTATTGGAAATACTCTTAAATATGGATTAGGCAAAGTTTCTGCATAAAAACATCTAGTTCTATCATCAATTAATTTTTCAAAATTACTTGGATCCGATGGATCTGCATATCTACATTCAATACCTAATTTTTTAAGTGTGTGAGTGAATAGATTTACTGTTCCACCATATAAATCAGTTGAACTAACAAAGTTATCTCCTGATTGACACACGTTCATTATAGCGAATGTTGATGCCGCTTGTCCTGAACCAACAGTTACAGCTGCAAGCCCACCTTCAAGCGCCGCAACTCTTTTTTCAAGTACGTCATTAGTTGGATTCATTATTCTTGTGTATATGTTTCCAAATTCTTTTAGTGCAAATAAATTTGCAGCATGATCTGTATCATTAAATTGATAAGATGTTGTTCTATAGAGTGGTACTGCTACTGCTGTTGTAGCTGGATCACTTCTGTAATCTCCACCATGTAAAGCAATTGTTTCTGGATGTTTATTTTTACTCATATTTCCCCTTCTGTTTAAAATGCTATTAAACTAAAATGAAAAATACAATCAAGCTTAAATTTAACTTGATAATGGGGGGTAATTTGTGGTTATAAATTTTTTAAGTACAGTTAGCACTCTATCTGCTTCTTCTAATAACATCATGTGACCACAGTTATCAATTATATCAACTTGACTTCCATCAATTAATGAAGCTAATTTTTTTCCCTCTTTAACAGGGCACATTTTGTCATCAGTTGCTAAAATTGATAGAGTAGGACATTTAATTTTTTTAGCTGCCTCAAATCCGTTCTTGTAATTATCACAAGCTCTAAAATCTACACCTAATGTATTCTGTATTGTTCTAGATTTTGCAAGCATTGTTCCTGTGTTGATATGGTAAAGACCAGGTACTGGATGTCCACCAAAGTGACCGGCAGGACCATGAGCCCAATCCATCATTAAATCTACTGCTTTTGGATCGTTATTTTCAGCTAATGAAAGTAGTTCGGGATTCATAGGTATGGCACCAGCTCCACCCATTAAACTCAAAGTTTTAATTTTGTTAGGATATCTTGATGTGCATTCTACAGTTACTAAACATCCCTGCGAGTGTCCTACCAATGAAGCTTCTTTATGACCAACAGCATCAATTACGTCATTTACCCAATCTGCCATTTCCTCAATTGATTTAAGGCTTTCACCACTTGATAAACCATGTCCTGGTAGATCAACTGCTAAAGCGTTATAACCATGAAAAGCAAAATATCTTGTTTGAAGAACCCAGGTCATATGGGTTAAACCACTACCATGAACAAATATTATCAATGGTTTTTTTTTATCAAACGGTCTACCACCAGTAGAGGCAAAAACCTCGTGCCCATTTACTTTGAATTTCATTGATTTGATACAAGTCTTGGCTTTCTTGCTGCTCTGAAACCAATCTCGAAATCATTTTTTATATCATCAATGTCTTCAATACCTACCGACAATCTAATCATGTCATGGGACAAACCGGCAAACTTCAAAGTTGCCTCATCCATTTGTGAATGTGTTCCCGACGCTGGATGAATAACTAATGTTCTTGTATCTCCAACATTTGCCAAGTGAGATGCTAATTTTACGTTATTTATAAATGCCACTCCTGCATCTTTTCCACCTTTAATACCAAACGCAATCATTGAACCTCTTCCATTAGGCAAAAGTTTTTTTGCTAATTCGTGATCTGGATGATCTGGGACACTTGGATGTGATACCCAAGCAACACTTTCATGGTTTGATAAATATTTAACCATTTCTTCAGCATTAGAACAATGTTTTTTCATTCTTACTGACAAAGTTTCTATACCTTGTAATACATTCCATGCATTTTGAGGACTTAAACAAGGACCAAAATCTCTCATTCCTTCAGCTCTAGCTTTCATTGTAAAAGCTGTTGGGCCAAACTCCTCGGCAAAAGATAATCCATGATATCCTTCATAAGGTTTTGTCATTGTTGGAAATTTATCATTTTGCATCCAATCGAATTTTCCACCTTCAACTAATATTCCTGCCATTGAAGATCCATGTCCTGCCATCCATTTTGTTAGTGAATGAATTACTATATCAGCTCCGTGCTCAAATGGTTTACATAAATAAGGAGTTTGATAAGTTGCATCAACCATCAATGGAATTCCAGCATCATGTGCAATTTTTGCGATTTCAGGCATGTTCATTATTTCGTTACCAGGATTTCCAACGAGTTCTCCAAAAATACCCTTTGTATTTTTTTGAATTGCTTTTTTAAATCCTTCAGTATCTCTTGGTTTAACAAATGTACATTTAATCCCAAATTTAGGTAAGGTTAATCTAAATAGATTTACAGTGCCTCCATATAGTTGAGATGATACAACTAAATGATCACCTGCTTCACATAATGTCATCACTGTCAAAAATATTGCACTCATTCCTGAAGATGTAGCTAATGCTGCAGTACCACCTTCAAGTGAAGCAACTCTCTCCTCTAATACTCCAACAGTTGGGTTTGAAATTCTACTATAAATATGTCCACCTCTTTCTAAATTAAAAAGAGCAGCTGCGTGATCGACATCATCAAAAAGGTATGATGTGGTTTGATAAATTGGTACTTGTCTTGAACCAGCATTTTTGTGTGGCTGATAACCAGCATGTAAACTAAGTGTATCAAATTTATATGTATTTGGTTTTAATTCTTTTTTTTTATCACTCATTAGGCTCCTTTAATTTATAATTTTGCGAATTCGATTTTATCACGTTATTATTACTAATAAATGGTCATAATTCAATCAACCATTCAGACCAATTAAAATATAATAATTTGACAATATATGTAATTATAAGTATTAATCCCGCATTCATGACAAAGTTTGTTAAAAAAGATGAGATAAATAGCGAGTGGTTTGAAATCGATGCCACAGGAGTTGTTGTTGGTAGACTAGCAACAGTTGTATCAAAAATTATAAGAGGGAAGAACAAAACAACATATACTCCTCACATGGACCATGGAGATTTTGTTGTTATCAAAAATGTAGATCAAATAAAATTTACAGGCAATAAATTTCAAAATAAAAAATATTACAGACATACTGGATATCCGGGTGGTATTAAAGAAATAACACCTGAAAAATTGAGTGAAAAAAAACCTGGTGAAGTATTAAAGTTAGCTGTTAAAAGAATGTTGCCTTCCGGTGCGTTGGGTAAAAAACAATTAACAAAACTTAAAATTTATTCTGGAGAGGATCATCCTCATACTGCGCAAAATCCAAAAATAATTGAAATTGGTAAACTTAATCAAAAAAATATTGTAAGAAATTAATATGGAAACTTCCCAAACATCTTCACTTAAAATAAAATTAGACTTTAAAGATAGCAAATATGCAACAGGAAGAAGAAAGAAATCAGTAGCTAAAGTTTGGTTAAAAAAGGGTACTGGTAAATTTTATGTTAATGGAAAACTGCTTGACGATTATTTTCCTAGAGCAAACCATAAAATGCAAATTTTAAGACCTTTTGAAATAATAAATCAGTCAACTGATTACGATGTCAGATCGAAAGTAGTAGGTGGAGGTCAAACTGGTCAAGCTGGTGCTTTAGTTCATGGTATTTCAAGAGCTTTACTAAAATTTGATGAAACTTTAAAATCAACTTTACGTAAAGAAAAACTCACAACAAGAGATTCTAGATCTGTAGAAAGAAAAAAACCAGGTAGAGCAAAAGCTAGGAAAAGCTACCAGTTTTCTAAAAGATAATTTCTTTTTAAATTTCAACTGTTATATTAGATTATGAGCAAGAAAAATGTTCTTATATGTGGCGCAACTGGATATATAGGATTACAATTAACTAAACTCCTGTGTACACATAAAAAAATAAATATTAAATATTTGTGTGGAAGTGCTTCTGTTGGAAAAAAAATAGACACTTATGAACAAGAATTAAAAAAATATAAATTACCAAAAATATCAAAATTTAAAAAAGAATATTTATCAGATGTGGATATAATATTTACAGCATTGCCAAATGGTGAGGCACAATCTATTTCAAAATTTTTAAACAAAAATAATTTACTTATTGATCTGGCGGCTGATTTTAGACTTAATAACAAAAAAGATTATGAAAAATGGTATAAAATTAAACACAAAGCATTAAATCAAATCAAAAAAAGTATTTACTCCATACCCGAAATTAGTGGAAAATTAATTAAAAAATTTCCGATAGTATCTTGTCCTGGTTGCTATCCTACATCTGTATTAATTCCATTAATACCGTTAATAAAAAAAAACTTAATTGATAATCAAACTATTATTATTGACTCTAAATCTGGTTATTCAGGAGCAGGTAGAGGTGTGCATAAAAAATATAAGGATAAAAATTTATATGAGTCTTTGAGTGCTTATGGATTAGCAAATCATAGACATAATTCGGAAATTCAACAAGAGCTTGATCTCAAAACTGGCAAAAAAAATAAATTTCATTTTACACCACATCTTACACCCATGTTTAGAGGTATTTTAAGCACAATTTATGTTGATTTAAAAAAGGGTATTAGCATAAGCAAAATTATTAAAGTTCTTAATATTCAATATAAGAATCAAAAATTTATTAAAATTAGTAAAATAAATACTTTTTTAAGCACTAACAATGTGATCAATACTAATAATTGCTTAATTTCTGTATGTAAAAGTAAATATAAAGATAAAATAATAATATTGTCTGCAATTGATAATTTGATTAAAGGTGGTGGAGGACAAGCTATTCAAAATATGAATAATTATTATGGTTTTAATCAGAGCGAAGGTCTAAATGTTTAAATATATTTTTATAATTATAATATTGTTTTCATTATCCCATTGCTCAATAAAAAATCCTGTTTCCTCGTGGAATATTAAAAAAGATATCACGGATAATAAAATTTCAAAATTAAACTTTGAAAATGAAACATCTTTTGAAGAATTTAAAAAAAATGTTATTAAATACGGTAAGATTAGCGATTTTCCAAAATTAGATTAATTTAATGAATAGAAATATAAATATTGCTGTTATTGGGCTTGGTCAAATTGGTTCATATCTTCTAAATGAGTTAAATACAAAAAAAAAAGATATTGAAACTAAAACTGGAAAGAGAATTAAAGTTATAGCTATTTCGGCAAAAAATAAAAATAAAAAAAGAAAATTTAAAATTAATAAAAAAATTTTTTATCAAAATCCTTTAGATATTTTAAACATTAAAAACTTAGATATAGTAGTCGAAGCTATAGGTTTATCAGATGGTATATCAAAAAAAATTATTGAAACAGCCCTTAAAAATAAAATTCATGTAATAACTCCAAATAAAGCATTAATTTCAAAACATGGTGATAAATTGGGAGAATTAGCTGAAAAAAATAAAGTTAATTTAGAATTTGAAGCATCTGTTGCAGGTGGTATTCCAATTGTACGAACAATTAAAGAAGGTTTGGCTACAAATAAAATTTCAAAAGTTTATGGCATTCTTAACGGTACCTGTAACTATATCATGTCAGAAATGGAGAGAACCAAAGATAGTTTCAAAAATGTTTTAAAGATGGCACAGAAACTAGGTTATGCCGAACCAGGAAATCCAAAATTAGATCTTAACGGTTATGATGCGTTAGCTAAAATAAAAATTTTAACATCATTAGCCTTCAATAAGAAAATTTCAAAATCCAAATGTTTAATGGAAGGAATTGAAAACATTGATTATACAGATATTAAAATTGCTGATCAGTTAAATTTTAGAATAAAATTATTAGGAATTACTGAGATTATAAATAATAGTGTTTTTGAAAGAGTTCATCCATGTTTAGTTAAAAAAGATTCTTACATAGGAAATGTGGATGGTGTAATGAATGCTGTTATATTAAATGGTTCACCTATTGGCGAGTCTGTATTACAAGGGGAGGGTGCTGGACCAGGACCAACATCCTCAGCTTTAATGTCTGACCTATTATCTATTTTGAGAGGAAATATAAAATATCCTTTTGGAATATCTAAAAATAAAAGATTAAAACCTAAAGTATTTAATAAAGATCAATCGTCAAATTCTCTGTATGTAAGATTAGAAGTTAAAGATAAACCTGGCGTTTTATCATCTATAACAAAGATTCTCGCAAAATATAAAATTTCAATTCAGAGGTTAATACAAATACCCGATCATAAAAGTAAGACAGCTTCGATTGTTCTTATTACTCATAATGCAAACGAGTCTGACTCACAAAGATGTGTTAAATCATTTAAATCAAATAAAAATATTATTAAAAATCCTGTTCTTATTCGATTATTTTAATGGAACTCTATATAAAATTATTTGAAGTTCTTTTTCCAGTATTTTTTATAGTTGGTATTGGATATTTTTTAGGAAAAAAAAACCCAAATTTTGATACATCATTTATAACCACTTATTCTGCTAATTTCGGAACACCATCTATAGTAATATTCTCTATATCAGCAAGTGGTGTAACTTTTGCAATGTTCTCTGAGTATTTTTTATATGCATTAATTCTTTTATCCTCTTTTTTAATTGTTGGTTTAATTTTTTTAATTTTAATGAAAAAAGATTACTTAAGAGAATTACCAACATTTTTTTTACCTAATACAGGCAATATGGGTATTCCAATATGTTTATTTGCCTATGGTAAATTAGGAATGGGCATCGCTGCGGCTATATCATCTTTAGTTGTACTTCTTCATTTCACTTTAAATATTTTTTTAGCAAAAAGACAATTTGATTTGAATGTAATAGTTAAAAGTCCTTCATTTTATGCAATAATTGCTACAATATTATTTTTATACTACGAAATACCTTTACCACAATTTGTTTTGAATACTGTGATGTTACTTGCGTATGGTATGATTGTGATGATTTTGATGTCCTTGGGCGTCTCTCTCACTCAAATGAAAGTTTTCTCCTTTAAAGATGCTTTAATTACTTCTACTGGAAGAGTTATTATTGGACCATTTATTGGTTATTCTTTAATTTCATTTTACAATTTATCTGGTTTTGCTGCCGGTGTCCTATTAATACAATCATCAATGCCAAGTGCTATTCTTTGTTATTTAGTAGCATCTATGTATTCACCTAAAGAAATAGTAGATAATATTTCAAGTACAATTGTAATATCAACACTTATGTCTTTGGTAACAGTTCCAATAACCGTATTCATTGCATTAAAATATTTTAATTAATGAAAATAATTATATTCAGATATGACAGAATAGGGGATTTCCTTTTGTCTTCAATATTAATTAATAATCTAAAACAAAATGATAAATCAAATCATATAACTGTTGTATGCTCCAACAAAAATTATAATTATGTAAAAAATTCTGTAATCGTTGATGAAGTAGTTATAATACCGTCAAATTTTTTTAAACGTATAAAATTTTACTTAAATATAATAAACTCAAGATATGATAAAATTATCGTTCTAGATGGTAAAAATAAGTCTATTATAAGTTCCATATTATTAAAATCTAAAGATAAAATTTTATTAACTAATAAGCAAAACTATAAAAAATATTTAAATATTTTTTTTAATAAAATTTTTTATTCACCTATAAAAACAAATAAAATTGATGAATTAAAATTAATTTCTTCATATCTCAATATTAAATTAAATATTTCATTGGCAAAGTATAAAAATATTAATATTCATGCAGATCAGAAAATCCTAAATATTGTTAATGAATATGAAAATTTCAATTTATTTCATTTTGATGAAAAATGGATTCATGATCACTACATTAAAACATATGAAAATATTCAACCAAACATAGATAACTTTCAAGTTTTTTTAGAAGATTTTATATTAAAAAGTAATTGTCATTTAATTTTATCTACAGGCTTAAAAGATAATGATTTAATATTAGCTTTAAGGTCGAAATACAAAGAAATAAGTAAAAATATTTATCAGTATAAAATTAAAAACTTTTCAATATTTTTAGTTGATAAAATTAATATTTTTAATTTGGAATATTTAATTTCAAAATCAAAAAGTGTTGTAACTTGCCATGGAGCAACATCTCATTTGACTAACATGTATGATAAAATCTTAATAGATATTATCGACAGGAGCGAAGATCAACTTTTTCGAAATTGGACTTACCATTTTACCAATCATACTTTGGTTTATAGATCTAATTTTCAAAATATTGCTAAAGATATCTTGAATTTAATTTAAATTAAAATCTTCCTGGACAAACACAAAATCAGAATTTACCCAATTAACTAATTTATAACTATTATTAGTTAGTAATTTATAAATTTTAGAATTTACTACAAAATCTAATGACTGATTATAAATTTCTAGTTTTTTTTGCCTTAAATCATGAATTTCAATTACAATTACATCAATTCTAAATTTTGAAAAGTCAAAATTTTTTAATGCTTCATATTCATGGTTTTCAATATCTATTGATAGTAAATTTATTTTTTGATTTTTAAATGGAGATTTTTCAATAATATTTTCTAGAGTATTTGTTGTTTCTTTTAATATTTTTATACTATCTTTTTTAGTTTTTCTGTGTTCTAGTAATTCTTTGCTAAGTGTATTTATTGCAGATCTAGAATGATAATAATAAATTTCTTTCTCCTCACCAATATTGTTAGATATTACTGATTGAACATTATAATCTTTATCTCGAATTTTATTAAATTCATCAATAGACTCTTTATCTAAATCAATATTTATTCCTCTCCAACCTCTTTTATAAAGTAAATATGTATTATTAAACTTTATAGGGTGATTACAACCAAGATCTATAAAGACACCTTTTTCAACTTTTGAAAACATTCTATCAATAATTAAATCAACATTGCTTATTGAGTAGGATTTTTTAGTATATTTTTCGTAATAAAGTTTTTTAATTAGATTGATCAAATTTTAATTTTGTTTAAAGCGTTATTTTTAAAGATATTTGCTTCTCTTATGTACCTTCTTACCATTTGTGTTGTCTTATGACCAGTCATTGCCATAATGCTTCTCTCATCCGCGCCAGCTTCTGCTGCAACTGTAGCAAAACCGGATCTAAGACTATGACCAGCAAAATTTTTATTTTCTAGACCTGCTAAATTTAAATATTCTTTCATTAACAAAACCACTGATTGATCAGTTAATCTTTTCTCAGTTAATGATGAGCCTTTAGAAAATCTTCTGAAAATTGGTCCAGATTTAATTTTAGAAACTTCTAACCAATTTTTAAGATTTATAATTGGGCAATAAGTTTCATTATTGAAGTAGGGCAATCCTTTAATCATCCCTTCACCGAATTGATCGGTTTTTGATCTTTTTATGGTTATTTTAAGTCCCTCAGGAACAAATTCTAAATCTTCATGATCAATTGAAATTAGCTCTGTTCGTCTAAATCCACCCGCAAAGCCTATTAAGATTATTGACTTATCTCTATACTTTTTAATATCTTCGATTTTTTGTTCATCTATTACATTAATTAAAGATTTTAAATGACTGATTAATAATGGTTTTTTTCCTTTTTGAATGCTTCCTTTTACTCTTCTTATTCCCATTAAGTTTTCAACAATGATTGGATGTTTTGTGTCTAGATAATGCCCTTTAAGTTTATGAACCATGCTAATTGATACTAACCTTCTTCTTAATGTACTAATTTTTAAATTTTTAGAGAGGTGAGTAAGATATAAAGAAACTATTTTAGGTTCTGAAGGTAAAGAACTAAAACCATGTTTAGCGCAAAAAACTCCAAAATCTTTAAAGTCTGATTTATAAGCTCTTAAAGTGTTATTCGCCTTAGAGCTTTTGAGGTTATTTACAGTTGCCTCATGAAGAGATTTTAGGTCAGTTGTTAGTTCATTCATACAATCACTATTGATAACAATTAATTATCACTAGTAATAATATAACTCATTTAATAAGTCAAGTATTTAATGTAGAAGAATAATTATGCCTAAGTATGTCTTAATTGGACTAATTGTAGTTATTGGAACATTCCTTATCATGAATTATTGGCCAAAATTAAAAGAACAAACAAAAAATAGAATATTAATGGTTATTTTCGGCATTTTTTTTATAAGCATATTTGTTTTACTATTTTTATTAATGTTTTGAGGTTATTTGATAGATATAATTAGTATTTTAGTTGCTGGAATATTTGCGTGCATAATTCTTGATATTCTTGGTTATTTACTCAAATTGATGGGTATTCCAGAACCATCGTGGGGAATTGTTGGAAGATGGACTTATTATATGCTTAAAAATGCTACTTTTTATAACCCAAATATTTCCAATATGCCTAATTTTAGGTATGAAGTTTTACTTGGGTGGATTTTTCACTATTATGTATCGATTTGTTGGGCTGTAATCTATTATTTTTGTTTTTTAATGGTAGGTCTAAAAATGACATATTTTTCAGGCTTTATATTTGGAGCTCTTACAACATTAGCTCCATTACTGATATTTCTTCCTTTTACAGGACAAGGTGTGTTTGCAAATAAGACTGGAATACCTATTAAAACATCAGTTATGTTTCTGATCAGACATTCAATTTATGGAATTGCGATGTATGAGGGTTTTAGATGGTTTAATTAAAGTTTTAGATTAAGTTATCCCCACTATTCATCCATGTTGAAAACTCAGTATATTCAACGATAAAGTGATACATACAACCTACTCTATTTGATATTGTAATAATGAATTAAGAGGCAACTCTTAACTGACCAGCTGGGGAAAAACCGAGAGGTTCAAGCCTAGAGGGCAGAAAGCTCTGCAGAGTAGCGCTAAAATTGTAGGGTGGACGGCATGGCGGTAGCGCATAAAACGACGTGCCAAAACTACTGTTCTTTGTGCCTGAAAAGGTACAAGGAAACAGGGTTTTTCTTTATGATCCTTAAAGGTACAAAATTTCAGCTTAAAGTTTGGAAATATTTAATCTCAATACCAAAAGGTCAAACCAGGACCTATTCTCAGGTAGCAAAGGCAATTAAAATGCCAAAAGCAGTAAGAGCTGTAGCAAATGCAATTGGAAAAAATCCTTATGCTCCTAAAATACCTTGTCATCGAGTAATAAGATCAGATGGTTCTCTCGGTGGTTATTCGGGCAAAGGTGGAATAAATACCAAGAGAAAATTACTAAAATTAGAGGGTGTTTTGCTCTAAAAATGTTTAATACCAACATTTTTTGATTAATATACAATATTTGGAATTTATTTTTTAATATCACCTATAAGTTGCACTGTAAAATTATAAACACTTAAAATAGACCCTTTTATGGGCTTTTAAACGGTATATTCGAATATTGCAGAGCTTTCTGAAAATCAGCTTTTTTCTCATAGAATTTAATTATAATTATTTGAAAAAACTTTAATAATATTATCTGAAAAAACGTAATTATCAAAATATTGGCGTATTTACTTGTTTTTAGTGTTATTTATAACTTAGTTTTAGTAATTCTATTTTTATTTATAAACTAGTATTTATACCCCACTCTATTCTAATCAGATCTTGCCTAATTATGATAAACATAAATTAATTCGTTAAAAATAAGACTTTTTTTATGATATTAATTATTAAGATAAAAAAACGGAGAATATCCTATAAATATATCTATTTAAAAAAACATTAAATTACAATTATATATAATGATTATATAAAGTATTACATTAATATGTTAGTAAGTGTTACTTACCTAAATAGAGTCTTGATAAATAATACTCTCTTCTAGATATATAAATACCACAAAGGACTATTATAGAAAGACCTAAATATGTCAAATTATCTGGCAATTCTTGAAATATATAATAACTGAGCAAAATATTAGTAATAATTTCAGTATAGCCAAGAGGAGCTAATTTAGAAGCATCAGCGAATTTAAGAGACAAAATAATAAATAGATGGGCAATAGCTGCAATAAAGCCAATTAAAGCCATCATAATCCACTGACTATTTGATGGCTTTATCCAAACACCGGGCATAAATAAAGACATGACAATAGTCCCTACTGTGCCAGCAAATAATAAAGTTAATAGCGAGTTATCAGAGGTACTTAATTTTCTTGTAATAATTAAATAAAAACCATAGCAAATACCATTGCCCAGGGCTGCTAATGTAGCTAAATTAATCTCTATAAATCCAGGTCTAATAACAATTAAGGTACCAATAAAACCCATGGATACTGCTGTCCACCTTCTTAAACCTACTTTTTCATTTAAAAAAAAGGGGGACATTGCAGTTACACAAATTGGGGCAACAAATGCTAGAGTTAAGGCCTTGGGTAAAGAAATCACAGATATTGCAAAAAAAAATAAATATGTTGAAAATACGAAAATCAATCCTCTTATCAATTGAAGCATAGGTTTTTTACTCCAAACCATGGATTTTCTATCAAAAAAAAGCATTATTGAGAGTGCAAAGACAACTGTAAAAAAATATCTAGCCCAAGTAATTTGCAAAACATCCATAGATGAACTTAAATATTTTGCTAAAGCATCCATAAATGGAACAATCATCCAAGCAGATGCATTTAAAATAACAGCTTTCATAATTATTTACTAAATATGACTACATCATTATCCAAAGATAACTTCAAAGAAAATTTATTACTCATTTTAATAGCTTCATCCATTGAAAATATGTTCTTGATATTCCCATCTACTTCTCTCATTTTATAATGAAAAAAATTTTTTAAATTAAATGATATTTTGGGTTTTAACTTTTTTACCCAGTTCATACCGTTTTTATTTGATATAATTATACCATCTTTATCTAATACATTAACAAAATTTTCAAACATATATTCAAATGATTTTTGACAACATGAATATGATTTTAGATTATTGTCTATAATTATATCAAACTTAGGTTTACTAAATATTTCTCTAAAGTTTATAGAAATCTTATCACAATAGTAAACTATATAATTTTCATCATTATATGAATGTGCTTTTTTAATTTCACCTTTTGACAATGTTATTCCAGTAATTGTATGATTTAGACACAACTTTTCATATGCATAAGAATTTCCAATACCAATATGAAGTATTTTTAGTTTTTTTTTGAAGTTTTTTTTTTCAATATATTTTATTATAGATTCTTCATCGCTTGTAACTACTCTATTTTCCCAATAAAGAAAATTCTTGTTGAAAAAGTCGTAATGCTTACAATTACATATATAGTTGCTTTTCATTATATTTTATGTCTTCGTAAAAGGTTTTAATTTTTATAAAAAGCTTCAATCTATTTAAATTATTGGACATATGCACCCTTGGTATGAAATAATTTTTGTGTTTGTTGGTGTCAAATCTTGATCGCATTGTAGATACTGCAAAATGATAAGATTTATTTACTAAATTTGCTGATAATTTGTTGATATTGCCAAATGGGTAACTAAAACAATCGATTTTATTTCCTGTGGTGTTTTCTAGATCGGTTTTTGAAATATTAATTTCCTCTAAAATTTCGTCTATATTTAATTCAATTAAGGATCTATGGCTTTTACCATGAGATCCTATAAACATACCATTATCTAACCATACTTTTATATCATTTTCGGAAAGAAGTTCTTTAAAAACATAATTACTATTATTTTTATCCCAAATATTTGACTTACCTATAAGATCAGAAACCACAAAACATATAGATGTAAAATTATATTTTTTTAAAATTGGAAGTGCGTTTGTTAAATTATCTTTATAACCATCATCAAATGTAATTATTAAAGGTTTTTTAATTTTTTCATCAATACTATTAAATTGTACTGTTCTAAATCCAGAAGCATAGAGATATTGTATTTGTCTTTCAAAATTATTTACACTTACAGAGAGATTTGATTTATCATCTGAAATTGAATGATACATTAATACTGGTATAATCAATTTATAACTCCCAAATATATTTTTTGTTAGTTTTATGCTTGAATATTTTATCAATCATATATTCAGCAACAATATTTGAATTCATGTGTTTATGATATTTATTGTAACCAGCCTTAGAAACTTTTATTCTCAAACTATCATTTTCAGAATATTTTTTAATTTTTTTTGATAAATCATTTAAATCAGAATAAAAAACAACTTCGTTATTACTAAATATTTTGTTTAATTTTGTTTCATTCTCAACAAACGTTAAAATACCATTTCCAATTAATTGTGCAATTCTATCACTGCTGTAAAATTTAAGTGGTTTACCCTGGCTTAAATTTAATGCCATTTTTGACATCTGTAATTTATTTTTAAATTCATCTGACCATATTGGTTGTCTATTATCGATACCGTAAATATCGAATTTAATATTTTGATTCACATTAACTAGATTCTTGATGAAATATTCACGGAAATCTACTTTTCCTTTTTTTAAAACACCTCTGTGAACGCCGTGTGACATTGCAAAAAAGATGTCATAAATAAAATTCTTATTATTAAAAATTTTTAGATTATCTAAAGCTTTATCAACAGGATTAGGTATATAAAAACAAACTTTATCATCCAATTTAACAGCTTTTGGATCTGTGGTACAAAAATTACAATCCATTAGTTTAAATTTGTCCATAAATCTTTTTTTATTATGAAGCCATTCTTTATTATCCATTTTGTCTAAAAACCACTGGGAAAATTTTATATTAGGATAAAATTTTTTTATTTTTAAAATAGTATCACTAGAAATCATATCTGCATGACCAAATAAAATTAAATCTGGCTTAAAATTGGCAGTCATTTCAAGTAGTTTATTATTTAGAGAATTTGATCCTGTTATATCTTTAATAGATTTTTCGTAACTAACAGTATCTCTATCACTTAATGTAACCACAGAATTAAAACTTCTTACTAATCCGTTGTTTATTCTTCTACCTGTATTATAAAATAATCTAGCATTATGCCTTAAATTGAAATTTGTAACATGAATTATTTTTTTATTTTTATTTTTGCTAACTAAATGGTTTTTAAAAAATTGTTCACGGTAATTATCAATTTTTTTTGATATAAATTTATCTGTTAAATAAAAATTTTTTAAACACTTACTCTGCATAGATTTAAGTATTTTTTTATTATCAATCAGCTTTTTTATGGATTTATAAATACTTAAATAATTTAGTTTTTTGATAATTATAGGGTCTGTTACAGTTTCTTTTAATCCACCTTTATCACTAATAATCACAGCACATCCTCTACTTGATGCTTCTAAACTTGATCTACCAAATGGTTCCTCCCATCTCGAGCAAGCTATTGATATTGAGGATTTTTCTAAATGCTTAAGAATAACAGCATGTTCTTTAAATCCAAAATTAAAAAACCTTGGATGTTTAAATATGAGTTTTTCTCTTGGCTCATCCCCAAAAACATGAGCTTCCCACTCTTTATATTTGTTTAATATTTTAATTACAGCTTTACCAAAAAGATCATATCCCTTAGATGAATTAAGCTTTCCTACAAATGTTATAATTTTTTTCTTTTTATTCAAATTGATCTTTTTCAAATTTGTTGATTGATGTATTACAATCGATTTTGTTGAATTTTGATAAAATTTATCAAGATCTTTGTTAAACTGGTTCTTTGTCCAGTTGCTATTAAATATAATTTTATCACAAATATTTAATAAAGAAATTCTTTCATCTACACTTTCAGACCCTGATAAAGAAAGAGGATCATTATGAAAATAAATTACAAATTTTCTATTTTTTAAATGTTTAAGTGATTGTAAATATTTAGGTCTATTGTGTATTTCAATTATATTTGAATTTCTTCTTTCCTCAATTTGCAGAAAATTACTTAAGTAAATTTTTGTCGAGCTTTTAAAATATTTTTTTTTAAGTGGAATATTTATATAATTTCCCGATAATTTATCTTGTAAATTAGTATTACCATAGATTCTTATATTTTTTTTGTATTTGCTAAATTTTGTTACACCGTGAATAAATATAGACACAGCTCCTGAATAGGTAGGTGAATAATTCTCCTTGTATGGCAATAATACTGAAATTTTCATTTATTTATATATTCATTTTTTATTTTATTTCTCAGTAAGTAATTTTTTTTTAATTTATATTCTTCTTGCATAGCAGTACTTTTTTCATAGTATTTCTTTACGTAAATTAATTTCCATTTATTACCTCTGGTAAACTTTGCACCCTTAGAAGAGTTATGAAGCAAAATTCGTTTATTTATATTATTAGTATAACCAACATAAGATCTATATTTGTTTAATTTTTTTGTTATTATTAGATATACGTAATATATCATTATGATTTTTATATATTTAATAATAAAATATATAAATATATATTTTTATGTTCCCAAGAAATTATAAAAAACTAAGTAAAATTAAAAGATTTATTCTCAAAATATTAAATGTTTATGCTTTAGACAAGGAGAGTCTCAATCTTGTAAATCCTGATTATAAAAATGTTAATTCAAATTATTTCTCTTTAAATGATAAATCAATAATACTATCAAAAGGGTATTTAAATCTTGATAGAAAAATAGAAAACTTAGATATTTATTATAGATATGCTCCAAATAATCAACTTTGGAACTCAACAGATAGATGGAAAAGGATTATTCCCAATATTAACAAAAAACAACTTATTTTAACTTCGCTAATTAGCTTAAATGAGAGTATTTTAAATTTTTTGAGAGAAAATAAATTAAATATTACTTTAAATTTGATTTCAGATGTTTCAGATGATCAGTTTGATAACGAAATATTAAAAAAATTAGAGGATAAAAAAATTAATATAAAATTTATTAAATCTAAAATTAAAGGAAATAAAGGAACTTATCTTGAGTGCTGTAATTGTGCTGAAAATGCTAAAGATCTTATTTTTTTCATAGAAGATGATTATTTATTTGAAGATAATTGTATTGAAGAAATGATTTTTACATACTCTAGATTGTCAACTCTCTTTAAGAAAGATATTTTCCTTTGTCCAAGTGATTACCCTTTTTATTATGATTCAAGTTATAACACCTCAATATATATAGGCATGAACTATAAGTGGAGAGATGTAAAAGAAACATTGTTAACATTTATGTTTTCAAAAAGTTTATTAAATGATTTTCAAAATAATATTAGAATGGTTGGTGAAAAGAATAATGATCCATTTGAAAAGCCATTACATGAATTGTTTGATAAAGAAAAATGTTTAGCTCCTATAGGATCATTATCCTATCACATTAATAGACATGTTCCGGCTACTACAGAAAACTGGACTGATCTATGGCAAAAAAACTTTCAAAAACTGTAGAAATATTATTTAGCCAGCAATAACAGCTAGTAAAAGTAACGCTACAATATTTGTAATCTTAATCATTGGATTGACGGCTGGTCCAGCTGTATCTTTGTATGGATCACCGACAGTGTCACCAGTTACCGCAGCTTTATGAGCTTCTGAACCTTTGCCACCAAAATTACCATCTTCGATATATTTTTTTGCATTATCCCAAGCACCACCTCCTGCAGTCATAGAAACAGCAACAAAAAGGCCGGTAATAATAACTCCCAATAACATTGCTCCAAGTGATGATAAAGCTGCTACTTGTCCACCTATAAAATAAATTACCACATATAAAACAATTGGAGATAAAATGGGTAATAATGAAGGTATTATCATTTCTTTGATTGCAGCCCTTGTTAGCAAATCAACAAGCTTACCATAATCAGGTTTGGCTTTTCTTTTCATAATTCCAGGTATTTTTTTAAATTGTCTTCTTACTTCTATAACAACAGCTCCTCCTGCTCTACCTACGGCTTGCATACCCATTGATCCAAATAGATAAGGAAGCATACCACCAATTAGAAGTCCAACAACTACGTATGGATTAGACAAATCAAAAGTAACAGTTATACCTTCTAAATTAGACCCTGCAACTTTTGAAAAATGTTTAATATCTTCTGTATAAGCCGCAAAAAGAACCAATGCTCCAAGACCTGCAGAACCGATTGCATAACCTTTAGTTACAGCTTTAGTGGTATTTCCAACTGCATCGAGTGCATCTGTCGTTTTACGAACATTTTTAGGAAGATTTGACATTTCGGCTATTCCACCAGCATTATCTGTAACGGGACCATAAGCATCTAAAGCAACAACCATACCAGCTAGTGCCAGCATTGTAGTTACAGCAATAGCAATACCATAAAGGCCTGCGATATGGTTAGTCCATAAAATACCACCAACAATTATTAATGCCGGAACAGCAGTAGCTTCCATAGAAACCGCTAAACCTTGAATAACATTTGTACCATGTCCTGTTGTTGAGGATTGAGCAACACTTTTAACAGGTCTGTAATCAGTGCCCGTATAATATTCTGTAATCCAAATTATTAATCCTGTTATTACTAAACCAATGATTCCACAAAAATAAAGACTTAAACCATTGAATGACTTTCCATTAGCTACATATTCCGTAGTAAAGCCTATAACATGCTTGGTTATTGGAAATAGAATTACCAATGAGCTTATAGCTGTTATCACAAATCCTTTATACATTGCTTTCATAATATTTTTATCACTACCAAGAGTAACAAAAAATGTTCCAAGTATTGACGTTAAAATACAAGCACCACCAATTGCTAAAGGATAGATCATCATATTAAAATCATTTACAAAGAATATAGATGAAAGAACCATTGTAGCAACAATAGTGACAGCGTAAGTTTCAAAAAGATCTGCTGCCATACCTGCACAATCTCCAACATTATCACCAACATTGTCAGCTATGACAGCTGGATTTCTTGGATCGTCCTCAGGTATACCAGCTTCAACCTTACCTACTAAATCAGCACCAACGTCTGCTCCCTTTGTAAAAATTCCTCCACCCAGTCTTGCAAAAATTGAGATTAATGAAGCACCAAAGCCTAATGCAACTAAAGCATTAACTATTTCTCTCTCATAAACTCCATTTTTTACTAAAAAATAATAATATACAGCTATTGCAAGTAAAGCTAATCCAGCTACTAACATACCAGTAACAGCACCTGATTTAAATGCAATTGATAAACCACTAGCTAAACTTTTTCTTGATGCTTCAGCAGTTCTAACGTTTGCTTGAACAGATACAATCATACCTACGTAACCTGCAATACCTGATAATGTAGCTCCAATCAAATAACCTAATCCAACTAAAGGACTGAACAAAATTGTAATAACAATTAGAACTACAACACCAACAATTGCGATAGTTTTGTACTGTCTGTTTAAATATGCTCTAGCACCTTCCTGAATTGCAGATGCGATTTCAAGCATTTTAGCATTACCTGAGCTTGAATTTAAAATATTTCTTCCTGTTATAAAACCGTAAACGATGGATAATATTCCAGCCGCTATAATATAATACATTATTGTTTCAGTTGATGTGTTCATTGGTTCCTTTGTTAATTAAAGTTATGAAAAACATGTAATACAAAATATGATATAAAACGCAATATTTAACTTTGTTAGAAATTGTGTGAATATCCTTCATTAAATGCATGTTTTATTCGCTTATCACCGTCAATAATTTCATTATTTTTTGCATCTTTGGTTAAATTGCCTATTAGTGTTACTTTTTGATTCATCTTTTTGAAAAATTTTTGAATATAATTTCTCTTTGACTTTGGAGATGTAAATAAAATTTGATAGTCATCGCCCTTTGAAATGAAATTGATCTTCTTTTTTTTTGATTTAGAGAGATATTTTCTCAAATTTGTTGAAATTGGAATTTTATTTAGTTCAACTTTGTAAAATAATTTTCTTTTATTGATTAGTTTATTCAAATCTCCAAATAAACCATCTGAAATATCGATTGAAGAATTTGCAAAGTTTAAAAGATTCGAGCTAATCTTAATAGGTAAGTCGGGTAAATAGTATTTTTTAACAAAATAGTTATACTTTATTTTATTAAATAAAATATTTCTTTTTAAAATTTGTAATCCTAAGTAGCTATCACCAATGTTTCCAGTTACATATATGTCATCACCATCATTACATTTATTTCTTTGTACTATTTTTTTTGAATAACCTAATGATATTATTGTAAAGATTGTTTTATTTGACCTCGTAGTATCTCCACCAGATAGTTTAAGATCATATTTCTTTTGTTCTTCTTTAAGACTTTTAGAAATAATATTGAGATTTTTTTTTGAAAAAGAATTATTGTTTCCACTAGCACATATAAAAATGAATTTTGGTTTTACACCCTTGCAATATAAATCTGATATTGAAGATCTTACTATTTTTTTTATTACTAAATCAGGATTCTTAAAATTTAGGAAATGAACGCCTTCCACATAAGTATCAGTTGAAACAACTACGTTGTGTTTTTTATCAAAAAAAACGTCATCATTTAGTTCTAATGCTGATGGGTTATTATAAGTTAATTTTTTAAAGTACTTTTCAATTAGAGCAAATTCATTCATTGCTAATTCTAATTTTTTTTGAAATTTTATCTAATAAAGCATTTAAATATTTAGTTTGTGAGTCATCAATAAAAAAATTTGATGCTTTCAAATATTCGTTAATAATAATTTTGATTGAAGTATTTGGTTTATATAAAAATTCAAAAATTGCACTTTTAATTATAATTTGAAAAACTTTATCCATATTTTTTATTTTTAAATCTTGTTCCAAATGATTATTAATTTCTGTATTTATTAACTCTTCCCTCTCGATAGTTCCATTAACGATATCTTTGATAAATTTTTTAAATCTATGTTTAGGAAAAGTTATATTTTCCTCGTTATTAAAAAGTTTCCCATAAAGTTTTTGTATAATTATTACCCTAGGATTTCTTTGTGGTGAAAATGGAACTGTCATAATTTATTGAGATAGAACAGATAAAACTGCCTTCGCAGCTTCTGAACCTTTCCTGCCACGTGCAAAGGCTTGTTTTTTGTTTAAGCAGGTAATTACACCGTTTCCTACAGGTTTCTTGGATGTAATTGATAATGTCATTAATGCATCAGTAGTTGCTTTTGATATAAAATCAAAATGAGGTGTTTGACCTTTAATCACGCATCCTAAAGCAATGAACCCATTAAATTTATTTAAATTTTTTGCTATAGTTACAGGTATCTCAAATGCACCAGGTACATTAATTACCTTTATACTACATTTATTTTTTATTTTATTTTTTGCACTTTTTAATAAAGATCTAGCAATAGTTTCGTAATAATCTGCAACAACAATTAAAATTTTTTTTTTCACTTTATAATTTCCTGTTTTTTAATTTTAATGCCATATCCTTCTAAACCTATCACTTTTTTTTTAGATCTAGTAACAAGTATCATATTTTTAATATTTAAAGATTTAATAATTTGAGCCCCTATACCATAGTTTCTAATCAATTTGTCATGACCTTTTTCATAGAAAGTTTTACTTTTGTACTGTTTAAGTGTTTGAGTTACAGATTTTAAATTAGGGTCTCTTATAAACACAAGAACACAATTATTATATTTTTTGAAATATGAGATTGTTTTATCAAATGAATTTGGCAGTTTTTGATTAATTAAATAATTTTGAACTACGTTAGATGATATTACTCTTAATCTAGGGACAACTCCTTTCTTTAAGGTTCCTTTTATCAGTGCAAAGTTCTCCGATCCATCAAGTACATTTTCAAATACTTTTATTTTAAATTTCTGTTTTTGAACAATTATTGAAGAAGTTTTTTTTAATTTAACAAGTTTCTCTCTCTTTAACCTATAAGCAATTAAATCTTCAATCTTACCTATTTTAAGTTTATGTTTTTTAGCAAAATTAAATAATGTTTTGCCTGTAGCCATTTTTCCATCATCTGCCATAATTTCACAAATAACAGCTGAATTATTTTTTTTAGCAAGTTTTGATATATCAACAGAGGCCTCAGTATGCCCTGCTCTAACAAGTACACCTCCATCTCTAGCTATAACTGGAAAAACATGTCCTGGAGATACAATATCATTTTTTTTTGCATTTTTATTTGATGCAGCTTTAATTGTTTTAGCACGATCATAAGCTGATATACCCGTTGTAACACCTTTTTTAGCTTCTATAGAGTAAGTAAAAGCAGTTTTGCTTCTGGATTGATTTATTGGTGAAGCCAAAGTTAATCCAATTTTTTTTGATTGTGTATTATCCATTGCTAAACAAATTAATCCTCTCGCATGTTTAGCCATGAAATTAATATGATTAGGATTAACAGCTGATGTGGAAATTACTAAATCACCTTCATTTTCCATTTCTTCATGTTTGCTCTCATCGTCAACAAGAATAAACATACCATTTTTTTTAACCGTCTTAATGATACTTTCTATTGAGCTAAAATTACTTTTTTTCATTGATAAATTTCTTCACATATTTAGACATAATATCAATCTCAACATTGACCAAATCATTTTTTTTAAGTGTGATTAAGTTAGTTAATTTTAAAGTGTGAGGTATAATCCATATTTCAAAAGAATTCTTTTTTATTTTTGATATTGTTAGTGATACTCCATTTATTAATATAGAAGCTTTTTCTACTAATTGCTTCTTAAGCGATTTTGTTATTTTAAATTCAAAAATATGTGATTTATCAACTTTCTTAATACTTTTTACAGAACAAACGGTATCAACATGACCCTGGCAGATATGTCCAGAAATATTGTCACCAAATTTTAAGGGTTTTTCTAAATTAATTTCATCACCAATTTTAATATTTCTAAATTTCGATTTAGCCAATGTTTCATTTGATAGATAGAATTCTAAAGTCTTATTCTTGTAAGAAATTAAAGTAAGACAAACGCCATCACAAGAAATTGAAATTCCAAGATTTTTATTTGAAACTTTCAATGAAGATTTTATAAATAAATTAACACCTTTTGCCCTTTTTTTAATTCTATTAATTATTCCTTTATTAAATATAATTCCGTTAAACATTTTAAAAGTAGTGAGTAAGTATATCTTTATCTAAATATGTGTTTATTTTTTTTTTATTTTTATAGTTTTTATTAATCATTTTTACTAATGAAGATATATTAATTTTATCTCTATTAGAGATAATTTTGTCGCTTTTAAAAAAATAGAATTCATTTAATAAATTTGCTTTAAGAAAATTAGTCATTAAATCCTTACCAGACTCTATTAAAATCCTGTGTAGACCAAGTGTATAAAGTGTTTGTGTTATCTTTTTAAGATTAAAGTTAGTCTTATTTTCTAATTTTTGATAAATAAGTTTAACACCTCTATTTTTTAAAAATTTAATTTTTGAGATATTTTTAGAACAGTGAAATATAATTAATTTATTATTTTTTGAATTTTTAATCACGTAGGAGTTATTTTTTATTTTTAAATTTTTATCTATTACAACTACAGTAGGTGAAAATTTTTCTAATCCATTTAATCTACAATTAAGCTTAGGGTTGTCTGTATTTATTGTTTTATAAGAAGTTAATATTGCGTGATTTTGAAATCTTAAAATATGTGAAACTCTTCTTGAATGTTCATTTGTTATAAAAGAATTGTTTCTTAAAATATTCAAATTTGATGAACTTGCAATTTTTCCAATTACATAAGCGGTTTTGTTAGATTTTATATAATTATATTCTTTATAAAGGTTTTTAACTTTACGTTTTTGAAGTCCTGATATCGCAACTATTTTTTTAGACTTTAAAATCTTTTTAGTTTTATTAAATGTACGTAAATCTTTATCTTCAATTGAGTAATACACTCTCTTAACTTTATTTTTTATTATTGCATTTGTGCAAGGGGGTGTTAACCCGTGATGAGAACAAGGCTCTAGTGTCGAGTAAAGCGATGTTCCTTTATTATATCTATTTTTATTTAAAGCAATGCTTTCTGCATGTGGTCTACCACCATTATTAGTAGTCGCAAAAGATAAGATTTCATTATTTTTTACAATTACACATCCAACTGATGGATTTGTACCAGTTAAATACTTATTATTCTCTGCTAAGTTTATAGCAAAGTTCATAATTTTTTTATCTAATGGTTTATAATTATCTTTTTTTAAAGACATCAATTCTATCCACAAATTGAACAAAGTCTTTTTCTTCTCTGAAGTTTCTATAGACTGATGCAAATCGGACATATGCTACAGGATCAAGTTCTTTTAAACCCTCCATAACCATTGTTCCAATAGTATTAGATGAAATTTCACTTTGACCTAATTCTTCTAATGATCTACTAATTTTTGAGATAAATTTTTCAGCAGTCTCAGTATCAATAGGTCTTTTCTTTAAAGCGACATAAATTGATTTAGAAAGTTTTTCCCTATCAAAAGATGATTTTCTTCCATTTTTTTTAACCACAGTAATTTCTCTAAATTGAACTCTCTCAAATGTTGTGAACCTCTCACCACAGCTACATAGTCTTCTTCTTCTAATTGCCGTTCCATCTTCTGTGGGCCTTGAGTCAACAACTGAAGTGTCACCTTTTTTGCTGCATGGACAAATCATAAATTAATTTAGCCTAAGTGTTTATAGATAGGGAAATTAGAACAAAGGCTTACAACTTCTTTTCTTACTTCATCTTCAGTTTTAGAGTTATCTTCAGGGTTTTCGGCTAACCCTTTTATAGTTTTTGTTATTAAATCACCTACTATTTGAAATTCTTTTAACCCAAATCCTCTTGTTGTGGCTGCTTGCGATCCAAGTCTTATTCCAGAAGTTATCATTGGGCTTTCACTATCAAACGGAATACCATTTTTATTACATGTAATGTTGGCTCTAGAAAGACTTTCTGCAGCGACGTTACCTTTTACATTAAAAGGTCTTAAGTCAACTAACATCAAATGTGTATCTGTCCCACCTGAATAAATTTTAAAACCATTATTCTTTAACGTTTCTGCTAAAATTTTTGCATTTGCTAAAACAGTTTTTATATAATCTTTAAATTCAGGTTTTAATGCTTCTTTAAATCCAACAGCTTTTGCAGCTATAATATGCATAAGTGGTCCACCTTGGTATCCAGGGAAAACTGCTGTATTAAATTTTTTAGATAAGTCCTCGTGATTAGTTAATATTATTCCACCTCTTGCACTTCTAAAAACTTTGTGAGTAGTAGATGTAACCACATGAGCATAGTCACATGGATTAGGATATCCCTTACCAGCAACCAAACCTGAAAAATGAGCCATGTCAACCATTAGATATGCTCCAACTTTATCAGCTATTTCTCTAAATCTTTTAAAGTCAATCACCCTTGAATAAGCACTACCACCTGCAATTATAAGTTTAGGTTTGTGCTCAAGTGCAAGTTTTTCAACATTATCATAATCAATAAGTTCAGATTCTTTATCAACTTCATATCCAATTGCATTAAACCATTTTCCTGACATTGAAATTTTCAAACCATGAGTTATATGTCCCCCTGAATTCAAACTCATTCCCATAAAAGTATCACCAGGTTTTAACAAAGCTAAAAACACAGCACCGTTTGCCTGCGCCCCTGAGTGAGGTTGTGCGTTAGCAAATTTACAATTAAATAATTCTTTAAGCCTATCTATAGCTAATTGTTCAGCTACATCGACATGTTCACAACCATTATAGTATCTTTTACCTGGATAGCCCTCAGCATACTTATTTGTTAAGACTGATCCTTGAGCTTCTAGAACAGCTTGAGATACAATATTTTCGGATGCAATTAGTTCGATATGATTTTGTTGTCTAACCAACTCATCATTAATAGCTTTATAAATTTCAGGATCACTATCTAATAAACTTTTTTCAAAGAAGTCTTTGTACTCACTGTTTAAATATTTTGTTTCACTTGACATAATTTTTATATTTTTTTAACTCTTTTTAAGTGTCTTCCACCCTCAAACTTAGTATTTAAGAATGCATTTATACATTTAAAGGCTAAATTTTTACTAATCAACCTTTCTCCTAATGTAATAACATTTGCATCATTATGCAATCTAGATAATTTAGCGTTTTTTACCGAATAACATAATGCCGCTCTTATATTTTTATGTTTATTAGCTGTCATTGCCATGCCCATACCCGAACCACATACTAAAATACCAATATTCTCTTTTTTTATCTTTTTTGATAATTTATGGGCATAATCTGGATAGTTTACTGATTCTTTTGAATGCTCTGGACCTAAATCTAAAACTTCAAATTTTGAAGAAAATTTTTTTTTAATACTCTCTTTTAAATTAAATCCAGCGTGATCAGATGCGATATAAATTTTTTTCAAATTAATTAAATTTATAATCTAAAACACATGCAACTAGGTGTATTCTATTTTCTTCTCCACCATTAAATGCATTATGATATTTTGTATTGTTGGTAACCCAAACTGATCCATCAGCAGGCATATGCTTAGCTACATTATCAATAACCATCAAGCATCCAGGATTTGTTATAATTGGTATATGCAATCTAGGTTCTGGATCTCTATGCCAGCTTAATGTTGATCTTGGTTCTTTTAATAAAATTCTTACTCTGCCCAATTTATATTTTGATGAAAGAACATCATAAACTTCTTTAAAATAAGTATTTTCATAATCTCTTATAAATTCACTATATTTAGATTCGTCTATATCGACATCTCTTGAAACTTCTTTCCCAGATTTATCTGGTTTAGTCCAATAAACACCTCGAGCTTTACTACCTTTTATTGAGTCTGGATCTCCTGGTATTTGTGTTAAAGAAATTGCGCCAAAGTTAGTTACACCACCTCCATCATCAAATTTTTTAATTTTTGTGATTTGGTTATAAGCATCTTGAAGCTTATCAATATCAAATTGTATAGTTTGTTTTTGAAAGTCACTAAAGTCTAAAACTCTATCGGTTTGATCATGTAAGTTAAGGTTTACGATTTTATTTCTATTATCTATCATGAAGATTGTTTTCTACTCATTTATATATATATTTGTATAATAGATTTTGTCGCATAATAAAATACAATATGATTACAGGTAAATATCCAAATTTAAGGCTTAGAAGATCAAGAAAATATGCTTGGTCTAGGAAGCTAGTCCAAGAAAGTTCTTTATCTTACAGTGATTTGATCTTGCCAATTTTCTTGATTGAAGGAAAAAATAAAAAAGAATCAATAAAATCTATGCCAAATGTATTTAGGTATAGTGTAGACAAACTGAATATAGCTGTAGGTAAAGCAATTAAAAAAGGAATACCTATGGTTGCTTTATTTCCATACACAAGCAAAACAAAAAAAGATGAAAATGGTTCTGAAGCATTAAATCCAGATAATTTAGTTTGTAGAGGGATAAAATTCATTAAAAAAAAATTTAAAAATAAAATTGGTATTATGTGTGATGTGGCCCTAGATCCTTACACTTCTCATGGCCATGATGGATTATTAAAGAAAAATAATATTCTAAATGACAAGACTATAGAAATACTTACCAAACAAGCTGTGCTGCAAGCCAAAATAGGATGTGATGTTATTGCACCCTCAGATATGATGGATGGCAGAATTGGTAAAATTCGATCAGCATTAGATAAAAATAATTTAAATGACGTGCAAATATTATCATATGCAGTTAAATTTTCATCTAGCTTTTATGGACCATTTAGAGACGCTATTGGATCAAAAAAATTACTAAAAGGTGATAAAAAAACATACCAAATGGATTTTAGAAATTCAGATGAAGCTTTGAGAGAAGTTTCATTAGATATAAAAGAAGGTGCTGATATGGTCATGGTTAAACCTGGTATGCCCTATCTTGATATAATAAAAAAAGTAAAAGATAATTTCAAAATACCAGTATTTGCGTATCAAGTTTCTGGTGAATACAGTTTGATAATGAATGGAATTAATAAAAAATTAATAGACAAAACTTCAATAAAAGAGTCACTTATTTCGTTTAAAAGAGCTGGAGCAAACTGTATTATAACATATTTTGCTGATCAAATTGATCTTTGATTATTTTAACAAATTAACAAAATCATTCCTTGATGATGGATAGTTCTTGTTATTAGGTTTGATAATTGTTTTATCCAAAAAATCTCCCACTATTGAAAAACCTTTATAAATATCTTTTAAATTTTCAGGACTAATTTTTTTATCAATTAGAAAATTAGGTATAATTTTTTGACTTGAATCAACAATATATTTTGTTTGTCCATTAATATTTTTATCAACTACGTAATCTTTAAAGTTAATATCATATCCAATAGACTTTAGTATATTTAGCTCTAAATATAAAAATTCAACAAGCCAATTATCAAGTTCAATTATTTTAAATAATTTTTCTAAAAGATTATATATTTCAACATTAATCTCATTTTCAGCAGTGAGAATTTTAATTAAATTCATACAATAGATAATACAAAATAATTTTTTTTTATTTTCTAAATAAACTGGGGTTTTAATTTCATCAATCTCAACTTTTAGATATCCAAGCCTACCATCCTCTCTTAGTTTTGAATTTATATGAAATTTATTACCTATTAATAAATAGCTCTTAATCTTTTTTGATGTAGACCCAAAAATGATGCCAACTATTTTTCCATTATTTTCCGTGTAGAATTCAGCTATCGACGAATTCTCGTTATATTTGTTCAAAGATATTAAATATCCTTTATCTTGCCAATTCATTTATGCTTAATTTTTTTGAGAAGTTCTGAAGCTGCAGATTGCTCTGCATTTTTTTTTGAAGATCCAATTGCGTAAACATATGTACCATTTTTAAGTTTAACACCAACTTTAAAATTTGGTTTATGTCTTGGACCTGTATTAGAGATTAGTTTATAGATAGGTAATATTTTATAATTTTTCAAAGAGTATTCTTGAAGTTGTGTTTTAGCATCAATAAAAGTAGTTTCTGCATCGTTTATTAAATTTTTCCATAGTTTAAGGATAAAACTTTTAGAAACTTCAAAACCTTTATCCAAATAAATAGCTCCAATTAATGCTTCACAACAATCAGAGATAATCTTATTTTCAACTATATTATTTCTCGTTTTTGAATTACCTGTAATTATAAATTCTTTAAGGTTTAACGAATTTCCAATTTCTAGACATTTATTTTTATTAACTAAAGAGGCTAATTTTTTATCTAATGACCCTACTTTTTCACTTGGATAAAGCTCATACAATTTTTTTGAAACAACAAGTCCTAGTACTCTATCGCCTAAAAATTCAAGATTTTCATAATTATTATTTGGATCATAACTTTTGTGTGTAATAGCTTGCAAAAGGATTTGCTCATTTTTGAAATTTATTTTAATCTTTCTTTGAAGGTACTTAATATTGCTCATAATTAATCAATTAATTTGAAAAATCTATTTAACCTTAATATTTCATTCCAATTCCAAAATTTAGCAATACTTCCTACAAATGGATCTGATGAAAAAAACAATATTTGAGCTTTACCCACAAGATTATTTTTATGGACATATCCAACTTCAGATAAAAATCTACTATCTTTTGAGCAATCCCTATTATCTCCTAAGAAAAATAAATGGTCATTTGGAACAAGGTATTTATCTGTGTTAGCGAAAGTAATATCAGTTCTGTATGATGCAAAATAAACTTTGCCGTTTGGGAGTTTTTCCTCAAATATGTTAACTTTTATTTTTGATTTACCACAATAATTAGTGATATTTTTTGATTTAATTGTTTTTAAAATTTGATTGCCATTTAGGAAAAGATCACCATTAATAAACTGAATTGTATCACCTGGCAAACCAATAACACGCTTTATATAATCTGTTCTATTATCGGCCGGTGTTTTAAATACTGCAACGTCACCTCTTTCAGGATTATGGGCAAAAATACGGTTTTCAAAAATAGGTGGACTGAATGGAAAGGAATGTTTGCTATAACCATATGTGAATTTAGTGACAAAAAGTCTATCTCCAACTAATAAATTTGGTTCCATTGATGATGAAGGAATATAAAAAGGTTGCAACAAAATAGATCTAATTAAAACTGCAATGATAAGTGCATAAATTATAGTTTTAAGATTTTCAATTATTATTTTTTTCATATTTTTTTATCTATAACAACAAACGCTATTGAATAATCTTTTTCATCAGAAAGTGATAAAAAAACTTTATATCTTTGTATTTTAAATTTTTTTTTCAAAAAATTGTTTAATTTTTTTGAAAGTGAAATATATGGCTTTCCATTCTTGTAATTCTTAATTTCAATATCTATAAAATTTATATCTGATCTAAAGCCAGTCCCAATTGCTTTAACAAATGCTTCTTTTGCAGCAAATCTTTTTGCATAAAAATTAATTTTATTTTTTAATTTTCTTCCCTGTTGAATTTCTTTTTCTGTAAAAATTCTATTTAAAAAACCTTTAATTTTTAATGAATTATTTATTCTACTGTTTTTAATAATATCAACACCATTTCCAATTATATGCATTATCTTAAAATTTTAATAAATTGTTTAACTACTTTTGAAATGCTATGTGAGACAGACTCTCCGATTATAAAATGGCCTATATTAAATTCCTCAATTTGTTTAATCTTTTTGAGTATTTTTGTTGTCTTATAGTCCATACCATGTCCAGCATGAACCTCTAAACCTATATTTTTAGCATAAGTAGCGCATTTTTTAATTTTATTTAGTTCTCTGGAGTAATTTTTTTTCCACTTTATTTGATTTGATATCTTACCTGTATGTATCTCTATACATTTGCTTCCTAAGATTTTTGATAATTTTATATCTTGTAGAGATGGATTTATAAATAAGCTTGTTCTAATATTATTTCTATTAAAAATTTCTAATATTTTTTTGATTTTATTTTTATTTTTTTTTAAATTTAATCCTCCTTCTGTAGTAATTTCATTTCTTTTTTCAGGAACAAGACAAATAAAAGAAGGTTTATTTTTTAGTGCAATATTAATCATTTTTGGATCTGAAGCTATTTCCAAATTAATAGGGATTGATTTATTTGATGAGAGAATTTTTAAATCCATATCATTAATGTGTCGCCTATCCTCTCTTAAATGAACTGTAATAGAGTCTGCACCAGCCTTTAAAACATCTAAAGCTACAGTATAGGGATCAGGATGTTTTTCACCTCTAGCATTTCTTAACGTTGCAACATGGTCGATGTTAACACCTAGTCTCTTTTTCATTTTAAAAATCTACTTCCAGGTTTGGTAATTGGAATTTTTTTTAGACTTTCTGGAATATTTTTTTTTTTAAAAGTTGGAATTTTTAATTTTACTTGTGAAATTATATTTTTTCTTTTCATTTTTAAAGTTTGCTTATTTGATCTGTCAATTAAACATGCAAATCCTAATAAAATTGCACCAGATTTCTTTATTAATTTAGCGCACTCTAAACTTGATTTTCCTGTAGTTATAACATCTTCAATAATTAAAACTCTTGATTTTTTTTTAATATAAAAACCTCTTCTTAACTTAAAATTTCCATCAACACGTTCACAGAAAATTGTTTCTTTTTTTAAAATTCTTCCGATTTCATAACCAATTATAA
Source organism: uncultured Pelagibacteraceae bacterium (assembly GCA_902520695.1). Taxonomy (GTDB): domain Bacteria; phylum Pseudomonadota; class Alphaproteobacteria; order Pelagibacterales; family Pelagibacteraceae; genus Pelagibacter. The sequence continues at coordinate 165,972 of CABYOT010000001.1, forward strand.
TTCCACCCATCGCTGGTGAAAGAATTAAATCAATATTTTTAAATGTTTTTTTAATTTTACTTGCTAAAGATTTTGTAAATTTTTCAGATTTGTTTGGAAAACTTAATAATTTTGCACATTGCACATAAGATGGTGAATGTAGTCCAGATGACAATACAAAATGTCCATCTAGCAAAGCATTAGTTTTTCTTAAAACTGCTAAAGAGTTTTTTGAAGAAAGCATATTTTTTATTTTTGTGTCTTATAATTTTAAATTTATATTCTTTTTGTTTTAGTTCACTTATCAATTTTGTAAAGTTCTTAAGGTCATGTATGATTAAATTAAATTTGAAATTAATCCTTCCATTAAGTTTTTCTACCATTTCCACACTTGAAATATTAACAAAGTTTTTACCAATCATGGTTGTTACATCACCCATTTTTCCAGGTTCATCAGGCAGAGAAATCCAAAGTGTAGTATTATATCTTTTTTCCTTAATCGGTTTGCTGTTTTCACGGTACTGCCAATAACGTCTAATTGCAGCACGAGCTTTCCCTGTTTTAGTGCTCGTTAACCAATGTAATGAGGGGGAGGCTTTTTTAGAGGTGATAATCTTAACTACATCCCCGTTTCTTAATATAGATTGCAAAGCACTTTCATTTCCGTTTATTTCGCAACCAACAGCAGCATCTCCGATTTGAGTATGGACCGCATAGGCAAAATCTATTGGTGTAGCATTTTTTGGCAGTTTTATAATTGATCCTTTTGGTGTGAAACAAAAGGCGTTTTCTTGAAACATTTGAAGTTTTGTATATTCATAAGAGTCATCTGGATTCTCATTTTTATCAATAATTTCAACTAAATCTGCTAACCAATCATACTCCTTCCAAGTTAAAGAATTAAATTTTTCTGATGATTTATATTTCCAGTGAGAAGCGATACCTCTTTCTGCAAATTCATGCATTTGCTTTGTTCTTAATTGGATTTCAATTGGTCTTTTATTTGGTCCAATAATAGCTGTGTGTAATGATTGATATTTATTGATTTTTGGAGATGAAATATAATCTTTAAATTTACCTGGTATACAATTCCATTTACTATGGAAAATTCCCAAAGCTTTATAGCAATCATCAATATTATCTAAAATAATTCTAAACCCAATAATGTCAGTTATTTGTTCAAGAGAAGTTCTTTTTTTTTGGATTTTTCTCCAAATTGAAAAAGGAGTTTTCTCTCTTCCAACTATTTTTGGTTCTATATTTTTGTTTTTAAGTATTTCAAAAAACTCATCAGAAATATTATTAAAGTTAATTAGATTATTTTCTTTAATTTTATCTAATCTGTCTTTTATCAATTTTCTTGCATCTTCATTTAAAACTTCAAAAGAAAGGTCCTCTAATTCATCTCTTATACGATGCATGCCCATCCTATCTGCAAGAGGTGCATAAATTTCCATTGTTTCTTTTGCTTTTCTAATTTGCTTTTCTTTATCAACAACTTTAATGGTACGCATATTGTGCAGTCTATCAGCTAGTTTCACCAGTAAAACTCGGATGTCTTTTGATGTTGCTAATATTAATTTTCTAAAATTTTCTGCTTTAGAGTTTGATATAGCTTGATTTTCAAACTCAGAAATTTTTGTAACACCATCAACTAAATCAGCAACCTCTTTTCCAAATTCTGCTTCTATTGTATTATAAGTTGCATGAGTATCTTCTATTGTATCATGAAGTAAACCAGTAGCTATAGTTGCACTGTCTAGCCTTAACTCAGTTAAAATATTTGCAACTGCTATCGGGTGAATAATGTAAGGTGAGCCCTCATCTCTTTTTTGTTTTTCATGGGCCTTTAAAGCAAAATCATAGGCTTTTGATAAAGTTTCTGGATTAAGAAACTTATTATAATTTTTTACCTTATTAATTAATTCTTCAGATTTAAGCATTACTATTTATATCATTTTATTGAGCAATTTTAATACCCAATAACTGATCTGAGGTTAAATTTGACATTAAAATGACTATATTTTTATTAAGTTTAGGGTGAACCCAATCTTTATCTAGTTCATATAAAGGAAACAGAACAAAATTTCTATTATGCATTCTTTTATGCGGAATATTGAGTTTATGATTTCCAAGTTTTCTATGGATTATTTCACCATTAAAATCAATTATATCAATATCACATATTCTTGGATGATTTCTTTTTGACTTAGTTCGACCTAGTTTTTTTTCAATTTTTTTTATCTTTAAAAATAATTCAACTATATTGAATTTTGCCTCTACTAATAGGATAGAATTAATAAAGTTTGGAAAATTTTCATTTGGCCAAGATTTTGTACTGTAAAAATTTGATCTTTTCTTTATAAAAATTCCCTCCTCTTGGATTAAATCTATACTTTTATTTAGATTATTTTTCTTGTCTCCAAGATTAGAACCTAATGCTAGATATGCAAAATTAACTTGATTTTCTAATATATCTTGCTTTTTCACGGTTCCAATCTCTTGTCTTCTTTGTCAGTCTTTTATCAAATTGTTTTTTACCTTTAGCTACTGCAATTTCTAATTTTGCCTTTCCTTTTTTAAAATACATTTTTGTTGGCACAATAGTTAAACCATCTTCATGAATTTTACCGATAATTTTATTAATTTCTCTTTTATTCAATAAAAGTTTTCTTTCAGAGTAAGGATTATGATTTGAATAACTGGCTTGTTTATAGATAGGTATATGAGAATTAATCAAAAAAATTTCTCCATCTTTATCGACAGCATAAGAGTCTGCTATGTTAATTTTACCTGATCTTACAGATTTTATTTCAGAGCCTTTTAAAACTATACCTGCTTCAAACGTCTCTTTAAAAAAATAATTAAAAGATGCTTTTCTATTAATTGTAATAATTTTTAAACCAGGAATGGTTTTTTTATTCATTAATTAATTCGGCTGATATAAGAGCTCTTTTAACCTCAGCTTTTGTTTCATCTAAAACTGTTACCAAAGGTAATCTCACATTATCATCACATAGACCTATCAATTTAGCTGCGTATTTAACTGGTGATGGATTACTCTCAATAAACAAAGATTTATGAACAGGTTGAAGTTTTTTGTCTATCTCTCCAGCCTTTTTTTGCTCATCATTATTTTGTGATTTTGAAAATTTTTGCATATCTGAACACATTTTAGGAGCTATATTGGCTGTAACAGAAATACACCCTACGCCACCTCTTTTATTATATTCATAAGCAAGACCATCCTCTCCTGTTAGCTGGATAAATTCATTTCCAATTTTTTTGAAAGTCTCATCTACTCTATTCAAATCACCTGTTGCATCTTTAACTCCAACTATGTTTTTCAGCTCAAACAACCTTGCCATAGTATCTACTGTCATATCAATAACTGATCTGCCAGGAATATTATAAATTATGATTGGTATTCCACATTTGTCATTTATAGCCTTGTAATGCTGATATAAGCCCTCCTGAGTGGGTTTGTTATAATATGGTGTAACAATTAAGGCGCCATCTGCTCCAGCTTTTTCTGCGTGCTCTGTGAGTGATATGGCCTCTTTAGTAGAATTTGATCCTGTGCCTGCAATTACAGGAATTTTTCCTTTAGCTTCTTGTATGCATAACTCTATAACTTTTTCATGTTCTCTATGTGAAAGAGTTGGAGACTCGCCTGTTGTGCCGGCTGGCACAAGTCCATTTGTTCCATTTTCTAAATGAAAATTAATAATTTTTATATAAGTTTCCTCATCAAGACTATCGTCTTTAAATGGTGTTACTAAAGCTACATTTGAACCTTTAAACATAAATATTTATATCATAAGTTATTATAAATGATTTTTAGAAAATCTAAATTACTTCTAACAACTATATTTTTTTTAAGCTTTTTTCAATCATCATATTCGAATGAAATAATAATACCTAAGAAAAAACCTACGTTTAAAAGTCAGTTAGTAGTTCCTCCCCTTAAACCTGGAACATTTAATGATAAACAAAGTTTAAAAAATGATAAAGATTTACCTAAAGAGATCTTTGGGATTTTATTACCTCCCAAAAAACCACTTATAGTAAAAAAACAAATATTCAGGACTGTTAAAAAAACCAGATATTATAGCGAAAGAGATTTTGAATTTGCAAAACTAGCAATTAGATTTATGGAAAAATCGAATTGGAAAGATGCAAAAAATACTGCAAAAAAAGCAAGGGCTCAATCAATATATGATTTTATAGAGTGGAGGCATCTTCTTACGTCGGGTAATAAAGTAACCTTTTCAGAATATAAAAGATTTATAGAAAGAGTAAAAGATTATCCAAGATTTGATAGAATTAAATATCTTGCTGAACACAAAATAAATTTACAAAACCATTCTCCTACAGAAATAATTAATTGGTTTCAAAGTAATAAACCATTAAGTGGATACGGTAAAATGATGTTAGGAGAGAGTTTAATTAAGACTGGAAAGTCTGGTGATGGTATAAGATTAATTAAAGAAGGATTTATAAATGCAGATCTAAATACAAATAATTTAAAATATTTCAGAAAAAAATTTAAAAATATTCTAAATACATCTGATTATATAAATAGAGCAGATTATTTTGCTTGGGAAGGCAAACATTGGGATCTTAAAAGGGTTATTAGATATTTGCCTAGTGATCATCAATTACTTTATACAGCAAGGCAAATATTAATAAGTAGAGGATATGGAGTTGATGAAGCGATTAAAAAAGTACCAAAAAACTTTAAGAATGATGCTGGTTTAAACTATGATCGATTAAAATGGAGAAGAAAAAAAGGACGTGTAGATAGTTCGCTGGAAATTCTTAATAAAATAAAAAATACTGAAGAATATTTAATAAGACCTGAGAAGTGGTGGAAAGAACGGTCAATAATTGGAAGATCTTTAATTTATAAAAAAAAATATAAAACGGCATATAGAATTGTTTCAAATCACGCAATGAAAGAAGGTGCAGACTATGCAGAAGCCGAATGGATGAGTGGATGGATAGCACTTAGTTTTTTAAAAAATGCGCAAAAGGCAGAAAATCATTTTTTGAATTTTTATAGAAATGTAAGCTATCCAATAAGCTTATCTAGAGGTGCGTATTGGCTGGGTAAAACTTATGAAAAAATCGGTGATAAAGAAAACTCAAATAAATGGTTCTTTGAAGGATCAAAATATTTAACAACATATTATGGTCAGCTTTCACACATGAAAGTGAAGCCTCAAGAGAAATTTGAACTAAATAAATTAATGTTTGTAGATGATGATTATGAAAAAGAGTTTTACTCAAAAAAACTTGTCGCAATTGTTGATTTACTTGATTATTTAAATAAAGATAAATACACAAAACACATATTAAGATTTCTAGCAAATGACAATGTGGAAAAAGGCAGCGAGGTTTTAGCTGCTAAATTAGCATCAGACATATCACGTTTTGATTTTGCTATACAAGTTTCTAAAATTGCATCTTATCAAAAAAGATTTCACAACCAATTTAACTATCCAATAATGAGTGTGCCAAAATTTGTTGGAGGAAGAAAAATTCCTGATCCATCATTGATATTGTCTATTATCAGACAAGAAAGTGAGTTTGATACTTCTGCTAGGAGTAGAGTTGGTGCTCAAGGATTAATGCAACTTATGCCGTATACGGCTAAGACTGTATCTAAACAAGCGAAGTTAGGATACTCAAAGTCTAAATTAACAACTGATCCTGAATATAATATTAATTTAGGATCACATTATATTGCTGGTTTAATTAATCAGTATAAAGGATCCTACCCTTTTGCTACAGCTGCTTATAATGCTGGTCCTAAAAGAGTTAAGTATTGGAAAAAAATTAATAAAAATCCTCAAAAAAAACAAATTGACTATGTTGATTGGATTGAGCTTATTAAATTTAAAGAAACAAGAAATTATGTACAAAGAGTTTTAGAAAATTACAATGTTTACAGGTACATTTTGTCTCAAAAGCCAATATACCTTAAAGATTTCTTTAAAGATCAGAAACTTTATTAAATGGCGGAAGAGAAGGGATTCGAACCCTTGGAAGGATTGCTCCTTCGGCAATTTAGCAAACTGCTGGTTTAAGCCAACTCACCCACTCTTCCGTTGATACATGTGTAACTTGAAATCATTGAATATTCAATATTAATCAAGTAATTTCTTGCAAATATGAAAAACAAATATTCAATTTTTTCACTGATAAAAAATGCTTTTTCGCAGCATGAAAACTGGAAACAAGCCTGGGGCAATCCTGAGCCTAAAAAAGAATATGAGGCAGTAATTGTTGGAGGTGGTGGGCATGGACTAGCAACGGCATACTATCTTGCAAAAAAACATAACATGAAAAATATTGCGGTTTTAGAAAAAGGTTGGATTGGTGGAGGTAATACCGGGAGAAATACAACAATCATAAGATCAAATTATTTATGGGATGCTAGCGCTGGATTGTATGACCATGCTTTAAAAATTTGGGAAAATTTATCTCAAGAGTTAAATTATAATATAATGTTTAGTCAACGTGGAGTTATGAACTTAGCTCATAACCTTCAAGACGTTAGAGATTTAAAAAGAAGAACTCATGCAAATAGGTTAAATGGAATTGATGCTGTTTGGTTAGATACAAAACAAGTTAAGGAATTTTGTCCAATTATAAATACTTCACCAGACATAAGATATCCAGTACTTGGTGGAACTTTACAAAGAAGAGCTGGTACTGCAAGACATGATGCTGTTGCATGGGGTTATGCAAGAGGTGCAGATGCAATGGGTGTAGATATAATTCAAAATTGTGAAGTTAAAGGAATAAAAAGAAATGGAGACCAAGTTGAAGGACTTGATACTACAAAAGGATTTATCAAAACAAAAAAAATTGGTGTAGTAGCCGCAGGTCATTCAAGTGTAATTGCTAATATGGCAGGCTTAAAATTACCACTTGAAAGTAAACCATTACAGGCATTAGTCTCAGAACCAGTCAAACCAATAATAGATACAGTTGTAATGTCCAACGCTGTACATGCATATGTTAGTCAATCTGATAAAGGTGAATTAGTAATTGGTGCTGGAACAGATGCTTACATATCTTATACACAAAGAGGAAGTCATGATGTAGTAGAAGGAACCTTAAAAGCAATATTGGAGCTGTACCCTATTTTTAGTAGAATGAAGATGTTAAGACAATGGGGTGGAATTGTTGATATATGTCCTGATGCAAGTCCAATAATTAGTAAAACAAATATAAAAGGACTCTATTTTAACTGTGGTTGGGGCACAGGAGGTTTTAAAGCAACACCTGGATCTGGTGATTTATTTGCTCACACAATTGCTAATGATGAGCCACATAAATTAAATGCAGCATTTAATCTTAACAGATTTGTAAGTGGAGATCTTGTTGATGAACATGGTGCAGCTGCTGTAGCACACTAATGTTTGTTATAAATTGCCCATATTGTGGAGAAAGAGACCAGAGTGAGTTTTCATGTGGTGGCGAAGCACACATTGTAAGACCAAAACAACCCACAGAGCTTAGTGATGATGAATGGGCAGAATATTTATTTATGAGAAAGAATATTAAAGGTGTACAGTTTGAAAGATGGAACCATACTCATGGATGTAGAAAATGGTTTAATATGGTTAGGGATACATCAAATGACAAAATTCATGCAGTTTACAAAATGGGTGAAAAACCTCCTGTAATTTAAATGACCAAATATAGAATTAATAAAACAAGATTTGTTGATCAAACAAAAAATGTTTCATTTACTTTTGACGGTAAAAAATATCATGGTTTTGAGGGTGATACTTTAGCCTCAGCACTTCTTTCAAATGGCATTCATTTAGTTGGCAGAAGTTTTAAGTATCATCGTCCAAGAGGTATAATGTCATGTGGGTCTGAAGAGCCAAACGCAATATGCCAAATAAATGATAATACTGATTTAACAGAGCCTAATGTAAGAGCTACAGAAATAGAACTTTATGAAGGATTGAAAGCATCTAGTCAAAATTGTTGGCCAAGTCGTCACTTTGATATAGGTGGAATTAATAACTTAATATCACAATTTATACCAGCAGGTTTTTATTATAAGACTTTTATGTGGCCTAAAAGTTTTTGGAAAAAAATTTATGAACCATTAATAAGATTGTCTGCAGGCCTTGGCAAATCACCTACACAACCAGATCCAGAAATTTATGACCATAAACATGAACATTGTGATGTATTAGTTATTGGAGGAGGGATTTCAGGTATTATATCTGCTAAAATAGCAGCACAAAATAATTTAAAGACAATATTAATCGAAGATAAAAATATACTTGGTGGGTCCACAATTTATCAAAATAATAAAAATTTTATAATAGATAATCAAAAATCAAATGAATGGTTAATGAATGAAATATCAGAATTAGAAAAATTAGATAATTTAATAATAAAAACTAGAACAAGTTTGGCTGCTTTTCATAGTTATAACTACCTTTTGGCCAAAGAAAATATATCAGATCATTTACCATTAGATAAAAAAAATGGCAATATAAGACAGAGATTATGGAAAATAAGAGCAGATAAAGTAATTGTTGCTGCAGGTGCAATAGAAAGACCTCTTATATTCAACAACAATGATAGACCAGGAATTATTCTTGCTAACTCTGTCAAAAAATATTTAGACTTTTATGGTGTATCCACTGGATTAAATAATATTATTTTTACTAACAACGATAGTGCTTATGAAACTGCAGTGTCTTTATTTGAAAAGGGAATATCAGTAAAGATTGTTGACATTAGAAAAAAATCTTCATCAAATATTGTTAAAAATGCTGAAGACCTAGGAATTAAAATATATTGGCACTCTACAGTGGTTAATACTTTTGGCTACAAAAAGATAAAATCAATAGAAATTATGAATTTATCAGAAGATGGATCAAATGTTACTGGAAATAAACGTAAAATTCAGTGTGATTGTTTATCAATAAGTGGTGGTTGGACACCCATGGTACATATGCATACACAATCAGGAGGAAAATTAGATTTTAGAGAAATAGATCAAGTATTTGTTCCAAGTGAAAAAAGTGAAAATCATATAAATGTTGGATCATGTAACGGTGATTTTGAACTAGAAGAAATATTTAAAAATACAAATAATAAAGTTAAAAAATTTTTAAACATTAATGAAAGTGGTTTTGATAAAATTTCAGTTTTATGTTCAAAAGAGTTAGAGAAGAAAAATATATGGCTGTTACCAAATACTATATCAGAGGGTAAAACTAAATCTTTTATAGATTTTCAAAATGATTCGACAGCGAAAGATATAAAGTTAGCACTTAGAGAAGGTTTTAAATCAATAGAACATGTAAAGAGATACACAACAACAGGCATGGCTACAGATCAAGGTAAATTATCGAATATGCATGCTCTGGGGATTATTGCTGACACAGCTGGAGTAAAAATGGGTACCTTAGGTACAACTACTTTTAGGCCACCATTTACACCATTAACTTTTGGAGCAATTGTAGGAAGAAGTGTTGGAAAATTTTTTGATGTTGTGAGAAAAACCTCAATTCATGAATGGCACGTTCAAAATAATGCAAAGTTTGAAAACGTTGGGCAATGGAAAAGACCATGGTACTACCCTATTAATAATGAAAATCTTCATGAAGCAGTTCAAAGAGAAAGTAAAACTGCAAGAGATAGTGCTGGAATTTTAGATGCTTCTACATTAGGAAAAATAGATATTCAGGGATCTGATGCTTCTGAATTTTTAAATAGAGTTTATACAAATGCTTGGTCAAAATTAGGAATTGGGAAATGCCGATATGGTTTAATGTTAAATGAAGATGGTATGGTTTATGATGATGGTGTAACCACAAGATTGGGTGAAAATCATTATTTAATGACCACAACTACTGGTGGCGCAGCAAATGTTCTTTCTAAACTTGAAGACTATTTACAAACAGAATGGCCAGAATTAGATGTTTACTTAACGTCTGTTACTGATCACTATTCTACAGCGAGTATTTGTGGTCCAAATTCAAAAAAAATATTGAAAAAATTATTTCCTAATAAAGATTTTAGTGATGAAGCCTTTCCTCACATGTCTTACCAAGACGCAATAATTGACAAAATTGAATGTAGAATAATGAGAATAAGTTTCACAGGAGAGCTTAGTTATGAAATTAATATAGAGTCAAAATATGGTAAATCATTATGGGAAAACTGTATCAAGGCAGGAGAAGAATACAAAATTACTCCTTATGGAACAGAAACAATGCATTTATTAAGGGCTGAAAAAGGTTTTATTATTGTTGGTCAAGACACAGATGGAACTATGACTCCAATTGATCTCCAGATGGATTGGATAGTTAGTAAAAAAAAATATGACTTTATAGGTAAAAGATCACTTTATAGAAGTGATACAATAAGAGATGATAGAAAACAGCTTGTTGGATTGCTTACAGATGACCCAAATGAAATATTAGAAGAAGGTGCTCAGATAGTTTCTGAATTAGATAAGAAACGTGTCGAAATGATTGGACATGTAACGTCAAGCTATTTTAGCCCTAATTTAAATAAATCGATTGCACTAGCAGTTGTTAAAGGTGGAAAAAAGATGAAAGGTCAAAAACTTTTTGTTCCTATGGAAAACAAAAATATCAATGTAACAGTTTCAGATTTTATTTTTTTAGATAAAGAAAACAAGAAGATCAATGCTTAATCCAGAATATCCTAACTTTGAAAAAAAATCATTAGATGATCTTGAGTTAACATTATCTGAGCCAATTAAAAAAATAAATATTAGAGGAAAAAAAAAGGATTTTTTTACAAAAGTTGGAAAGATTTTATCAATTATCTTACCAATTGAACCAAATACTAGTTCATCAAATCAGCAATTTAATGCTCTTTGGCTAAGTCCAGATGAATGGTTAGTATATTTTAATGAAGAGAATAACAATGTTTACAATAATCTTTTTAACGAAATTTCTAGATTAAATATTGGCTCAATAGTTGATGTTTCTAATCATTGGATATGTATTAATATAAAGGGTAAAAAGACTTTTGATTTACTTTCATCAGGGTCTCCTTTTAACTTCAATAATTTTAAAAATACTAAAAATTCTGTAACACAAACATTGCTAAATCATACAGATGTAATTATTCATCATACTGAAATAAATGAAATAAATCTTTTTGTTAGAAGATCATTCTCAGAAGATTTATGGTTGTGGATTAAGGATAGTGCTAGGTTTATCTAATTTTTTTTTTATATAATAACTTACATAACTAAATAATAGTATTGAAAGCGTCCATTGAAAAATAAACCACAACCAAAAGAAACTATCAAAATCTGCAGATAGATATTTGGCTAAACAAAAAACACATATTGGAACAAGAACATTTCGTAACATATTATTTATCATTGCATAATTAGATTTTTTTAATCCCATAAAAAAACCATTTGATAAAAAGAAAATTGGATATGCTGGTAAAATAAATGCTGCAATTTTTAAGTATCTACGTCCATATTCTAAAACAGTTTCATCATTAGAGAAAAGCCTTGGTATTATGTCTGCTGTGAAATAAACTAATATTCCAGAAAAAAACATTAATAAAAAGCCATATTTAACAGATACAAAATAAGTCTCTTTCACTCTCTCGAAGTGATTAGCGCCATAATTTTGAGCTATAATTGAGATAATTGCTGTATTAATTCCTAATATAGGAAGTAAAACAACTTGCTCTATTCTCGTAGCTGCACCATAACCAGCTACTGCCAATTCACTTGTTTGTCCAACATAAGTAAAAATAAATGTAGCAGCAACTGCATATCCACATATGGCAATTGATATTGGCATTGATTGAAAAAATATATTTTTTAAGAATGTTAATTTAATTATAAAAAATTCCTTGGTAATTTTTTTTACTCTTGGATTTTGTAAGACTTTATATAGAATAATCGCGAATGCTATAAATTGGGCTATAATTGTTGATAGACCTATCCCCATCATACCAAAAGCAGGAATAAATAGAAAACCAAATATTAGTACTGGATTTAAAATTATATTTAGAAGAAAACTTAAAACCAAAACATTTCTGTATGTTTTAGTATCTCCTTCTGCATGTAATAAAGAGTTAAGTGATACAACAAGGAAAAAAAGAAATGATCCATAAAACATAATATTTGTATATTGTAGTCCTAAATTTGTAATTTCTTCAGTCGAACCCATTATGTTAAAAACTCTTTCAGCAAAATATAAACCAATGCCTGTAATAAAAACTGATATGATCAGTCCATAGATAATAATGTGGGTAAAATAATAAGAGACATTTTTTTCATTTTTTTCTCCAATACTATTACCTATTAATGAGGTTCCCCCAACAGTTACTCCAATAGATGTTGCTACAATTATAAAATAGATTGGAAATGATTTACTGAGAGCCGAAAGTGCTTCTGGTGAAATTAATCCTGAATAAAAAGTATCAACAATATTGTATAAGGTTTGAAAAAGTGTACCTACACTTGCTGGTATTGCGAGTTTTCTAATAAGCAAAGGTATATTTTCTTTTAGCAAATCCATAATGTTATAATTTAATTAATATTCTTTTTTAAAGATATGTCTCTTGCTAGTTTTTTTTGCAAGTATTATTTGTTTTTGTCTCATTGCAAATCTTGATTTTTGATCATCTGTTAAGTGATCGTGACATTTTGGACAATGAATACCTTCCAAATATTTAGAAGATTTTTTTTCTTTAACAGATAGAGGTTTTCTGCATCCACTACAAACTGAATAACTGCCCTGCTTTAAACCATGTTTTATTGAAACTCTATTGTCAAAAACAAAACATTCACCACTCCATTGACTATTTTTTTTATCAATATTACTCAGATAATTAATAATTCCACCTTTTAAAACATATACATTTTTAAAACCTTTTTTTTTCAAATAAATATTTGCTTTTTCGCATCTGATGCCACCAGTGCAAAACATTGCTATATTTTCACTTTTTTTAAATTGATTTAAATATTTAGGAAATTGACGAAAGTTTTCTACATTTGGATTTAAAGATTTTTTAAAAGTTCCCACATCAAACTCAAAAGATTTCCGTGCATCTATCAAAACCGTATCATTTTTTTTAATTATTTTATTCCATTCTCTTGGATTAAGGTTGTTCTTGGGGTATTTGTAGTTTCTAACTTTAAAACCCATTGGAACAACCTCCTTTTTAATTTTAACTTTTGGTTTATGAAATGGATTAAATTTACTATTAGAATTATTTTCTGAATTATATTTTTTAATAGATAATATTTTTTTTAAAAGTTTATTAAATTTTAAAAGGTTATTATTTTTGGCTGAAATTGTTCCATTTACACCCTCTGATGAAATAATTATTGTTCCACTAATTCCATAATCTTTTAGATTATTCTCTAACTTTTTTTTTAATTTTTTTAGATTATTAATTTTTTTGAATTTATAAAAACCAAAAATATTAAACATTATAAAACTCTACAAACTGTCATTCCATCTCCCAATGGGATAATTATTTGTTCTACCCTTTCATCACTTGAAACATACTCATTTAATTCTCTTATATTTAATGTAAATTTATCTATTTTATCTTCATCTACGACTTCACCATGCCATAAAACATTATCAATGATGATTAAACCACCTTTATTAATCATCTTAATTGATTTTTCATAATATTCTTTATAGTTGAGCTTATCTGCATCAATAAAAACCATATCATATTTTTGGTTTTTTAATTCATCTAAACCATCTAGTGCAGGTTTTACAATCGTTTGAATTTTTTTATCTTGTTTAGCTTTCTTAAAAAAACTTACCGCAATCTTGCTTGTCTCTTTGTCTTTATCAAGTGCAGTAAGTTTTCCATCCTCTGGTAGTGCTAGAGCAATAGAAAGTGCACTTAAACCAGTAAAAGTTCCAATCTCAAGCACATTTTTTATATTAGATATTTTTATTATTAAATGGAGAAAATGACATTGAGATATCGCTACTTGCATTCTCTTTTTATTTCCAAGTGTGTTATTATAATCTATGATTTCTTTTTGAACTGGGCTTAGTTTAAAACTAAAATTATTAATATATTTTTCAATTTTTTTAGAAATTTCAATGTTATTACCCATTTATTTTAACTATATAATGACTATAGGTTTCTTTAAATTAAAGTTTCTTCTTTAATATTTCATTAATTAATTGAGGGTTAGCTTTTCCACCAGAAACTTTCATTGCTTGCCCCACAAAAAAACCGAATAGTTTTTCTTTTCCTTGTTTATATTCAATGGCTTTTTCTCTGTTATCGTTGATTATTTTATCAATTAATGCCTCTAGTGCTTTTGGATCACTTTGTTGCTTTAGCCCTTTTTCTTCAACAATTATTTGAGGGTCTATGTCACCATCCATCATTAATTCAAATATTGTCTTAGCAATTTTACCTGAGATAGTTCCGTTTTTTATTAAATTAATCAATTTTGCTAAATTTTTTGCACTTATTGGACTATTAGCAATTTCAATATTTTTATTATTTAAAACAGCAAATAATTCTCCTGTAATCCAATTTACAGCTAGTTTCATATCTCGGTTTTTGCCCATTTTAGCAACAACTTCTTCAAAATATTTAGCTGTATCAATATCAGAGACTAATATAGTTGCTTCATAAGGAGAAATTTTAAACTCATCAATAAACCTTTTCTTTTTGTCATCTGGTAATTCAGGGATTTCAGATTTTAGTTGATCAATAAAATCATCCGTAATTTCTAGTGGAAGTAAATCTGGATCTGGAAAGTATCTATAATCATGAGCATCTTCTTTTGACCTCATTGATCTTGTTTCATTTTTTTTTGTATCAAAAAGTCTTGTTTCTTGATCTATTTCCTCACCTTCTTCTATTAAATCAACTTGTCTATTTGCTTCATAAATAATTGCCATTTGCATGAACTTTATAGAATTAACATTTTTTATTTCACATCTTGTCCCTAAATCTGTTGAGCCTTTTATTCTTACAGACACATTAACATCTGCTCTCAATGATCCCTCTTGCATATTCCCATCGCAGGTTCCTAAATATCTCATAATTGATCTAAGTTTTTTTATATAAGCATTCACTTCATCTGGTGATCTTAGATCAGGCTTACTAACAATTTCCATTAAAGCTACACCCGATCTGTTAAGATCAACTAGTGTGTTATTTGGATCTACATCATGAATACTTTTTCCTGCATCCTGCTCTAAATGTAATCTTTCTATTCCAACATGTTTTTGACCTTCGGGCATATCCAAAATAACATTACCCTCACCCACAATTGGGTATTTATATTGTGAAATTTGATACCCCTGGGGTAAATCTGCATAAAAATAATTCTTTCTATCAAAAACAGATTTATTATTGATCTTAGCTTTTAAACCAATGCCAGTTTTTATAGCTTGTTTAACACAATATTCATTAATTACTGGAAGCATTCCTGGAAACGCTGCATCAACTAAACTTACTTGTGTGTTAGGTTCAGCACCAAATTTTGTAGCGGAAGATGAAAAAAGTTTTGAATTTGATGTTACTTGCGCATGGACTTCAAGCCCTATAACAACTTCATAAACATTATCATTTCGCTCAATTAAATATTCCAAATTATTTTTAGACATTATTCCATCCACCAATCAGTTATATTATTTTTATAATTGATTTTTTCCTCCATTGAATAAGCAATATTTAAAACTGTTTGTTCATCAAACGGTTTACCTATTATTTGTAAACCTAATGGATAATTATTTTTATCTACACCTGCAGGTATTGAAATCCCAGGTAAACCTGCAAGGTTTACTGGAACAGTAAATATATCATTTAAATACATTGAAACTGGATCATTAGATTTTTCTCCTATTTTAAATGCAGAACTAGGTGTAGAAGGTGTCAAAATAGCATCTACTTTATTATAAGCTTGATCGAAATCTTGTTTGATTAATTGTCTAACCTTTTGAGCTTTAAGATAGTAAGCATCATAATATCCAGAAGACAAAACATAGGTGCCAATCATTATCCTTCTCTTTACTTCTTCACCAAAACCTTCTGATCTAGTTTTTTCATACATATCAATTAAACTTTTCCCGGAAGATCTTAGACCATATTTAACACCATCATATCTTGCTAAATTAGATGATGCTTCTGCTGGCGCTACAATATAATAAGTAGGCAAAGCATAACTTGTGTGAGGTAATGAAATGTCAATTATTTCGGCTCCACAATCTTTTGCATATTCAATACCTTTTTTCCAAAGACTCTCAATTTCACCTGGCATCCCATCAACTCTGTATTCTTTTGGGATTCCAATTTTTATACCTTTGATATTTCTAGTTAGTTCTGATGAATAATTATTTCTTTGAAAATCAATTGAAGTTGAATCTTTCTTATCAAATGATGAGATCACTTCTAAAAGAATGGAGCTATCTTTTACATCTTTACTCATCGGACCTGCTTGATCTAGAGATGAGGCAAAGGCAACAATTCCATATCTAGAACAGCTTCCATAAGTAGGTTTTAGACCTACAGTTCCAGTAAAGGAGGCTGGCTGCCTAATAGATCCACCAGTATCAGTTCCTATTGTTATAGGTGTTAAATTAGCTGCTAAAGCCGATGAAGAACCACCAGATGATCCACCTGGAACTAAATCTTTTGCAATTGGGTTTTGAACATTACCAAAAAAACTTGTTTCATTGGATGAGCCCATTGCAAATTCATCACAATTAAGTTTGCCGAGCAAAATACCACCCTCATTCCATATATTTTGTGTTACAGTAGATTCATAGCTAGGCACAAAATTATTTAAGATATTGCTTCCAGCTGTTGTTCTTACCTCATTTGTACAAAATAGATCTTTTACAGCAATTGGAATGCCCGGAAGTTTTAAATCAAAATTTGGTTTGTTATCAAACTCTTTTGAAAGTTTAAGACAATTTTCAAAATTTTCAGTTACATATGCATTTAGTTTTTTTGATTTTTCAGATCTATCAATAAAAGATTTTGCAACTTCATTTGATGATATATTCTTTTCTTTAATATTTTTAATTAATTCAAAAAGGCTCAAAGATGTTATTTCTGTCATTATTCGACTACTTTCGGCACGACAAAAAAATCATCATTTTTTTCAGGAGAATTTTTAAGAATCTTTTCTCTTATATTGTCGCTTGTTATTTTATCTTCTCTGAATCTTAAAGTTGTTTCAGCTATAGAGGTTAATGGTTCAACATTTTCTGTTTTAAGCTCGTTTAATTTTTCAATAAATTCAAATATAGAATTCATGTCATTTGCTAATTTTTCAGCTTTTTTCTCTTCAAGTGAGATCCTTGCTAATTTTGATATGTGTTTTACTGTTTTAAGATCTATCGTCATATGGTAAAAAATAATGTCGCAAACTACCACTTAAGTTAAAAATATACAATATGATCACAATTGATGAATTCAAAAACAAATTATCAAGTGGTTCAAGAATATTGGGTATAGATTTAGGTACAAAAAGGATCGGGATTGCCATTAGTGATTATAATCAAAAAATTGCCACTCCTCTCCAAACTTTAGATAAATCTAAACAAGGGAAATTAATTGATGAACTAGAAAGTATTATTACAGAAAATGGCATAAAAGGAATTATTATAGGTAATCCAATAAATATGGATGGCACCTACGGAAAATCTTCACAATCAGCTAAAGATACAGCAATCAATATTTCAAATAAAATTGATATTCCTGTGTGTTTGTGGGATGAAAGATTATCTACTGTTGGTGCTTTCAATTTATCAAGTGAATTAGATATAAATGTCAGTAAAAGAGAGAAAGATATTGATAAGTTTGCAGCAGCTTTTATTTTACAAGGTGCTTTAGATTTTATTCAAAATTAATGGTTGCATAGTTAATACTATATAGTTATAGAGTTAATTTTAATGGCAATTAAATCCAAAAAAGCTATTAAAATATCCCAAAAACATTTATTAGGTATCCAGGATTTATCTGTTACTGATGTTAACACTATACTAAATGAGGCCTCTAAATTCATAGAATTAAATAAAAGTAAAAATAAAAAAATTGATATTTTAAAAGGGAAAACTCAAATAAACTTATTTTTTGAACCATCAACAAGAACACAGAGTTCATTCGAATTAGCAGGAAAAAGATTAGGTGCAGATGTAATGTCAATGAATATTACAAATTCTGCTATCAAAAAAGGTGAAACGTTGATTGATACAGCAATGACCTTAAATGCAATGCACCCAGATATTATTGTAATAAGACATCAAGACTCAGGAGCTTGTAACCTTCTATCTCAAAAAGTTAATTGTGCAGTACTAAATGCAGGAGATGGTAGAAGAGAACATCCAACACAAGCTTTATTGGATGCTTTAACAATTATAAATAGAAGAAAAAAAATAGAAGGTCTTAAAATTGCAATATGTGGAGATATACTACATTCAAGAGTAGCTAGATCAAATATCTATCTTCTAAATATGCTAGGTGCAGAGGTAAATATTGTGGCGCCTACAAATTTAATGCCAAATGAAATTGAAAAATTTGGAGTAAATATTTTTTCTGATATGAAAAAAGGAGTTAAAGATTGTGACATAGTAATGATGCTAAGATTACAGAATGAAAGAATGACAAGTTCATTTTTATCATCCAACAGAGAATACTATGAGTATTATGGATTAACACCTGATAAAATTCAATATGCTAAAGAGGATGCTTTAATAATGCATCCTGGTCCAATGAATAGAGGAATTGAAATTGATACAAACTTAGCAGACGATATAAACAAAAGTGTAATAAAAGAACAAGTTGAATTAGGCGTAGCAGTAAGGATGGCCTGCTTAAAAATTTTTTGTGAATAAATGAAAAAAAAATACTTTATAAATGCAAATATAATTGACCCTCATAATTCCTTGAATGAAATTGGAGGAATAATAGTTGGAGAAAATGGAAAAATTGAAGCTGTCGGAAAAAAAGTAAATACCAATAACATTCCATCTAGAGAAAAAGTAATAGATTTAAATGGAAAATACATATTTCCAGGCATTGTAGATATGCGAGTTTTTGTTGGTGAACCAGGATATGAATATAAAGAGAATTTTAGAACCCTTAGTGAAGCTGCTTTATCAGGTGGTGTAACATCAGTTGTTACAATGCCTAATACAAACCCGGTAATTGATAATGTCTCAATAGTTGATTTTCTTAAAAGAAGAGGAAGAGATAAATCAAAAATTAATATTTATCCAACGGCAGCATTAACAGTAAAAGCAGAGGGAGATAATATGACTGAATTTGGCTTATTACAGAATAAAGGAATAATTGGTTTCACAGATGGATTAAAAACAATTCAAAATCCTAGAATTATGAATAGGATTATTAATTCAGCATCAGATTTAAAATCCTTAATAATACAACATGCAGAAGATGCAGAATTATCAAAAGGTGGAATGATTAATGATGGCATCATAGCAACAAAACTTGGTCTCCAAGGAATTCCAATAAGTGCGGAATTATTAATTATAGAAAGAGACTTAACATTGTTAGAATATAATAGTTGTAGGTATCATATTTCTCAGATTTCATCTGCAAACTCTGTAGATATAATCAGAGAAAGAAAAAATAAAGTAAACTTCAGCTGTGGTGTTTCGATAAATAATTTATCATTAAATGAAAATGACATTGGTGATTTCAAAACTTTTTTAAAATTATCACCTCCTTTAAGAACAGAAAGTGATAGAAACGCTTTAGTTCAAGGATTAAATGATGAGACAATTGATGTTATTGTATCTGATCATAAACCAGAAGATGAAGAAAATAAAAGATTAACTTTTGCTCAAGCAGAAACTGGTGCATCTGGAATTGAAACTTTATTACCGCTAAGCTTAGAATTATATCACAATGGATCTGTAGAGTTAGAAACTATAATAAAAGCTTTAACATCAAAACCAGCAGAAATACTTAAAATAAATAAAGGTAACTTATCGACAGGAAATGATGCTGATTTTTGTATCGTAGATATTAATAAACCTTGGGTAGTTAAAAAAGAGAAATTGATATCAAAATCAAAAAATACTCCTATTGAAGACAAAAAACTTCAAGGTAAAGTAATAAGTACATTTGTTAATGGTGAAGAATTATTTAAATCTGAATAATGGATTATATAATTACAGCTTTGGTATCTTATATATTTGGCTCTATTCCTTTTGGATATTTATTTACAAAACTTTTACTTAAAAAAGATATTAGAGATGTAGGATCAGGAAATATTGGTGCTACAAATGTTTTAAGAACAGGTAATAAGTCATTGGCTTATTTAACTCTTTTTTTAGATATTGCAAAAGCTGTTGTGCCTGTTATCTACATAAAATTCAATTATCCTGACTTAATCTATATATCAGCACTATGTGCATTTTTGGGGCATTTGTTCCCAGTTTGGCTAAAATTTAAAGGTGGCAAAGGAGTAGCAACTTTAGTTGGGATTTTAATTTCAATAAATATTTATTATGCATTAGTTTTTGGGATTGTTTGGATTTTTACTTTTCTCATATCAAAATATTCGTCTCTATCCTCTTTATTTGCATCTATTTCAATTCCGATATACTTATTAATCATTAATCAAGGTAACATAATTTTTTTCATAATTATGTTTGTTTTGATTTTTTATACACATAGAGAAAATATTAAAAGATTAATAAACAAAGAAGAAACCAAGAGTAAAATTTATTAATTTGACACTTTAATTGTTATAAGTAGTTTGACTAATTATGAATCTTGTAATTGTTGAAAGTCCTGCAAAAGCCAAAACTATTAATAAATATCTAGGTTCAGATTACACTGTGTTAGCAAGCTATGGTCATATTAGAGACCTTCCTTCAAAAAATGGTTCTGTTGATCCAGAAAATTCTTTTAAAATGATTTGGGAAGTAGATAGCTTCTCAAAAAAATATTTAAAAGAAATTACCGATACAGCTAAAAATTCAGAAAAGATTATTTTAGCTACTGACCCAGATCGTGAAGGTGAAGCAATTGCTTGGCATGTCAAAGAGTTTTTAAATGAAAAAAAACTTCTTAAAGATAAAAAAATAGAACGTGTAGTTTTTAATGAAATAACAAAAAAAGCTGTAACAAATGGAATAGATAATCCAAGAAATATAGAAAAT
The DNA here is from genome assembly GCA_902520695.1 of uncultured Pelagibacteraceae bacterium. GTDB lineage: Bacteria > Pseudomonadota > Alphaproteobacteria > Pelagibacterales > Pelagibacteraceae > Pelagibacter. The sequence continues at coordinate 187,133 of CABYOT010000001.1, forward strand.
GAGCTTGTAGATGCATACATGGCAAGAAGAGCGCTGGATTATTTAGTAGGTTTTAATATATCGCCAATTTTATGGACAAAATTACCAGGATCTAAATCAGCAGGAAGAGTTCAATCTGTTGCTCTTAGATTGTTAACTGAGAGAGAACACGAAATAGAAGTTTTTAAACCAGAGGAATTTTGGACACTTAACTTAAATTTCTTAACGAAGGAAAATTTAGATATAAATACATCTATTACTCAATTAGATGGTACAAAAATTGAGAAATTCTCATTTAAAAATAAAGAAGATATTAATAATGCTTTAGATTTAATTAAAAATAAAAAATATAATATTACAGATATAATATCTAAAATTTATACACGGAACCCCTCTGGTCCTTTTACTACTTCTACTTTACAGCAAACATCGTCAAGCAAACTGGGTTTTGGAGCCTCTAGAACAATGCAAATTGCCCAAAGACTTTATCAAGGTATAGATATTGATGGTGAAACCGTTGGATTAATTACTTATATGCGTACAGATGGAACTAATATATCAAAAGATGCTGTAGCTTCTTTTAGGAATTTCATTACTCAAAATTATGGTGAAACATATTTGCCACCCGCCCCTTTAAATTATTCAGGAAAAAAGGCAAAAAATGCACAAGAAGCTCATGAAGCTATCAGACCAACGGAGATTAGTAGAGTGCCTGAAGATATGAAAAAATATTTAAGCACAGATCAATACAAACTTTATAATTTGATATGGTCAAGGTCATTATCTTCACAAATGGAGTCAGCAAAATTTGATAGAAAAACTATAACAATTACATCTGAAGATAATAAAAATATAAGTAAAGCTAGTGGATCAACTTTAAAATTTGATGGTTTTTTAAAAGTTTCAAGAACAGATGAAAATAAAGATGATGAAAACATATTGCCAGATGTTGTAAAAGGTGAAGTAGAGTTTAAAGAATTTACGGATGAGCAACATTTTACTCAACCACCACCAAGATATTCAGAAGCAAGCCTTGTTAAAAAGTTAGAAGAATTAGGAATTGGAAGACCTTCAACATATGCAAGTATAATTTCAGTTATTTCAAATAGAGGTTATGCAGATATAGAAAACAAAAGATTTTTTCCAACAGATAGGGGGAAATTGCTCTCCGCTTTTCTTGAAAAATTATTCTCAAAATATGTGGATTATGATTTCACTGCAAAATTGGAAGATCAATTAGACGATATAACAGCTGGTAAAGAAAATTGGATTAAGGTTTTGGAGGAATTTTGGAAAGATTTTAATTTGAATGTAGCAGATGTTAAAGAAAAACGTACTAGAGAAGTCTTAGATATGCTTAACGAAAGTTTAGGATCATTAATCTTTGAAGTAGATAAAGATGGAAAAATAAACAGAAAATGTAAACTATGTGATAGTGGTCAATTAAGTTTAAAAAATAGTTTTCGAGGTGGTGCTTTTATCGGATGTTCAAATTATCCGGATTGTAAGTTTACAAGACCTCTTTCAAAGTCTAAAGCTGCTCAACAATTGACTTTAGCAGAACCAAAATTAATTGGTCAAAATGATATTGGTAAAGATATATATTTAAAAAATGGAAGATTTGGTCCCTATCTTCAATATGAAAAAGAATTAAATGACGTTGAAGAAACTAAAAAGAAAAAGAAAAAATTAAAAAAAGAAGACAATAATATGAAAAACGTATCTATACCAAAAGGAATTGATATCAAAAGTATAGATTTAGATAAAGCCAAGTATTTATGCTCACTTCCAATTAGTCTAGGTAAAAATCCGGAAAATGATAAAGATATAACTGTAAATGTTGGTCGTTTTGGACCTTATTTAAAGTGTGAAAATAAATCTGCACGATTAGAAAATGTTGATGAAATATTTAGCATCGGCCTAAACAGAGCTGTTACTTTAATAGCTGAGGCAAAACCTGGAAGAATATCATCATCTTTAATTAAAGATCTCGGTGAACACCCTGAAGATAAAAAACCAGTAAGGATTATGAAAGGTCAATATGGGCCATATATAAAATACAAATCATTAAACGCTACTATACCTGAAGAAAAAGACCCGATTGAATTAACAATGGAGGAAGCTCTTATTTTAATTGAGAAAAGAAAAGAGTACGATAAGAATAAAAAGAAAAAGAAAGGTAAATAATGTCTATTGATACAAAAATAAAAGAAATGGGTTTAGTTCTACCAAAAGCAACTGATCCAGTTGGTTCATATGTTGCCACAAAAATTTCCGGCAATTTACTTTATATTTCAGGACAAATATCAATCGATGCTGATGGACAATTAATTAAAGGAAAAGTTGGAAAAGACTATAATACAGAGGAAGCATACAAAGCTGCACAAAGATGTGCATTAAATATAATTGCTCAAGCTAAAAAGGCATGTTCAAATGATTTATCAAAAATTAAATCATGCGTAAAATTAACAGGTTTTGTTAATTCTACAGATGACTTTATTGAACAACCAAAAGTAATTAATGGTGCATCAGATTTAATTAAAGATCTTTTTGGTGATAAGGGTTCACATACACGTGCTGCTGTGAGTACTAACAGTTTGCCTTTAGGCGTAGCAGTTGAAGTTGACGCAATATTCGAGATTTAATAATTATCTGCCTATACTAAAGTATTCGATATTTTTATTTTTCATTTTTGAGGGTGAATATAAATTTCTTAAATCATAAATCTTAAATTTCTTTTTATTATTCAACCTTTTAAAGTTTAGCTGCTTAAACTCATTCCACTCTGTATGAATAATTAAAAGGTCACTATTTTTACATGCATCTTTAATATTATTAAAATAGGCTACTTTTTTTTTATCAAAAATATTTTTAATGCCTGTAGGTTCATAATATGAAACTTTTGAACCCTTTTTGATCAAATATGGTATTAATTTTAGAGATGCCGAGTCTCTCATATCATCAGTGCCAGCCTTAAAAGTAACACCTAAAAAAGTAATTTTCTTACTTTTCAGATTATTATTTAATATTTCTTTAATTTTAGTTAATAAATATTTGTACCTAGACTCATTAGAATGAATTGTTGAATTAACAATAGATAAATTAGTTTTAAATTTTTTTGCGGTAGAAACTAAAGCACGTGTATCTTTTGGAAAACATGATCCTCCATAACCTGGTCCAGATCTTAAAAATCTTGCTCCAATTCTTTCATCAGCTCCAATTCCTACAGAAACATCAGTAACATCAACATTAAGTTTTTCACATAAATTGGAAATTTCATTAATAAATGTAATCTTTGTTGCTAGAAATGCATTTGATGCATACTTTATAACTTCTGCGGCTCTTCTTGATGTATTGAAATATCTACCTTTCTTTTTAATTATTGGAGAATATAAATTTTTTAAAATATTATTTGCTTTTTTACTATTTGTACCAACTACAACCCGATCAGGAAACATAAAATCTCTGATAGCCTCACCTTCTCTCAGAAATTCTGGATTGGAAATAACATCAAATAATTTTTTATTACTTTTAGATGTTAATAGTTTTTGAATTTTGTCACCAGTGGTTACTGGAACTGTTGATTTTGTAATAATAATTTTGTATTTGTTTAAATTCTTTTTAATATCTTTTACAACTTGAAATACAAATTTTAAATCCGCATCGTTAGATTTTGTTTTAGTCGGAGTGCCAACGCATATAAATATAAGATCTGATTTTTTAATTGACTCTGATATATTTGAGGAAAATTTTAACCTTTTTTGCTTTAAGTTTCTTATAATTAATTCTTCTAAACCTGGTTCATAAATTGGAATTAAACCCTTTTTAAGATTGGATATTTTATTAAGGTCTTTGTCTACACAAATAACATTGTTTCCAAGTTCAGCAAAACAAGTTCCACTAACTAACCCAACATAACCTGAACCAATCATACATATTTTCATAATTTTGCAATCTCTAATGTTGAATTTATGTAACCACTCATAGAACCACAATCTAAATATTTTCCTGAAAACTTATGGCCAATAAACAAAGATTTATTATCAATCATTGTTTTAATTGAGTCAGTAATATGTATCTCTCCCCCTTTTCCTTTTTTTTGTTTTTTAAGAATTTTAAATATATTCTTGTTTAATATATATCTTCCAATTACTGCATTATTTGATGGAGCTTCTTTTATATTTGGTTTTTCAATAACATCTGAAATAATAAAATTCTGGTTATCAATTTTTTTGGATAAAGAATATATACCCCAGCGATTTACATTATTTTTTTTAACTGACATGCTAGCCATCACAGAAGCTTTATATTTTTTATGTAATTTAATCATATCCTTTGAGCAGTTTCTTTTCATTATTAAATCATCTGGAAGGAGCATTAAAAAATATTTATTTTTAATGAATTTTTTTGTTTTTAAAACAGCGTCACCAGTACCTAATGGTTTATTTTGATAAACAAATTTAATTTTTTTTTTATACTTTAAAATTTTTTTGTATTCATTAATTATACGTGGATCTTTTTTCTTTTTAATTAATGATTTGTAAAATTTGTCATTATAGAAATAATTCTTTATCATTTCTTTTTTTTTGGAAATAATAAAAATGATTTCTGTAACTCCAGCCTCAATGCATTCATCAAGAATATACTCAATACCAGGCTTTCCGTTTATAGGTAAAAGCTCTTTAGCAAAAACACTGGTTAATGGCAAAAGTCTCGTACCTAAACCAGCAAGTGGAATAATGGCTTGTTTAATCATAAAGATAATTTATTTATAATTATATATTTAAAATATGAAAATAATTACAAGTATTTTTGATTTAAATAAAGAGATTAAAGACTATAAAAATATTGGGTTTGTACCTACAATGGGTGGAATACATGCTGGTCATATATCTTTAATAAAAGCTTCACAAAATAAAAAAAGCAAAACAATTGTCAGTATATTTGTAAATCCTACTCAATTTAATAAAGGAGATGATTTTAAAAAATATCCAAGAAATATTCAGAAAGATATTGCTATACTAAAAAAATTAAATGTAGAATATTTATTCACACCTAATACAGAAGATATTTACAAATTTAAGGCTAAGAAATTTAATTTAAAAAGAAAAGACAAAATTTTGTGTGCGAAATTTAGAGTTGGCCATTTTGAAGGTGTTCTAAATGTTATGAACAGACTTATGACAATCATAAAATCAAAAGATTTATATATGGGTGAAAAAGACTATCAGCAGTTATATCTAATAAAAAAATTCCTATCGAAAAAGTTTAAGGCTCGTATTAATTCATGTCCTACTATCAGAATAAATAACAAAATTGCGTTATCAACACGAAACAAATTATTAAAAAAGAGATCCATTAATAAAGCTTCAGAAATCGCATTATTTTTAAAAAAAATAAAGTATAAATCAAAATTACAAGGCTCTAAATTAGCCTTTAATTTACCTGATTATAAGAAAGAATTAGAAAAAAAATACAATATTAAAATAGATTATTTAGAATTTAGAGACGAAAAAAATTTAAAGCTCAGCAATTTCAAAAACAAATATAGACTTTTTGTAGCTTATAATATCGACAGTGTTAGGTTAATTGATAATTATTAGTTATAAAAAATAAGCTCCTACGCCTAAAAAGGAAACAAAACCAATTACATCAGTTATTGTAGTCACAAAAACACTTGAAGAAATAGCAGGATCTATATTCATTTTTTTTAAAGTTACAGGTATTAAAATTCCAAAAAGTCCGGCCACTATCATTGTTAAGACCATTGATATTGATATTATTAATGCTAGTTGGATATCGTTAAACCAGAAATAAACAATTACTGAACTTATAATTGCAAAGATTATTCCGTTTAATACACCTATATTGAATTCTTTAATTATGTTATTAGTAAAATTATTTTTTGTTAAATCTTGTGTGGCCAAAGATCTTACGGTTACAGCTAATGTTTGCATACCAGCATTACCTCCCATTGATGCAACAATAGGCATTAAGAAAGCTAAAACAACCATCTGTTCTATTGTAGCTCCAAATAAACTAATACAATAAGTAGCCAGAAAAGCAGTAAATAAATTTAATAAAAGCCAATTAAATCTTCGCTTAGTTTTTGTAATTACACCGTCAGTTATTTCTTCATCTCCTACTCCAGCAAGTCTTAATGCATCTTCTTCAGCTTCTTCTTTAAGTACAGTTAAAACATCATCATAAGCTATCATGCCCACCAATTTATCATTTTTATCAGTGACAGCAGCAGAGCTTAAATTATAATTTTCAAATAAATTTCCAACTTCCTCTTTATCCATATCAACAGGTATTAAAAGTTGTGACTCAGACATTATTGACATCATTTTTGCTTCTCTTGGCGTTCTTAGTACTTTTGAAGATGGCACAGTTCCAATAGGCTTAAAGTTTTCATCAACAATAAAGATTTCTAGAAACTCTTCAGGCAAATCTTTGTTTTCTCTTAAATAGTCTATTGTCTGACCAACTGACCAATTGCTTGGTATAGCGGTAAATTCTCTTTGCATAATTCGTGCAGCTGAATCTTCTGGGTAGCTTAAACTTTCTAATAAAGCAAACCGGTCTTTTGGTGGAAGAGATCCTAAAATAGTATTCTTATCTTTTTCATCAACATTTTCTAAAATTTTAATTGCATCATCAGACTCTAGGTTTTTTAATATATTTACAATAGACTCTGATGATAAATATGTAATCAATTCAGATTGTATTGACTCATTCAGTTCAACAAAAACTTCAGGATCAACTTTAAAATTATTTAATTTAATTAAACTTTCTCTGTCGTTTTCATTTAAATGTTCAATAATATCAGCTGCATCCGCAGGGTGCATATCATTAAATGAATTAGTGATAAACTCTGCATCATTTGAAGAAATCTTGTCTGTCACTACTTTGATAAATTCTTTATTAAATTCAAAGTTAACTTTTTTATCTTTAATTTTTTTTACTAAAGTCATAATTTTATCTATAATTTAGTTGGCACTATTAATGCAAAACATTAATATTACAAATTTATTATGATAATAGAGATCAAAAAGTCAATAAAACCTATAAAATATGAAAATGCAATTTCATTTTTAGAAAAAAGATTGGATGAAATTCATTCAAAAAAAAGAAATGAGCTTATATGGATTTTAGAACATAAAGATGTTTATACGGCAGGAACTAATTATAAAGATAATGAATTATTAGATAAATCAATAAATTTAATCAAGACAAATAGAGGTGGAAAAATAACATATCATGGTCCTGGTCAGTTAGTTTTTTATTTCGTTATTGATTTAAATAAAAGAGAAAAAAATATTAGAAAACTTATTTCTTCAGTAGAAAATACTATAATTAATACTTTAAAAGAATTTAATATTAAAGTCTTTGCAGATAGAAAAAATATAGGTATTTGGCATAAAAGAAAATTTGAAAATAAAATTAAAATTGAAAAAGTTGCAGCCATAGGTATTAAAGTTAAGAAGTGGATTGCTTACCATGGTTTTGCACTTAATATTTCAAATAACTTAGATGCTTATAAAAAAATAATTCCTTGTGGTATTAAAGATAAAGAAATTACAAATCTTATTAAAATTAAAAAACAAAGATACAACTATATATCAGACATATTAATTGAAAAATTTTTGAAAGAAATTAAAAATTAAGTCTTTTTACTTTTAACATATTTCTAAAATATTCAGGAGGTGTAGCTCTAAATGTGTATTTTTTGTCATTTATTTTAAATTTAATTTCATAAGAATGAAGCATAAGGTTTTTATTATTTTTTTGTATTTTATAGGAATTATATTTTTTATCGCCTATAATTGAATGGCCTAAATCAAATAATTGCTTCCTTAACTGATGTTTTCTTCCCGTGATTGGTTTCAATTGAATAAAAGTAGAATTATTATTTTTATCAAGTATTTCATAATATGTCTCAGCATTCTCAACTATTTTTTTTGTTTCGTCATACCTTATAAGATTATTTTTTAATGAACCTTTATCCCTAATAGTTATTTCACCGTGACAAATTGCGATATAGGTTTTATAAACTTTTCTTAATCTAAACAGTGTTGTGAGCAGTTGTGCAGTAGGTCTATTTTTTGCTATTAAAAAAACACCTGAGGTTTCTTTGTCTAATCTATGAACTGAATATGGCTTATCATCTTTAAAAATTTCGCTATTTGCAAAAATATCTATGAGATTTTTTTTAGATTTTGTTCCACCTTGAACAGATATGCCTGCTTGTTTATTAATAACTATAAAATCATCATTATTTTCAATTATGAAATCCTCATTTTCCTTGATTATAGTATCTGAAGGTTTAAATTTTATCTTTTTTGTTTTAATTTTATTTTTAATTTCAAAATTATGGAGTTCAATCAAATCATCAATTTGAAGCTTAGCAGAACTTTTTATTTTTTTTTTATTAAGTTTAATTTTCCCACTTCTAAGATTTCTCTCTATTAAACTTTGAGGAATGTTATCGAAATGTTTACGAAGAAATCTATCAATACGCATACCAGCATACGTAACTTCTACGTTGATAGTTTTTTTCATAATGTATGGTTATTTAGGCTGTAACTTCTTTAGGTGTTTCTGCTTTTTTATCCGCTACTTTGGATTTTTCTGCTTTCTTTTTGTCAACTTTTTTTGCTTCTAAATCTCGATCTACAAATTCTATTACTGCCATGGGTGCATTATCTCCATATCTAAAACCTGCTTTAATTATTCTTGTATATCCACCTTTTCTATTTTCATACCTTTTTGACAATGTTTTTCTTATTTTGCTTGCCGATGACTCATCTTGTAACTTTGAAATCAGAGTTCTCATATTTTGAAGTGTATCTTTCTTGCCTAAAGTGATTAATTTATCTGCTTGTGGTTTTAAAACCTTTGCTTTTGGAAGTGTTGTAGTTATTTGTTCGTACTTAACCAAAGAATTAAGCATGTTTTTAATTAATGCTTTTCTATGCTCAGACGTTCTATTGAGCTTTTTATAACCCATTCTATGTCTCATTAAATAGCTTCCTCTAGTTTTTTAGACAATTCAGCAATGTTATCAGGTGGCCAATTTGGTATTTCCATACCTAAATATAGAGACATACCAGTTAAAACTTCTTTAATTTCATTCAAAGATTTTCTACCAAAATTTGGAGTTCTTAGCATTTCACCTTCTGATTTCTGAACTAAATCTCCAATATAAATTATATTATCATTTTTAAGACAATTCATAGATCTAACAGATAGCTCTAATTCATCAACTTTACGAAGTAGATTTTTATTAAACTCTGGTTCTGCAGGTTGTTCTCTTACAATAACCTCTTGTGGTTCATCAAAATTTACAAACATTCCAAGTTGGTCTTGAAAAATTCTAGCAGAGTATGCTACAGCATCTTCTGCTGAGATTGACCCATTTGTTTCAACTTCCATAGTTAATTTGTCATAATCTAGAGCTTTTCCTTCTCTAGCAGTACTTATTGAATAAGAAACTTTTTTTACAGGACTAAATAAAGAATCAATAGGTATCAGACCTAACGGTGGTTCCTCTGGTTTATTCATATCTGCTGAAACATAGCCTTTTCCATTACTTACAGTCATTTCCATATGAAAGTTGGTATTTTCATCTAGATTACATATCACTAAGTCTGGATTTAAAATCTCAATATCAGCTGAAGTTGTAATGCTTGAGGCTTTTATCTCACCAGGGCCTTTTGCATCTAAAATTAATTTGTTAGTTGTTTCAGAATTGCTTTTTAAAGCTAGTGACTTAACATTCAATACAATATCAGTCACATCTTCTCTAACTCCCTTAATTGATGTAAACTCATGCAATACACCATCGATTTGAATTGCCGTAACAGCTGTACCTCTAATTGATGATAGAAGTATTCTTCTTAATGAATTTCCCAATGTAAGTCCGTATCCTTTTTCAAGTGGTTCTGCAATTATTTTTGCATAAGATTTGTCTTCGCTAAGGTTTACATCTAGCTTTGGTGGTTTTATAAGTGATTTCCAATTTTTAATATTTACTTCAGTTGTCTCCATTTATACTCTCCTTTTTTTTGGCGGTCTAGAACCATTATGTGGCATTGGTGTTGTATCTTTTATTGAAATAATTTTAAAACCTCTTGCTTGTAATGCTCTTAAAGCAGTTTCTCTTCCAGAGCCTGGGCCTTTTACTTCGACTGTCAATATTTTCATTCCAACCTCTAATGCTTTTGCAGCTGCTGAGTCTGCTGCAACTTGTGCAGCATATGGAGTAGATTTTCTTGAACCTTTAAATCCCTTTTGTCCAGCAGATGCCCAGGATATTACATTTCCATTAGTATCAGCTATTGAAACAATAGTATTGTTAAAAGTTGACTGTACATAAGCTATTCCATTTAAAATATTTTTTTTATTCTTTTTCTTTTTTGAGTAAGAGCTCTTTTTAGACTTAGGTGTATTTTCTTTAACTTGATTATTTTTATCTGTATTATCTTTTGACATTTTATTTCTTAAGTGGAGTTAATTTTTTACCAGCAATTGCTATAGCTTTTCCTTTACGTGTTCTAGCATTACATCTTGTTCTTTGTCCTCTAACCGGTAGCTTTTTTCTATGTCTAGACCCTCTATATGAAGCAAGGTCTATTAATCTTTTAATGTTTAAAGAAGTATCTCTCCTAAGATCTCCTTCAACTGTAAATTTTTGATCTATAAGTTCTCTTATTTTTAGAATTTCATCATCTGTTAGCTCATTGACTCTTTTTGTATTAGGGATTTCTAATGACTTACAAATGTCATTTGAATTTTTTTCACCAATTCCAAATATATATGTTAGACCAACTCTAACTAATTTGTTTTGTGGTATGTTTACACCTGCTATACGAGCCATAATTTTGAGATAAAATTTAGCCTTTTATATAAGAAGTTCTTTCAAAGTCAATGTCTTAAACCGATAGAATATGCTCAATTTTATTAGATATTTCACCAATTTTTCCTCCACCGTCAATTTCATAATAATTTGGATTTTTCGAGTAGAAGTCTAATACCGGTTTAGTTGTTTCCATATAGGTTTCGTATCTCTTAAGTATGGTTGATAGATTGTCGTCTGATCTTTTTTCTAAAATTTTTCTTTTCTCAATACGTTTTATAATCTTATCCTTGTGAACATTTAGAAAAAAAATATAATCTATTTTTTGATTTGAGCTTTTTAATAAATAGTCAAGGTTCTTCGCTTGACTTAAAGATCTTGGATAGCCATCGAAAATAAGTTTATTTTTCTTATTCTTGTCAAATATTACATTTTTAATAAGCTCATTTACAATTTCATCAGTTGCAAAATCACCTTTTGATATAATATTTTCAATGTCTTTTCCTATTTCTGTTTGATTTTTTACCTCATTTCTTAGTAAATCACCTGTAGAAACTTGGTATAAGTTAAATTTTTTAACGATGTTTGACGCTTGTGTTCCTTTACCTGCACCAGGGGGCCCAAATATTATAACATTCACTAAAATTATCTTCCAAATTTTGTTTTCTTAATTAATTGCTCGTATTGTGAACTCATTAATCTAGTTTGTACCTGTGTAACTGTATCTATCGCTACAACAACAACAATCAATACAGAGGCACCACCAAGATAAAATGGTATAGGATAATTTGCAATTAAGAATTCTGGCATTAAACAGACAAGTGTAAGATACAATGCTCCAATTGTTGTTAATCTTGTTAAAATAGTATCGATATATAGAGCAGTGCTTTCTCCAGGTCTAATACCTGGAATAAATCCGCCATATTTTCTTAAATTTTCAGCTGTTTCATTTGGGTTAAATGTTATTGATGTATAAAAGAAAGTAAAAAATATAATACCAGAAGCATATAATATCATATATAGAGGCTGCCCTTGTGAGAAATATGATGAAATATTCAAAAATGTTTCATTTTGTGAAACATTAAAATTTGAAAATGTTACAGGTAATAACAATAAAGCAGATGCGAATATAGCAGGAATTACTCCTGCAGAATTTATTTTAAGAGGTAAGTGTGATGATTCTCCTCCATACATTTTGTTGCCCATTTGTCTTTTTGGATAATTTATTAATATTTTTCTCAACGCTCTCTCCATAAATACAATGAATAAAATTGTTATAATAAGTAATATAAATATGAAAATTATCATTAATGTCGAGATTGCACCTGTTCTACCTAGTTCAAACGTAGTAACTAACGCCCGGGGTATTTCAGCAACAATACCTGAAAAAATTATTAGAGATATACCATTACCAATACCTCTTTGAGTTATTTGTTCTCCTAACCACATCAAAAATATCGTACCTGCTACTATAGTTGTTACTGTAGAGATTTTAAAAAAAACGCCAGGATTTATTACTAAATCTGCCGATGACTCTAAGCCTACAGCTAAACCATATCCTTGCACAGTAGCTAATAAGACTGTTCCATATCTTGTTATTTGTGTAATTTTTTGTCTTCCAACTTCACCTTGAGATTTTAGATTTTTAAAATAATCAGTTACTCCCGTTAACAACTGTACAATAATTGATGATGATATGTATGGCATTATACCCAGAGCAAAAATAGCCATTCTGCTTACTGCACCTCCCGCAAATACATTAAACATTCCAAGCAATCCTTTTTGATTACTATCCATCATTATTTGAAGTTGTTCTGGGTCTATTCCCGGAAGTGGAACAAAAGTCCCAAGTCTATAAATAGCAAGAATTAAAATTGTAAATAATATTCTATTTCTTAAATCATTTGTTTGAGATGATCCACTCATTATTATTTAATATTTTTGATTTTTAATATACCACCAAGTTTTTCAATTTTTTCTTTTGCAGAAATTGAGGAAAAATCAGCTTCAATATCAATTTTTGATTTTAGATTTCCATTTCCTAGTATTTTGAATTTTAAATATGATTTATTAATAATCTTGTTTTTTTTTAAGCTTTCTAAATTGATAAGATTTGAAGTATCTATTTTCTTTTTATCAACGAAACCTTGAAGTTGTTCTAAATTTATCTTAGCTATTTTAATTTTATTTATAGGATTAAAGCCTCTTTTTGGAAGTCTTCTATAAAGAGGCATTTGTCCACCCTCAAAACTATTTATTGCTACTCCTGATCTTGATTTTTGTCCTTTTACACCTCTACCCGAGGTCTTGCCCTTACCTGAACCAATTCCTCTTCCAAGTTTTTTTTTTGGAGATTTTACTTTTAAAGTTTTATTCAACATATTGATTATCCCCTTTTCTCAACTATTTCTGATATTTTTTTATTTCTTAATAATGAAATATTCTTTGGTGAATTTTGCTTTGATAATGCCTTCATACAAGCTCTTATTACATTATGTGGATTCGCCGTTCCAAGTGATTTTGCAACTATATCTTTTATACCTAATACTTCACATACTGCCCTTACAGCTCCACCTGCAATAATTCCTGTACCTTTTGGAGCAGCTCTAAGTTTTATTTTACCAGCGCCATCTTTCCCAAATATATCATGATGTATAGTTCTTCCTTCTCTTAATGGTATTTGAACAAGATTTCTTCTTGCCAAATCATTGGCTTTTTTAATTGCATCAGGAACTTGTTTTGCTTTTGCATGAGCAACACCAATTTTACCGTTTTGATTTCCTACGACTACTAATGCAGAGAAACCAAATCTCCTCCCGCCTTTAACAACTTTTGTTATTCTATTAATATGAACTAGTTTCTCAACAAATTCTGTATTTTTTTCCATATTTAAAATTCCATTCCATTTTTTCTGAGTTCTTCAGCTAATAATTTTACTCTTCCATGATATTTGTAAATTCCTCTATCAAAATAAACTTTTGTAATTTTCAAATCTTTGGCTTTTTTTGCTAGCGTCTCTGCCACCAATGTAGACAATTCTTTTTTATTTTTTTTTTGTGTTTTAATTTCTTTAGTATTTGATGATGCAGAAACTAGAGTTACATTTTTAGCATCATCAATTATTTGAGCACTAATATTTTTTGCAGATCTACTGACACTTAATCTAAATCTTCCCATAGAGGAAACTTTTTTTATTTTGTTTCTTACTCTAAATTTTTTTCTTTCTAATTTTGTTAGACTCATTATTTCTTTTTACCTTCTTTTCTTAATATATATTGACCTTGTTCCTTGATTCCTTTTCCTTTGTAAGGTTCAGGTGGTCTTATACTTTTAATCTTTGCAGCTACCATACCTACCTGTTGCTTATCTGTTCCAGTAATTTTAAGAATATTTTGTTTTTCAACATTAATTTTAACACCTTCTGGTATATCATAATTGATATCGTGGCTAAATCCTAATTGAAGGTTTAAAATATTTCCTTTTAGTGCTGCTCTATAACCTACGCCTGATAGTTCAAGAATTTTCTCATATCCTTTACTGGCTCCAATAATAGCATTATTAATTAAACTTCTGTTCATACCCCACAATCTTTTTGAATCTTGATTATTTTTTTTGGGTTTAATAGAAACTTCCTTTCCTTCGGTTATATTTAAATCGAACACATCAAGGTCAATACTAAGTGATTTTTTCCCAAGTGGTCCTTCAATGTTTATCGTACTGTCACTTAACATAACTTTTACTTTTTCTGGGATAGAAATACTAATTTTACCAATTTTAGACATTAAAATACCTTACAAATAATTTCACCACCAACCTTTTGCTTTCTTGCATCTATGTCGGTCATAACTCCTTTTGATGTTGATACGATGGCAATGCCAAGCCCATTATTTACTTTAGGCAAGCTATCTGCACTCGAAAAAATTCTTCTTCCCGGTTTTGAAACTCTTTCAATTGAACTTATAACTGGGTTACCAGAGTTATATTTTAAGCTAATATGCAAATTTGACTTGTTTTCAACAGATGTAACTTTATAATCTATTATATATCCCTCTGATTTTAAAATTTCTGCAATTTTTGTTTTAAACTTAGATGACGGGAGTTCAATTTTTTTATGACTTCTCATCTGAGAATTTTTTAATCTTGCTAACATATCACCTATTGGATCACTTAAACTCATAATTTCCTTTCTACCAACTCGATTTTACCATACCAGGAATTTTGCCCTCTAACCCTAGTTGTCTAAGTGCAATTCTTGATATTTTTAATTTACGATAAACTCCATGAGGTCTACCTGTTATCTGACATCTGTTTCTTACTCTTATTTTTGCAGAATTTCTCGGTAATTTTGAGAGTTTCTGCTGTGCTTTGAATCTTTCTTCAAGTGTTAATTTTTTATTCATTATTATTTTTTTAAGATTATTTCTTTTTTTAAAAAATTTTTCAGCCAATTTAATTCTTTTATTATTCTTGTTAATCGCACTTTGTTTAGCCATTAGTTATCCCTGCTTTCTTTAAATGGAAAATTTAATTTTTTCAAAAGTTCATAACTGTGTTTTTTATCCATCGCTTTAATTACAATCGTGATATCTAAACCCCTAATTTTATCTACCTTATCAAAGTTTACCTCTGGAAAAATTATCTGTTCTTTTATCCCAAAAGTATAATTACCAAATTTATCAAATCCTTTTGAATTTAATCCTCTAAAATCTTTAATTCTTGGTAGTGCTATATTTACTAGTCTATCAATAAATTCGTACATTTTATTTTTTCTTAATGTTACCTTGAGCCCTGAATTTGTATTTTTTCTTGTTTTAAAATTAGCTATGGATTTTCTAAATTTTGTAATTATTGGTTTTTGACCAGTAATACTGGCCAGATCTTCTAGACAAGAGTTAACAATCTTACTATCATTACCGTCTAATCCTAAACCCATATTTAAAACAATCTTTTCAATTCTAGGACCCATATATAAATTTTTATAACCAAACATTTCTTTTAGGCTCGGATTAATTTCTTTGATTAATATTGTTTTTAGTCTTGGTTGCATTATTTTTTAGCCTCTACTTTTTTTTTGTTTTCAATTTCTTGTAAGTTTGAAATATGAATAAAGTTTTCTTTTGAAACTATCCCACCTTTTTTTTCTTTAGTAGTCTTTACATGTCTTTTAACAATGTTTATCCCCTTTATTTTTGCTCTATTATTTTTCCTATCAATTTCTATAACTTCACCTTCTTTTTTTTTATCTTTTCCAGTCAAAATTTTTACCTTCATTCCTTTTTTAATCATTACAAAACCTCAGGTGCTAATGAAATAATTTTCATCTGTCCTCTATTTCTAAGTTCCCTAGTAACAGGTCCAAAAATTCTAGTTCCCATGGGTTCACCTTTTTCATCTGTCAAAACTGCAGCATTATTATCAAATTTAACTTTAGATCCATCATTTCTATGTATACCTTTTTTTACTCTTACAACTACAGCTTTATGGACAGAGCCTTTTTTAACTTTACCCTTTGGTAAAGCCTCCTTTACAGCAACTACAATTATGTCACCAATGCTAGCATATCTTCTTTTAGATCCACCCAAGACTTTAATACATTCTATTTTTTTTGCTCCAGTATTATCAGCCACCATTAATTCTGTTTGGACCTGTATCATTTTTTTTCTCCTATAACCTCAAATTTTTTATTTTTTGAGTATGGTCTACTCTCTCTAATAGTCACCTTGTCGCCAAATTTGAACTTATTTTCCTCGTCATGTGCGTTATATTTCTTTCGTGCTTTCATTACTTTTTTTAAAACTGGATGTTGATATTTTCTTTCAACTAACACTGTTACTGTTTTATTTGGTTTGTCACTTACTACTATTCCGTTTAAAATTTTCTTAGGCATTTTTAACCTCTATTAATGTTTTTAACCTTGCAATATTTTTTTTTAAATCTTTAATTTTTGATGGGCTTTTAATTTGTCCGTTGACTTTTTGAAATCTAAAATTGAATAAATCTTTCTTATACTTTGTTAAATTTTCTAACATTTGTTGTTTAGTTAATTTTTTAATTTCTTTTTTTTTCATTTTATATTCTTTTTATAAATTTACATTTAATAGGTAATTTTGCAGATGCTTTATATAATGCCTCTCTAGCAATTTGCTCTGAAACACCATCAACTTCAAATAATATTCTTCCTGGTTTTACTCTGCATGCCCAAAATTCAGGTGAGCCTTTTCCTTTTCCCATTCTAACTTCTGTTGGTTTTTTTGAAACAGGAATATTAGGGAACATTCTTGTCCATACTCTCCCTTGTCTTTTCATATGCCTAGTTAAAGCTACTCTTGCAGCTTCTATTTGTCTTGAAATAATTCTTTCTGGTTGTATAGCTTTTAGTCCAAATGAACCATAATTCATAATATTACATCTGGATGCATTTCCATGTATTCGTCCCTTATGAGCTTTTCTAAATTTTGTTCTTGTTGGCTGTAACATTATTTTTAAGCTTTATTCCTTTCTTGGCTGAATTCTCTAGTAAAGATTTCTCCTTTATATATCCAAATTTTAATTCCTATTATTCCATATGTAGTTAAAGCTTCTGCCTCAGAATAATCAATATCTGCTCTAAGGGTGTGTGATGGTATACTTCCTTCTCTTAACCACTCTGTTCTCGCAATTTCGTTACCACCTAATCTACCACTAATTGAAACTTTTATTCCTTTGGCGCCAAGTCTCAGAGCTGACTGCATTGCTCTTTTCATTGCTCTTCTGTAGGAAACTCTTTTAACTAATTGCTGAGCGATATTTTCTGCTACTAAATAACTATTGGTTTCTGGTTTTTTAACTTCTTTAATATTTAAAACAACTTCATTAGAAGTTAATTTTGATAAATTTCCCTTAATTTTTTCGATATCTGTTCCTTTTTTTCCAATCACAAAACCGGGTCTAGAAGTGTAGATGGTTACAAAACATTTTTTTGTGGTTCTTTCTATCATTACTTTCGAAACACCTGAATTGACAACGTTTTTCTTTATATATTTTCTAATTTTAAAATCTTCGATTAAATTATTTCCAAAATCTTTTTTCTTAGCATACCAAACCGAATCCCAACCTCTATTGATGCCTAATCTTAAACCAATCGGATTAACTTTTTGTCCCATGAGTCTCCATTTTATTAGTTTGTTCAGTTAAAATTATTGTTAAATTTGAGTAAGGTTTCATTATCTCTGCAGCTCTTCCCTTGGCTCTAGCTCTAAACCTCTTCATAACTATTTGTTTTCCACAATATGCTTCCTTAACTATTAATTTATCAATATCATATTGATAATTATTTTCTGCATTAGCTATTGCTGATGAAATTGTTTTTTTAATGTCTTTTGATATTCTTTTTTCCGAAAAAGACAAATCTCTTATTGCAATGTCAACTTTTTTTCCAACAATTGATTTTAAAATAGGAATTAATTTTCTTGTACTTGATCTTACGTTCTTGTTAATGGCTTTTACAATTTTAGTATCTATATTTTTTTTTAGCTTTGACATTATTTCTTAGCTCCTCCCTCTACTTTAGCTTTTTTATCCGCTGGGGTGTGACCAAAAAATTGTCTTGTTGGTGCAAATTCACCTAATTTGTGTCCTACCATGTCTTCTGATATTGTAATTGGAATAAACTTTTTTCCGTTATAAATTAAAAAACTTACCCCAACAAAATCTGGTATTATAGTAGATTTTCTTGACCATGTTTTTATTGGTTTTTTTACAGAGTCATTCTTCAATTTCTCAACCTTTTTAATTAAGCTCTCCTCTACAAATGGTCCTTTCCAAATTGATCTCGCCATAATTTATGCTCTTTTTTTCTTCCTTCTTCTTATTATAAATTTATCTGTTCTTTTGTTATCTCTTGTTTTCAATCCTTTTGCTGATTGGCCTGTAGGAGATACAGGGTGCCTTCCACCTGCTGATTTACCTTCACCACCTCCATGAGGGTGATCGACTGGATTTTTTACTACACCTCTTGTATGTGGTCTAATTCCTAACCATCTTGATCTTCCTGCTTTACCTATCTTAATATTTTTTTGGTCAGGGTTTGATAAAACTCCAATAGTAGCCATTGAATTAGAATTTATTTTTCTAACTTCTCCTGATATCATTTTTACTATTGAATAATTTCCATCTATACCTGATATAGAAACTGAAGTTCCCGCTGATCTAGCTATTTTACCTCCACCACCTGGATTGATCTCTACATTGTGAATATCAATACCAACAGGTATATCTTTTAAAGGCAAACAATTTCCAATTTTTATTTCTGAATTTGATCCATTCTGAACTTTGTCACCAATTTTAATATCTTTTGGAGCTAAATAATAGAATCTTTCACCATCATCAAATTTAACAAGCATTATATGACATGATCTATTTGGATCATATTCAATTCTCTCTACCTCAGCCATTGAACTCATTTTTTTTCTGTAGAAATCTATTTTTCTATATTTGTGCTTGTGACCTCCACCATGGTTTCTTGAGGTTATTCTTCCGTAATTATTTCTTCCTTTTGATGCATTATTTGCAGATGTAAGTGCTTTAAAAGGTTTGCCTTTCCATAGACCCTCTCTACTTACAAGAATGGTCCCTCTTGTTGACTTAGTGTATGGTTTAAATGTTTTTAATGCCATTAATTTAAATTCCTGTTGTTAGATCTATATTTTGACCTTTTTTAAGAGTTATTATTGCTTTTTTATATCCCTTAACTCTAACTTTTTTACCTCTAGTTACTTTAATTCTTGTTTTTTTATTTATAATATTAACCTTCGTAACATTCACTTTAAAAATTTTTTCAATATTAGTTTTTAAGTTTTTTTTGTTAGCTTTACCATTTACCTTGAATATGATTTTATTTTGTTCTGAAAGATTAGTTGATTTTTCAGTTACTACAGGTGATATTATTTTATCGTACAAATGTATTTTTTCCATGATTAATATCTTTTTTCCAGCTCTTTAATTGATGTTTCGGTAAATATTACTTTTTTAAACTTAGCTAAATCGTATGCACTAAAGTGGTTAACGTCAGTAATTTTTACATTGGGAATATTTTTAACAGATTTAAAGATATTATCTTTTGATTTTTTATCGGCAATTATTATTGAATTTTTAGCTTCAAACTTTATTAATATATTGTTCATTTCTTTAGTTTTTAAAATTTGCTTTTCAAAGTCATTAAAAATTATTAAATCTTTTAAATTGTTTTTTTTAGTAATCAGTGAAGCAATACTCAATCTTTTTTCACTTTTATTAAGTTTTCTTTTTTTATAATTTAATTCACCTTTAGGACCGTGAGCTATACCACCTCCCACAAATATAGGGGCTTTTTTACTCGCATGTCTCGCATTTCCTGTGCCTTTTTGAGCATAAATCTTTGACGTTGATCCTGTAATTTCATTTTTTTGTTTAGTTTTTGCTTTTCTGCCCTTGTAATTTGCATTTGTTTTGTACAAAACATTGCTAACAAGTTTATCATTTATTTCAGCATCAATTATTTTATCAGATATCTCAATAGACACTTTTTTACCTTCTAAATTTAATTTATCTATTTTCATAAATTATTTTTTTTTATCTTTTACTTTTTTAGATTTTTCCAAAATTTCAATTTTTTCTGGAATTGTCAGTTTGTTTGTATTTTTAACAGATTTTTTTAATAGAACTTCAGAATTTTTAGACCCAGGTATTGAACCTTTTAGGTATATTAGATCGTTATCTAGATCAGTTTTAATAATTTCAAGATTTTGCATTGATCTCAATTTATCTCCCATATGACCTGCCATTTTTTTTCCTTTGAAAACCTTACCGGGATCCTGGTTTTGGCCTGTTGACCCATGAGCTCTATGTGAAATAGAAACACCATGTGATGCTCTTAATCCACCAAAATTATGCCTTTTCATTGAGCCAGCAAATCCTTTTCCTATAGTTTTTGCTCTTACATCTAGAAATTTTATATCCTTAAATATTTCAATTCCAAATTCATTGCCCTCTTTGTATTCCGATAATTCTTTTACTCTAAATTCCTTTAATATTTTTTTTGCTTCAGTATTTTTTTTTGTAAAATATCCTTTCATTGATTTTGATAATTTTGAGTTTTTAATATTGCCAAAACCAACTTGAACAGCATTATATCCTCTATTTTCCTCATTTATCAATTGGATTACCCTACCTTTTTCTACCTTTAAAACTGTAACGGGTACAGACTGTCCAGTTTTAAAGAATTCTCTAGTCATACCGATTTTTTTTCCAATAAGGCTTATTTCGCTCATTAAATTTTAATCTCCACATCTACACCTGATGCCAAATCCAATTTCATTAGTGCTTCGACTGTGGCTGGCGTTGGTTCTATAATATCAATTAATCTTTTATGGGTTCTTGTCTCAAACTGTTCTCTACTTTTTTTATCAATATGTGGTGATCTTAAAACTGTATATCTTTCTTTTTTTGTAGGAAGAGGTATAGGTCCTTTAATATTAGCACCTGTTCTTTTGACTGTATTGACAATTTCTGCGGTAGACTGATCAAGTACTTTGTTGTCATACGCTCTAAGTTTAATTCTTATATTTTGTTTTTCCATAATTAACCTGTCTTTTTTGTTACTTCGTCTTGTACATTTTGTGGAACTTTATCATAATGATCAAAAAACATTGAATATTGTGCTCTTCCTTGTGACATTGATCTCAAATTATTTATATATCCAAACATGTTTGCTAGAGGAACCATTGCAGTTATTACTGTAGCGTTACCTCTTTGCTCTTGAGTATTTATTTGTCCACGTCTACTATTTAAGTCTCCTATTACATCGCCCATATAATCCTCAGGTGTTACAACTTCAACTCTCATAATTGGTTCTAATAATTTTAGTGTTGCTTTAGTACAAGCTTCTTTAAAGCATTGTCTTGAAGCTAACTCAAAAGCTAAAACGCTTGAGTCAACATCGTGATGCAATCCATCAACTATTGTAACTTTATAATCTATAAGTGGAAATCCTGCTAAAATACCTCCATCAGCAATAGTTTCTACTCCTTTTTCAACACCTGGTATAAATTCTTTCGGTATTGCACCACCTTTAATTTTACTTTCTATTTCTCTACCTTTTCCAGGCTCTAAAGGTTCTACTGCGAGTTTAACTCGAGCAAATTGACCAGCACCACCACTCTGTTTTTTATGAGTATAATCATTTTCTGCAGCAGAAAGTATAGTTTCTCTATATGCAACTTGAGGTGCTCCTACGTTTGCCTCAACTTTAAATTCTCTTTTCATTCTATCGACAATTATATCAAGGTGCAATTCTCCCATTCCTTTAATAATTGTTTGACCCGACTCTTCGTCGGAAGTAACCCTAAATGATGGATCTTCTTTAGCCAATCTACCTAAAGCTTCACCCATTTTTTCTTGATCAGCTTTAGTTTTTGGTTCAACTGCAATTTCTATAACTGGATCAGGAAATTCCATCGGCTCAAGTAAAACAGGCATTTCCTTATTTGCAAGTGTATGTCCTGTAATAGTATTTTTTAAACCAGCTAATGCAACTATATCGCCCGCATTTGCCTCTTTTATATCTTCTCTAGAATTAGCGTGCATCAAAAGCATACGCCCAACTCTTTCTTCTTTATCCTTAGAAGTATTATAAATTCCAGTTCCAGATTTTACTGTTCCTGAATAAATTCTTATAAATGTTAAACTCCCAACAAATGGATCATTTGCAACTTTAAAAGCAAGTGCAGAGAATGGAGCACTGTCCTCGAATTTCATTTCTATCTCATCATCTGAACCTGGTTTAGTTCCTTTAATTAACCCGATATCTTTAGGACTAGGCAAGTAGTTAACCACTGCATCTAGAAGTGGTTGAACACCCTTATTCTTAAAAGCAGAACCAGTTAAAACCGGGACAAAATCAAAGCCCAAACATCCTTTTCTAATACATCTAATTAAATTCTCCTCTGATATATCATTACCAGAAAGATATTCCTCCATTAGCTTTTCATCTTGCTCAACAGCTGTTTCAACTAACTCTTGTCTATATTTATTTGAAATTTCTTTTAGGTCTTCAGGTATGTCTGTTAATTCCCAGGCGGCACCAAGATCCTCATTTTTCCACACAACTGCTTTCATTTTAATTAAATCTACAACACCTTTTAATGAAGCCTCTACTCCAATCGGAACCTGCATTACTAGAGGTTTGGCTCCAAGACGATCTTTAATCATACCTACGCATCTAAAAAAGTCTGCTCCAGTTCTATCCAATTTATTCACAAAACAAATTCTTGGGACTTTGTATTTGTCAGCCTGTCTCCATACGGTTTCAGATTGTGGTTCGACACCAGCTACTCCATCAAATACAGCAACAGCTCCATCAAGAACCTTTAATGATCTTTCAACTTCAATAGTGAAATCGACATGTCCAGGAGTATCTATAATATTTATTCTATGATCATTCCAAAAACAAGTAGTTGCTGCAGAAGTGATGGTAATACCTCTCTCCTGTTCTTGCTCCATCCAGTCCATAGTAGCTGCTCCATCATGCACTTCTCCTATTTTGTGACTTTTACCTGTATAATAGAGAATTCTTTCAGTGGTTGTAGTTTTGCCAGCATCAATATGTGCCATTATACCAATATTTCTGTATTTATCTAATGTGTGTGTTCTTGACATAATTTATTACCATCTAAAATGAGCAAAAGCCTTATTTGATTCTGCCATTTTGTGAGTATCTTCCTTTTTTTTTATAGCTGATCCTCTATTTTGATACGCATCATATATTTCATTAAATATTTTATCTGACATTTTTTTATCTTTACGTTTTCTAGAAGCATCAACTAACCACCTTAGTGCTAAGGCTTGCGATCTTTTTGATTTAACTTCAACAGGAACTTGATAGGTTGCACCACCCACTCTTCTAGATCTTACTTCAACGGTAGGTCTAATGTTATTAATAGCATCATTAAAAACATTTAAAGGTTCGTCTTTTGATTTACTTTTAATTTTCTCAATTGCATCATAAATTATTTTTTCAGCTATTGTTTTTTTTCCATCATACATTATTGAATTAATTAATTTTGGAATAATAGTAGATTTATATCTGGGATCTATTACAGTTAATTTTTTTGGAGCTTTTCTTTTTCTAGACATTATTATTTACCTTTTTTGGTTCCATACAATGAACGTCTTTGTTTTCTATTTGCAACACCTTGGGTATCTAAATTTCCTCTTAAAATATGATATCTTACACCTGGTAAATCTTTAACTCTTCCGCCTCTTATTAAAACAACTGAGTGTTCTTGTAAATTATGTCCTTCACCTGGTATATATGCAGTCACTTCAAAACCATTGGATAACCTTACTCGAGCGACTTTTCTTAGTGCTGAGTTTGGTTTTTTTGGAGTTGTTGTATAAACTTTTACGCACACACCTCTTTTCAAAGGTTGTTTTTGCAAAGCTGGAACTTTGTTTCTTGTGATCTGTTTATCTCTACTTTTTCTTACTAACTGGTTTATAGTCGGCATAATTAAATTTTATTAATAGTTATATTTTTGATGAAATAACTGACATGTTATTTGAGGCAGCGTTTAGTGATCTAGTCACTACATTCCAACCAAAAACATGGCCAAAATACATTAGAAATTGTATTTGTCAAACTAAATAAAGTGAAAAAAGTATTAAATTTATTGGTTTATTTGAGCTTCGGATGCTTCATCGCTTTCTTGCTCTGATAAAAATTTCTGATCGTCATCAATTGCTTTTTTATTCCAATTATTTTTAATAGAACCAGTTCCTGCAGGGACTAATCTTCCAACTATAACGTTTTCTTTTAAGCCAGTTAGTTTATCAACTTTTCCTTTAATGGCTGCATCTGTAAGAACTCTTGTTGTTTCTTGAAAAGATGCTGCAGATATAAATGACTCTGTTTGCAATGATGCCTTTGTTATTCCCATAAGAACCCTTTCGCCAACAGCCGGTTTTTTGCCTTCAGCTACTAATTCTTCATTCATTGTTTCAAATTTAATTCTATCAATTATTTCGCCTGGCAATAATTTACTATCACCTGTTTCTTTAACCTCTATTTTTTTAAGCATTTGTCTTAGGATAGTTTCAATATGTTTATCATTAATTATTACTCCTTGTAATCTATAAACATCTTGTACTTGATTTACAAAATACTCTGTTAATTCCTCAATACCTAATATTCTTAAAATATCATGAGGCAATGGCTGTCCATCTAATAAATATTCACCTTTTTTAATTTTCTCACCTTGGTTAAAATTAATATGTTTACCCTTTGGAATTAGGTAGGTTGATGTATCGCCGTTTTCAGCTTCGATAGTTACTCTTTGTTTACCTCTTACTTCTTTACCAAAAATAACACTACCATCATTTTCTGCAATAATTGCACTATCCTTCGCTTTTCTTGCTTCAAATAATTCTGCTACTCTTGGCAATCCACCAGTGATATCTTTTGTTTTTGTCGTTTCTTTTGGTAATCTTGCGATTACATCACCAGCTGAAATTTTCGCACCATCTTTAACAGATAAAATTGAGTCTGGAACTAAATAGTATCTAGCCTCATTGTCGTCGGCTTTTTTAATAACGTTCCCTTTTGAATCTCTTAAAGTAATTCTTGGTTTTAAGTCAGTATTTTTTGATTGAGTTTTCCAATCTACAACAGCTTTTGTAGAAATTCCAGTTGCATCATCTACAGTTTCAGCAATTGAAACTCCATCAATTAAATCAACATAATTTGCAATACCATCTTTTTCTGCAATAACTGGTGTTGTGTAAGGATCCCATTCACATATTTTAGAACCTTTTTTGACCTTTTGCTCGTTTTCAAAAAAAAGTTTAGATCCATATGGAACTTTGTAAGATGCAACTTGAAGTCCGTTATCATCTTCAATAGATATTTCAGTATTTCTACCCATAACAATTTGATTATTTTTCGAGTCTTTTATTAGATTAGTGTTAACAATTTTTAGAGTTCCCTCTGAATTAGATACTATTTGCGAATCTTGCTTAACTGAAGCGGTTCCCCCTACGTGGAAAGTTCTCATAGTTAACTGTGTTCCAGGTTCTCCAATAGATTGTGCAGAAATCATACCTATTGCCTCACCAACATGAACCATTTTTCCTCTTGATAAATCTCTACCATACGAGGTGGCACAAACGCCTTCTTTTGATCCACAAGTCATTACTGAATATACATTTAAGCTTTTAACTCCTGCTGCATCAATTTTTTCACATGCTGCTTCATCTATCATTTCTTCTTTTTTTATAAGCACTTCTCCTGTAAGTGGATTTTTAATTTCTTTTGCAGCAACTCTACCTAATGCTCTTTCAGATAAACTTACCATAATATTTCCACCTTCCAAAACTTCAGTCAGTTTTATTGATCCACAGTTTCTGTCACATTTTGGTTTTGTAATAGTTAAATCTTGAGCTACATCACATAATCTTCTTGTTAAATATCCTGAGCTAGCTGTTTTAAGAGCTGTATCAGCTAAACCTTTTCTGGCTCCATGTGTTGAGTTAAAATACTCTAACGCTGTGAGACCCTCTTTAAAGTTTGATGTAATTGGAGTTTCAATAATTTCACCTGAAGGTTTGGCAATTAAACCTCTCATTCCGGCTAGTTGTTTCATTTGTGCTGCCGATCCTCTTGCACCACTATCAGCCATCATAAATACTGAATTAATTTTAAGTCCTTCATCTGTAACTTCTGTTGCAGAAATTCTCTTCATCATTTCGGATGCAACTCTGTCTGTACATTTAGACCAAGCATCAATAACTTTATTATACTTTTCACCTCTTGTTATCAAACCTTCAGCATATTGTCCTTCGTAATCAGCAATAAGTTTTTTAGTCTCATCAATTAATTGTTCTTTATTATCAGGTATTAAAAGATCATCTTTTCCAAATGAAATTCCAGCCTTGAATGCATGTTTAAATCCAATATCTTTTAATTTATCACAAAATATTACAGTACTTTTTTGACCAGAAAATCTAAATACATGATCAATTACTTCAGAAACTATTTTTTTCGGAAGTAATCTATCAATTAATGAAAATTTATTATTTACATTTTTCGGAATTATGTTTGATAACAAAAATCTTCCAGCTGTGCTTATATGTTTTTCAAACTTAGTATTTCCTTTTTCATCAACGGTTTCAAATCTAGATACTATTCTTGAATGAACTTTGATTTGACCTGTTTCTAAAGCGTGCTCAATTTCAGAAGTGTTAATAAAATATCCATCAACTTTCTCAGTTTGTACTGGAGGTTGCGATAAATAATAAATTCCAAGGATCATATCCTGACTTGGTACTATTATAGGTTTACCGTTAGATGGACTTAGAATATTATTTGTTGACATCATCAATACCCTAGCCTCTAACTGTGCTTCTAAACTCAATGGTACATGTACTGCCATCTGATCTCCATCAAAATCAGCATTAAATGCTGCACATGTTAATGGGTGTAGTTCAATAGCATTTCCCTCAATTAATTTTGGTTCGAAAGCTTGTACACCCAATCTGTGAAGTGTCGGGGCTCTATTTAATATTACAGGATGCTCTCTTACTATTAATTCTAGGGCATCCCAAACTTCAGTTCTTTCTTTTTCAACTAATTTTTTTGCTTGTTTTATTGTAGATGCTAGGCCTAATTTATTTAATCTCGCATACAAAAATGGTTTGAATAACTCTAGAGCCATTTTTTTTGGTAATCCACACTCGTGTAGTTTTAAATCTGGACCTACGACAATTACTGATCTTCCAGAATAATCAACTCTTTTACCCAATAGATTTTGTCTAAATCTTCCTTGTTTTCCTTTTAGCATTTCTGCTAATGATTTAAGTGGTCTTTTTCCTGTACCTGTAATTACACGACCTCTTCTTCCATTATCAAATAGGGCATCTACAGACTCTTGTAGCATTCTTTTTTCATTTCTTACAATTATGTCAGGAGCTTTTAAATCTATTAATCTTTTTAATCTATTGTTTCTATTAATTACTCTTCTATATAAATCATTTAAATCCGATGTAGCAAACCTTCCACCATCCAATGGCACAAGAGGTCTCAATTCAGGTGGTATTACTGGGACTGTAGTTAATATCATCCATTCTGGTTTATTTCCTGTTTCAATAAATGATTCAATTAATTTTAATCTTTTTATTGATCTTTCTTCATTAACTTTTGATTTTGTTTCTTTAATATTTTTAATTAATAGTTCTCTTTCCTCTTCTAAATTTATTGATTTAAGAATTTCTAAAATTGCTTCTGCACCAATTCCTGCTGTAAATGCCTCTTCTCCATAATCATCTTGATATTTTATTAACTCTTCTTCACCTAGTAGCTGATTTTTCTTAAGTCCTGTTAAACCTGGTTCAATAACTATAAAATTCTCAAAATATAAAACTCTCTCTACTTCTTTCAATTTCATATCAACAACTAATGAAATTCTACTTGGCAAAGACTTTAAAAACCAAATATGAGCAACTGGGGTAGCTAAATTAATATGACCCATTCTTTCTCTTCTTACGTTTGATTTTGTAACCTCTACACCACATTTTTCGCAAATAATTCCTCTGAATTTCATTCTTTTATATTTTCCACATAAACACTCGTAATCCTTTATAGGACCGAATATTCTTGCGCAGAAAAGTCCATCCTTTTCTGGTCTAAAAGTTCTATAATTAATTGTCTCTGGCTTTTTGATTTCACCAAATGTCCATGATTTTATTTTTTCAGGACTAGCTAAAGTAATTTTAATACTATTAAAGTTTTGTGCTTCAGAAATCTCTGAAGATTTAAATAGATCTGATAACTCTTTACTCATATTTTTAATTTAACTCCACATTTAATGCTAATGACTTAATTTCTTTTACTAATACATTGAATGACTCTGGTATTCCGGACTCAAAATTTTCCTCACCTTTTACAATTGTTTCGTAAACTTTGACTCTTCCTGCAACATCATCTGATTTTACAGTTAGTATTTCTTGTAATGTATATGATGCACCATACGCCTCTAAAGCCCAAACCTCCATTTCTCCAAATCTTTGTCCACCTAATTGAGCTTTTCCTCCGAGAGGTTGTTGCGTAACAAGGCTGTATGGACCAGTTGATCTTGCGTGTATTTTATCCTCCACTAAATGGTGAAGTTTGAGCATATAAATAATTCCAACTGTAACAGGTCTATCAAATTTTTCTCCTGTTCTTCCATCCCAGAGTGTAGTTTGACCTGAGTTAGGTAATTTTGCTAAATCCAACATATTAGTCACATCTTTTTCTTTGGCGCCATCGAAAACTGGTGTTGAGATTGGAACACCATTTTGAATATTTTGACACAAATCTTTAAATTCAGTGTTTGTCAATGTGTCGATATTTTCAGAATAAACCTCATCGCCATAAACTGATTTTAAAAATTTTGTTATTTTTTCTTCTTTTTCAATTTTCTTTTGGTTTTGGTTTACTAAATTTGTTAATTGCTCTCCTAGTTCTTTACATGACCAGCCTAAATGAGTTTCTAATATTTGACCTACATTCATCCTACTCGGTACTCCAAGTGGATTTAAAACAATATCAACTGGTTTACCATTTTCTCTGTATGGCATATCTTCCACTGGTACTATTTTACTGACAACACCTTTGTTTCCATGCCTCCCAGACATTTTATCACCAGGTCTTAATCTTCTTTTTATGGCTACGAAAACTTTCACCATTTTCATAACGCTTGGTAAAAGATCATCTCCCTGTCTTATTTTGAGAACTTTATCTTCAAATCTATCTTGAATATCCTTTTTTGCATTCTCGTACTGTGATCTTAGTTGATGTAAAGCTTCAGTTTTTTTTGTATCATCAACTGTTATTTTAAATAAATCTGATACTGAAAGATCAAAAATAATTTCTTCATTTAAGGTTAAGCCTAAATCATAATTTTTTATCTTTTTAGATAATTTAGTATTAGTCAATATAGACGATGCTCTTTGTTTAATACTTCTCTCTAAAATTTCTTCTTCTACATTCTTATCTTGTTGTACACTTTCAATTTCAGCTCTTTCAATTGTTATTGACCTCTCATCTTTTTCAATTCCATGTCTATTAAATACTCTAACGTCAACGACAATTCCTCCACTTCCACTAGGCATTTTAAGAGAAGTATCTGTTACATCTATTGCTTTTTCTCCAAATATTGATCTTAGAAGTTTCTCTTCTGGACCTGATGCAGAGTCTCCCTTGGGAGTCACTTTCCCGACTAGTATATCGCCTGGCTTTACTTCTGCCCCAATATATACAACTCCTGACTCATCAAGATTTTTAAGTGCTTCTTCATTTATGTTTGGAATATCTCTTGTTATATCCTCTTCACCTAACTTTGTATCTCTAGCCATAACCTCATATTCTTCTATATGTATGGAAGTAAATACATCATCTGTTACACATCTCTCAGAAATTAAAATAGAATCTTCAAAGTTGTATCCCTGCCATGGCATAAATGCTACGGTAACGTTCTTACCTAGTGCTAGTTCACCAGTCTTTGTTGATGGTCCATCAGCAATTATATCGCCAGATCTTACTTTATCACCTACTCTGACAAGTGGTTTTTGGTTGATACACGTGTTTTGATTTGATCTTTTAAACTTTTGTAAATTATATATATCAACGCCAGACTTTGAATAATCTTTTTCACTTGATGCCTTAATTACAATTCTTTTACCATCAATTTTATCTACAATACCATCCCTTTTTGCAACTATTGTAACTCCAGAGTCTAAAGCCACATCACTTTCAATTCCTGTACCAACTAATGGTGCCTCTGGTTTTAATAGTGGAACTGCTTGTCTCATCATATTAGATCCCATCAAAGCTCTGTTTGCATCATCATTTTCTAAAAATGGAATTAAAGAAGCTGCAACTGAGACAAGTTGTTTAGGTGAAACATCAATATAATCAATATTCTCAGGTTTGGATAAAATAAAATCTAAATTTGCTCTGCTTGAAACTAACTCTTCAACAAATCTTCCATTTTTATCTAAAACCGAGTTTGCTTGAGCAATTGTAAATTTAGTCTCTTCCATTGCTGAAAGGTATTCAATTTTATCTTGAACAACTCCATTCTCTACTTTTTTATAAGGGCTCTCTATGAAACCATATTTATTAATTTTTGAATATGTTGAAAGACTATTTATTAATCCAATGTTTGGACCTTCAGGTGTTTCAATTGGACATATTCTTCCATAATGTGTTGGATGTACATCTCTTACCTCAAAACCTGCTCTTTCTCTTGTAAGTCCTCCTGGACCTAATGCAGAAACTCTTCTTTTGTGTGTTATCTCTGATAATGGATTTGTTTGGTCCATGAATTGTGAAAGTTGTGAGGTAGCAAAAAAGTCTTTTAATGAAATAGTAAGAGGTTTCGCATTTATTAAGTCTTGAGGCATTGCAGACTCTACATCTAATGTTGTCATTTTTTCCTTAATTGCTCTTTCCATTCTATAGACGCCAATACGTGCTTGGTTCTCAACAAGTTCTCCAACAGACCTTACTCTTCTATTGCCTAAATGGTCAATATCATCAACTTCATCCTTGCCATCTCTAAGATCTAACATTTTTTTTATTATAGCCAAAATATCGTCATTTCTTAAAATAGTAATTTTATCTGAACAACTCAGATCAAGTCGAGAGTTCATTTTTACTCTACCAACATCTGATAAATCGTATCTATCAGAACTAAAAAATAAATTATTAAATATTTGGGTTGCTATTTCAATTGTTGGAGGTTCTCCTGGTCTTAAAATTTTATAAATTTCAGTTATAGCATCATTTTTATTTTCATTTTTGTCATTTAAAATAGTTTGTAGTAGGTAGGGACCTTTTGATATTGAATTTGTTTTTGAAACATTAACTACACTATAATTATTTTCTATAAATTTATTAATTATAGTTTCATTTAACTCAGTTCCAATTTTAAAAATATCTTCACCGATAGTAACGTCTTCGTGTAAAAAATTTCCATACAATGCTTCATTAGATACTAAAATTTCTTTTAAACCATCATTTTGTAGCTTTTTTGCATTTAAAAAATTGATTTGCTCACCTATTTTTACTAAAACTTTGTTAGATTTTGCATCTATAATTTCCTCTGAAAAATTTTTCGCTTTGTAGTTTTCAGGGTCAAATTTGCTTTTCCACTTCTTTAAATTTTTATCGTAGGTAAAAGTTTCTTTTTCATAAAACTCATTAACAATATCAGATTTAGAGAAACCCAGTGCTTGTAACAATGTTGAAACAAATATTTTTTTTTTTCTATCTATTCTAAAATATAAAAAGTCTTTTACATCGTACTCAAAATCTAGCCAAGATCCTCTATTTGGGATTACTCTGCAATTAAATAAAAGTTTACCACTGGCATGAGATTTTCCTTTATCATGATCAAAAAATACTCCTGGACTTCTATGCATTTGGTTAACAACAACTCTTTGAACACCGTTTGTTATAAAGGTTCCACTATTTGTCATCATTGGAACTTCACCCATATAAACTTCTTGTTCTTTCGCTGATAATATATCTTTGGTATTGTTTTCTTGATCTATATCATAGACAACTAATCTTAATGTGCATTTTAGTGCAGCTGAATAAGTAAGGCCTCTTGTTATACATTCATCAACATCAAATTTTGGTTTCTCGAGTCTGTAAGAAATATATTCAAGTGTAGCTTTGTCATTTAAATCTTCTATTGGAAAAATACTTTTAAATACCCTATGAAAACCTTTTACCAAATGCTGTTCCACATCACTTTTAAATTCAGTTAATTCTTTATATGAATTTTTTTGAACTTCTATTAAATTTGGAATTGATAAACTTTCTTTAAGTTTACCAAAACTTTTCCTAATATTTTTTTTCTTAGTAAAAGATAATTGCATATGCAGATATTACTGAATTTTATTTCAGTAATTAAATTCTTTCTAGTTAATGTTTACTTAAGTTCTACTGTTGCGCCTGCTGCTTCTAACTTAGCTTTAATTTCTTCAGCATCTTTTTTATTAACACCTGTTTTGACTTCTTTAGGTGCGCCCTCAACTAAATCTTTAGCTTCTTTTAATCCTAATTCTGTAACTGCTCTAACTTCTTTTATAACATTAATTTTTTTATCTCCTGCAGCAGTTAGCATAACTGTAAATTCATCTTTATCTTCTGCTGGAGCATCTCCTGATCCTGCAACTGGCGCAGCAGCAACTGCTGCTGCAGCTGACACTCCCCATTTTTCCTCTAATTGTTTTGAAAGCTCCGCTGCTTCTACAACAGTTAAGCTTGATAAATCCTCTATAATTTTATTTAAGTCAGCCATAATAATATAATATTTGTCCCTAGTTATTTTTTTGATTTTTCGAGCGCTAAAATAGCGATTTTTGACGCTGGTGCAAGTAAAATACTTGCTATTTTTTGAGCTGGAGACCTTAAAATACCTACTATTTTAGCTCTTGCCTCATCTAACGAGGGGAGTGTTGCTACATTATTGACACCCGCTACATCCAAAATATCAGCCCCCATGATTCCACCTAGAATTTTTAAATTTTGGTTTTCTTTTGAAAATTTAGTTAGAATTTTTGCTGATGTAATTGCATCCTTTGATAGAGCTACAGCTGTTGGGCCATTGAATAGAACAGATAGATCTTTACATTTAGTTTTTTCTAAAGCTAATTTAGTAATTCTATTATTAGTTATTTTAAACTTGATACCATGATCACGCATTCGTTTTCTAAGATCATCAAGTTGTGAAACTGTTAAACCTTGATAATGTGTCACTATCACAGCCTCAGATTTATCAAATTGAGATGACATCTCGTCTATATAAATCTTTTTTTGTTCTTTGTTCATCATATCTAGATACTCTTACCCATTTTTATTTTATATGATACACCCATACTAGACGTTATAAAGACTTGTTTAACAAGATCTCCCTTAACTGTTAAATTTGATTTTTCCTTTTCTAAAGCTTCAATAATTGCATTGTAATTTTTTATTAATTTTTCATCGCTAAACGATTTTTTTCCAATACTTAATCCGATATTTCCATCTTTATCATTTCTTATTTCAACTTGACCTGCTTTTGCATCACTAACAGCTTTTTTAATATCGCTTGTAACAGTGCCTAATTTTGGATTTGGCATCAAACCTTTTGGACCCAATACTTTACCTAATTTTGAGAGTTTAATCATCATTGAGGGTGTACAAATCAGTTTTTCAAAATTTAATTCACCGTTTTTTATTTTTTCAATAAGTTCATCTCCTCCAACAACATCCGCGCTTGACTCTTTTGCCTCCTGCAATTTTGACTCCTCACAAACCACAGCAACTTTAATTGATTTTCCTGATCCACCAGGTAGATTTACAACCGTTCTTAAACTTACTTCACTCTTTTTTTGCTTGTTATTAATTCTAAAATTTAGGTCGATTGACTCATCGAATTTTGTAGTACAATTTTTTTTAACTAAACTCAACATTTTATCTATTGAATCTGAAGTTAAATCTTTTGTTTTTTGTGGTAATTTTTTATACCGTTTAGATTTCATTATTCTTTAACCTCTATACCCATTGATTTTGCAGATCCAGCTATAATTTTTGCTGCTTCATCTAAATCGTGTGCATTTAAATCTTCCATTTTTTTTTCAGCAATATCTTTAAGTTGCTGCTTTGTTATTGAGCCTACAATACTTCTTCCGGGCTCTTTGGATCCACTTTTTAATTTCATAGCTTCTTTTATAAAATGAGATGCTGGTGGAGATTTTATTACAAAATCAAATTTTTTGTCTTTATAAACCGTAATTATAACTGGTACTGGTTTACCTGCAAATGCTTTTGTTTTGTCATTGAATGCTTTACAAAATTCCATTATATTTATACCTCTTTGACCTAGCGCAGGTCCAACTGGTGGAGCAGGATTAGCTTGTCCACCCTTTATCTGTAATTTAACATATCCACTTATTTCTTTTTTTGCCATTAGCTTGCCTTCTCTACTTGATTATATTCTAAATCTACTGGAGTTGGTCTTCCAAATATCGAAACTGATACTTTTAATCTAAGTTTATCCTCATCTATCTCCTCAACTAAACCATTAAAAGACGCAAAAGGTCCATCAATAACCTGCACCTTCTCTCCAACGCTATATTCTACACCAGACTTTGGTTGAGCAACTCCGTCTTTTATTTCACCTAGAATTTTTTCAATCTCTTTGTCAGAAACAGGTATTGGAACACCTTTAGACCCAAGAAAACCACTTACTTTTTTTAAGTTCTTTATCATATGGTATATCCCATTGTTCATCTCGCTTTTTATAAGAATATATCCAGGAAAATACTTTTTTTTTCTTTGAACTCTTTTTCCTCTCTTAACTTCTGTAACATCATGAGTGGGAACGATAATTTCTTCAAATTTATCTGCAATCTTTGCTTTCTCTGCTTCCTCTTTAATTAGTTGAGCTACTTTATTTTCAAAACTTGAATGGGATTGTACAATATACCAGTTTTTCATTATATGCTCACCTTAAGAATAATATCTAGAAAAAACTTTAATATTTGATCTAACAATAAGAAGAATAGAGAAGCCAACACTGCCATAGCAAAAACCATAAGAGCACCTTGAACTGTCTCCTTTGCTGTGGGCCAGGTTACCTTAAAAGCCTCTTGTTTGACATCCTGAATAAATTTTAAAGGGTTCTTCATAATAAAATTCTAATATGGCAGGAGCGAAGGGAATCGAACCCCCAACCTCCGGTTTTGGAGACCGGCGCTCTACCAATTGAGCTACACTCCTATCGAGTTTACTCTATAATCTTAGTTACTACTCCAGCTCCTACTGTTCTACCACCTTCTCTAATTGCAAAGTTTAGTTTTTCATCCATTGCAATTGGTGTAATTAATTTTACTGTAAACTTAGCATCATCACCTGGCATAACCATTTCTGTACCTGATGGTAATTCAACTTCTCCTGTAACGTCTGTGGTTCTAAAGTAAAATTGAGGCCTGTATTTAGTAAAGAATGGTGTATGTCTACCCCCTTCCTCTTTTTTCAATACATATGCTTGAGCTTCAAATTTAGTATGTGGTTTAATAGATCCAGGCTTACATAGAACTTGTCCTCTTTCAACATCAGTTCTCTCAACACCTCTTAAAAGAGCTCCAATGTTGTCACCGGCTTCACCTGAGTCTAGAAGTTTTCTAAACATTTCTACCCCAGTACAAACTGATTTTTTTGTTTCTCTTATACCAACTATTTCTATTTCTTCTCCAGTTTTAATAACACCAGATTCTACTCTCCCTGTTACAACTGTTCCTCTACCCGAAATTGAAAATACATCTTCAACTGGCATTAAGAAATCTTTATCCTTAGGTCTATCTGGTTGTGGAATAAACTCATCAACAGCTTTCATTAATTCCATGATAGAATTTTTACCTATTTCATCATTTTTTCCTTCAACAGCAGCTAAAGCTGAGCCCTTAATGATTGGAGTTTTGTCACCTGGAAATTTATAAGATGTTAATAAATCTTTAATTTCCTCTTCAACCAAATCTATCATTTCTTTATCATCAACTTGGTCTACTTTATTTAAATACACAACGATTGCTGGAACACCCACTTGTCGAGCAAGAAGGATATGTTCTCTTGTTTGAGGCATTGGACCATCTGCTGCATTTACAACTAAAATTGCACCATCCATTTGTGCAGCACCAGTAATCATATTTTTTACATAATCAGCATGACCTGGACAATCTACATGAGCGTAATGTCTTTTTTCTGTTTCGTATTCAACATGAGCTGTTGATATTGTTATACCTCTTTCCTTTTCTTCAGGAGCTTTATCAATTTGGTCATAAGCAGTAAATTGTGCCCCACCTGACTCTGCTAAAACTTTTGTTATCGCAGCTGTTAATGTTGTTTTACCATGGTCAACATGGCCTATGGTTCCAATATTACAGTGCGGTTTATTTCTTACAAACTTTTCTTTTGACATTACTTTTTTACCTCTTTTTCTTTTTTTACATTTTAATTTTGGAGCGGGTAAAGGGAATCGAACCCTTACATCCAGCTTGGAAGGCTAGCGTTCTACCATTGAACTACACCCGCATCACCCAAGTATACTCCTTAATTGTACAAATATTTATTGAATGGTGGAGGGGGAAGGATTCGAACCTTCGAAGACCGAAGTCAACGGGTTTACAGCCCGCCCCATTTGACCGCTTTGGTACCCCTCCCTAATAGCAGGGGAAGCGTCCCCTTGTTCAATAAAGCTTTAAACAACATGCGTTTTATATATTTTTATTGTACAAATGCAATACGTGAATTTCAGAAAAAATAGTGTAAAAACCCTATAAATTCGTAAAATATGACTCAAAAATCATCCTTTTTTATAGCTGGAAGACACGCTGTTATTGAAGCGTTAAAAAACCCAAATAGAAGAGTAATCAAAATATTCTTAACGGAGGAGAGTAAAAAAAATATCCATAAACGTAACCCTAATAGAAATTTACTAAAGGATATAAAGGTATTTTTTAAAACAAAAAAAGAATTAGATAAATACTGTAGGAGCGAAGATATCTTGCACCAGGGCTATGTTGCAGAAGTTGAACATTTAGAAAATCCTGAAATAAAAGAATTTATTAAAGGCAAAAATAATTTAACATTTGTATGTTTGGATGAGGTTACTGATCCAAGGAACATAGGTTCTTTGATCAGAAGTGCAGCTTCATTTAACATAGATGGTCTGATTGTTAAAGAGAGACATTTTCCAAGTGAAAGTAAATTACTATATAAATCTGCTAGCGGCTGTGTTGAACATTTAAAAATTTTTCAAGTTTCAAATATAAACACTATTTTAAAATATTTAAGGGATAAAAATTTTTGGGTTTATGGTTTCACTGCAAACACTAACAAGAACTTTACGGAAATTAAGTGGCAAGGAAACAACGTATTATTATTTGGGTCTGAAGGACATGGTCTTAATCAACATACTAAAAAATATACTGATTTCTCAGTAAAGATAAATATTAACAAAAATATTGAAAGTTTGAATATATCTAACAGTGCTGCAATAGTTTTTCATCATATAAATCAACAAAAATAATTTCTTGATAATATAATAAATGCTATTAAAAAACGCTTCATGCCCTTGTAGCTCAGCTGGTAGAGCAATTGATTTGTAATCAATAGGTCCGCGGTTCGAATCCGTGCGGGGGCACCACTAAAATCTCATTTATTTTCAACAAATTCAAAATTAATTTAAAATTTTTTAAAAATAAAAATCGTTTAATAAGAATATATAAAGGAAGGGAGTAGAGCTAAGTGAAGTCTTTTTGAAGTCTTTACTTATTACTTATAATAAAAATATTTTAATTTTAATATCCACTTGTTCTATTAGTTCTAACATATGAATTTCCTCTTGCTGCAGCAGCTTCGCCAAAAGCTCCTCCAGCACCACACATACTTGCTTGACAGACTATTTGTTGATCATTTACAGGTCTACCTTGTGCATCAACTTCTTGCCAAATACCTAATGCGTCATTAGCTAATTGACTTAAAGCATCTAAATCATTTCCACTTATACCTGCAACAACATCACCTGCAGCTTGTTGTGCATCACGAGCTGCTTGTTGTATTTCTTGTGTTGCCTGTTGGGCTGCTTGTAATGCTTCTTGGGCAGCTGCTTGTGCTGCAGAAGCTGCTTGTGCTTGTGCTTGTGCAGCTGCTTGTGCTGCTTGAGCGGCAACTTGTGCTGCTTGAGCAGCAGCCATTGATGCCTCAGTCGTTGCAGAAGCTACTTCAGCAGCTGCTTTTGAAACTTGTGCTGTTGCATTAGACACTGCCTCTTGTGCTTCTCTTAATTGCTGTGATGTTGAATTAACTTCGTTACTAGCACCTTGAACCATATCTCTAGCCATTTGACCTGCTAAGGCATCTGCTGCGGTTTGACTTGATAAAGAATTTGTAATTGTAGTTCCAACACCAGATGCTATCATTTGAGCAGCAGCAGCTTGTGATTTATTTATTTCTTGAATTGTTGTTTGTAACCTACTTGAATCTCCACCTAGACTTGCAACTTCACTTAATTTATCAATAACATTGGATGAAATATCTGAAGTATTTGAAATAACATTTTTCGCAACATCTGCGTTTGCCTCTGTAATTTCTCGAGCAGCATCTATATTAGCTTTAGCTGTTTCACTTAATTCAAAACTTTGTGAGATATTTGTACTACTAGTTGCCATGCCTGAAACAACATTTTGACCAAAATTAAATTCACAATTACCACCTGAACACATGCCTGCAACATTTCCTGTCTCAGGATTTGCTAAATTTTCCATTACATACATTCCTCCAAAAGAGGCAGCTTGTTTTCCAAATGATCCTTGAGGGCCACAAGTGCTTGCTTCACAAACTATTGAGCCTTGGTGACCGTTAAGAGGGTTTTTCATTTGTTTACCTGTTGCTGCATCAACTAAAACCCAAGAACCAAGTGTTGAACCTGAGTAGGTTTGTGTGCCACCAGCTAATTTACCAGTATTACTGATTTGCTCTATTGCTGCTTTTGAATATGAAACTTTTAAATCACCTGTTTCATCTATTGCTTCAAAAGATAAAAGTTTTTCAGGCTGTACAGCACCTGCAGTAAATATATTTCCATTAACTGTCATTGTGCCTTCTGGCATTTTAAATTTTCCAGCCTCATCTGTTAACAAATTAGTATCAACAACTCTTAAAGAGTTTGTACCTTCAATTTTTATAATCGATTTATTATCTAATTTAGCAATTGAACCAATGATTTTTTCTTCTATTTCGATGTTTGCTTTTCTTGCTTCTGAAATTGCAAGATCAGCTTTTATGTCAATTGCATTTTGAAGATCAGCATTTAATTTTGTTATTTGGCCAGCTATTTCAGGGGTTTCAACCTCCAAAACTTGGAGATCATTATTTAATGAAGTTATGTTAGTGGTTATTTTGTCTGACTGATTTTTAAATTCATTTAACTGACTA
The DNA here is from genome assembly GCA_902520695.1 of uncultured Pelagibacteraceae bacterium. GTDB lineage: Bacteria > Pseudomonadota > Alphaproteobacteria > Pelagibacterales > Pelagibacteraceae > Pelagibacter. The sequence goes on from CABYOT010000001.1 coordinate 227,014, forward strand.
TCAATTGCAGCAATTTCACTCTCAAATTTAGATTTTAAAGCTTCCATATCTTCTGAACTTTGGCCTTGGTTTTTTAATTGTTCTGCGATTACATTAATTTGTTGATCTAACTTTTCATTTAAACCTTCTCTTTGATTTTCTAGTTCATTTATTTTACCTGAAATTGGATCAAGTTCAGACCGCAAAGTACTCAAAGAATTTTTTTTCTCAGAAATCAATGATTGTTTAACATTTAGTTCTGAGGTTAATTGATTAAGTTGATTATTTATTTCATTTTCACTTGTTTGCAGAGAGTTAATTTCACTTTCAAGTTTTGCAATATCTTGATTCATATTAGTTAGTTTTGAACTGTTTATATTTATTTGATTATTAAGTTGATCAATTTCAGCATTAAGAACATTTAATTTTGGATTATTAGAACCGTATAAATTTGATAATTCTTGTTTTAGTATTGATCTATTAGCTGTTGAAAGTTCTAATTTATCAGACTCTCCAAAACGCATATAATCATAATTGCCATTTAATCTTGAGTGAACTATTGCTGCTAATTTAACATTCGTCATTTCATAATGATGACTATCAAAAGCAGGTGTTTTTCCAATTTTTTTAACATTGTCAACAGCTGCTTTAAAAGCATCATATGTATTTGCATCACTATCAAGTGCAGCTATCAAACCAGCTGCTTTATCATCATAGCCAATAATTTGACCTCCCGATATTGCATAGTATCCACCAGACACAACTTCTTTAGCTCTTTTTCTTTGAGCGTCATCAAATGTTGGGATTTTATTTAAAACATTAAATACAGCATCTTCTGTATTATAAAGACCGTTTGTTTTAGCTATCTCTTCTGCTCTAATTTTGTTTACTTCCTCAACAGCATTTTTTTTAAGATTAATTACATTTGCTCTAGCCTGTTTATTTATTTCGGATTCAATTGAAATTTTTTGAAATGTAGTCTTATTAAGTTCATTTTGTAAATCAAATTGTTTTTTTAAATCTTGCTGAGAAGTTTGATTTTCTAATCTTATGTTCATAATTTTTGAACTTTTTTCAGAATACTCGCTTACTAAATTGTTATATTTTTGGTTTGTAAGATTTTTATTATTATTTAATTCATTTATTTGATTATTTAAATTTACAATCTGTTGATTTTTAGAAATTTCTTTCGAAATATTTAATGGATTGGATTCATTTTTAATTTTGTCTAATTCATTAAAAAAATAATTTTGTTGTTCAAAAGTGTAGGATTTAAATTCTGCTGTTGGTCCTGAAGTTGTTCCTGGTGTTCCACCAGGACCATAAATGACACTGTAAATTTCATTTCTTTTTATTTCAATATTATCATAAATTTCTCTTGATAAAGTTTGTTCTAGTTTATTTTTTTTCAAAATGCCTGAATTGACCTCTGATTGAAGATTATAAATTTGAGATGAGATATCATTCATTTTTGATAAATCTTCACTCATACTTTTTTGGATTGGATCAATTAAACTTTTTATCTTGTCTTTTCTTTGTTGATCTAATTCAATTAATTGATTTATTTGATTCTGCTTTTCAGACATGTTTTTAATTAAATTTGAATATTCTGCATTTTGTGATGCAAGAGAATTGAACTCTTTATCTACATATTCTTTTGCTTTACCATATAAAGATGCGCTTTCTATGGCCCACTCTGGTTGGTTTATTGACAAAACATCCTGATACTGTGCAGTTCGCTGATTAATAATTTTATCCACTTCAGCTTGTACTTTTCTACTTTGATCCATCACAAAAACTGCTTCTTGAATGGCCTGCTCTTCTGCTATTAATACATTTAATCCAGCATCTGATGGAACATCCACTGCCCAATTGGGATTTTTGCTAAGTTTAGAATATATGTTTTTAACTACTTTTTTCTGTGTTCCCCAGTCATCATTCATTACCGCATTAACACCACTTTGAATTTCACTTTGAGAAAGACCAGCAAATGTTCCATATTTCTCTATCTCAAAAGCTCTAGATTTTCTAGGGTCACCACTTAAGAGAGCCCCTACCTCTTTAAACGCAAAATCAATTTCTTCCTCTGACATATCATCTGAAAAAACATTTGCGTAAATTTGAAAATGCTCAACTTCCTTATCTATTGATCTCTCAAATTGAGTTTGAATAAAATCTCTTTCAAGAGATGCCTTTTGAAGTCTTTCATTTAATTCATTATTAACAGATGGAATATTTGGTGATGAATTTTTAATTTGTTGTAATTCAGCTTGTTTTGATCTTAATAAATTTTGATTATTTTGAATTTGTTGATTTAACTGTGATATTTTAGAGTTAATATCATTTGATACAGCAATTTCGTTTGATAGCTCTGTATTAAGGCTTGCTACCTGTTGCTTAATATTTGCTGATTGATTTTCGATTTGATTAATTTGATTATTTAAATTTGAAATTTCTACAGTCAATCCATCTGAAAGAGCTTTACTATTTGCTATTTCTTCATCTGTGATACCTGATAAATCTTGTTTTAATAACTCTGAATTATATTGATCAAGTAAGTTTTTTTTCTTTTCAGATAAAGAAACTATTTGAGAATTTAAGGGAGTTAATTCATTTTCTAATCCTTGTATATTGTCTCTCGTTTCAATTAATTTTAAATTATTTTGGCTAAGTTTATTTTCTAATTCTAAAATTTTATTATCTATTTCTTCATCTACAATAACTTCTGTTCCAGCATTAGTAATCACAGAACCTTCATAAGATTCAGCCCATTGTTCTTTGGACCACTTACTCATCTCATTTACTTTCTCTAAATTAACACCAATTTCTATTGTATCAATTCCAAGTTCTTTTAAATTACTGGTTATCTCTTGAACTTCTAATCCCTCTCCTTGCATTTCAACCATGTTGGAGACTAACTCGTTTAACTTTTGTTCCTTATTTTCATTCATATTTTTAGTGATAGACATAACTGTATCAAGTTTGTCTTGATCAAATTGTGTCATATCTACTTTGCTCATATCTGAAGTTAATTCTTGAGGAACAATATTTGCAACATCACCTAATGATTTTTCAATAAACTCTAAAGTTTTAATCGCACTTTCAACATTGTTTTCTTCTAAAGATTTTTTTACAAATTCTGTTGCTTTGTTTATTTGTTCAACCGCGCTATCGATAGTATTTGCTATATCACTATCTGATTTAGATAAATTTTTTAAATCTTCTTGTACCTTTTCAACTTCTTCAGTAGCTTCTGACAATGATTCAAGATCTATCGAGTAAGCAATACTAAAATTAAGAAAGACTATGAGTATAAATAATATTTTTTTCATTAGTTAAGCTCAGTTTTTTTTTCTTCAGATTGTATTTTTTCTTTTAATTTGGATATTTTTTGTTTGTAATCATTAAGAAGTTTTTTTCTTTTTTTTAAATTTTTGTCATAATTTTCGTTTTTAACAGCTGTACCCATTTCAAGAAATTCACCTAAATACCAAAATTTTTTAGCTGCTTCTATTCTTGGAGTGTCTAAAGTCATACCTAGAGCTTCTCTCATTTTTTTTCTTCCATTATTCATGGATATTAAACTTCTAATCTTTTTTTGATCTACAGAGTTTCTAAAATATTTACTATTTTTTTTCTCTCTATATCTGAGAAGAGCTACTTTGCCTTCTCGTAAACGATCTATATATACAAATTCAAACATAGCCATTGCTTTGATCATTCTTCCTGGAAATTTTGCTTGACCCTTAGCAGATCTATTGAATTCAATACTCATATATTGACCAGCTTTTTTGGCTCTTGTTACATTATTTGAATTTTTTCCAAAAAATTCAATTATTTCATTTGGATATTTTTTAAACTCTTCTTCAAATTTATTTTTATCGTAAATTTCTAATAAAGCTAAATCATCATCAAATATAGGTTCTTTTTTTTTAAGTAAGTTTGATTTTTTGGATGTTTTTTTTTTAATTAATTTTAATTCTTTTTTTTGTTTATTTTGCTTTTTTGAATTTTTATTTTCAAAATTTTCTTTAACAGCATTGTACTCTTCTTCGCTAATCAGACCTTGCTTGAACTGCTCTTCATAAATTTTGATTATTTTATTATCAGCAAAAGTTAAACTGATTGATAAAAGATAAATCAATAAAATTAGGAGAATGTTTCTCACTAAATCATACTAATGAATTTTTAACTTCAAGTGAAGTCTTTTTGAAGTCTTTTTAAATTAAGTTTATAGACGGGAGTCAATTAGTTAAGTATTATCAATGTTAATGAAAGGAAAAATAATTAACTTTATTGATTTGTAATCAATAGGTCCGCGGTTCGAGTCCGTGCGGGGGCACCACTTCTACTTTAAAGATTTAGATGTAATTTTTTTTTTTGGATCAAAAAAAGGTTTTTCAATTACTTCGCATTTAAAATCTTTATCATTAATTGAAACATCAATTTCTAAACCAATTTTTGAATAATTAATATCTACTATGGCAAGAGCGATATTCTTTTTTAAACGTGGAGAATAGACAGCAGAGGTTACTTTTCCTATAAATTTGTTTTTAAATTTTAGAGGCCAGAATATAGTATTAGGTGAACTTAATTTTTCACATTTAATTTCAAGTCCAACTTGTAATCTTTTTATGCCCTCAGCTTTAATTCTTTTAAGTGCTTTTTTACCTATGAAATCTATATTGCCATCTAAGTTTACTAAACGATCTAATCCTAATTCAAAAGGATTAGTGTGAATATCAGCATCAGCATGATATGACAGCATTCCACCTTCTATTCTTCTTATAGAAGAAGTATGGCCAGGTTTAATTCCTAAATTTTTTCCTGCCTCCATTATTTTTTCGTAAAGTTGATTTCCTTTTGATCCATCTCTTAAAAATAATTCATAACCAAATTCACTCGACCAACCAGTTCTCGAAACCACTAAAGGAATTCCATCTAAATCTAATTCTTTAAACCAATAATACTTTAAATCTTTTATACTCTCTCCAAACAATTTTATCATAATCTCAGCAGACTTTGGCCCTTGTAATTGTAATGGAGAAACATCTGGTTCCGTTATTTTCACATTTAATCCTGAGTTAACAGCAACTCCCTGAGCCCATAATAAAATATCACTATCACCTAAAGATAACCAAAAGTGATTTTCTCCCAATCTTAAAAGAACTGGATCATTTAATATTCCACCATCAGCGTTTATAATTAAAACATATTTACATTGTCCCACAGATAATTTTGATAGATCTCTTGGCGTTAATAATTGAATAAATTTAAATGCATCCGGTCCTGTTATTTCTACTTGTCTCTCAACAGCTACATCACAAAGTATAGCTGTTTCAACTAAGTTCCAAAAGTTCTGTTCTGGATTACCAAAATCACGTGGAATATACATATGATTATATACGGAAAAACCTGTTGCTCCCCATTTAACTGTTGAGTCAAAATATGGAGATTTTCTAATTTGAGTTCCAAACCCAAAATTTTTGTTGCTCATTAATTTGTTTCTTTTCTGATTTGCTCTATTTTAATTTTTTTTTGAAGACTTCTGTTTGAATCATATAAAAGATTAAATTTAACTTTTTTATTAATCTTAATAGATATTGTCTTTGCATTTCGAACTTCGTAATTATCAGCAACAGCACTTATTGGTCTTTTATTAATATTAAGATTTTTAATTGTAATTTTTGATTTATCACTCACAATTCTCCCCTTCCATCTTCTGGGTCTGAAAGCACTAATAGGTCTAATAGAAAGTTTTTTTGAGTCTAAGTTTAATATTGGTCCATAAACTGACATATTATATGCAGTGCTTCCTGCAGGTGTTGATATCAATACACCATCAGAAACTAGCTTTTTGATAATTTTTTGCGAACCGTTAGAAATTTCAAGTGATGCAGTTTGTCTACTTTGTCTTAAAATTGAGACTTCATTGATAGCAATAGACTTTTTAGTTTTATTAAACTTATTCTTTACACTCATTTCTAAAGGCGAAATCGAAACTTGTTTTGCTTTAGATAAATTTCTAATAGTATTTTTTGATGAAAACTTATTCATTAAGAAACCATAACTACCAGCATTTATTCCATAGAAAGGTTTTTTGTATTTATTATACTTTTTCAAAGACGAAAGCATAAAACCATCACCACCAATAACAATAATTAGGTTACATTTACTTAAAGATATATTTTTAATTTTGTGATCTAAATAATTTTTAACTTTTTTTGATGTTTTTGTATTATCAAAAAGAATATGTGGCTTTAACATTTAGTGGTGCCCTCGGCCAGACTCGAACTGGCACTCCATAAATGGCAAGGATTTTAAGTCCTTTGTGTCTACCAATTTCACCACGAGGGCATTAATGAATTTCATGAGTATTTATGCTAATATTTATAATTGAACAAGAGGAATAAGTAAAATTTTTTTATTTTATCTCTCTAGGTACTGGTCAAGTACTGGTTATCCTATATTATCCTATTAACACTAATTGCTATCTAGTTTTTTATCTTTTTCTTCCTGAATTTTTTCGCTAAGTTTTGAAACTGTTGATTTATATTTTTGAAGTAATCTTTTTCTTTCATTAAGGTCTTTATCTAATTTTCCCAATTTTTTTGGTGTTCCTAAACCTAAAAATTCTCCTAAAGTCCAAAATCTATTTATAGCTTCTTCTGTTGATGTATCTAGTGTCATACCCAATGCTGATCTCATTTTTTCTCTACCATCGTTCATTTTAATTAAAGATCGAATAGATTTATGTCTTTTGTTTGGGTATCCCTTTTTATCAAAATTTTTTTTAAATTTTTCTATATATTTTCTATTTTTGTAAAAAGAAGATAAATATAAAATCTCATAATATGCCATAGCTTCCATCATTTTTCCTGGAAATTTTTCCGCATAACCTCCTTTTCTTCTAAACGTTTCTCCAACAATTTTTCCAGCCTTTCTGCTTTCACATGATGTGAATCTTTCGTTATAAGGTTTACAGGATTTTAAATTTTCATACATATCTTCAGGAAGTTTTTTAAGAATTGGTATTTCTCCGAGTTTATTTATATCTTCTAAAGTAAGAGGCTCTCTTTTTTCTTTTGCAAATGATGTTGTGCTTAAAATAATATTACAAATAAGAATTAAAAATAATTTTTTTAAATTATTATTAATTACCATATTGCTCAGCTCTATTCTTAGCCCATTCAGCATGTATTTTTTGTTGTTCCTCAGGAGTAAGTGCTATTCTTTCTCCATTTACATTTTTGTGTGTAGCTGGATCGCCTGTCCATTGTTCTGCCCATTTCGCTTCCGTCCAACTAGATGTATCTTCTACTAAAGCATTAACATCTATGGCTAAATATTCTTCTAATTCTTCAACAGTTTCTATAGCTCTTTCCGCGACATTCGATGCTAGACTTTCGTTTTCTGCAACAACTTCTGTTATAGATGCTGCAAGTTCTGCTCCAACTTCCTCCGTTAATCCTTGTGACATATTTTGTACCGCTTCTGCAGTTGAAGCTACTTGCGTTGCTATATCTGCTGCTTTCTGCTGAACTTCTGCCATAGCTTGTTGTGCAGCATTAGCTGTTGCTTCTTGGATTGAAGAACTATCAATATTTAAATCACCAAATGATTTACCATCCATAATAGCTTGAGCAGCTCTATTCATCGCCCACTCAGCTTTTGTTGCTTGTATCTCCTCTGCTGTCAAAGCGTATTGAATCCCATTAATATTTTTTGTTGTTGGATCACTCCCTGTCCATGCTGAAGCCCAATCTGCTTGCGATTTTCCTAAGCTTTTAACACCTGCCATAGCTGACTCTGTTGTCATCTCATGCATACCTTCGCTTACGGCATAAGAAAGGTATTCGCTTTGTTTTTTTAGTGTATCCATCATTACATCTGCTGATAGAGAGGTAGCAAAATTAAGTTCAGATGTGTCTATTGACAAATCTTTTGATATCTCTCCTGTGGCTAAAGCTTGCATAGTACTTTCGATTGCTAAATCAGCTTTAACAGATTGAATTTCATCTTCAGTTAATTGTATAACATTTCCATTTACTATTTTGGTTGTTTCAAAGCTACCTTTCCAAGAGTCTGCCCATTCTTCATCAGATTTACCCATACTAATTGCTCCAACTCTTGCAGCAGCTTTACTTATTTCAGTATTTTCATAATTAAAATCTACACTTACTAATGTGTCAGGAGCTAGTTCTTTGGCTTTAATCGCTGTAATTTTTTGAACTTCCTCTAAATTACTTAATTCAAGATTTATGGATTGCATAGTTGAATCAATCGTATTTATCTCATTTTCGTAAGAAGTTATTTTTTTATTTAAAGCAGCTAATTGACTTTCAAAAGCCTGCTTTAATTCGAGGTTTTCTTGGCTTATTTTACCTTTGCTCTCAAGTTCTTCTGCAACTTTAATTGCTTGGGCTTCTAATTTTTCTGATAAATCTTTTTTAGAATTATTTAAATTAATAATATTTGAATTTGACAAGGCTAATTGAGACTCAAAATCAATTAAAGAATTTTTTTTATCATTAATTATATTTTTGTTTATTTCTAATTGTTGGTTTAGCTCATTGATTTGTGAACTAATCTTCTGTTCATTGTTTTGTATTGATGAAATTTCTACATTTATTTCATTAATTGATTTCTTTAATGAAATTGACTCCTCTTGTGCTGTTGCAATTTTTAAATCTAAATTTTGGACTTCTTTTTCATATTTTTCTTTTAGCGCTTGAGCCTCAGCACTTACTTTTCCTTGTAATTCTAACTCTGTAGAAATTAAATCAATTTGTTTACTTAAT
>CABYOT010000002.1 GCA_902520695.1 uncultured Pelagibacteraceae bacterium
TGATACAATCGTAGGTCAATTAAACAAATATTTAAAAAATTATAAAATTTATAATGCTTCAACAGATGGAAAAACACTTAGAGGATATACTTATGATTTTAAATATTGGTTTAATGTTTTAAAAAATTTTAACCCTGAAATAGTCATTGCTTATACTGGAATAAATGATCATAGAGTTAAACATCCTATTAATCATGACCAACTATATTCAGAAAATAAATTTAAACAGATAAGAGATTATATTATTAACAATAGTATTATCGTTTACATTATAAAACAGGTCACCTGGAAGATCAAGGCATATACAAATTATTATGATTCAAGATACAATTTTAATTGGTCTCAGAAATATGAAAATTTTAATTATTTAGATTATAAGGAAGCTCTTTTGATACACAATAAAGATCAATTAATATCTGAAAATTTAGAACATGTTATGGAAATAAAAAAGAGACTTAATTTATTTTATAATGAAATAAAAAAAAGAAAAATAAAATTAATATTTATTACTCAAATTTACTATGATGGTTTAAGATTTGATGAAATATTTCTTATTAACGAACTAATAAAAGAATTTTCTAAAGTTAATAACATTGATATAATTAAACTTGATGAATTAATAGTTATGGAAAAATATGATTTTTATGATGGTGCTCATACAACAATTAAGGGATCACAAAGAATAGCTAACGTTTTAGCACCTAAATTACTTAAAATTATCTCCAAAACCTATAATTAATTTAATTAGTGTATTTTTGTATTGAAAAAATTTTTTCTTCAACTGCAATATTAATATTAATATCACTTAAAAAAGTTTGGATTAAATTTTGATAGATATCTATAGTTTCCCAACCCATTAAATCTAAACTTTCTTTATCAAAAAAAACCTTAATAAAGTTATTTTCATATTCAAAATTAAAGACATAATAAAAAGGATAGTTTTTATCATTTTCTGCCTCGTTCATTTTTGAAATTAAAAATTTTTTATCGAGAATAAAATTTAAAGGTGTTTTATCTAGTGGATATCTATAGTAATTTTTGATTTTATCCGAATTTATAACTAGGGATTTACCATTTGAAACTAGTATCTTGTTATAAATGTCATAATATTCACAAAAAATTTTCTTAGGGTATAAAATTATACATTCACCTTTCTCAATATTATTATTATCAATCCTTTGAGTAAATTTGAATTGTAAAGAATTTATACTATCTAAGTGATTTATAATTTTTTGATTTGAAGCACTGTGTGCATTTAAATTGATAAAAAAAATTAAAAAAAAAATTAAGTATTTTTTCACTTAAGCACTTCTCTTTTACCAACATGATTGGCCTGACTTACTTCCCCATTAGCCTCCATTTGGTCAATTATTCTAGCTGCTCTATTGTAACCAATTTGTAATTTTCTTTGTAGAAAAGATGTTGATGCTTTTCTTTCAGATTTAACTATTTCAAGAGCTGTATTGTACAATTCATCTAAGTTTTCATTATCTTTTGAATCATTACTGCCTTCTTTTTCGTCTGCAAAATTGAGAATTTCATCTACATAATCTGGTTCAGCTTGATTTCTTAAAAAATTATTTATTTTCTCAATTTCTCCTTCAGATACAAATGGCGCATGGATTCTAGTCATCCTGTTAGCAGACGTCATGTAAAGCATATCTCCTTTTCCCAGTAATTGCTCAGCCCCTTGTTCTCCAAGAATTGTTCTACTATCTATTTTAGAAGTAACTTGAAATGATATTCTAGTTGGAAAATTAGCTTTTATTGTTCCTGTGATTACATCAACACTTGGTCTTTGAGTGGCCATTATTATATGTATTCCTGCAGCTCTGGCCATTTGTGAAAGCTTTTGAATATAATTCTCGATATCCTTGCCAGCAACCAACATTAAATCCGACATTTCATCAACAATTACAACTATATAAGGCATAGAAATCTTATGTTTTTCGTTGTATCCATCAATATTTCTCACACCAACTTTGGTCATTAATTTGTATCTATTTTCCATTTCTTTAACAACCCAACCTAAAACTGAAGCAGCTCGTTTTGCCTCTGTAATTACTGGACAAAGTAAATGAGGTATTCCTTCGTATGTTGATAATTCTAACATTTTAGGATCGATCAATATAAATTTGCATTTATCTGGGGAGTGTTTGTATAAAAGGGATAAAATAATTGTATTAATGCAAACTGATTTACCTGAACCAGTTGTACCAGCTATAAGTAAATGAGGCATACTGCTTAAATCACCAGTTATCGACAATCCAGAAATACTTTTGCCAAGAGCAATCGGAAGCTTTATGTCTTTCTTTTTAAAACCAGAGTCAGAAATTATTTCACTTAAGAAAACATTTTCCCGTTGAGGTTTGGGTAATTCAATTCCTATAGTATTGCTCCCAGGAATTGTTGCAATTCTAGCAGATTCTGAACTTGTATTTCTAGCAATGTCCTCAGATAGATTGATTATTTTGGATACTTTAACACCTGGAGCGGGTTCAAACTCATACAATGTAACAACAGGACCTTGGCTTACCTTTTTAACTTCTCCTTCTACTCCAAAATCCATCAAAATTTTTTCCAAAGTTTTTTCATCGATTTTATTTTCTGATAAATTTTTATCTTTCTTTGAAGGATTTTTTAAAAAATCTATGGATGGTAATTTATATTTAATAACTTTTTTATCTAAGTGTTTTATATTATTATCGAATGAAAAATTTTCTTGGACTCTAGTTTCATTATTTATGTATTCAGCTTCATCTACTATATTTTCATTATAACTTTCAATAGTACTTTTAGTTGACGCTTTTTTAGATTTTGAGAAAAATGTAATTACAAACTTTAAATATCTTAACTTAAAATTAATACTTAGAAGAAAAAATAATGATATCAAAATAATTAAAATTACATAACTAATTTGATTATTTAATTTTATCAATTTTATAAAAAAAGTCTCTTCAAATAAATTACCTAAAAATCCGTTATTGCCATTAATTGTAAGCCAGTATGATTCTGTATGGAAGACTGTAAAGAATAATGCTCCTGTAATTGAGTATAGAATTATAAAAAATAAACTTTCAATAATATATAAAATTTTTTTATCAATTATTACAGATAGCGATATAAAAAAAAAAGAAATTGGTACTAATAATGATACTAAACCAACTGATTGATAAAAAATATCAGAGACATAGCTACCTTTTGCGCCTAATAAATTCTTAATTTCTGTATTCTCTGGAAAAATAAAGTTAGGATCCTCAGGAGAGTAGCTTATTAATGATATAAGGAGTAAAGTAGACAAACAAAGTGTAGCTATACCTATTAGTTCAGATAATCTTTTAAAGAGAAAACTAGTGGTATTATCTAATAAATTTTTAATTTTCATTTTGTTACTTATGATTTGTCACTTTGTATCATTTAATTTTTGTTGATAAAATTAAATAATATTATGAATATTTGTCTTTTAGGAAATAACTTAACTAATCTAGTTCTTGCAAACATATTACTAAAAAAAAAGATTAATGTTGATATCATATCCCATGGTAAACCAACCTCATTAACAAACACTATTAGAACAATTGCAATCTCAAATGAAAATTACGAATTTTTGTGTCAAAATATTAAAGGCTTTTCAAACTTTGGGTGGCCAACAGAAAAAATAAAAATTTATTCAACCAAAAATAAATCATCAGAGTTATTTGAGTTTAAAAATAAAAATCAAAGTAATTTTTTCTTACTTAAATATATTAAACTTTACAATTTGATGAAAAAAAATAAATCTTTAAAATTTATTAATCTTAAAAATTACAATTTTGAAACTATTAAAAAACTGAACTATAATTTAATTATAAATTCTGAACAAAATAATCCAATAACAAAAAAATATTTTCAAAAAAGAATAGAAAAAAATTATAAATCTTTAGCACATACAGCAATAATAGATCATAAAAAAATTGAAAATAAAATTGCCTTTCAAATTTTTACAAAAAATGGTCCTTTAGCTTTTCTTCCTTTATCTAAAAATCAAACTTCAATTGTGTTTTCAAATAATTCTACTAAATTTATTGACAAATCAAGTCTTCTTAAAACAATCAACAAGTATAATCATCAATATAAGATAACAAAAATTAGTGAAGTTGAGTCGGTGAGTATTAAGTTTTTACTACTAAGAGACTATTTTTTTAAAAATATTTTATGTTTTGGAGATTTGATACACAAAGTTCACCCGCTAGCAGGACAAGGTTTTAATATGACTATCAGAGACATCAAATCTTTGTCTAATATTTTAGAAGAAAACATTAAATTAGGAATTGATGATGGACAAATAATTGCTGAAAAATTTCAAGAAATTAATAAGCATATAAATTTTATGTATGGATTAGGAATTGATGCTATTAATTCCTTTTTCAAATTTGATAATAAATTACAAAATAATCTATCAGGACCAATATTTAAAATTTTAAAAGGAAATAAATTCTTAAACAAATATGCAACATTCTTGTCTAATTAGATTTAATTATAAATTATTGTAAGGTTTTGTTATTAAAGTTATCTAAAATATAAGTATTTAAAATTTCTTCTAACTTTTCTTTTCTATTATTTAGATCTTTACTTTCGAGTAAAACTTGTTTTTCTTCAAGTGAAAAAGGAGATGCCATTGATAAGGTATTTATTGTTTGATCAAGACTTTGTTTCTCAATCTCTTTCCAATTTATTTCGTACCCTTGCTTTTTAAATAATTCTTTTAAATTTTGAAATATTAGCTTTAAATCTGAAAACTTAATTTCATCAGTTTTTTCAACCAAATCTGTTGAAAAATCATCGTATTTGACATTACATTCCCTGTACAAATTGCCATTTTCGATTTCATCCACTATCTTAAATCTGCAGATACCATTCAGAATTATTAAATATCTCCCATCATCAGTTTCATTAAAACTGGTTATTTTTCCTGCACAACCGATATTGTGTAAATCGGGTTTTTTTAACTCACCAGTCTTTTTTGGTTGTATCATGCCAATAATTCGGTTGTTTTTCATGCTTTGATCTACCATTTTAATATATCTTGGTTCAAAAATGTTCAATGGCACTGTTGTGCGAGGAAAAATTATAAAATTAGATAAAGGAAAAACTGGCAATATGTTTGGAAGATCTTCTTTTTTCATATTAATTAAAATATAACATAAAAATAATGAATTCAAACATTTTAGATAAAAATAATATATTAAATTTATATAAAGAAAAAAATTATAAAAGTTTTATAAAATCAGGATTAAAATTATTAAAAAAAAACCCTAAAAATTATCAATTAACATATTTGATAGGTTTATCTTATGTAAATCTTCAAAAGTATGCTGAAGCAGAAAAATATTTTGATAAACTATTATATGTTCGAAAAAAACCAGAAATTTTTTTTATACAAGCAAATATTCATAAACAATTAAAAAAATATGATAGCGCGATAAGTTATTTTGAAGAAGCAATTCAACTGAACCCAAATTTTTCTGAAGCGTATAATAATTTAGGAAATACAAAAAAGAGGGTTGGTAAAATTGATGAAGCAATATCTTGTTTTAAAAAAGCTATTCAATTAAAAGAGAGCAATATTGAAGCATATTTTAATCTAGCAAATATATATAAAGAAAATAGAAATTTTAATGACTTAATTAAAGTTTATGAAAAAATATTAAGTTTTAATAAAAATGATATAAAAACTTTATATAATTTAGGTAGCGCATATTTATTTCTAGGTGACATATTTAAGGGAAAATATTATTTCGAAAAAATAATTAAAATTAACAAAAACCATGTTCCCAGTTATAGAAATTACATATCAGTTACTAAAATTACAAAAGAAAACAAAATATTTAAACAATTTGAGCTTTTAAATGAAAATATTTTCTCAAATGATGATAAAATTTTGTTTTATGATGCATTAAGTAAAGGATACTTCGATCAAGATAATGATAAATTAGCATTTAAATATTTAGAAAAATCAAATTCTCAAAAAAAGAAAAACTCAAAATTTTCATTTGAAAAAGTAGAGATAGAATTCAAAGATACAAAAACCTTTTTTGAAAAAATTAGCAATATTGATATCAATTATAAAGATACATTAAAAAGTAGACCCATTTTTATAGTTGGAATGCCAAGATCTGGCACCACACTTATAGAGCAGATATTGTCTAGTCATTCACAAATTTATGGAGCTGGAGAGCTAGATTTTTTGCCTAAAATTATTGATAAGCTTGGTATAAAAAAACCAGGAAATCTTGAGAGTTTTTTCACAGAGATAAGAAACTTATACTACGATCAAATTAAAAGAATTTCTGATGACAATTATATTATTGATAAATTACCAGCAAATTTTAAATGGGTTGGATTCATAATTAATGCTTTTCCGGAGTCAAAAATTATACATATTGAAAGAAATCCCATGGCTGTATGTTGGTCTAATTATAAAACATCATTTGTCGATAGTGGCATGGATTTTAATTTAAGTCAGCAAGATATAGCTAAATATTACTCATTATATTTAGATATGATAAATTTTTGGAAATCAAAATATGCAAAAAATATATTTGATGTTAATTATGAAAATTTTGTAAATGATTTTGAAACTAATTCTAAAGAAATTTTAAATTTTTTAGATTTAAAATGGGAAGATCAGATAAAGAATTATCATAAAAACATCAGACCTGTAACTACTGCATCTTTTCAACAAGTAAGGGAGGGTATAAAAAAAAATACATCTATATCTTGGAAAAAGTATAGAAATTACTTAATGCCAATGCAGGAAACTCTCAATAATATGAATATAAAGTTTTAGTAAATATAATGAATTTAGATTCAGTTAAAAAATTAATGTATGAACAGGATTTTAAGGAGGCAGAAAAACTCTTACAAAAAAGTTTAAAAACCGAGAAAGACAAGTTTATGATTTTTTATTTCTTAGGACTTGTTTATTTTGAATTGAGAGTTTTAGATAAGAGTATTAAATTTTTCAAAAAATCTTTAAAATTAAGACCTGACAATATTTCAACTTACCTTAAATTAGCAAGTTTATATCAAACAATGGGGGATGCAGAAACATCAAAAAATAATTTTTTAAAATCTATTGAATTGGATAGCAATCAAATAAGAAGTTATTATGGTTTATATCAGCTAAAACCAAAATTTCTTAAAAACGAATATTATAACAAAATAAAGAATATTTCGCTTACCACAAAAGAGAATTCAATAGACCTTGCTATAAGCAAATTTTTACTTTCAAAGTTTGAAATAAGTAAAAATAATTTAAAAGAAGAATTAAGATTATTGGAAGATGCTCATAAAACAATATTGAATGCAAATTTACAATACAATAAACAATCTGATTTTTATTACAAAAAAATAATGCAAAAGTTTCATAATAAAATAAAATTTTTAAATTTAAATAAATCAGCAAAACAAAAATATAAAAAACCAATTTTCATAATTGGTCTTCCAAGAACCGGCTCTACTTTAATCGAAACAATTATTTCTAGTAATAATAATTATTTATCATTTGGTGAAACCTCTTTTTTTCATATGGGTATATTGGAACAAATTAATAAAAAAAATATTTTTAATAAAGATAACTATAATAATGTAAATAATATTGAATTGGATCTGAGAGAATTAAAAGACTATTTACATAAAAGATATTCTCAATTTAACTCTTCAGTAAATGAAAAAGAAATTATAGATAAATCTTTAGATAATTTTTTTAACATTGAAACAATATTAAAAGTCTTTCCAGATGCAAAAATCATAAATTCTACAAGAAATATTCAAGATAATATAATTGCGATTTACGAAAAGCTTTTGGCAAAATTATCATGGGCTCACAAAATTAAAGATATATTAGATTATATAGATATATATTTGAGAATAATGGATTATTATAAAAAAAAATATCCAAAAAATATAATTACAATATCTTTAGAAAGTTTAAATAATAACAAATATATAGAAACAAAAAAAATTTTTGAATTTTGTGGCTTAAAGTGGAATGAGGAAATATTTGAATTCCACAAAAGAGAAGACTTATATATTAAAACTAGCAGTAACGTACAATTAAGAACTGGAATTCAATCATATGACTACAATAAATATAAAAGATATTACTCTTTATTTGAAGATTATAAAAAAAACTACGAGTGGTTAAATAATTAAAAATGATGGCCATACCAGTGGCTACAGTTGATCTCCTGTTCCAATCATTTTGCCTATTGCTTAATTATCAAAAAGCTAATACTTTCAACCATTATGGAATAGGCGGGCATAGCTCAGTGGTAGAGCGTCTCGTTGCCAACGAGAAGGTCGTGGGTTCGAGTCCCATTGCCCGCTCCAAAATTGCTAGAAATATTTGGAAATGAATACTTCAAATTTCAAGGATGAATTTAATCAATTAAATAAAATTGTAAAAAGTTACAGCATAAATTCTCTCAAGGATACTTTATTGTTTGCTAATAATAGTAAATTTAAACTTCCGAATTTAAATAATATCCCACAATATCATAATATAGTAGGGCTTATAAATTTTAGACTTAATGATTTAGAAAGTTCCATATTAGATTTTGAAAAAGCAATTAATCTTGACCCAAATTTTTATTCTGCTTACTATAATTTAGGATTATTATTTTTTAAAACCGAGGATTTAAAAAAATCATATAGTTTTTTAAATAAAGCAATAACTATTAAAAATGATTATAAATTAGCAAGAGATAAAATAATTGAAATACTCTCTTTCTATGCGCCTGATGATGAAAATTCCAATTTTATAAGTGATATTGATAAAAAAATTAAAAAAGTTCCTTATGAAATAGATTTTACAAAAAAAATAACAGATCAACAAATTATTAATTATTTTAAGAATTGTAAAAAAGTTGTATCAAAAGATTTAGTTGATCTTTCTTATAATAAAGTTCAAATTTATAGAACTAAATCTATAAACCTTAATTGTGAGAGACATAAAGCAATTTTTTTTAAATATAATTCCATACCAAAATATTGTTTCGAGTGTTATAAAGTAGTAATTGAGTCAAAAAATTTTTACGATTTATTAAAGATGTCCTTAATTTTTGACCAAATAACCTACTTCCATAAGTTTAATAGAAAAAATATGATAGATAAGAAATCACAAACTGATATTTTTAAAAGTATTATTTATTGTCAAAGTCTAGAGGAAGTTTTTAAGGTAGAAAATGATACAAAAAAAATTCTTAGTATTTATTTTGATGAACAAATTTCAATTAAAAGTAAGAGAGGTTGCCATGAGTATGCATCAAAATATCCTGAATATAAAAAAATTTTTAAAAGAAAATCAGAGATGATGGTTATGCCTATTGAATGGCTAGACAATGAAAAGAAATATGATTTAGAGAATACTAAAGATGGCACTGAAAATTCTGGAGTTTCTCACGATACAATAAATGGAATTTCTTTAAATAATTTTCTTGTTATAAATAATTGGTTTAATAATCAAAAAATTTTTTTTTAAAAAAAGATTTTTTATGTATCACTTGCAATTAAAAACTAAATATTTATAATAAATTTTAATGTCTGATTTAGCTGATAAAAAATGTATTCCATGTGAAGGGGGAATTCCAAGTTTTAATATTGAAGAAATTCATAAATATCTCAAAAAAGTTGATGGATGGGATGTCAATTCAGATGATAAAAAGGACTACTATATTATTAAAGACTTTAAATTTAGTAATTTTTTAGAAAGCCAATTTTTTGTTAACAAAGTTGGAGAAATTGCAGAGCAAGAAGGTCACCATCCAGATATATGGTTTGGTTGGGGTTACGCAAAAATTAAGATACAAACACATGCAATTAATGGATTACATGAAAGCGATTTTGTACTTGCTGCAAAAATTGACAAAATTTAATAACGTTTAATGCTTAAAATGTCTAGTTTTAGAAAATACAAGAATAATCCCTAATTTATCTGCAAATTTAATAATTTCTTTATCTCGAATAGATCCCGAAGGTTGGATGATTGCGCTTACTCCATTTTGAACTAAGGTTTCAATTCCATCCACGAATGGAAAAAATGCATCTGATGCTCCTATGATTATGCCTTCATCATTAATTTTTTGGAATTTTTTCATTTTATTAATCGCTATTTTACAACTATCTAACCTACTTGGTTGACCCGATCCAATTCCAATGGTTGAACTATCTTTTGTTAAAACGATTGCATTAGATTTTACATTTCTACATACATTGAATGCAAAAAGTAGATCATTAAAAATTTTTTTTGACGGTTTAATTTTAGATACTACTTTAAAATTATCTTTACTAAAAATCTTATTGTCGGAATTTTGTATCAATAAAGAATCAAAGTTACTTGTTATATCTCTGAAATTATCTCTCTTTAATTTTGATGCATCGATTAATCTTAAATTTTTCTTTTTTTTTAAAATTTTTATAGAGTTTTTATCAAAACCATGTCCAATGATTACCTCTAAAAATATTTTACTTAATTCTGAGGCTATTTTTTTATTTACTTTAAAATTACATGAAACAATTCCTCCAAATGCACTTAATGGATCACATGCGAGAGCCTCTTTATAACTTTCTATTTTATTTTTATGTACTGACACACCGCAAGGGTTGGCATGTTTAACAATTACAGTACCAGTATTTTTTGGGAGTGTTTGCGATATATTCAAAGCCGCATAAATATCATTGTAATTATTATAACTTAATTTTTTTCCACTTAACTGAGTTATATCCAAGTTATTACTTTTACTATAGATTGCTGATTGTTGATGAGGGTTTTCACCATATCTTAAAACTTCTACCAAGTTTCCATGAATAGTTTTCTTTTGAGGAAAATTATTTTTGTTCTCAATATTCAAATATTCTGAAATTACAGAGTCGTAATATGCTGTTAAATTAAATGCATCTTGAGATAGTTTTTTTCTAAATGCCAAACTTGTGGAACCATTATTTTTTTCTACATCTAAAATAAATTCTTTATACTGACTTGGAGAAGTTAGGACTGTTGTATAGTTGTAATTTTTAGCTGCTGCCCTGACAAGAGTTGGTCCACCAATATCTATGTTTTCAATGATTTTATTATATTTTTTCGTACTTTTTAATGTTTCTTCAAAAGGATAAAAATTTACTATAACCAGATCTATTTCCTCATAATTATTCTTTTTAAGCTCCTTTTTATGGTTTTTGTTTTTTCTCTTACTTAAAATACCAGCATATAACATCGGGTGAAGAGTCTTTACTCTGCCATCCAAAATCTCTTTGGTATTAGTGTATTCTGACACCTCTGTACACTTGAAACCTAATTTTTTAATTTCCTTAGACGTACCTCCTGAACTTAAGACTTCCACTTTATATTTTTTAAGAGTTTTTAATAATAACTTTATATCAGTCTTATCTGAGAGAGATATAATTGCTCTTTTAATTTTATTCCTCATATTTTTCTAATCTGCCATTCAATTAATTGTTCATTATTTTGAGTTACACCTGAGATAAAAATATTTTGGTTCTCAATATATTTGTTTTTATTACCAAAGTATAGACCAGTTTCAACTCCTATCAATCCATCATTTGAAAAGAATCTCCAACCAGAATTCTCTAACTCTATTAAAACAGATTTATTATCTTGAAGTTTTGTTACTTTAATATTTGGAAGAAGATGAAATCTTATTTCAAAGTTTGTAACCTTAAAATTTTTCTTTTTGATAAGTTTTTCTTTTCCAAATAAAATATTTTTATCAACATCAAATTCTAAATTTCTTTGATGTATCACTCCATATCTTGATAAATATCCGTCATGTGAACATTTAATGCTCCAGTAATTTTTTTCATATGCCACTTCATTATCAAATGTCCTTAATCCTTTATTAACTGTACTTAGCCCCTTATCATTTTTTTTAAAACTACAAGCAGAAGAATTATCTAATATTAATGTTGAATGCGTTGCAGTTGATTTAGAAATAGAGTTAAGTTGATGATTATAATCTTGAAAATAACCAGAGTTTGTAATTAATTTTGTTTTTTTAAAAAAAAATTCAAATGATAATGGACCGCTTTGATAATTTTCGGAGTAATTTTTTGATGGGTTACTTCCCGTATCCATTGCAAGGACCACATTTTTATTTTTTAAGATCGTATACCCTGAAATATCAAACTTATCATTTTTAAACTTATATCTAAATAGAGATAAATATTTATCAAAGTCTTTGTTATCAGAACTACTATTACCGTTAAATAATAAATTTTGCTTTAATGATCCCCAAATAAAATCATAAGATTTGCCAAGATAATGAATTATTTCATCCAAGTAGTCTGGAATATCATTAAGAGAGTCTTTTAGCAGTTCTCTTATTAAAATAAAATATTTTAAGTAAAATATCATCTGTCTTATATTTCTTGATTTTGGAAAGTAGTTATTATCAAAAGAGGTATTAATAATTTTTTTAAGCAAAGCTAAACCATACTCTAAAAATCTGCTATTTTTATAAGCTATACCTGTAAGAGTTATAGCTGTACATCCAACCATTTTATCATTTAAATCAGACGATCTATCAATCTCATTTATCAAATGATTTATTTGTTTACTGACTATTTCATTGAAACTATTTTTATAATTATTTTCGGACTCTTCATAGGTTATTTTTGAATTTGAAATCCAAGCTATTACTCTTTTAGATAGAATATCTATTTCCCAACTCTTTGTTTCATAATTTTTATTTCTTTTAATCCAATTTGTTATAATTGACTGAGTAACTTCATTTGAAGATTTAAGATCTATTGAAAACAACCAATAAAAACTTTGAAGTTTTCTAAAATCGTTATATTTTAAACTTTTATTTTCCCATATTGATTGAACATTAAAATCTTCAATCTTCTTTTTTTGTTTTTCGTATTTTATTAATGAACTAAGTATATTGAGACTTGGTTGATAAACTAAAACATTTTCATCAACTCTTGAAATTTTTTTATTATAAATAGATGAGTTTAAATAAATTTTTCTTATTTGGTTTTTGAGGATAAAGTAAAATTCATTGATATAATTAAAAGAACTTTTAAAAAACATTTCACATTGATTTTAGTGTTTCAATATTTATTTTAATATTACCATCGTTCTCTTTAAAAACTGTAGTACCAGATACTAAAATATCAGCTCCAGCTTCTAAGACTATTTTTGAATTACTAAAATTAATTCCTCCATCAACTTCAATATCAAAGTGATATTTACCTTCATCCTTTATTTTCTTTAATTCTTTTATTTTATCTAATACTTCAGGCATAAATTTTTGCCCACCAAATCCAGGATTAACACTCATAACTAAAACTAAATCAATATTTTCTATTTCATTTATTAAAGTTTTTATTTCAGTCTTTGGGTTTAAAGACACACCAACTTTTTTACCAAATTTTTTTATTAAATTTATAGACTCTTTTAAGTTATCAGTAGCCTCAGGGTGAATAGTTATTATATCAGCACCAGCTTCTGCATAATTTTCAATATATTTATGTACAGGTGAGATCATTAAATGTACATCAAACGGAAGTTTGGTGTATTTTCTTAGATTTTTTATTACTGGTGGACCTATTGTTAAATTTGGCACAAAGTGACCATCCATTACATCGACGTGAATTAAATCAGCTCCACCTTGTTCTAGTTTCTTAATTTCACTACCAAGTTGACTGAAGTCGGCAGATAATATAGATGGAGATATTTGAATTTTTTTCATTTGATACTAAAAATATTAGTATCAATTTTTTGTTTTATTTGAATTAATTTTTACTGAATATTCTATATATTTCTCTAGCAATTTCACTTTCAAGAGGAAATGAAAGCATGCCCATAACTGAATAACCAAGTAAATAAGGCATTAAATAGAAACGACCCATGTAAAAGAACCATGCCACATAAAGTGGTACCAAAGGTCCTATTATGAAGCTCGGAGTAATTGGTTTAAATATTTTTATAAGTGGGTTTGTTAGTTTGACAAATACTTTCATAAAAAAAAATTGTGAATCTTCCTTCTGAAATATATTCATCGCAACTCGCCCAATTAGAGTCCACATTATAACTCCAAGGATATAATCAATTATATAAACAAAAGGGTGAAAGTTTGCGTACATTTTTTAAATAATCAAGGGGCGAAATTTTCGCCCCTAGAAAAATATTTTAATTAATGTTGTTTTCCAAGTATTGTTTTACCACTTGGTACTCGTACATCATCAACCATCTTCTGAGTAGCTGCGTCTGGTGCTGTAGTAATTAAACTGACAACAATCATTGAAACTAAACTTACAGCTGCTCCAACTATTCCAAAAGTAAGTTGAGTTATGCCTAAGAACCCAGATCCACCACTTCGTACCCAAATCAGATACGCAGTTCCAGAGATCAGTCCTAATAGCATTCCCGCAACAGCTCCTGGTGCATTAGCTCTCTTCCACCATACACCAAGTACAAGTGGGAAGAATAGTCCAGACATTGCAAAGTCAAAAGCCCAAATTACCGAACCTAGAATACCTTGTATCTCTAGTGCAGCAATTGTAGCTCCTGCAAAACCAATTAATACAAGTAATACCCTTGCAACAATTAATCTTTTTGCAGTTTCAGCTTTTGGATTAATGATTTTGTAATAAACATCATGTGATAACGCATTTGAAATAGCTAAAACTAATCCATCCGCAGTTGACATGGCAGCAGCCATACCTCCAGCAGCAACTAGTCCAGATATTACATAAGGTAATCCAGCAATTTCTGGCGTTGCTAATACAACAGCACTACCTTTCATGAAGAACTCATTAAGTTCTAGAGTTCCATTGCCATTAAAGTCACTTACAAACATCAACTTCGCTTGGTTCCAGTTTTGATACCAGTCAAGAGCTTGAACATCAGTTATCGATTTACCGATAATTCCAGTAGCCAGATTAGGATCCATCAAAGAAATTTTTGATAGAGTAGCTAACATTGGAGCAGAAGAATAAAGTAGGAATATAAAGAATAACGACCAACCTACTGATCTTCTTGCTGTTCTTACGCTTGGAGTAGTAAAGTATCTCATCATAACGTGAGGTAATGAAGCTGTTCCTGCCATCATACATACCGCTAATGAAATAAACGCCCAAGGTGTTGCATTAACTGATGAGTGAGCTTTAGTAATTGCAGACAATCCTTTTGGAACTGTAGCTAAATCTGCAGCTGAGTTTTTAACAAATCCAAATTGACCTTCAAGTTCTGCAATTCTTGCTACTTCGTCAGCTAACATGAAGTGTGGGAAGAAACCTGCACCAATATTGTTACTTATCCAGAATACTGGAAGTAAATAAGCAATAATTAGTACTATATATTGAGCAACTTGTGTCCAAGTTACTGCTCTCATTCCACCAAGCATTGAGCACATCAAAATACTAGCTAATCCAACGTAAACTGCAATTTCAAATGGAATATCCAAAGCAACAGAAGCAATTGTTCCTGTAGCGTTAATTTGAGCAGTCACATAAGTGAACGATGCAACTGTTAAGACTATAACAGCACTAAATCTTGCTAGGTTACCACCATAACGAGTTCCTATAAAATCTGGAACAGTGTAACATCCAAATTTTCTAAGATATGGTGCTAACAAAGAAGCAACTAGTACATATCCACCAGTCCATCCAACAAGCAGTGCCATATAACCATAACCTTTAAAGTAAATACCACCAGCCATGGCTACAAAAGATGCACCAGACATCCAGTCTGCTGCAGTTGCCATTCCATTAAATACGGTAGGTACCTGCCTTCCAGCTACGTAATAAGCATCTGTTTGAAGTGTTCTAGATAACCAACCAATTAAAGCATAAATCAAAACTGTAAATGATACGAAAAAGATACCAATCATTTTTGCTGTCATTCCAGCTTGTTCAGCTATTGCCATTATGATGATAAATACTAAAAAACCTCCAGTATATATCCCATAGACTTTAGGTAAGTTATCTATAAATTTACCTTTTATCATTGATCACCCTCTCTTTCACTAAATCCGAATTCATCATCTATTTTCTCTTGTCGACCGGCAAACCAGAAAATTAGAATGACGAAGATTGCAAGCGATCCTTGACATGTAAACCAATACGTTAAAGGATATCCAAATGGTCTAATGCTTGACTCTTGCATTTCGGCTCCGAAAAGAAAGATGCCAATTGAGAAAACAAACCAAATTGCTAATGTGATAAAGAGCAAATTCCTGGTTTTTTCCCAGTGTTGTTCTTGTTTTGACATTTTTTCTCTCTCCTATAGGTTAAAGAAAGAACCATACCGATAATCAAATTTATTTAAACCCCTAAAAACACTCGATATTGTGTCATTTTTACATTATACATCAACATATTAAGTAGATAAATGGCCCTTAAATACAGATTCAACTTAAAAGATATAAAACTTGAAGATTTCAAAGTTTATTTAGTTGCAATGTTCAAAGGTATTTTGCCAAAGAAAAAAATAAAAAATGTTGATGATTTGAAAGAATTTATTCAGCAAAAATCAGCATGGGTATCACAAGTCACTTTATATAATTATTTAAAAACTAGAATGGGCACGAAATGGGTTCTCCATTTTGATGACGAAAAATTTTTAAAATCAATTAACACAGCCAAATGGAACATATATGCAATTTCACTTCAAGATTTATCTTTTTACACAATTTCATATTTAAATGTTTTTTATAACTATAAAGAAACCGATCAAGCTTTTGAAATTTATAATAATATTTTGGACAAAGAATTAGAGAATGGTATGCCTAAGGAAATTGTTCATGAAGCAAAGGTAAGTTTTCAGAAAAGATTAGATCAAATTAAATGGGATGACTATTATAAGTCTTGGCCATTTAATGAAAGTGCACTTGCATTGTATAATTGGGCTCCAGTAGCTACTGAACTAAAATCTATAGATAGAAAAATAGTTCTTAATTCTATGATTTTAAAATGGGATAATATTAAAGAAGAGTTTTCTAAACTAATAAAGATCTAGATATTTTTTCTGTTATCGACCAAGCTTTCAACAACGGAAGGGTCAGCCAAAGTGGTTGTATCTCCTAATTGACCATGTTCATTGGCAGCAATTTTTCTTAGAATTCTTCTCATAATTTTACCTGATCTTGTTTTTGGTAGTCCTGGAGCAAATTGAATTAAGTCCGGTGTCGCTATTGGACCAATTTGTTTCCTTACCCAAAGTTTTAAATCTCTCTCTAAATCAAGAGTACTTTTTTCTCCAGCATTTAAAGTTACATAACAGTAAAGCCCGTTTCCTTTTATGTCATGTGGATATCCAACTACTGCTGCTTCAGCAACTTTTGGATGAGCTACAAACGCACTTTCAATTTCTGCAGTACCTAAATTATGTCCAGAAACAATAATTACATCATCTACTCTTCCTGTAATCCAATAATAGCCATCCTTATCTCTTCTGCAGCCATCACCTGTGAAATATTTTCCGTCGAACTGCGAAAAATAAGTATCTATAAATCTTTGATGGTCACCATACACACTTCTCATTTGTCCAGGCCATGATTGTGAAATACAAAGTCTGCCTTGAGCTTCTCCTTTTAAAACCTTGCCATCTTTATCTAGGATCTCTGGTTTAATTCCATAAAATGGTTTTGTTGCAGAACCAGGTTTCAAATCTATCGCCCCAGTTTGAGGACTGATTAAAATTCCACCTGTTTCTGTTTGCCACCAAGTATCAACTATTGGGCATCTACTATCTCCAACAGTTTTATAATACCATTCCCAAGCTTCAGGATTAATTGGTTCACCAACAGTCCCTAAAAGTTTTAAAGTTTTTCTAGATGTTTTCTTTACAGGTTTATCACCTTCCTTCATTAAAGCTCTGATTGCTGTTGGAGCTGTATAAAAAATATTAACTTTATATTTATCAACTATTTGCCACCATCTAGATGTATCAGGATAAGTAGGAATTCCTTCAAACATGATTGTAGTTGCACCGTTAGCAAGTGGACCGTAAATAATATAACTATGTCCTGTAACCCAGCCTATATCAGCCGTGCACCAGTAAATATCTTTAGGTTTATAATTAAAAATATATTGGTGAGTAATTGATGCATAAACCATATATCCACCAGTTGTATGTAGAACGCCTTTTGGTTTCCCAGTTGAACCTGATGTGTAAAGAATGAATAATGGATCCTCAGCATTCATTTCTTCAGGCTCACATTTTGCTGACACTTTACTCGTCATTTTGTGATACCAAACATCACGATCATTGTACCAATCTATCTTTTTGGTACCTGTTCTCTTTATAACAATACATTTCTTTACGTTGGGACAGCTTTGTAAAGCCTCATCTGTAATAGATTTTAATGGTATTGTTTTTCCACCTCTTACTCCTTCATCTGCAGTGATTACATAATCAGATTCGCAATCATTTATTCTTCCCGAAATACTATCTGGTGAAAAACCTCCAAATATTATCGAGTGAATCGCACCTATTCTAGCACACGCCAGCATTGTATAGGCAAGTTCTGGTATCATAGTAAGATAAATTGTTACTCTATCACCCTTTTGAATTCCCAGATTTTTTAATCCATTTGCTGCTTTTGAAACCTCTTTATGAAGTTCTTTGTAAGTTATTTTTTTTTGTACTTTAGGATCGTCCCCCACCCATATAATTGCAGTTTTGTTTGAATTTTTTTTTAGATGCCTGTCAATGCAATTCGCTGAGGCATTTAAAGTACCATCATAGAACCATTTGATGTGAACATCATCTTTACTATATTTAACGTCTTTAATTTTTTTATAAGGTTTAATCCAATTAATTCTTTTTCCTTCTTTTTTCCAAAATCCATCGTTATCCTTAATCGACTCGTTATATTTTTTTGTATATTGAGATTTATTAACGGTAGCTTTACTTATCCATTCTTTCTTAGTTTTATAAATTGTCTCTTTATGTTTTTTAAAGATTATATTTTTTTTTACTTTTTTTTTCTTAGCCATGAATTTATTTTTAATTAATTCTACTCATCTTCAAAATTATTTTCCAGCTTTTAGTATCAATAGGCATGACAGACAGTCTACTTTGTCTAAGTAGAGATAAGTTCTCTAAAGCCCTAATTTTTTTGATATTTTTAAGTGTTACAGGATTTTGAAGTTTACTTTTAAATCTAACTTTAACCGCAACAAACCTTTTTTTCTTATCCGTTGGATCAATGAATGCCGTTTTAATAACTTCGACAATACCAACTATCTCTTTTCCAATATTAGAATGATAAAAAAAACAAAGATCTCCTTTTTCCATTTTTTTTAAGTTGTTTGCTGCTTGATAATTTCTCACACCATCCCAATCAGCACCTTTTTCACCAGCTTTAATTTGTTGATTTATTGACCATACATCTGGTTCGGATTTAACTAACCAATAGTTCATAAAGATTCATTTATAAAATAATTTAGCATAAAATATACTTTATAATTTTTGATGTTATAATAGTTAAACTGTGTACTTTAAATATAAAATAATTAATCATGATTGGTTTTGAAACTATTGGAAATGCAACAATTACTTTATTTGACGGAAACCCTTTAGTCACCACTGATCCCTGGATTTTAGGAAATCCTTATTTCGGAAGTTGGGGACATAAATATCAAATACCAAATGAGCAAATCGAAAATATAAAAAAATCTAAATATATTTTTCTATCTCATGGACACCCAGACCATATTGATCCTGACTCACTTCATCTATTTAAAGGTAAGACTATTTTATTAGGAAGTCATTATGGTAAAAGAATTTATAATGAATTATCTAAGAATTTTAAATGTATTGAGCTAGAAAATAATAAATGGTTCTCAATTTCTAAAAATATAAGATTAAAAGTTTTTGCTGATTGGAACCAAGATTCGACTGTTATTTTTGAAATATTGAAAAAAAATATAATTCTAAACTTAAATGATGGTAATGCATTGGGTTGGTCTAAAGAAATAAAAAAAATTATTAAGAATTATAAAAATAGATTTTTACTTAAACTTATAAATTGGGGAGATGCAGACATGATTAATTTTTATGATGCTAATGGAAAATTTATTCAGCCTCATGCATCAAATAAACCTCCATGTGGTATTACTTACGGATACCACATGAGAAAATGGAATTGTAATTATGCAATCCCATTTTCGTCTATACATACATATGTGAGAAAAGATTCTGTTCAAATGAATAAATTTGTTACTCCAATTGAAGCTCACTCAGAAAATTTTAATGAAAAATATGGAACTTTGCTTCCAGCATTCATAATTTGGGATTTCACAAAGAATGATTTTAAATTAATAAATCCAAAAAAAAATATAGTTGAAAAAAAAGATCCAGAAATATTTGGAGATAATTGGTCTGATGAATTAGATGAGGAAGATAAAAAGCAAATTATATCATATTTTAAAGGCTTTGATCATGTAAAGGAAAAGTTTGGTTTTATAAATTTTAGAGTTGGTAACAAAGATTTTAACATTAAACTCTCAGATAGAAATGAGGGCCTAAAGTTTGAGACACCAAGAAATTCATTAATATTCTCAATAAATAACAATATATTTGACGATTTGTTAATTGGAAATTTTGCAAAGGTACAACTAATCAATGTTAATAGTTTATATCCAGATTTTAATCCATTCGTTACAAAGTATGGTGATAATGGTGGTGCAAGAACAAATACTCAACTGACCAATTACTTTAATTATTATAAACTAAACTCCGTCAATTATTGGAATGATTTTTTAAGATTTAAATCTGCAGATTTCCTTCGATCAAAACTAGAGAGATATAAGACTTTTTATAACTTGTTAAAAAACTTACAAAAAAGAATTTAAGTAGTTTTATTTAAACAGTATTAAAAAATTATTTTAATAATTTTTTTTTCTTTTCTTTTTTAATTTTTCTTTTTTCCTTTAAAGAAAGTTTAGCTTGTTTCATTACGCTAGCATCCTTGAATGATTTACCACTATATCTTTTCGACATTTATAATCTAACTCCTGCTCCTTTTAAAAACTTTGCTTTTTCGTCAAGTGGTAGTCTTGGACTTGCAGGAAGATCTAAATTATTAAATTTTTTGATTTTATACTTTTCAAGACCAACAAGTGCAATCATAGCTGCATTATCCCCACATAATTTTGGTTCAGGGAAAATTGGTCTAAAATCATTCCTCTTACATACTTTAATTAATTTTTTTCTAATACCCTTGTTGGCAGCAACACCTCCAGCGATTACAAAAGTTTTATTTTTCTTTTTGTTGGTCTTTTTGAACTCATCAAACGCAATTTGTGTTTTTACTTCTAAAATTTCTTCAATTGTTTTTTGAAAAGATGCTGCAAGATCATACTTTTCTTGTTTAGATTTTATAGTGCTTGATATTCTTAAAATTGCAGTTTTAAGACCTGCAAATGATAAATTACATCCCCCTTTATTTATAATTGGCTTAGGAAGTTTAAATTTATTTGCATCTCCTTGCTTTGCAAATCCTTCTAACTTTGGTCCTCCTGGAAATTCTATACCTAAGAGTTTTGCAGTTTTGTCAAATGCTTCTCCTAAAGCATCATCAATTGTTGTTCCTAATCTTTTATATTTTCCAAGTCCATTCACACTAAGATATTGTGTATGTCCTCCTGAAATTAATAATAATAAATAGGGGAAATCTAAGGTTGTACTAAGTTTTGGACTCAAGGCATGCCCTTCAAGATGGTTTACACCAATAAAAGGTATATTTAAGCTTGCAGATAATGCTTTGCCAAAATTTAAACCAACAGTAAGACAAACAATTAAGCCCGGTCCAGATGTTGAAGCAATTGCAGAAACATCATTTAAATTCACACCGCTTTCATTAATTGCTTTTTTTGCAATTAAATCAATTTTTTCAACATGAGATCGTGCTGCAAGCTCAGGAACTACACCTCCAAATTCTTTATGAATATTAAATTGACTTGAAACTACATTAGATAATATTTTTATCTTACCGTTTTTATCTTCTTCTATGATTGATACTGCTGTTTCATCGCAACTTGTCTCAATTCCAAGGATTATTTTTTTTTCATTCATAAATATTTATAATTAATACAATTAAACTATAAGAATGTAATAAAAATAAGAATTATGAAAAGGGATAAAATTATTATTGGTACTCGAGCAAGTCAGTTAGCTCAAATTTATACCGAAAAAGTGATAAACGATCTTAAAAAAGTTTCATCGACCCACTTAGAAACAAAAAAAATAGTCACAAGTGGAGATGAAAACCAAAAGGATAGGCTGTCAAACATTGGAGGAAAAGGATTATTTTCAAAAAAAATTGAAATAGAATTAATTAATAATAATATTGATATAGCTGTTCATGCTTTAAAAGATATGCCATCGATTGAAACAGAGGGACTAATAACAAATTTTTATTTAAAAAGGAATTCGCCCAATGAAATTTTTATTAGCAATAACAATATAAATTTTCAAGACCTTAAACCTAATTCAATAATAGGCACCTCTTCTTACAGAAGAGAATACCAATTAAAAAGTATTAGATCAGATATGAATTACAAATTAATAAGAGGAAATGTGGATACTAGGATAAAGAAATTAGAGAATGGAGATTACGATGCAATTTTACTTTCTAAAGCTGGCATTGAAGCTCTAGGTTTGACAAATAAAATTACACATGAATTTAATACTGAAGAACTAATACCATGTGCTGGACAAGGTATTATTGCCATACAATGTAGAGAAAATGATCAAGAAATAATAAATATCTTGGAAAAAATTAATGACGATCAGTCCAGAATTATTGCAAATGCTGAAAGAAAAATCTTAAAAATACTAGAGGGTGACTGCGATACAGCAGTTGGTGTGTTTGCAAAGATTGATAAAGATTTTGTAAATATAAAAGCAGAACTTTTTTCTGTAGATGGCAAACAAAGATTTTTTGTTGATGAAAGTGAAGATAAAAAAATGATTGAAGATTTAAGTATTAAGATTGGAGAAAAATTAAAATCAGAGTCAAAGGGATCTTATAAAAGTTAAAATGCATATTTTATTAACTAGACCATTAGAAGATAGTAAAGAATTAATATTAAGATTTAGTTCTTTGGGACATAAAGTTTCTCATTTACCTGTGATAAAAGTCGAACCACTTAAACACGATGAACCTGACTATAAACAATTTAAGGGAGTAATATTTACAAGTTCAAATGCGATTAAGAATTTAGATTTAAATAGAGTTGATAAAAAAATTGAATGTTATTGTGTTGGCTCTGCAACAGAAAAAGTTGCAAAGCTAAATGGTTTTCAAAATATTATATCTGCAGAAGGAAACGTAAATAATTTAAAAGAATTAATATTACAAAACTTCAACCCAAAAAATGGATCACTTCTTTACGTAAGTGGTGAAATAGTTTCGAGCAGGTTAGATAAAGATCTCATTTCTGAAGGTTATTCTTTAAAGAGATTGATTAACTATACAGTTTCATCAACTCAAGAAATAAAAGAGGAATTTAGAGCACAATTAAAAGCCTCAATCCCTGATATAATTTATGTTTACTCAGAAAATAGCGCCAAGAGTTTATTAAATTTACTTAAAAAATATGATCTTTTAGACAGTTGGATGGATACCAATTTGATGTGTATGGGTGAAAAAGCATCAGCAATTTTAAATGAGATCAAGTGGAAAAAAATTTTTCTATTTAACTCTGGTGAAGAAGAGTTTTTGCTATATAAAATTTAGCCATGGGTGTTTTTGAGAATTTTTCTGGACTTTTTTTGTCTGTATGGAAAAAGGGAATTTTAGGTGTAAACTTTGTTGAGATCTTAATAGGTCTTGGAATATTCTTTATATTCTTAATTTTTAGAGGATTAATTAGCAAATTAATCATTAAAAAATTAGAACTTATTACTAAAAAAACAACAAATAAACTTGATGATACTTTCGTTAAGGCAATGGAGGGACCAGCTAGATTTCTTCCAATTGTTCTTGGAGTATTTTTTGCAAGTTACTACATGTCTTTTGCAGAAGATACAAGGTTATTTTTAGACAACTTAAATAGAACGTTAATTACAATTTTACTTTTTTGGATTATTCACCAAATTATTGAACCAATTTCCTACATACTAAGTGGATTTGATAAGATTTTAACAAGAGAATTAATTGGCTGGATTATCAAATCATTAAAAATTTTAATTTTAATCTTAGGAGCTGCAGCTGTTTTAGAATTATGGGGAATTAAAATTGGTCCAATTATTGCAGGACTTGGTTTATTCGGTGTTGCAGTTGCTTTAGGAGCACAAGATTTATTCAAAAATTTAATATCAGGAATTTTAGTACTTGTTGAAAAAAGATTTAAAATGGGCGATTGGATTGAAGTTGAAGGAATAATCGAGGGTGTGGTTGAAAAAATAGGTTTTAGATCAACTGTTATTAGAAAATTTGATAAGTCTTTGGCAATTATTCCAAATTTCCAGTTTGCAGAGAATGCTGTAATTAATAAAAGTCAAATTACAAATTGGAGAATTAGTTGGACAATAACACTTCAGTATGACTCTACCGTTGAACAACTAAAAACCATACGAAATGAGATAGAAGACTTTATAAATAGTTCAGAAGATTATGATACTAAAGTTGGTGTTTCTGTTAGGGTTGATAAATTTGCTGATAGCTCAATTGATATGTATGTAAGATGTTATACAAAAACAAATAGTTGGAGCGAGATGTTGTTGGTTAAAGAAAGACTAGCAATTAAAATTAAAGAAATTGTTGAGGGTAATAAAGCATCTTTTGCTTTCCCAAGCACCTCAGTATATGTAGAAAAGAAATGATAGCTATTTTTTACTTAGCTTTACAATTATTAAAATTGTATTCTTATGTAGTAATCGCTAACGTTGTCATTAGCTGGTTAATAGCTTTTAATGTCTTAAATACTTCAAATAGATTTGTTTATTCAATATTAGAGTTTACTTATAAGCTCACTGATCCAATACTTAATAAAATAAGGGGTTTTTTGCCAAGTCTTGGTGCTTTTGATATATCACCTATCATCCTTCTTTTGTTGATCTGGTTTGTAGAAATGTGTATGAAACTCTACATAGCACCACTTATTTTTTAATAATCATGATTTTAATAGACGGAAAAAAACAATCGGCTGAACTTAGAGAAGAATTAAAAACAGAAGTAGATGGCCTGAGAGAAAAATACAACAAAGTTCCTGGTCTTACAGTGATATTAATTGGAGATTTGGCTCCAAGTCAGATTTATGTAAGAAATAAAGAAAAATCAGCAACACAAGTTGGTTTAAAATCTGAAGTTATTAAATACCCAGACACTGTAGATGAAAAAACAGTCTTAGATAAAATTGAAGAACTTAATAAAGATGAAACTGTTTCAGGGATTTTGGTTCAATTGCCACTCCCAAAACATATTAACAAGCAACACGTGATAGAAACTATTTCACCAAATAAAGATGTTGATGGCTTACACCCTATGAATGTAGGTAATCTTTCATCAGGATATCAAGGTTCAATTCCTTGTACACCTCTTGGATGTTATTATTTATTAAAAAAAATAGAACCTAACTTAACAGGAAAAAAAGCTGTAATGATTGGGCGGTCAAACTTAAATGGTAAAGCGATGGCACAACTTTTACTTCAAGAAGATTGTACAGTAACAATTACTCACTCAAAAACAAAAGACCTTCAGCATGAATGTCTAGAAGCAGATGTTATCGTTGCTGCTGTTGGAATTCCTGAACTTATAAAAGGTAATTGGGTGAAAAAAGATGCAATTGTTATTGATGTTGGAATAAACAAAACAGAAAATGGTTTGGTAGGTGATGTTGATTTTGAAGAGGTTTCAAAAGTTGCAAAAGCTTTAACCCCGGTTCCAGGAGGAGTTGGACCAATGACAATTGCCTGTTTGTTAAAAAATACAATTGAGTGTTTCAAAAGAACCTTAAACAACTAAAGATTATTGTCAAAGTTAACAATTTTAATTGTTATATTTTTTATTTATAATTCTTTTACTTTAGCTATGGAAAAAACACCTTATCATCATTTACCAGACGGTAGTTTTAGAAACCCTGAAGGATCTCCAGAAAGAAACTCAAATTTTAAGTGGTCATTTAAAATATTTAATAAGGAAAAGAAAAAACTTGATATGGCTATTCCCAAAGATCACGCTATTGAAAAACAAAAAGTACTTTCAGATTT
Organism: uncultured Pelagibacteraceae bacterium; assembly: GCA_902520695.1. Classification (GTDB taxonomy): domain Bacteria; phylum Pseudomonadota; class Alphaproteobacteria; order Pelagibacterales; family Pelagibacteraceae; genus Pelagibacter. The sequence continues at coordinate 26,228 of CABYOT010000002.1, forward strand.
AGAAAATCTGAAAAATGACGATTATGTTGGCTGGATAGGACATGCAACCTTCTTAATTAAGCTCGGAAATACAACAATAATAACTGATCCAGTATTTTCAAAAAATGCAGGACCTTTAATTTTTGGTCCAAAAAGATTTACTAAAACAGCCTTAAACTTAAATGAACTTCCAAAAACTGATTTATTTCTTCTGACACATAATCATTATGATCACCAAGATATGAGAACAATAAGAAAATTTCCTTTTAAAGATGCAAAGGTTCTGCTTCCTCTAAGACTTGGAAAATATTTTACAAGAAACAAATATAAAGATGTGAACGAAATGGATTGGTATGATGAAATTAAGATTAATGAGGATTTAAAAGTAACATTAGTTCCTGCAGTGCATTGGTCAAAAAGAAGTTTGACAGACACTAATAAAACATTGTGGGGAAATTTTTTAATTGAATATAAAAATAAAAAAATACTTTTTGCATGTGATACTGGTGTAGGAAATGTTTATAAAGATTTAGGTGAGAAGTATGGGCCTATTGATTTAACTTTTATTAATATTGGTGCTTATAATTTTTATCCGTTATCTCCAAATAAAGATAAATCTTCTTATCATACTAATCCTGAAGAGGCTCTAAGTATAGCCAGAGATCTAAAAAGCAAAAAAGTATTAGGAATGCATTGGGGAACTTTCGTTTTGTCTTTAGAGCCAATTATGGAACCTCCAATTAGATTCAAAGATAATGCAGAAAATTATGGTTTTAAAAAAGAAGATGCGATTATTTTTAAAATTGGTGAATTTCAGTCTTTAAAAAATTTAGGAATTTAACAACAGCCGCAAGTTTTCTTTTGCTTACCTTTTTCATCTTTTAATAATTTTTCTTCAGCTTTTGCTATTTCTAGCTCTCTTGCACTTTCTTCCAAAGCAGTTTTTTCTTGCAAAAGTTTGTTTTCAAAATATGCATAAAGAGAGTTAAAGCCTAGCTTAGAAGCTTTTTTTTCTTCGTAATTTTTTCTACCTTTTAAATTATCAATTAATTCTAATATCTGTGGGTTTTGCATATTATTTTTATCTCATAAATTAAAAAAATTTCAATTACAATTTATTTAAGTTTTTCAACTATTTTAGGAATATATTTTTTAAAGTTAAAAAAACCTTTGTTACAAAACTTCCATGAATTTTGATCTAATTTTCTATAAAGAAACTCAATATTTTTTAGTGAGTTTTGATTTATGTAATCTAAATTTTCTCCAACAGTTGGATAAAGGCAGTAACAACTTTCCAAGTTTTTAATTTCGTTTATATCAATAATCTTACAATTAATTGATTTTTCCTCTAACCTTTTCTTTTGCTCCTCAATTAAACTAAACTTAAAATTCACCACATTTTCACTGAGTTTAATATTTCTATTTTCATTTTTATTATCAATAAGAAGAATTTTTTTAAATTTTTGAATTGCAAAGTCAGTGATCTCAAATGCTAAGTTATTTTCAAAAACTAGTAAATTTTTCTCTTCAATATTTATTGGATTTTCAAAAGTTTTATGAAGAATAGTATAATTTTTATCACTTATTATTGGGGGCGCATTTTCATTAAGTTTTATATTTTTAAATCTATTATTTGTAAATTTTTTAATATTCCATTCACTTGCAAGATAATGTTTTCCTTGAGTTTGAATACCTGCAACCCAACGCCAGCCCAAGGTATTTGATGCAGTATCACCATCATATAAGTGTTGCATAAAAAATTCTGCACCAAGTTGCCAAGGTAATCCTAGTGTAAATATCCAAATACTTGCAAACCACATTCTTGTATGATTATGCAAATAATTATAAGTCTTTAATTCATTTACCCATTCATTGAAGCATTCAATTTCAGTATTACCGTCAATGGCATTTAAGTAATTTTTATTATCTTTAAATTCTTCTTTAATTCTTTTCAAATCTATTAAGTAGTCATCCCAAACTCCTGATCTCAGTTCCAACCAACCTTTCCAATATGTCCGCCACAAAACTTCTTGAATAAATTTTTCATTTTTTGAAAAGGAAAATCTTTCCAGCGATTTACTAATCACTTCTTTTTCATTAATCACCCCATGTGTAATATATGGTGATAAGCAAGATGTATTAGATCTTTTATCGGGACCAAAATCAAAATTTCTTAATTTTGAATATTCTCCTAGATTATTTGTAATAAAATTATTTAAGTTCTCAATAGCCGAAGCTCTTGTAGTTTTAAATTCCATTTTTTTTATCTTAATTTTTTTTTATGAAAGTTAATAAATCTTTCTACATTTGATTTATTAAAAGTTTTATTTTCCTCAAAAGAAACTTTTTTCATCGAGTAAGCATTACTGGAAGTTTGTCTAGATTGAATTGTAATATTTCCTTTATAAAGTTTGAGTTTTACTGATCCATTTACTTTATTTTTCTTCAAATCAATAATCTTTTGTAGTTTAAATCTTTCCTTTGAATACCAATAACCATTATAAACAAGCTCTGCATACCTTGGCATAACCTCATCTTTTTTATGCATTGTATCTTTATCTAGAGTTACAGACTCGATTGCTCTGTGTGCAACTAGTAATAATGTTCCTCCTGGAGTTTCGTAAACTCCTCTTGATTTTATTCCAATAAATCTATTCTCGACTAAATCCACTCTTCCTACTCCATTTTTCCCCGCTAATTGATTAAGTTTATCCAAAACATTTGCAGGAGATAATTTTTTTCCATTTAAACCTATAGGGTCACCATTTTTGTAATTAATAGTTATAAAGCTTGGTTTATTTGGAGCCTTTTCAGGAGAAGTTGTTCTTTGAAAAATAAATTCAGGTGCAGAATTTTTAGGATTTTCTAAAACTTTTCCCTCTGTTGAAGTATGAAATAAATTATCATCAACTGAGAAAGGTGGTGCACCTTTTTTATCTTTTGGAATGGGTATTCCATGTTTTTTTGCATAATTAATTAGATCTGTTCTTGATTTTAATTTCCAAATCCTCCAAGGAGCAATTATTTCAATTTTAGGACCAAAGTAATGATATCCCAATTCAAATCTTACTTGATCATTTCCTTTTCCTGTCGAACCATGTGAGACAGCATAAGCATTAAATTTTTTAGCTACTCTAATTTGATCTTTTGCAATCAGTGGTCTTGCAATAGATGTACCTAATAAATAAACACCCTCATAAAGAGCATGACCTCTTATCATAGGATACACATAATCTTTAACAAAAATATTTTTTAGATCTTGAATTATGATTTTTTTAACTCCCAATTTTTTTGCATTCTTTATTATTTTTTTTCTGTCCATTTCCTGCCCAACATCAGCAGTGTAAGCAATTACCTCAGCATCATAATTTTCTTGAAGCCATTTAAGAATTATAGACGTATCCAAACCACCTGAATAGGCGAGTACAATCTTCTTTTGTTTTTTCATTTAAGTGCAGCTTTTTTTTGCAGCGTTATAAGCTTTGGTAAATCCCATTAATGAATAGTCATCTGTAGTTCTTGTGCCACTTTGTTTGTAGGCTGTTATCATTAATCTAGATGCCTTTTTCATTCTTTTAATTATTTTTTGTTCTGTTTTTCCACTAGAAATCCACGCAAATTTGTTTTGTGGTAAATCAAATTCAAATTTAGATTTACCTGATGTAGCTAAAATTGAGTTTTGAGGATTAAAATCGTAACCAGATGTTATGCTCACTTCATCTGAAATTTTGTCTTCAGGTCTAAATGAAACAAATAATCTAGCTTCTCTATTACTTGCTTTAGGAGATTGTCTTACTGGAACTGAATAAGCAAAACAGATTTTTCCAGTTTCATTAAAAACTGCAACTGCATTCCAATCTTTGAATGTACCTAATTTTGTTAAATCTTCAGACTGAGCAAAGGTTATTGAAAATACAGATAATATTAGTGTTTTTATAAATAATTTTTTAACTATGGACATGGATTTGGATATTTTTTTTGTACATTATTTATTTCTTTTATTACGTCACTATCAAGATTCACTTTTACACTTTCTACGTTAGTTTTCAACTGCTCCATAGTTGTTGCTCCAATAATTACACTAGTCATAAAGTCTTGAACTTCACAGAATTTTATAGACATTTGACTCATATCCAGATCAAATTTTTGACTAATTTTGTAATATTCCTCAACAGCCTCTTCCATATTTGGTTTTCTATACCTTGTCCAAAAATCAAAATCTCTTTCCATCCTTGATCCTTTTGGAAATTGTTTATTTCTATATTTGCCTGTTAAATAACCACTGGCTAAAGGTGAATATGATAAACACCCTATATTTTCTCTGATAGAAACTTCTGCTAAACCAACTTCATAAGACCTATTTAATAAACTGTATGGATTTTGAATTGACATCATTCTTGGTAAATCTTTATCTCGAGAAAGTTGAAGATAATTCATAACTCCCCATGGGGTTTCATTTGACAAACCAACATACCTAATTTTGCCTTCCTTAATAAATTTTTTCAAATTTTCCAAAACATCTTCAAATTTATTCCAGTCATTTTCTTTGTGTTGATAGCCCAATCTTCCAAAGTTATTTACGTTTCTTTCAGGCCAATGTAATTGATAAAGATCAATATAATCAGTTTTTAATCTCTTTAGACTTCCATGAAGAGCATCGTCTAAGTTTTTGCCTGTAAAACTATTTTCCCCATTTCTCATATATTTTCTACTAGGACCACCCACTTTGGACGCGAGTATTACGTCTTTTCTTTTTTTTGTTTTTTCAAACCAATTTCCAATTATAGTCTCTGTATGACCATATGTTTCAGCTTTTGGTGGAACTGCATAAAGTTCAGCTGTATCCCAAAAATTTACTCCATTATCTAAAGAGTAATCCATTTGTTCAAATGCCTCATTTTGGGTATTTTGTTCACCCCAAGTCATTGTCCCAAGACAAATTGTACTTACATTTAGCTCAGTATTTCCTAGTTTTTTATAATTCATAATTTATGTAGTATTTGTTACATTTATTTTGACGACTTGAAAATCTTAAAAAAAAATCTTATATAAATAATATGGATTTCAATAAAGATAATATTTTAAATAAAGCAACAACAGCTAAGCAAACTGTTGTTATGGATGAAGGCTTAAGAGCCTACATGCTTAAAGTTTATAACTATATGGCAACTGGTGTCTTGCTTACTGGAATAATAGCACTTTTGTCATTTAAAATGTCTGTTGTAACAGATCCAAACGGAGCAATAGTTGGCTTAACAGAGTTTGGGAATGCAATTTATTTATCAGGTTTAAAATGGATTGTAATGTTAGCCCCATTAGGAATTGTGTTTTACATGAGTTTTGGAATTAATAAAATGAGTGCTTCAAAAGCTCAAACAACTTTTTGGGTATTTGCTGCATTAATGGGATTATCTCTTTCATCAATATTACTTGTTTACACAGGTTTAAGTGTAACAAGAGTATTCTTTATTTCTTCAGCAACATTTGGTGCAATGAGTATCTATGGTTACACAACAAAAAGAGATTTAACCAAGATGGGATCTTTTTTAATGATGGGTTTGATAGGAATTATAATTGCATCAGTAGTAAATATATTCTTAAAATCATCAATGATGTATTTTGCAATATCAATAATCGGAGTTTTAGTATTTGTTGGCCTAACGGCATACGATACACAAAAAATTAAAAACATGTATGCTGCCTCTGATAGTGGTGAGTTAATGGGTAAAAAAGCTGTTATGGGAGCATTAACTTTATATTTAGACTTTATAAATTTATTTATAATGCTTTTAAGATTATTTGGTCAAAGAAGATAAAAATTAAATTTTTTTCCAATCAACTTTATTCAACAGTATCTTAAGATCATATGAATTTTTTAGTATCTTACCATTAGTATCTGTAATTAAATATTTAAGATTTTTATTTGAAGGCTTAAAGTTTTTACAAATTTTATATATAGCTTTTTCAGCTGCGTTTTTAAAAACACTAAAACTTACCTGCTTTCCCGAAATAGAAAGACCATAGTCTTTCCAATTGCCCGAGGAAACCATTTTTGCATAAAGATCTAAAATAATTTTTAATTCAGTTCTCTCAAAAAAAATTTTTTTATCTTCATCTTTATTCGTATTATTTACTACTAATTTTAAATTTCTATTCATTCAATTTGTGTTTGTTTATTAAACCTATTTGAAAAGCTGTAAAAATAAAGGTTATTGGCAACATTCCCCAAACTTTAAAGTTAACCCAAAATTCTTCTGATTGTGTTCTCCAAATTATTTCATTTAAAATTGCTAATCCAAAAAAGAAGTACGTCCATCTTTTATTTAAAATCTCCCATCCTTCATCACTTAAGGGCATTGATTTTCCAAGTAATTTTTTTAAAACTGGTTCATTTGTAAAGTATTTGCCAAACATTAATGAAAGACCAAACAAAATATTTATTATTGTTGGCTTCATATAAATAAATATAGGATCATCAAAATAAATTGTTAAACCACCAAACAAAGTAATTAATATTCCGCTTATTAATGGTACCTTTGGAATTGTTTTTTCAACAATCCACATAATTAAAACTGCTATTATTGTTGCAACTATAAGTGGAGGTATTGCAATAATTAAATTTTTATCATTGTTATAATAAAAATAAAAAAATATTACCAAAGGCCCTAAATCAGTAACAAATTTTAAAACAGATTTATTCACTGCTACATAATAGCAGAATAATAAAACATTCACATTTTTTTTATTGATTTTTATTTTTAAATATCCATATTTATTGTGTGACTGTTCAAAAAGGAAAATTTTCTATTGGAGACGTTGTAAAACATAAGCACTTCGACTTTAGAGGTGTAATTTATGATGTTGATTTTGAGTTTAATAATTCTGAGGAGTGGTATCAATCTATACCAAAAAACGTAAGACCTAGAAAAGACCAACCATTCTATCATTTGTTAGCTGAAAATGACGAAATCACATACGAAGCATACGTTTCTGAGCAAAATTTATTAGTGGATGACTCTGATGAACCAATTAAACACCCTCTAATCAACGAGATATTCTCAGGAAAAAAAGGCTCCGGTTACTTTAAGCCTTCTAATTAAGCTAATTTACATTATTTAAACACATTTCGTGCAAACCTTCGTCATAGATTATGTTTAAAATAAATTATATTTTGACCAAGGATGCTATAATCCCCATTTATTTTATCTCCCTCTGTGTTCTTGGTCAGAATAACCCACCAGAAAAATTTTCATAATTTAAAATTGTGTTATAGATAACAGAAAATGTTTAATTATTTAAAACCAAACAACTTATTAAAAATAATAAATAAAACACAAAAGTTTATATTTATTATTTTTTTAGTAATTATTAGCATTGGTCTTGTTGAGGCATTAATCCTTTCTCCTGAAGACTATAAACAAAGCGATTCAGTGAGAATTATGTATGTACATGTCCCAGCAGCTTGGATTTCTCTTGGAATTTTTTCTTTAATTGCTGTTTTGTCATTTGGTATTTTAGTTTTTAAAAATAAGAATCTTTCTTTAATAACAAAAAGCTTAGCACCATCTGGTTTTGTCTTTAATGTTATTGCTTTGGTTACAGGATCCATCTGGGGCAAACCTACTTGGGGAACCTGGTGGGCATGGGATGCAAGAATAACATCAATGTTATTACTTGCTTTTTTCTATTTGATGTTCCTTCTAAGTTGGAGGGTAACTGACAATGAGGAAAAAGCTGTAAAGATTAGTTCTTACATAGCAATAATAGGTTTAATAAATGTCCCTATAATCAAATTTTCTGTTGAATGGTGGTCAACATTGCACCAACCTTCTTCAGTAAATATTTTTACAGAAACTTCTATTCATGCTTCCATGTTAATACCTTTAGGTATAATGACTGCGGCATTTGCACTTTTTTCGCTTTTGATATTTTTGATGAAATATAATACAGAACTGATAAAAATAAAAAATAAAGGATTAGATAGATTATGATTAACGAAGTTTTATACATGAATGGATACGGTCTCTATGTATGGTCTTCTTTTGTATTTACCCTTTCTTGTTTTTGTATTTTATATTCAGTAATCAAACTTCAATTAGTTAAAGAGCAAAAGAAATTTAGGGCTCGTTTTGAAAGTTTAGAGACTGATAAAATTGAAATAGCAAAAAAACAAGAAACATATAAAGAAATACTAGCTACCTCATCTGCATCTAAAATTTAATTTTTATTTTCATGTATGGTAAAAAAGTTAAACTAAGAGCCATCTTTATATTATCTATATTCTTTTCATCAATCTTAATTATATTTTTAGTTTTAAAATCACTTGAGGAAAACGTTGTTTATTTTAAATCACCTACAGAAATTAAAAATTTAACAGAGTTGACACCAAAAAAAATAAGAGTTGGAGGAATGGTTAAAGAAAAATCAATTATCATTAATCAGTCAGAAGTTAATTTTGTCATAACTGATTTTAAAAACGAATTAATAGTTAATTATAGTGGTTCCGTTCCAAATTTATTTGAAGAAGGAAAAGGAGTTGTGGCTGAAGGTTTTTTAAAAGATCGTAATTTTTTAACTGCGGTTAAAATATTAGCAAAACATGATGAAAATTATATGCCACCCGAGGTGAAAGAGGCATTAAAAGAGAGTAATTAATGCTAAACCAAATTGGAAATTATTCACTTTATATTGCTTTACTGTCATCTATTATAATAATCATTCAATCTCCAATATTATTAAATCGAAATAATATAAATATTAGTGGAAGAATTTTTTCATTAATTTCTATTCAATCATTAATGATTATAATAAGTTTCATTGCTCTTATAATAGGTTTTATAATCTCAGATTTTAGTAATGAGACAGTCTATAATAATTCTCATACCTCTAAACCTTTGTTCTATAAAATTTCAGGAACATGGGGTAACCATGAGGGAAGCTTACTTCTTTGGTTATTAGTATTATCAATTTTTTTATTAATTTTTACAATTACTTCAAAAAATCTTTCAAACAAATATAGGATTCTTACTTTATTTTTTCAGGAAATAATAATTGCAGGATTTTTATTATTTATTCTTTTTACTTCAAATCCCTTTATGAGTTTATTTCCAATTCCAAACGAGGGAACTGGTTTAAATCCAATACTTCAAGACCCAGCATTAGCAATTCATCCACCAATATTATATTTAGGATATGTTGGAACATCTATTATTTTTTCTTCTTCACTCGCAGCCTTAATATCAGGTTCTGTAAATAAAACTTGGGCCAAGCATATAAAAAATTGGGTACTAGTTTCATGGATTTTTTTATCAATTGGAATTTTATTAGGATCTATATGGGCTTATTATGAACTAGGATGGGGAGGTTTTTGGTTTTGGGATCCAGTTGAAAATGTATCCCTTATGCCATGGTTTTGTTTAACGGCTTTATTCCATACTATTTTGATTTTGGAAAAAAGAGAAATGTTTCATTCCTGGGCTGTAATTTTATCAATTACAACTTTTTCATTAAGTATGAGTGGAACATTTTTAGTTAGATCTGGTATTTTAAATTCAATCCATACTTTTGCAAATGATCCAACAAGGGGAGTTTTTATTCTTTGTTTTTTATTTATATTAATTACGTTGTCTATTTTTATTTATTTTTTTTATCAAAACAAAATCAAAAACAATTTCACAAAAACTTATATTGTTAGTAAAGAAACAGCTGTTCTAGTTAATAACTTGTTTATGATGTTTTTTTTATCAGTTGTCTTAATTGGCACAGTTTATCCAATATTTCTAGAAGTAGTAAATAATGATAAAATTTCAGTTGGTCCCCCCTTTTATCATAAATTAATTGTACCTTTTTTGATTCCTTTTTTAATTTTTATGGCAATTGGACCAAATTTGAATTGGATTAAAGATAAAATAAATAAAATTAATCTACAGCAGCTTTTATTTTTTATTTTATCAATAATTATTTCTTTTATTTTTCTAAAAAAAGTAGGAATTTCATATCTATTTTCACTACCACTTTTTATTGCAAGTATTTTTCTTTTCTTAATTACTATTAAAGATTTTTCAGTAAAAAAAACAAATTTATCTCAAAAAATATCTCATTTCGGTTTTAGTTTGTTTATTTTAAGTGTTTTGGTTAATGGTGTTCTTGCAAAAGAGTACTCATCAAATATGAAAGTTGGAGATGAAAGAAAATTTTTAAATAAAACAATTAAATTTGAAAGTCTTAATGTAAATGAAAGTAAAAATTATCAGTCTTTAGAGGCAAATTTTAAAATTTCAGACAAAAATAATTCGATCAATCTAAAACCAGAAGTAAGAGTTTATGATCAGCCACAAACAATAACTAGTGAGGCCGATATAAAATCGACATTATACTCTGATAATTTTTTGGTGTTTAATATATTAAAAAATGATGGATTTTATAATGTCAGGTATCAAATAAAACCGTTTATGATATGGATTTGGATATCAATAATATTAATCTCCTTTGGAGGGATATTGAGCATTGTAAAAAAAAATGGTTAAAAATATTAAGCTAATAGCAGTTGTTTTTTTAGTTATTGTAAGTTTTTTTATTCTTCTTAAAGGCCTTAATAAAACAAATAATTATTCCCCCAATTTAAACTCAAGTAATATTGATTTTAACTTTAAAGCTAAGTTTCTTTATTCTAATGAGCAGACAACATTATACGAATTGATAAATGATAAAGATTTTTCATTAATAAATATATGGGCTTCATGGTGTCTACCATGTCGAGATGAGCATCCTTATTTATTAAATTTAAATTCGTTAGGTAAATTAAATATTATTGGAATTAACTATAAAGATAGTGAGGTAAATGCAAAAAAATTTATTAAAGAATTGGGTAATCCTTATTCTAAAATTATAGTTGACCCTTCAGGAGTTAATTCAATTGAGTTAGGTGCATATGGAGTACCTGAAACAATTCTTATAAATAACAAATCTAAAACTATTCTAAAAAAATATATTGGCCCACTTGATGATAAAAAACTTACTGAACTTAAAATGATAATCAAAAATGAAAATTAAAATTTTAGTCCTTACAATATTTTACTTAATAGGTTCTTTCAATCTATCATATGCAGCTAATTCTGAAAAGGTGGATCAAATTTCAAAAAATTTGAGATGCTTAATTTGTCAAGGACAATCAGTTTATGACTCCCAATCTGATTTTGCTTTAAGTATGAAAATTTTAATTCAAAATAAAATCGATGAAGGTAAAAATGATGAACAGATTTATGATTTTCTTAAGAGCAAATATGGAGATTGGATAGTTTATGATCCAGAAATTAACAAAAACACAGTTTTACTCTGGGTATTACCTTTGATTTTATTTGTTTTTGGCGGTATTTTAATTTTTAGAAAAGTATCTATAAAGTAAGTACAAATTTTTTATGCAAACCATTTTAAAATTATTGTTAATTTATTTTTTGCTGGGTTTTAATTTAGCTAAAGCAGATGGACATAGCTCTAATGAAAATTGGAGTTTTTATACTGGAACTTTTGATTTTAGTGATGATGGCAAAAAGTCTACTTTATTTGGTGTACAGCATATTAATACTGGAAAAGATAAAGAGAGCTTTTTAGGAATTCTTCAACCAGTAACAGGATTAATGGTGACTGCAGATAATGCCGCATATGTTTATACAGGTTTTCAAATTTATAATGAAGGACCTTTCAAGTTTACTCCAAGTTTCACTCCTGGTTTATACTCTAAAGGTGATGGAAAAGATTTAGGTCATGTAATTGAGTTTAAAACAGAGATACAAATTTCATATGAATTTTCATCAAATAGTGAAATAGCAGTATCATATAATCATATATCTAATGCGAGTCTTGGGGATAAAAATCCTGGGGCAAATAGTTATATGTTTAATTATATAAAAAAATTTTAGTCTAAAGACATGAATTTAAAAAATTGTCACAATTTTAGTGATTTTAGAAAATTAGCAAAAAAAAAATTACCATCTCCGATTTTTCATTACATTGATGGCGCTGCAGATGATGAGATAACATATGCTAGAAACACAAGTGCTTTTGATGATGTTGACTTAGTTCCAAATGTTTTAAGGGGTGTTGAAAATGTTGACCTTTCAACAACAATATTTGGTAAAAAATTGGACTTACCTTTTTATCTAGCGCCTACAGCCTTACAAAGACTTTTTCATTATGATGGAGAAAGAGCTGTGGGAAAAGCAGCTAAAAAATTTAATACAATGTTTGGTGTTTCAGCTTTAGCAACTGTAAGTGTTGAGGAAATCTCTTCTATGATTGACACTCCCAAGATGTTTCAATTTTATTTTCACAAAGACAGAGGCTTGAATGATTCTTGTTTAGAGAGAGCAAAAGCAGCAAAATTTGATGTAATGGCTTTAACGGTGGATACTATTACAGGTGGAAACCGAGAGAGAGATTTAAGAACTGGTTTTACATCACCTCCAAAATTAACCTTATCGAGTTTGTTTAGTTTTGCTACAAAGCCTATGTGGGGGATAAACTATCTGACAAAAGGTAAATTTGAATTACCTCATCTTCAAGATTTTGTTAAAGAGGGTACTAGTACTAACTCTTCAATTGGAAGTTATTTTTCTACTATGCTAGATCAATCTATGAATTGGAAAGATGCTGAAAATCTTTGTTCTAAATGGGGAGGTCATTTTGCTCTTAAAGGTATTATGAGTGTTGAAGACGCAAAAAGAGCTGTAGATATTGGTTGTACTGGAATTATGGTTTCAAATCATGGAGGAAGACAACTTGATGGTTCTAGGTCTCCTTTTGATCAACTTGCAGAAATAGTCGATGCTGTTGGTGATAAACTTGATGTTATATGTGAAGGCGGAATTCATAGAGGAACTCATATGCTAAAAGCATTATCATTAGGTGCTAAGGCTTGTTCAGGAGGAAGACTTTATCTTTATGCTTTAGCTGCAGCAGGTCAAGCAGGAGTGGAAAGAGCACTAAATCAATATAAGACCGAACTGCAACGAGATATGAAGTTAATGGGTTGCACAAAAATAAGTGAACTAAACAGAAGTAATTTAAGATTTAGACGATAATGAGTTTAAGCAATTGCTACAACTTTGATGACTTTAGAAAGTTAGCAAAAAAAAAACTTCCTGCACCTATATTTCATTATATAGATGGAGGAGCTGATGATGAAGTTACAATGAATAGAAATACAGATTCATTTAATGACTGTGATCTAATTCCAAATATTTTAAATAGTGTTGGCGAACCTGATTTAAAAACAGAGGTCTTTGGAACAAAGATGGATATGCCAATTTTTTTATCACCTACCGCTATGCAAAGTTTATATCACCCAGATGGGGATAAAGCTTCTGCTCGTGCTGCTGAAAAATTTGGTACGATATACAGTATGTCCACTATGGCTTCTTTTTCAATTGAAGAAATTGCAAATCTTTCAAGTGGGCCAAAAATTTTCCAATTATATATTCACAAAGATCAATCAATAACTAATGACTTAATTGATAGATGTAAAAGAGCAAACTTCAATGGAATGTGTATTACAGTTGATACCATTGTCGCTGGGAATAGAGAAAGAGACCATAGAACAGGATTTACAACACCACCAAAATTTACTTTAGATAGTTTAATGAGTTTTGCTATGAGACCTCAGTGGGTCTTTAACTATTTTACGCATAAGAAATTTGAATTAGCAAATCTTAAAGATAAAGTTGATAAAGGCACAAATATTGCTCAATCTGTTATGGGATATATAAATGAACAATATGATCCTGCCATGAATTGGAAAGATGCTGAGTATTGTATAAAAAAATGGGACGGCCCAATTGCACTTAAAGGAGTTATGTCAGTTGATGATGCTAAGAGAGCTATAGATATTGGATGCACTGCTGTAATGATATCAAATCACGGAGGAAGGCAGCTTGATGGGTCTAGATCTCCATTTGATCAAGTAAAAGCTATCAGAGATGCTGTTGGAGATAAACTAGAGGTAATTTTAGATGGTGGAGTTCGAAGAGGAACACATGTTCTTAAAGCATTAGCAGCAGGTGCGACAGCTTGTAGTTTTGGTAAAGCTTTTTTGTTTAGTTTAGGGGCTGGTGGCCAACAAGGAGTAGAAAGACTACTGCAAAATATGCATGATGAAATAAGACGTAACATGATATTGATGGGATGCAAAAGTATAAAAGATCTAGATGAGTCCAAAATTATTTATAGAAGATAAAAAATTTTAATTAATAGACATAGTTAACCTTTTCAGTTAGTTTCCTCTCTTTAAAAAATAAAATTATGATACTGGCAAAAAATTTAGAAAACTTAGGAACAGAATCTGCATTCAGTGTATTAGCTGAAGCTAAAGCATTAGAGGCAAAGGGTCACCCAATGATACATTTGGGATTAGGTCAACCAGATTTTAAAACACCAAAACATGTAGTTGAAGCTGCAAAAAAAGCTTTAGACGATGGTCATCATGGATATGTGATGTCTAACGGAATCCCAGAATGTAGAGAAGCTGTAACAAGATGGATTAAAAAACGTTACAATGCAGATATTGATGCTGATAGAATTTTAATTATGCCAGGTGGAAAGCCAACAATGAGTTATGCGATTCAATGTTTTGGTGAACCAGGGGCAGAAATAATTCATCCTACACCTGCCTTCCCAATTTATGAGTCAATGATAAATTATACTGGTTCAACACCAGTGCCTTATGATCTTACTGAAGACAAAGATCTTAAATTTGATCCAGATAAAATATTGTCTTTAATTACTGATAAAACTAGATTGTTAATTTTAATTAACCCAAATAACCCAACAGGAAGTTTTGTTGAAAAACCAGTAATAGACTATTTTGCCAAAGAGTTAGAAAAACATCCACATGTTACGATCTTGAGCGATGAAATCTATAGTAGACAAATTTTTGACTACAAAGAAATGCCATCGTTTTTTCATTATGAAAATTTAAGAGATAGATTAATTGTATTAGAAGGTTGGAGTAAAGCATATTCAATGACTGGATGGAGATTAGGTTGGAGTTTTTGGCCAAAGGAACTAGTTGAGCATGTGAATAAATTATTAATCAACAGTGTATCTTGTGTAAATGCAGCAGCACAATTTGCTGGTATAGCTGCATTGGATGGACCAGATGATTCAATTAAAGATATGTTAGATAAGTTTACTTTAAGAAGAAATTTAATTCATAAAGGTTTAAATGATTTACCAGGAATAGAATGCAGTCTGCCAGGTGGAGCTTTTTATGCATTTCCAAATGTAAAAGGTACTGGAATGACAGGCGCAGAATTTTGTAAAAAAGCAATGCATGAAGCTGGTGTTGCAATAGTGCCTGGAACAGCATTTGGACAAACTTGCCAAGACTACGTAAGATTTAGTTTTGCCGCATCTAGAGATAACATACAGCAGGCCTTAGAAAATATAGGCAAGATGCTTTCTAAATAGGCTATATTTTTAAAAGATTTTTCTGTAATATTTACTTATGAATGAGATTGTACAAACAGAATTGAAAAAAATCTTTAACGGAAGATTTTCAACCTCAGAGTCCACACGAGCAAATTATGCAAGAGGTGAAGATACATATGATCCAATTCTTTCAAAAGCTGTAGTATTTCCAGAAACAAATGAGGAAGTTTCTCAATTATTAAAACTTTGTAACGAACACAAAATACCAGTCGTTCCATTTGGTACAGGCACTTCTTTAGAAGGTCACGTAGTAGGAAATCAAAATGGTATTACTATTTCTCTTGAAAAAATGAATAAGGTTTTAAGTGTAAATGCTGAAGACTTTGATTGTAGGGTTCAAGCAAATGTAACTAGAAAACAATTAAATGAATATTTAAGAGAAGATGGAGTTTTCTTTCCAATTGATCCAGGTGCCGATGCTGCTCTTGGTGGAATGGCAGCAACATCAGCTTCAGGTACAATGGCTGTGAAATATGGAACTATGAGAACTGTAATTTCAGGTCTGACAGTTGTTCTTCCAAATGGAGATATTATTAAAACAGGAGCTAGAACAAAAAAAACTTCTGCTGGATATAATCTCACAAATTTATTCATAGGTTCAGAGGGAACGCTTGGAATAATTACTGAAGTACAATTAAGATTATCACCAATACCTGAAAGTATAATGAGTGCAGTATGTTATTTTCCTGATTTAGACTCTGCAGTTAAAGCATCGCAAGAAGTTATTCAGTATGGTGTTCCAATTGCGAGAATTGAAATGCTAAATAAAGATCAAATGGAAATTAGTATTAAATATTCTAAATTAGAAAATATAAAAGCATCACCTACTCTATTTTTTGAATTTCATGGTAGTGAAGCATCAAATAATGAAAATATTGGTATTGTAGAAGAAATTTCTAAAAGCAATGGTGGAAGTGATTTTCAATGGGCATCATCTCCTGAGGAGCAAAAAAAATTATGGAAAGCACGACATGATGTTTACTATTCTGTAAAAGCTTTAGGTCATGACATGAAAGTTTATTCTACAGATGTTTGTGTACCAATTTCAAGATTAGTTGAGTGTATTTCTTGGGCAGAAAAAGAAGTTCAAAAGTTAGGCCTAACTGCTCCAATGGTAGGTCATGTTGGTGATGGAAATTTTCATTCTATAGTTCTTTATGATCCAGATGACGAAGATAAACAAAAAAGAATAAGACAATATAGTGATGATTTAATCAATAAAGCACTTGAACTTGAAGGAACTATAACTGGAGAACACGGTATAGGGCTTCAAAAAAAACATTACTTACTTAGAGAACACCCAGATAATGTACCTGTTATGAAATCTATTAAAAGATCAATAGATGTAAATAATATTATGAATCCTGGTAAAATTTTTGATTTAAATTAATCTATTTTAATGAAAAAAATATTAGTCACCAGAAGATTGCTAAGATCTTGTGAGGATAAAGCAAAAGAAATCTTTGATGCAAATTTAAATCTTAATGATGAACTATATTCACAAAAAAAATTAATTGAAATGAGTGAAGGATGTGATGGAATACTATCAGCTTTAACAGATAAATTAGATGCTGAAACAATTAATCAATTACCAGACTCTGTCAAAATACTTTCTAACTTTGCAGTTGGATTTGGAAATATTGATTTAGAGGCTGCAAAAAAAAAAGGAATAGCTGTAACTAATACTCCAGATGTTTTAACTGATGCAACAGCAGAAATAGGGGTTCTTTTAATTCTTGGTGCTTGCAGAAGAGCTTCTGAGGGAATTGAAAGAGCTAGAGAAGGTGGATGGGTTTGGTCTGCAGATTTATTAATTGGAAAACAATTAACAGGTACAAGGTTAGGTATTTTAGGAATGGGAAGAATAGGACAAAAAATTGCGAAAGTTGCTAAATCTCTTGGAATGATAATTCATTATCATAACAGATCAAAACTTAGTGAGGAAAAAGAACAAGGTGCAATTTATCATGATAATTTAAAAGATCTTCTATCTGTATCAGATGTGTTATCTGTATGTTGTCCGGCATCAAAAGAGACAATTGATATGATCAATAAAGATACAATCGAATATTTGCCAAAAGGTGCAGTAGTTACTAATGTTGCAAGAGGAGATATAATTGAAGATGAGGCAATGGTTGATGCTCTGAATAGAAGAAAAGTTTATGCAGTTGGGTTAGATGTTTATAAAAATGAACCAAATTTAAATAAAGGTTATTACAAACATAAAAGTGCATTTATACTTCCTCATTTAGGCAGTGCTACAAAGGAAACTAGAACAGCTATGGCTAATTTGGCTATTGATAATCTTGATGAGTACTTCAAAACAGGAAACTGCAAAAATAAAGTCAATTAACAATCTCAAGTTGTATTAAGTCTTTTTATCGACATTTTTAATAATGACTCTAAGTTACATTTGTGTTTAATTGTCGACAGTTAATTAACTATAGAGGAGAAATAAATGATTAAAGACAAAAAGTTGAAAGGTAAAAAATTACCTTCAAGACGTAAGTTCTTTAAAGCTGCTGCTGCAACTGGTGTTGCTGCTGTAGCTGCATCATCTTTAGCTGCTCCAGCTGTTGCTGCTGAAAGAATAGAAGCATCAATGGTTGCTACTTGGGGAAGAGATTTTCCAGGTCTAGGAACAGGAGCTCAAAGATTTGCACAAAGAATTGCAGATATAAGTGATGGTAGAATTCAAGTTACTTACTATGCAGCAAATGAAAGAGTTAAAGCATTTGACTCTTTTGATGAAGTTGCATCTGGTAACTCACAAATGTACCATGCTGCAGACTACTACTGGGTGAAGAAAGATCCAGCTTGGGGTTACTTTACAGCGGTACCATTTGGTTTTACTTACACTGAAATGAATGCATGGATTAGATTTGCAGGTGGTCAACAGTTATGGGATGAACTAGCTGACAAATTTGGTCTTAAAAACTTTATGTGTGGAAGCACAGGAGTTCAAATGGGTGGATGGTTTAACAAAAAGATTAGAAGCCCTAATGACTTCAAAGGTTTAAAAATGCGTATGCCTGGTTTAGGTGGACAAGTAATTGGTAAACTTGGAGGATCTCCAGTTTCATTACCTGGTGGACAAATCTACGAAAACCTTGTGTCTGGTGCAATTGATGCAACAGAATGGGTAGGTCCATGGAATGATGAAGCTATGAAATTCCAAGAAGCTGCTAAATATTACTACTATCCTGGTATGCACGAGCCTGGATCAATGTTAGCATGTGGAACAAATAAATCTTGGTTCACAAGCTTAAACAAATCAGATCAGTTATTGATTGAAGCTGCTGCAGCAATGGAAAACGACGTTATGATGTCTGAGTACAATGCTAAAAACGGTGCTGCTTTAGCAAGATTGATCAATGATCATGGTGTTAAACTAGAGAAGTTTAGTGACAAGGTTTATGATGGCTTTGCTGGTGCTGCTAATGAAGTGTTTGAAGAAACAAGAGCTAGCAGTGGTCTTGCTGAAAGAGTTCACTCGAGCTTCTTAAAAGCAAGAAAAGACATTGGATCTTGGACTAACTTGTCTGATTCACCTTACATTTCGCAAAGAAACAGAGCTTTAGGAATGTAATTGAGCTTAATTTAATAATTAAAAGGGCCCTTTTTGGGCCCTTTTTTTTATTTTAAAATTAAGTATTACTTTTAAAAAATTTAAAATCATATGGGTTCAGAAAATAGTAAATTGTCTACTTATTTGAGAGTTTTAAGCTACTCAGTCTTAGCATTTACTCTGGCATTTTTAATTAATAACTTATTTACAGTTTGGGGAGGCTGGCCAGGTATTAAAAAGGTTTTTTCTCATTATGATTTATTTGGTTATAAGCAAAAATCTTTAGAGTCTTCTGATTTAACTTATGGTTATATTCAAATTTTAATATATCTAGTTTGTATTCTCTCAGTTATCTTTTATGTCTTCAGGACATACTCACAAACTTTAGTTGACGATTCAAAAATATTATCAAAATTTTCAGCGTATTTAATTAGAGGATCTTTTTGGGCTGTATTTTTAGTTGGTTTAGCTGATTTCATAATTTCATTTATGGTTGTTGAAAGATTGTGGGAAGCTATATTTAGTCCTGAGGTAAAAGCTTTCATGGTAAAAGCTCCAGAAAGAATAACGTATATACATTTTCCAATAATATTAGTTTCATTTATAATAGGTTATTTTACAAAATCTGTTGGTTTTATATGGCTTGCAGTATTAGTAGTCTTAAGTGAATTTGTAATTGTTTTATCAAGATTTGTTTTCTCTTATGAACAAGCTTTTCAAGGAGATTTAGTTAGATTTTGGTATGCAGCTTTATATTTATTTGCAAGTGCTTATGCTTTAATTCACGAAGGTCATGTTAGAGTTGACGTACTTTATTCATCTTTTAGTGAGAAAAAAAAGGCTTGGACCAATATGGTTGGTTCAGCGTTATTAGGGGTCCCTCTTTGTTTAATAGTTTTATTTTTAGGTTTAAATGGTAAAGCAAGCATTATTAATGGACCTGTAGTTGCTTTTGAAGTCACACAACAAGGTTCTAATGGATTATACCTTCTTTATTTGATGGCAGTTTATTTAGCAGTTTTTGCCGTCACAATGCTATTACAATTTACTAGCTATTTTATGTCCAGTAGCCATAAAATTATTTTTAATAATATTGAAGATCAAACTCAATCAGACAATCCAGATCAAGTCAGATTAGAAAAAGTCGAGAGTAATTAATGGAATTATTATTTTTAGCTATTCTGGTTTTAATTATGATTGCAGCACTTGCTTCAGGTTATCCAGTGGCTTTTGCTCTTCCCGGTTCAGCAATAATTTCCATCGGTTTAGCTGCATTTTTTGGAGCAATATTTGAGGGAGACTCAAGTGCTTATTTCACAGTTGATGGACCTATAGAATGGTTAGTAGCTGGTATTACTAACTTTAGAAGTAACTATTGGGATGTTGAAACAGACACCTTAATTGCAATTCCATTGTTTATTTTCATGGGGATAATGCTTCAGAAATCTAAAATAGCTGAGGACTTACTAATTACTATGGGTCAACTGTTTGGTCCTATTCCTGGTGGATTGGGTATATCGGTAATTTTTGTAGGAGCCTTACTTGCTGCAACTACAGGAATAGTTGGTGCTACCGTTATCGCAATGGGACTAATTTCTTTACCAACAATGTTGAATAATAATTATGACCGTAAACTTGCGAGTGGTATTGTTTGTTCATCTGGAACTCTTGGACAGATAATTCCACCTTCAATTGTTTTAATTATTATTGCTGACCAATTAGCTAGTGCCTCTGATGTTGCTAATAATATTAGACAAAATGATTACAAAGCTATCACTGGTGAATTTAATATGCCTGGTGAGTTTAGAGTTGGATCATCTAGTGCTGGAGATATGTTCTTGGGTGCTTTGTTACCAGGACTAGTTCTAGTAGCATTGTATATGACATATGTCTTCATTTATGCAAGAATTAAAAAGGGAGTTGCACCCCCTGTTCCATTTAAAGGAACTTTTGATTTTAAATTTTGGTTGAGAGTTATAGTTATTATCATCCCTCCTCTTGCACTTATATTTGCTGTATTAGGATCAATATTAATGGGTATTGCAACTGTTAACCAAGCTGGTTCTATTGGAGCAATTGGTGCAACTTTAATGGCTGGATATAGGTTGTTTGAAGGTAAGAAAAGTGCATTTTATCCTTTAATACTAATTATAGGATCAATAATACCTATTACTTTTTTGGCTTCAACTTATGAACTCAACGTAAAAAATTTAGAAGAAAGAAATTTGGGTGCAATCTACATTACGGCATTTTTTGTAATTATACTTGTTTATGGAATAGCATGGAGCTTTTGGAGAAGTTATAAAACAGATAATGTACTAAAAGAAGTTGTTACAGAAACTTGTATTACTACTTCAATGGTTTTTATAATTCTATTAGGTGCTGCAATGCTTACATCAGGATTTAGAGCATTTGGTGGGGAGGAGTTGGTTAGAGATTTTCTTCAAGATCTACCTGGAGGCTTCTGGACTCAGTTTATTGTAGTTATGGTTGTAATTTTCCTTCTAGGTTTCTTTTTAGACTTTATAGAAATAGCTGTTGTAGTGGTTCCGATTATTGCGCCAATATTACTTGCTGAAACAGGTGCAAATGTTACCGCAGTATGGCTAGGAGTAATGATAGGTGTTAATCTACAGACATCATTCTTAACACCTCCATTTGGGTTTGCTTTATTTTATCTAAAAGGAGTAGCTCCAAAAATAATTCAGACATTGGACATCTGGAAAGGTGTTGTACCTTTCATAGCTCTACAGCTAATTGGCCTTGCTATTGTTGGTTTTTATCCAAGTCTTGTTAATTATCTGCCTAACAGAGTTTATTTAACATCTAATGTTGCTCCACCGCCAATGAATCCTAAACTTCAATACTGTTTGCAAGAATACAAATTTGCAAACTTTGAAACTAATGGAGATCAAATTAAAACTAGTATTAATGAATTTGATGATATCATTTTAGCAAATCTACCAGCAGATAAATTAAGCTATTTTCAACGTCATGTTGATAATTCTAAATATTCTTTTGAATTGGTTGATGAAGTTAAAAGTGCTCAGTCAATCTATGATGACTATGCTGTTGATTACAGAGACTTACATTTTAAAACAAGAAAAAAACAAAAGAAAATATTAAAATTAAATAAAAAGATAGATAAATACAAAGCTGAGATAAGAAATCTTGATGATGAAGATGTATCAGATAAAAATAAAATTTTGCAAAAAATTGAAAATGTTAAGTTAGAGATAGAGGAAATTCAAAATACAATTCCTCAAGAATGGAAATCTAAAAATGATGAATTTAATAAAATTAACAAAGCGAAAAATTTAGCTATCAAAAAATATAAAAAGACTGTGGATAATGCATATGAAGATTTATTGTTAATTAAGGAATTTATAAATCATGGAGAAAAATTGGAAGAGTTAAGTCAAGATATGAAACTTCTTAAATCAAAAATAGATAATAGAGGTTATATTGATGCAATAGAATTTATTGATAATATTTTTGAAAAAGTTGGAGAAATTTCAGGATCTGATGAATTTGCAGATAAGCTAGATTATTTAATTACCCTTATGGATGAAGATGAAGTTGATTTTGAAAAACTTCAAAGTTCAGCAAATGATACTTATGTTTTATTCCAACAAGAGATAGATTGGAGAAAAAATTTCAAGAAAAAGTATATGGAAAAGATAAATGCTCATGACAAAATTATTAGTGAAACTATTGGATTACGTCTGCAATCAAAACTTACAAAAGAGCAAGCGATTTATGTCTCAAGATGTAATTCAATACATAGAGATATTTCTCTAAACTTTTAGTTAACTCGTAATCTGATCAATTATTTTTGATCTTTTATATAATCCCAAACTCTCAGCTTTTTGTTTTAGCTTGTTATATTCAGACTTTAAGTTTTCAGTATTTACATCAATTTTATTTCCAATTTCAATTATTGATCCAATGATTGGATCAATTTCTAGAGGACGCTTTGCATGTAAATCTTGAGTAGTTGATGGTTTATGGCCTTTTATTGAAATTGCTGCCTTAATTCTATGATCTATCGAAACATTAAATTTAACTCCAATTTTTTCTCCAACTGATTGACACTCTTCCATCAACTTTCTCACTGTTTTTAATAGTTCTGGGTCGTTACCAATTTCATCCAAAGATTTATCGTGAAGCGCGCTCACAATATTAAACGAGCAATTACCCCAGAGCTTTATCCATATTTCATCTCTTAGATTACTTTTTTGTGGAGCTTTTAAACCTCCTGCAATTAATAAGTCTGCAATAATTTTAAGTCTTTGTGATTTTGACCCATCTGGTTCGCCTAATGTAAATCTTTCACCGCCATTGTGTTTAATAACACCAGGTTCAGTAATTTCAGCTGCTGGATAAACCACACATCCTAGAGCTTTTGAAGGCTTCAAAGAATTCCAAATTTTACCATCAGGATCTACACTATCTATATGTTTCTCATCTAAGTTAGTTCCTGTGTTGGCTTTATGAAAATACCACCAAGGTAAGCCATTTACAGCAGAAATAATAGTTGTATTTTCTCCCATTAAGCTTTGAAGAGATTCTACTATATTAGAAATTGCATGAGCTTTTACTGAAATAAAAATATAATCTTGAATTCCAAGTTCTTTGGGATCATCTGTTACTTTTAATTTAAAGTTTTCTGTTTTATCTTTTTTAATTAATGTTAAACCATTTTCCTCAATAGCTTTTTTGTGTGGACCTCTAGCTATAAGTGATAAATCAATATTATTTTTACTTAAACATGCAGCTAAATATCCTCCAATTGATCCTGCACCAAATATACAAACTTTTATCATTAATTATTTAAACCAAATTTTTTTGCTAAAACATTTCTTTGTAACTTTCCTGTTGCTCCTTTTGGAATTTCCTCAACAAAAAAAATTTTTTTTGGTATTTTAAACTTAGCAAGTTTTTCTTTAGCATATTCTAAAATATCATTTTCTGAACATGTCTCACCACTTTTTATTATAATTGCACTGGCAATATTTTCTCCAAGCATTTTATCATCATATCCAAAACAAACCGCTTGCTCTATTAATGGATGGTCCATTAATACATTATCAACTTCTAATGGAGATATTTTTTCTCCACCTTTATTAATTATTTCTTTCAATCTTCCTGAAATCTTTAAATATCCCTCATTATCGAAATAACCTTGATCGCCAGTTCTAAACCAACCCTTGGTAAAACTTGTTTTGTTTGCTTCTTCATTATTATCGTATCCAAGAGTTACATTTTCACCTTTTATACATACTTCTCCTTCATCACCTTGTTTTAGCACTTCCCCATTTTCATTCATAATACATACCTCTGGACCTGCTGGAAGGCCTACAAATCCTGCTTTCTGTTGCTTAGGTGGTAATGGATTAGAAGTCATTTGGTGAGTAGCTTCTGTCATACCGTATGCTTCAATTACTGGACAACTAAAAACATCATTTAAATTATTAAATACTGCTGGTGGTAAAGATGCAGATGATGACCTAATTAATCTTAGTTCTAGTCCCTTAGCAATTTCTAAATTTTTATGTGCTCTTAACAAAATAGTTTGATGCATTGTGGGTACCCCAGAGTACCAAGTTATTTTTTCTGATTTAGCTATATCTAAAAACTTGATAGCATTAAAACCATTTGATGCACATACAGATGCACCAGCTTTCATTGATGAAGCTAAAATAGCTATTAGACCATGTATATGAAAAAGTGGCATAATATTAAGACAATGGTCATTTTCTGAAAGATTTAAACTTTTAGAAATATTTTCTGCTGAAGAAAAAATATTTTTATTTGTTAAAGGAACAATTTTTGGTCTTGATGTAGTACCAGAAGTGTGTAGCACTAGTGCTTCATCATTTTCATCAGGTAAAGAATATTCACTTTCTTTTTCATAAATATTAAATATTCCTGAAGGCCCATCCTTTTCTGGACTAATCTCACATAATTCTATTTTTAATTTTTTTGCTACAGCGACAACAGGATTTTCAGAATTTTTCTCAACCAAAACAATTTTTGGATTTAAATCTTTTAAGTAAAATTCATACTCCTCAGATTTATATGATGGATTTAAAGGGGCCGCAGACATATAGCTTGAAATAGCCAAAAAACTTGAAGCCATATACGGCCCATTTGGTAAAACTATCGCTGCTCTATCTTTATTTGATAATCCCTTTCCAGCTAGCTGTTTAGAAATTTTATCTATAAATAATTTTAAATCTTTGTAACTTAGTTTTGTACTAATTTCAGAGGTTAGAGCAATATTTTCATCATTCACATTTTCAAAAATGTTTCTAACGATTCTTTTTGACATTATTTAGTACCCTTTTGCGTAACCATCTTTTCTAGGATCAGATCCTCCTAAAAGGTCCCCTTCTGTACGATTAATTTTGATAGCTTGACCTCCACCATGAGTACCATCAATATACTCAACATTATGACCGATTTCTTTCAATTCGTTAAAAATTTGATTATCAACTGATTTTTCAAGCTTATAAATATTGTTAAAATGAAAGGCTCTTGGAAAACTTAAAGCCTCTTGAGGACCCATGCCGTAATCAATCATATTATTTAAAACATGTACCTGTCCTACTGGTTGATATTGCCCTCCCATAACTCCATAGCTCAAAGTTGTGTTGTTATCTTTGTCAATGACCATACCTGGAATAATGGTGTGTAATGGTCTTTTTAAGCCCTCAATACAGTTTGGATGTTCATGCTCTACTCTGAAATTCGTGCCCCTGTTATGTAAAAGTATTCCACTTTTGTTTGTTGTGATACCTGATCCAAATACATAACAAACTGAATTAATGATGGACACACTATTTAAGTCTTTGTCTACAACTGTTAGATAAATTGTTTCCGGGTGAGCTGGAATATTTAAATCTCCAACATTACTGCATGAATTGAGATTAATTTTATTAAAAATACCCTCAATATTTTTATCACTTAAAATTTTATCTAAATCAAAATCTATAAAATTTGGATCGCCTAAACTTGTTTCTTTAACTTTATAGGCTTGTTTTGTAACTTCAGCCTCAAGATGAAATCTTTCTGTACTGTTGAATTTATAGTTTTGAATATTTAATTTTTCTAACAATTTCATCATAATCAAAACAGTTACACCAGGTCCATTTGGAGGACATTGATGAATAAAATCACCTTTATAACTAGATTTTATTGTTTTTGATCTTATTGTGTTCTGTTTAGAAAAATCCTCAAAAGTATGTACACCTCCTAATTCATTTAAACTTTCAATTATATCTTTTGCAATTTCACCCTCATAAAATTCTTTACTTCCTTTTTTACTAATTACCTCTAATGTTTTTCCTAATGGAATATTTTTCATTAATTCATTTTCTTGATAAGTACGACCTTCTTTCAAAAAAATTTTTTTAGAATTTTCATTTCCATTAATTTTATTTAAACTATTATGCCAAGCATTTGACACTACTTTAGAAATCTTGTGACCGTTTTTTGCAATCTCAATTGCCCCTGTAAATAATTGTTCAAAATCTAATTTTCCAAATTCTTTATGAATAGTTTCCCAAGCATGAACTGCACCAGGAATCGTTACTGAATGAGGACTTGTTAATCCAATTTTATCTATATTTTTTTCCTTGAAGAAATCATAACTTAATTTCTCTGGTGCTAACCCAGATCCATTAAAAGATACTGCATCCTTATTATTCATTTTGACAATTGCAAAACAGTCTCCACCGATACTTGTTGCATTAGGCTCAACTACAGATAAAACAATTGAAGCTGCTATAGAAGCATCTACTGCATTTCCGCCCATTTTTAGTATTTTTAAGGCTTCTTCGGTCGCTAATGGATGAGAAGTTGCAGCCATAGCATTTGCTGAGCGTGCATCTTTATCTTTTGTTGATTGATTATTCATAGTACAGATAAAATCTCAAAAATTTATAAATGATTACTAAAGTAAATAAAAGCATTATCATATTTTGTATTTTTGCCTTTGGTTTTTTATTATCAAATCTTGTTAGATCTATTACTGCAACATTAACGCCAGTCCTGACATATGAATTCGATTTAACAGCAGGTAATTTAGGACTGTTAGCAGGAGGCTATTTTATTGGCTTTTCAATTATGCAAGTCCCAATAGGACTATTACTTGATAAGTTTGGACCAAAAAAGGTTGTTGGGTATTTTTTAATAATTGCATTGGTAGGAACCTTATCATTTGCATTAGCAAAAAGTTTTTCTGGGTTGCTTATTTCAAGAATATTTATTGGGATCGGCGTGAGTGCTTGTATGATGGGGCCACTAACAGGATATAGAGTTTGGTTTGCTGAAAAATATCAACAGCGCGCTAATTCATGGATGTTAATGGTTGCAAATATAGGTTTTGTATCATCTACTTTACCTGTCCAAATTTTATTACCATACATAGGATGGAGATGGATTTTCATTTTAATAGCTATACTTATTTTAATAAGTATTATTTTAATTTTCTTATTCACTCCTAATTGGGAACAGAAAGAAAACTTCACTATTGATGAAGAAAAAAAAGGTTTAGCTCAAATTTGGAAGAATAAATTTTTTATCAGCATGGTACCATTAGCGTTTATTAATTATGGTGGTATACAGGCAATCCAAACACTTTGGGCTGGTCCTTGGATGCTAAATATTACAGGCTATTCTCCATTTCAAAGTGCTACAGGCTTGTTTTGGATCAATGTAACTATGTTAGCATCATACTTTTTATGGGGATATATTCTCCCCAAACTCTCTGATTATGGAATAAGTAGTGTTAAACTTATTACATTTGGACTTCCAATAAGTTACTTTGTTTTTTTTCTAATAATCTTTTTTGGTCCTAAAGCTGGAGCTTTTTTATTTGCAATATACATTATGACTTCAATTGTAATTTCTCTAACTCAACCAGCAATAGCTTTAAACTTTTCACAAAATTTAGCAGGAAAGTCACTTACTTCATATAATGTATTTATTCATTCAGGAACATTCTTTATGCAATGGGGTATTGGATTATTTATAGACTTATTTAATTCTATAGGATTTGATATTGTAGGTAGTTATAGAATTTCTTTTTCAATTTTTTTAATTCTTTGTATATTAAGTTATATTTTTTTCATTTATCTAAACAGAAATAATGATTAATAAAAAAATGACACTAACAAATATATTATTATTAATATTAATAATTTATACGTTTATTTGCATTTTTATTTTTTTTTATCAAAGAAATCTTCTGTACCATCCAGGAGAAAATAATTATTTAGACGAAGGACCTTTAAATCACAAAGTAGAAAAGGTATTTATTAACTCTGAAAGTAGTTTGGTCGGATGGCACTTTCAAAAGAACGAAAATTATAAGACTATATTACTTTTTCATGGCAATGCTGGCAAACTTGATAATCGTATTTATAAGTTAAATGAATTCTCAAAAATGAATGTTAACTATTTGATATTTGCTTATAGGGGATTTAGTGGAAATGATGGAAAACCTTCAGAATTAGGTCTTTATGAGGATGCTTTGGCAGCAAAAAAATGGCTAAATTCCAAGAAAATTGAAGATAAAAATATAATCTTGTACGGGGAGTCGTTGGGTACAGCAATTGCATTAAATCTAGCACAAGATTATTCTTTTAGTGGTGTGATATTAGAGTCACCGTTCACGTCTATGGAAACACTAGCAAAAAGTTATTATCCATATTTGCCAGTTAAATATTTGTTAAAAGATAAATACAATTCGATTAGCAAATTGAATAAAAATACATCTCCAATTCTTGTAATGCATGGTATGAAAGATAAAATTGTGCCATTTAAAATGGGAAAAGAAATTTATGATAAATTTAATGGAAAAAAATCAAGTTTTTTTGTTGAAAATGATGATCATATGATGGATTTTAACAAAAATCTCATAAACTCAATTGAGTTATTTATTACAGAATTAAATTAAGACACAATTCAAACAAATATTAAGCAACTTTACATTTTTAAAGTCATATATGGCAAGAATTTTATCTTTGTTAATTGTAATTTTTTTTTCAAATTTTTCTCACGCTGAAATTAGCAACGAAACTAGGAATAAATATTTTTATGTTGGTAAAATGAAATCATATAATAGTCAATTTACATTATATTTCAAAACAAGAGACAAAGCCATTTTGGCTAGAGGAGAAGATGCAAACTATATTAATGATTATCCACAAGATCTATATATTTATAATCATAATTCAAAAGAGGATCTCCCTTTACTAACATATGAATGGTTTCCTAAAAAAGTTAAAAAACTTGTAAAAAATTATACCTATCCAGTTTTTCCTGAGGACTTTGCATATTATTTAATGAAAGATAATAATACTTTAATTTTAGTAAGTGGTAAAAAAAATTTTCATCAAAATCTAGAATATAATATTCAGTCTAAAAAATTAAAAAATTTCGAGAATAACGGGAAACTAAATTTCATTATTTCAAGTTATGCAAAAGTTTGTGGATATGAAACAAATAAGAACAATTTTGAATGTTCTATTGAAAAACCTTTAATTTCTAAAAATCTAATTAATTAAATTGAGTAAATGCATCTGCAAATTGTTCAGCATTGAAAATTTGTAAATCATCTTCTTTTTCTCCAAGTCCAAGGCCTAAAATTGGAACCTTATATTTTTTTGAAATTGCAATTAGTACTCCTCCTTTTGCTGTCCCATCAAGTTTTGTCATAATTAAACCAGTAATTTTTATAATTTTATCAAATTCTTCAAGTTGATTTATTATATTTTGTCCGGAAGTTGCATCTAGAATTAAAACAACATCGTGAGGTGCACTTTCATCCGTTTTTTTTATAACATTTGCAATTTTTTTGAATTCATCCATTAAATTTTTCTTATTTTGCAATCTGCCAGCGGTATCAATTAGTACCCGACTAATATTGTTGTTTTTTGCATGTTCTATCGCCTTGTAAGCAACTGAAGCAGGATCAGACCCTGGATTTGATTTGATAATTGTTGCTCCAATCTTTTCAGACCAAGACTCTAATTGTTCTATTGCTGCTGCCCTAAAGGTATCACAAGCAGAAAATATTACTTCTGAGCCGTTATCTTTAAATATTTTACCAATTTTACCGATAGTGGTCGTCTTACCTACCCCATTTACACCAGAAATTAATGTTACGTTTAAATTTTCTTTATTTTCAAAAAAATCTTTTCTTTCTAAGGGCACCATTAACTCTAAAATATATTCTTTTAAAATAGAATTTATTTCCTCAACCGCATTTTTCTTTGGGTCAATTTTTTTTTGAGAGATAATATTTTTTATTTCAGCTGAAGCATCAATACCAACATCAGAACTAATCAAAAATTCCTCTATTTTGTTTAATGTTTCGTCATCAATTTCCTTTTTTACTATTATTTCTCTAAGTCCTGAGGAAATACTATTAGCACTTTTTTTAAAACCTAATTTAAACTTTTCAAAAATACCCATTAGATATTTATATCTATTTCTATGATACTAGATACAGGTCCTTTCATATGAATTTGTTGACTTTCATCAATAGAAATTATTAATTTTCCTAAACTGAATTCAATTTCAGTTCTAGAATTCTCTAATTTTTCTAAATTTGCAGCCACTGCTGTTGCGCACGCAGCAGTTCCACATGCTTTTGTTAAACCTGCACCTCTTTCCCAAACTTTAATTTTATAATGATTTTCATTTAATTTTTGAGCAAGGGTGAAATTACATTTTTCTGGAAAAAATTCATGATTTTCGATCTTAGGTCCAATTTTTTCTAAATTGAAATTTTCTACATCATTAACAAAAAAAATAGTATGAGGATTACCTACGTTAATAGCTATACCGCCAATCACTTCTTGGTTATTATTATCTTCTATAATTATTCCTAAATTTTTAGTGTCTAGTTTTTTAGATAAAGGAATTTCATTCCAATTAGTTTTTGGTACACCAATTATTGTTTCAACTTGACCATCATCAAGTAACTTTGAATTCAACTTTTTTGATGCTACTTGAACGCTTATATTTTTTGTATTTTTTTCTTTTGATAATAAGAAGGCTACACATCTTGTACCGTTACCACATGCGTCAGCTGCCGAACCATCAGAATTATAAAACTCTAGATCAGCATCAGCATTATCACTGTTGTTAATATAGACTAGTTGGTCACAACCAATAAAGTTTCGGTCACAAATTTTAATAATTTGATCCTTGTTTAATTCCACATTATTTGACCTATTATCAATAATTACAAAATCATTTCCAAGACCATCCATTTTAAAAGCTTTAAATTCCATATACTTCAGTATTTAACTTATTTATTGACATTTTGAACCTCTATTATAGTTTATCGCCGTTTCCGCAAAATACAGCAATTTGCGGTGTCTTTGGCAACAAAGAGATCGACACCAGTCAGCGAGAGTTCGCCCACTGGTGCGATACTTGCTGGATGTGATTATGTTTGAAAATTTAACAAATAAATTTGAAGAAATATTTTCTTCTTTAAAAAAGGCGCCCTCGCTTGATGAAAAGCAAGTAGATGAGGGTTTAAGAGAGATTAGGCTTGCTCTTTTAGAAGCGGATGTATCTTTAGAAGTTGTAAAAGAATTTATAAATAGAGTGAAACCCAAAGCTCTTGGTCAAGAGATCATCAGGTCTACTTCACCAGGACAGATGGTAGTTAAAGTTGTTAACGATGAGTTAATTTCTTTCTTAGGGGATAAAAATTCTGATATTGAATTAAATGCAGTACCTCCTGTTCCAGTGATGTTAGTTGGGTTACAGGGTTCGGGAAAAACTACAACTACAGCTAAGTTAGCAAGATTTTTAGAGGCTAACAAAAAGAAAAAAGTTATGATGGCTAGTCTAGACGTTTACAGACCTGCTGCACAAGAGCAACTAAGACTTTTGGGTGAGCAAAATAATATAATAACGCTTCCAGTCATCAAAGATCAACTTCCTGCAGATATTTGTAGAAGAGCGATTAGTGCTGCTAATCTCAATGGAGCAGATGTAATTCTATTTGATACAGCCGGAAGAACTCAGATTGATTTACAAATGATGAGTGAGATTAAACAAATTGAAAGTATTGTAAACCCGTCAGAAACAATTCTTGTCGCAGATTCTTTGACTGGGCAAGTAGCTGCCAATGTAGCTAAAGAATTTAAAAGCACAGTAAATCTAACAGGTATTATTCTTACAAGATCAGATGGTGATGGAAGAGGTGGAGCAGCATTAAGTATGAAATATGTTGCAGATGTTCCAATTAAATTTTTAGGAGTTGGTGAAAAGATAGAAAATTTTGAAGTTTTTCACCCAGACAGAATTGCCAATAGAATTTTAGGTATGGGAGATATTGTTTCCCTTGTTGAAAAGGCTGCAGAAGATCTAGATGAAGAAAAATTAAAAAAAACAGAGGAAAAATTAAAAAAAGGTCAGTTCTCGTTAGAGGATTATCTTACTCAGCTAAGACAAATGAAAAAAATGGGTGGTATTGAAGGTATAATGTCTTTTTTGCCTGGTGTTTCAAAAGTTAAATCTCAAATGGATCAAGCTGGAGTGGATGAAAAAATAATTACTCAAAACGAGGCGGTAATATTATCTATGACTAAAAAAGAGCGTGAAAATCCTAAGATTATAGATGGTTCTAGAAAAAAAAGAATTGCTAATGGCTCAGGAACAGACGTAGCCACTATCAATAAATTGCTTAAGCAATTTAAGATGATGTCAGAAATGATGAAAAAAATGTCTAAAGGAAATACAAAAGGGATGATGGATAAAGGCATACCACCAGAACTTTTTAATCAATTAAAATAAATAGGAGAACAAATGTTAAAGATGCGTTTATCAATGGGAGGAACTAAGAAGAGACCAGTATATAAAATAGTGGTTGCTGACAGCAGATTTCCAAGAGATGGAAGGTTTATAGAAAAACTAGGTTTTTTTAATCCTCTAATTCCAAAAGAAAAAAAAGAAAGAATGGGATTAGATGTTGAGAGAGTTAAGTATTGGCTTGGTCAAGGGGCACAACCAACAACTAGAGTTGCAAGATTATTAGGAGAAAATGAGATTATGCCTATGCCAGCAAAAGGTAATAATCCTCAAAAAGCAATTCCAAAAAAAGATAGAAAGAAAACTGATGAGGGTGGCGAAGCTAAAACAGAAGAGCCAAAAGCAGAGGCACCAAAAGAAGAAGCTAAAACAGAAGCTCCAAAAGAAGAAGCTAAAACAGAAGCTCCAAAAGAGGAAGCTAAAACAGAAGCTCCAAAAGAGGAAGCTAAAACAGAAGCTCCGAAGGAAGAAGCTAAATAGAATAATGTTTTTATCTAGAGTATTTACGTTGTATCCTGAATATTTTCCTGGTTATTTGAGTAAAGGTCTTTTTGGAAAGTCAAAAGGAAAAGAATGGGATTTAGAAACAGTAAACATAAGAGATTATGCATTAGATAAACATAAAACTGTTGACGACACTCCTTATGGTGGCGGAAACGGAATGATTATGAAAGCAGATGTTTTGGCAAATTCATTAGACGCAAATATCAAGACTAAAGAAAAAACCCTTTATTTAAGTCCAAGAGGAAAAGTTTTTAATTCTAAACTTGCAAGAGAGTTTTCAAATGAAAAAACAATCAATTTAATTTGTGGTCATTTCGAAGGAGTAGATGAAAGAATACTAGAAAGTAGAGATATTGAAGAGATTAGTATTGGTGACTTTGTATTATCAGGGGGTGAAGTTGCTGCATTTGTTGTAACAGACTCGATTCTAAGATTTATCCCAGGAATCCTAGGTAATATTAATTCCTCAAGAGATGAAAGTTTTGAGAATGGACTTCTTGAATATCCCCAATTCACAAAACCTCAAGTTTGGGAGAAAAAAAAGGTCCCAAATGTGCTAATTTCAGGTGATCACGCCAAAATTAAAGACTGGCGTTTATCCCAATCTGAGGCTATAACACGCGACCGAAGGCCAGACTTATGGCAAAAATATAAGAAAAATTAAAATGAAAAATATTGAAGAAATAAACAGATCAAATTTAAACAAGATTATTTCTGAGAGAAAACATCCTGATTTTTTCCCTGGAGATATCGTTAAAGTTGGAGTTAGGATAACAGAGGGTAAAAGAGACAGAATTCAATATTTTGAAGGTGTATGTATCGCAAAAAAGAGTAGAGACATCAATTCATCTTTTACTGTTAGAAAAATTTCTTTTGGTGAGGGAGTAGAAAGAACTTTTGCATTATACAGCCCAATTGTAGATACAATTAAAGTTGTAAGATCAGGAAAAGTAAGAAGAGCAAAATTATACTATCTAAGAGATAGAACTGGTAAATCTGCTAGAATAGCTGAAAAAATTAAGAAGACTATTGGTATTGATTTAGAAACTAAAATTAATGAAGTTACTGAGGAAAACGTAATGCCATCAACTGATCCTCAAACAGAAGCTCCTAAAGAGGAAGTTAAAGCAGAAGCTCCTAAAGAAGAAGTTAAAGCAGAAGCTCCTAAAGAAGAAGTTAAAGCAGCGCCTGTAAAAACAGAAGAACCGAAAGAAAATCAAGAACAGAAAAAATAATTTTTTTCTAAATGCCTTTTACAA
Organism: uncultured Pelagibacteraceae bacterium; assembly: GCA_902520695.1. Lineage (GTDB taxonomy): Bacteria > Pseudomonadota > Alphaproteobacteria > Pelagibacterales > Pelagibacteraceae > Pelagibacter. The sequence continues at coordinate 60,863 of CABYOT010000002.1, forward strand.
CTTACGATAAAATTTGGAATGATCATCTAGTTGATGAACAACCTGATGGCACATCACTTTTGTTTGTAGATAGACATTTAATTCATGAAGTTACAAGCCCTCAAGCATTTGAAGGCTTAAGAAATTCAAACAGAAAAGTAAGACACCCTAAACTAACTCTAGCTGTTGCAGATCATAATGTTCCGACAACTGACAGGTCAAAAGGTATCGCAGATAAAGACTCGAGAATTCAAGTTGAAACTTTGAACAAAAACTGTAAGGAATTTGGAGTAGAGATTTTTGGAATGGATGATAAAAGACAAGGCATTGTCCATATCATAGGACCTGAACAAGGTTTTACACAACCTGGAAATATTATTGTTTGTGGTGATAGTCATACTGCAACTCATGGAGCATTTGGAGCTTTAGCTTTTGGTATTGGAACTTCAGAAGTAGAACACGTTTTAGCAACACAAACTTTAGTTCAAAAAAAATCAAAAAACTTTAGAATTAGCGTAAATGGTTCATTACCTATTGGCGTAACATCAAAGGATGTCATCCTGCAGATAATTGGAAAAATAGGAACGGCTGGTGGTACTGGTTATGTGATTGAGTATGCCGGTAACCTTATATCTAATCTAAGTGTTGAACAAAGAATGACGATTTGCAACATGACGATTGAAGGTGGGGCAAGAGCAGGACTGATTCAACCAGATGAAAAGATATTTCAATATTTAAAAGGTAAACCAATGTCACCAAAAGGAGAAAACTGGGAAAAAGCTTTGGAATATTGGCATACATTGAAATCTGATAAGGACGCAAACTTTGATAAAGAGTTAACGTTAGATGGATCTCAAATTAAACCAATGGTAACTTGGGGAACATCTCCCCAGGATGTGGTTGAAATAGACGGTAAAGTTCCCAATCCTGAAAGTGAAACTGACCCAGATAGAAAAAATTCAATTAACAGATCATTAAATTATATGGGATTAAAACCAAATACGAATGTTAAAGATATTAAGATTGATAAAGTTTTTATAGGAAGCTGCACTAACGGTAGAATAGAAGATATAAGAGAAGCAGCTAAAATATTAAAAGATAAAAAAGTTGCATCACATGTACATGCAATGATTGTTCCAGGTTCTGGGTTAGTTAAAGAACAAGCAGAGCAAGAGGGTCTGGATAAAATATTTTTAGAATCAGGCTTTGAATGGAGAGAGCCAGGCTGTTCAATGTGTCTAGCAATGAATGCGGATAAGCTTAAACCTGAAGAAAGATGTGCATCTACCTCTAATAGAAATTTTGAGGGTAGACAGGGAAGAGGTGGTAGAACACATTTAGTTAGTCCAGCAATGGCTGCAGCAGCTGCAATTTCTGGAAACTTAGATGATGTTAGAAAATACCAAAATTAAATGAATAAATTTATCTCAATAAAAAGTGTTCCTGCTTATCTACCTATCGTCAATATAGATACAGATATGATAATTCCTAAACAGTTTTTAAAAACCATAAAAAGAACTGGACTAGGGAAAAATTTATTTTTTGAAATGAGATATGATCAAAGTGGTAAAGAGATAGATGACTTTATTTTAAATAATAGTCCATATAATAATTCTAAAATTTTAATTGCAGGAAAGAATTTTGGATGTGGTTCTTCCAGAGAACACGCTCCTTGGGCTTTAATGGATTTTGGAATAACTTGTGTAATTAGTTCAAGTTATGCAGATATATTTTATAATAATTGTTTTAAAAACGGGATTTTGCCAATTACAATTTCAGAGGATCAAATCAAAGAAATTTCAGAGTACTCGAATAGAAAAGAGGAAATTTCTGTAAATTTGCCTGAGCAAACAATAAGTTTTGGTAATAAAGAAATAAAATTTGAAATAGATCAATTTAAGAAAAAATGTCTAATAGAGGGATTAGATGACATTGCGTTATCTCTAGAAAAATCTGAAAAAATAGTTTCATACGAAAATAAAATTAAAGAAGCAAAACCTTGGATATTTAATGATTAAAATTAAAAAAAGAAAAATTTTGTTATTACCAGGGGATGGTATCGGACCTGAGGTAATTGCGGAAGTCAAAAAAATAATTGAATGGTTCAACTCAAATAAATCCTTGGACTTTGAAATTGACCAAGATTTGGTTGGAGGTGCTGCTTATGATAAACATGGAACTCCAATAACTGATGAAGCTTTTTACAAGGCACAAGAAAGCGCTGCAGTAATATTGGGTGCTGTTGGTGGACCAAAATGGGATAATATTGATTTTTCAAAAAAACCAGAGAGAGCTCTATTAAAATTAAGAAAAGAATTAAAATTATTTGCAAATTTAAGACCTGCAATTTGTTTTAAACAACTCGTTGATGCCTCAAGTTTAAAGCCTGAATTTGTCTCTAATTTAGATATTCTTTTTGTTAGGGAATTAACGGGTGGTATTTACTTTGGTGAACCTAGAGGGATAAAACCAATTGATAATGGCGAAAGAAAAGGAATTAATACTCATATCTATACTACTAGTGAAATCGAGAGAGTAGCCCGTGTTGCATTTGATCTAGCCAGAAAAAGGAATAATAAAGTTACTTCCTGTGAAAAGTCGAATGTCATGGAGGCAGGTCAATTATGGAAAGAAGAAGTGCAAGCAATTCATGAAAAAGAATATAGTGATGTAGAATTAAAACATATGCTAGCAGATAACTGTGCAATGCAGTTAGTAAGAAATCCTAAACAATTTGATGTGATAGTAACAGATAATCTTTTTGGTGACATGTTATCAGATGAAGCTGCAATGTTAACTGGTTCTCTAGGGCTTTTGCCATCTGCGTCCCTTGGAGCCAAAGATAAAAATGGTAATATGAGATCTTTATATGAGCCAGTTCATGGATCAGCACCCGATATAGCAGGTCAAGGTATTGCTAATCCAATAGCAACAATACTGAGTTTTGCAATGGCTTTAAGATATTCTTTAGACCTAGATAAAGAGGCAGATAGTTTAGAAAAAGCTGTTCAAGGTGTGCTTGATGAGGGTCTTAGAACTAAAGACATTATTTCTAAGGGAATGAAAGAAGTATCAACATCAGTGATGGGAGATGCGATAATTTCAAAATTGCAATAATTAAACATTTATTCTAAAGTATATTTATGCCAACTTATAACGCACCAGTAGATGATATGATGTTTCTCTTTGATAAATTGAGAAACAATAAAAAATATAATGAAATTGAAAAATATAAAGAAGTTAATACAGAATTAGTTAAAGATATTTTAGACGAAGCAGCAAAAATTACTCAAAACTTAATCCTACCTCTTGCAAAAAGTGGAGATGAAACGCCAGCTGTTTTAGAAAATGGTGTGGTTAGAACTCCTCCAGGATATAAGGAAGCTTATCAAAAATTTATAGAAGATGGATGGATTTCTTTATCTTGTGATCCGAAATATGGTGGTCAAGGAATGCCTAAAACAGTAAGCACTTTCTTTGATGAGATGTTATCATCTGCAAGTTTATCTTTTAAACTTTACAGTGAATTGACTATAGGAGCATATAACTGTTTGTTAAGGCACGCTGATGATGAAATAAAAAATACTTATTTACCCAAAATGGTTGAGGGTAAATGGAGCGGCACAATGTGTTTAACAGAACCAGTATGTGGAACAGACTTAGGTCTTCTAAAAACTAAAGCAGTAGATCAAAATGATGGAACTTACAAAATTAGTGGCCAAAAAATTTTTATTACTTCAGGTGATCAAGATTTAACAGAAAATATTATTCATTTAGTATTAGCTCGATCAACAGACTCACCAGCAGGAACAAAAGGTATCAGTTTATTTTTAGTTCCAAAATTCGTTTTAAATAAAGATGGATCAGTTGGGCCAAGAAACGGAGTTTCAACAGGATCAATAGAAAACAAAATGGGCATTAAGGGATCTGCAACATGTGTATTAAATTTTGATGATGCTGTTGGTTATATGATTGGACCTAAAAACAAAGGCCTTAACTCTATGTTCACAATGATGAATTTGGAGAGAATTATTGTTGGGATTCAAGGGTTAGGTATTTCTGAAATTGCATACCAAAATTCCCTTACTTACGCCAAAGAAAGAAAACAAGGAAAGGCATTTAATTCAAAATCAAATAATGGTGCAGATTTTATTATTGATCACGTTGATATTAGACGGTCACTTTTGAGTATGAAGTCTATGATAGAGGGACAAAGAGCCTTGAGTTTCTGGCTGTCTCAACAAATTGAGGTTAGCTTAAATCATTCTGATGAAAAAATAAAACAAGAAGCTTCAGATCTTGTTTCATTAATGACTCCAGTTGTTAAATCGCTTTTCACGGACAATGCAATGGAAATAACAAGTGAAGCAATGCAAATTCATGGAGGATATGGATTTACTAAAGATCAAGGCATTGAACAATTCTACAGGGATAATAGAATTACACCTATTTATGAGGGAACAAATTCAGTTCAGGCTGCTGACTTAGTCTTCAGAAAATTAATCAATAAAAATGGTGATATTATTGAAAACTACCTAAATTTGGTTAAAGACGAGATTAAAATTACTGACAAAAAAGCCGAGCCTTTTGTAAAACAACTTAACTATCATCTTGATATTTTGTCAAAATTTACTGATTGGATGAAGGAAAAAATAAAAAGTTCTCCAGAAGATGCAAGTGGAGCATGTAATGATTATTTAAAAGTTCTTGGTTTAGTTGCAACTGGGCATGCTTGGTTAAAAGTTCTAGAAGTTTCCTTTAAAGAATATGAGAGCAATAAAGATTTTTATGAGGATAAAATCCAAACTGCAAACTTTTTCTTTAATAGAGTACTTCCTAGGATAGAAAGTAGTTATATTACTGCAACTACTGGAAGTAATTATATTATGAATTACAAATTTAATTAGAATGAACCCCTATGAAACAAATTTGGATAAAAACGATGCCAATTATGTTCCATTAACCCCTTTATCATTTCTAGAAAGAGCAAAAGATATTTACCCAAACTACGAAGCAGTAGTTTATGAAAGTAGGAAATACACTTGGAGTGAAGTTTATAAAAGATGTATTAAGTTTGCCAGTGCATTAGATAAATTAGGTATTAAAACAGGTGATACGGTATCTGTTTTGGCTTTCAACACACCTGAAATATTCGAAGCACATTACTCAATACCTATGGTCGGAGCAGTTATTAATGCTATTAATACAAGACTAGACTCAAAAACGATTAGTTACATTTTAAATCACAGTGAAGCAAAGGTTCTAATTGTAGATAGACAATTTCATGATGTAGTAAAAAAAGCGTTAGAGGAAGTTAATTCAAAAATTACTATAATTGATATAAATGATAAAGATGCAAACTTAACCGATTCTAAAAATATTGGATCTTTGGAATATGAAGAGTTTTTAAATTCTGGAGATGAAAATTTTAAATGGAAAATGCCAAAAGATGAGTGGCAAGCTATAGCGTTAGGTTATACCTCTGGAACAACTGGTAATCCAAAAGGAGTTGTTTATCATCACAGAGGATCATATTTAATGGCAACAGGAAGTGCAGTTGCATGGAACATGCCTAATCAATTAAATTTTTTATACACAGTACCAATGTTTCATTGTAATGGCTGGTGCTATCCCTGGACAATGTCAATGATACATGGTCGAGTAATTTGTCTGAGAAATATTGATGTAAAAAAGATATTTGAATTAATTGATAAATATAAAGTTACTCATTTTGGTGGAGCACCAATAGTTTTAAACATGTTAGCTAATGCACCTCAGGATCAGCAAAAAGAGTTAAAAAGAAAAGTATATGTATTAACAGCAGGTGCTCCTCCTCCGAGTATAATTTTCGAAAAAATGCAAAAGTTAGGCTTTGAAGTAATGCACGTATATGGTCTAACGGAAACCTACGGTCATATTTTACAGTGTGCATGGAATCAAGAATGGGATGAATTAGATCAAAATAATCAAAACGAAATAAGAGCAAGACAAGGTGTAAGGTATCCCAATACGGAAGGCGTTATTGTAATGGACCCTGAAACCATGAAGCCTGTTCCTCATGATGGAAAAACAATGGGTGAAATTATGATTAGAGGAAATGTAGTGATGAAGGGTTATTTTAAAGATAAAGAAGCGACAGAAAAATCAATGGATGGAGGATGGTTTCATTCTGGCGACTTAGCTGTAACACATCCAAGTGGTTACATAAAAATACAAGACCGATCAAAAGATATTATAATTTCAGGAGGAGAAAATATTTCATCTATTGAGATAGAAAATACGATTTCAAAACATCCTGCTGTATCACTGGCAGCTGTTGTAGCAAAACCAGATGAAAAATGGGGTGAAACACCTTGTGCTTTTGTTGAGTTAATCGAAGGAAAATCAAGCTCAGAGGAAGAAATTATTAAATTTTGTCGAGAAACTCTTGCTGGATTTAAACTTCCTAAGAAGGTTGTGTTTACGCCGCTACCAAAGACATCCACTGGAAAGATTCAAAAGTTTGAACTGAGAAAACAAGCTAAGGAATTAAACTAATATAGTTTCTTTACAAAAATCAAATAAGATGGCAGAAATGCTCAAAAAAAATGAAAACTTTTTTAATAGCAAAATCAAGAAGACTTAGAGGTACACCATACACCTCTAGAATTGAAAAACAAGGTGTAACTGCTTATACTATATATAATCATATGTTGCTGCCAGCAGCATTTGGTTCTGTAGAAGATGCTTATCATCACTTGAAAGAGCATGTCCAGATTTGGGATGTTGCCGCTGAAAGACAAGTTGAAATTTCTGGTAAAGACTCAGCAAAATTGGTTCAATTGATGACTTGCAGAGATTTATCAAAATCCAAAGATGGAAGATGTTATTACTGCCCAATCATTGATGATAATGCAGGTTTAATTAATGATCCTGTGGTTCTAAGATTAAATGAAAATAGGTGGTGGGTCTCTTTAGCTGACTCAGATGTAATTCTATTTGCCAAAGGATTAGCGATTGGAAACAAATTTGACGTAAAAATTTCTGAACCCGATATTGATATAATGGCAGTTCAAGGACCAAAATCATTTCAATTAATGGAAAAAGTTTTTGGAGAAAAAATTGTAAATTTAAAATTTTTTGGGTTTGATTATTTTGAATTTGGTGGAGATAAACATCTTATTGCAAAGTCAGGATGGTCTAAACAAGGTGGCTATGAAATTTATATGGAACACAACGAGTCAGGTTTAAAACTGTACGATCATCTTTTTGAAATTGGTAAGGAATTCAATATTAGACCAGGTGGACCAAACCTTATTGAACGTATTGAGAGTGGTTTACTTTCCCATGGTAATGATATGGACAATGGAGATAATCCATATGAATGTGGTTTTGATAAGTATGTTAATATAGATAGTGATGTTGATTTCTTAGGTAAAGAAAAACTGAAAAAAATTAAAGCCGAGGGAATTAAAAAAAAACTTATGGGAGTAAAAATTGATGCTAAGGAAATTAGCGTTAATGGCTCAATGGATCTAGTAGACGAAGATAATAATATAATTGGAGAATTAAGATCTGGTTGTTACAATCCGACTTTTAAACAAGTCATTGGGATTGCAATGATTAACAAACCACACTTTGAGACTTCGAAATCCTTTAAAATCAATATAAATGGCTCTGATTTTGATGGAAAAGTTTGTGATTTACCTTTCATTTAGTATAAAACTTTAAAATATCATGAATATAGCAATAGTAGGAGCGACAGGAAACGTAGGTCGAAAATTAATAGAAGTTCTGGAAAAAAAAAACTTTCCAATAACAGAGGCTTACTTAGTTGCGTCTTCAAATAGTGAAGGAAAAAAAATCAATTTTTTAGGAAAAGAGCATACTGTTAGTAATTTAGAACAATTTGATTTCTCAAAAGTAAAAATTGCTTTTTTTGCAGCTGGTTCTTCAATTGCTGAAAAATGGGCACCGATCGCAGCAGAAAAAACAATTGTAATTGATAATTCAAAATTCTTTCGAAAAGATCCAGAAATTCCTTTAATTGTTCCAGAGGTAAATTCCAAAGAATTACCTAAATTTAAAAATAAGAATATTATAGCAAATGCCAATTGTTCGGTAATACCAATAGTTGTAGCTCTCAAACCATTGCATGATTTGTATAATGTAAAAAGAATAGTTGCATCAACTTATCAATCTGTATCAGGAGCAGGTAAGGCAGGAATGGATGAACTTATTTCTCAAACTAAAGAAGTCATGGAAAATAAAGATGTTGAGTCAAAAAATTTTACTAAGCAAATCGCTTTTAATGCCATACCACATATTGATAGTTTTCTTGAAAATGGAAGTACAAAAGAAGAGCAAAAAAATCATGATGAGGTAAAAAAAATTTTAGATAGTAAAATTAATATAACATCTACTTGTGTAAGAATCCCTGTTCTTGTTTCTCACTCCATAAGTGTGAATGTTGAATTTAACAAAAAACATGACTTAGAAGAAATAAGAAATGTCTTATCATCATCACCAGGATGCAAGGTAGTTGATGAGCAAAAAGATGGAGGATACATTACGCCAGTTGAAGCTGAAGACAAATTTGAAACATTCATATCAAGAATTCGCGAGGACTCTTCTCAACCAAATTCAATTAATTTGTGGGTTGTGTCTGATAACTTATTAAAAGGTGCTGCACTTAATGCAGTTGAAATTGCTGAGGCTTTAGTAGAAAAAGATTTTTATGGAAAATAAAAATCCAATTTCGCCACATATACAAATTTATAATTGGCACATCTCCTCACTGGTTTCAATTTCACACAGAATAACTGGTATAATAAACTTTTTCACTATAACTTTAATAGGCATATGGATAGCTTCTTTACTATTGGGTGAGCAGAGTTATCAGAATATTAATTTGTTCTTATCATCTTTTTTAGGCAAATTTTTTTGTCTTGGAATTATTTGGTCTTTTTCATTTCAAATGCTTAGTGAAATAAGACATTTGTTTATGGATTTAGGTTATGGTTTTGAGCAAAAAACTACAAAAATAACAGGACTAATTGTGCTAATCGGATCATTTCCACTTACTGTAATAATCTTTATTATTGGAAGAGTTTTAATTTAATGGGATCAGTTACAAAAAAATGGTTGTTCTTAAAAGTAAGTTCAGCAATATTAGTGCCTTTAATGCTATGGTTTGCGATTAATCTAGCTTCTATTTACGATAAAGGCTTTGAACAGGTATTACTATTTGTGTCTTCTCAACCTTCAAAGTTTTTGTTAAGTCTTTTTTTGATTTTTGCATATTTTTTCTCTGCACTAAGTATTAGCGAGGTTTTTGAGGACTATATCGAAGATCAAAAAATCAAAAATGCCGCAAATAAATCTTTAAATATCTTTGCTATAGTATTTCCATTATTAATCATTATCTTAATATTTAGTTTATAGTTATGAGTGCATACAAAATTATTGATCATGAATATGATGTTGTTGTTCTAGGTGCAGGTGGTTCTGGGCTAAGAGCAGCTGTAGGATTGAGTGAAGCTGGATTAAAAACTGCATGTGTCTCTAAAGTGTTCCCAACCAGAAGCCACACCTCCGCAGCACAAGGCGGTATTTCAGCAGCACTTGGAAATATGGGTGAAGATGATTGGAGATGGCATATGTACGACACTGTTAAAGGTGCTGATTGGTTAGGAGACCAAGATTCTATAGAATATTTATGTAAGGAAGCACCAGCTGCTGTTCTTGAATTAGAAAAGTATGGAGTTCCATTTAGCAGAACAGATGATGGCAAAATTTATCAAAGGCCTTTTGGTGGTATGACAAAAAACTATGGAAATGAGACTGTACAAAGAACTTGTGCAGCAGCAGATAGAACTGGACATGCAATACTTCACACATTGTATGGACAAGCTTTAAAGCATAACACTGAATTTTTTATAGAGTACTTTGCATTAGATTTAATTATGAAAGATGGAGCATGCAAAGGTATAATTGCTTGGAACCTAAACGATGGAACAATTCACAGATTTAAGTCCCACACAACAATTATAGCAACAGGGGGTTATGGAAAAGTGTATTACTCAGCTACATCAGCTCATACTTGCACTGGAGATGGTAATGCCATGGCTCTTAGAGCTGGATTACCTTTACAAGACATGGAATTTGTACAATTTCATCCAACGGGAATATATGGTCATGGAACATTAATTTCCGAAGGTGTAAGAGGAGAAGGTGGTTATTTAGTAAATTCAAAAGGAGAAAGATTTATGGAGCGTTATGCTCCTAAAGCAAAAGATTTAGCATCTAGAGATGTTGTAAGTAGATCAATTGCTGTAGAAATTAATGAGGGTAGAGGTATTGGAAAAGAACAGGATCATGTTCATCTTCATATTGATCATTTGGATCCAAAAGTTATAGATGAGAGACTTCCAGGAATATCAGAGGCTTCAAAATTATTTGCAAATGTTGATGTAACTAAGGAACCTATCCCAGTAGTACCTACAGTGCATTATAATATGGGTGGAATACCAACAAATTATAAAGCAGAAGTTTTAACATTAAATGGATCTGAAAAAACTGTACCTGGGTTAATGGCTATTGGAGAAGCAGCATGTGTTTCTGTTCATGGCGCAAATAGATTAGGTTCAAACTCATTAATAGATTTAGTAGTTTTTGGAAGAGCGGCAGCGAAAAGAGCTGCAGAGTTAGTAAAACCTGGAATGAAGCATGATGAAATTGACAAAAATGAAACGGATAGATGTTTAGATAGATTTGACAAATTAAGAAACTCAGAGGGTTCAAATCCAACATCTGAACTGAGACTTTCAATGCAAAAAACGATGCAATCAAAATGTGCTGTATTTAGAACTGAGAAAACATTAAAGGAGGGCGTTGATGAAATTAGAAAACCTTATGATGGAATGGACTCTCTTTCTGTAAAAGATAAGTCATTAATCTTTAATACTGATTTAGTTGAAACACTAGAATTTGACAACTTAATAAGACAAGCAATAACTACAATGGACTCTGCGTATCATAGAAAAGAAAGCAGAGGAGCTCATGCAAGAGAAGATTTTCCAAAAAGAGATGATGAGAATTATATGCAACACACTCTGTCTTGGTGTAATGGTTCAAAAACTAAAATTAATTATAGACCTGTTCATAGATCAACACTTACAAATGATGTACAATATTTTCCTCCACAGGAAAGAGTGTATTAATGGTTCAATTAAATTTACCTGCAAACTCAAAGGTAGAAAAAGGTCAATATTATAAAGATAAAACAGGTTCAAAAAATATTAGAAAAATAAATATTTATAGATGGGATCCATCTAAAAATGAAAATCCAAGACTTGATACTTATGAAGTTGATATGGATAATTGTTCATCTAAAGTCCTTGATGTTTTAAACAAAATAAAAAATGAAATAGATCCTTCTATAGCTTACAGAAGATCTTGTGCCCATGGAGTTTGTGGATCTTGTGCGATGAATATGAATGGAAAAAATGGTTTAGCATGCACGAAGTCCCATTCTGAACTGGATGGAGATATTGATATTTATCCTTTACCACATCTAAAAGTCTTAAAAGATTTAATCGGTGATTTAAGCACATTATATAAACAATATGAGTCTGTTGAACCTTGGTTAAAAACCTCAAAAGTAAATGATAAAGAGAATATCCAATCTAAAGACGACAGAGCAAAATTAGATGGATTATATGAATGTATTATGTGTGCATGTTGTTCAACGTCTTGTCCAAGTTATTGGTGGAACGGTGAAAAATATTTAGGTCCTGCAGTTTTACTTCAAGCTTACAGATGGATAATTGATAGTAGAGACGAGGACAGAAAAGAAAGACTAAAAAAGGTTGCTGACGAACTTAAGCTTTATAGATGTCATACTATCTTGAATTGCACAAATGCTTGTCCCAAGGGCTTAAATCCTGCAAAAGCTATTGCAGAGATAAAGAAAATGCTTGCAACAGCTTAATTACTTAATTAAATAATTTCAATCATGAATTTAATCAAACATTTTGTTGGTGGAAAAGTAATATCGGGTAATTCAGAGAGAAAAGGAAAAATCTTTAACCCTGCTACTGGGGAACAAGACTCTGAGGTTATTTTAGCCTCAAAAGCAGATTTAGATGGTGCAGTAGAAATTGCACAAAAAGCTTTTCAGACTTGGTCGTTAAATCCTCCACTTCAAAGAGCAAGAATAATGTTTAAATTTAAAGAGCTCATAGAAAAAAATTTTGATGAACTGGCAAAACTAATAGTCTCAGAGCATGGAAAAGTTTATGAGGATGCTAAGGGATCATTAATAAGAGGATTAGAAGTTGTTGAGTTTGCATGTGGAATTCCACACCTACTTAAAGGAGAGTTTTCTGAAAATGTTGGAACAAACGTTGATAGTTATTCAATGCGACAGCCTTTGGGAGTTGCTGCTGGTATAACCCCATTTAATTTTCCAGCAATGGTACCGATGTGGATGTTTCCATTAGCTATAGCATGTGGTAATAGTTTTATTTTAAAACCATCAGAAAAAGATCCCTCATGCCCGATGAAATTGGCAGAACTGCTTCATGAAGCTGGTCTTCCTGAGGGAGTTTTTAATGTTGTAAACGGTGATAAAGAGGTTGTTGATGCGATATTAACAAACCAAAATATTAAAGCTGTAAGTTTTGTTGGATCAACTCCTATTGCTAAGTACATTTATGAAAATGCAGCTAAAAATGAAAAAAGAGTTCAAGCATTAGGTGGTGCAAAAAATCATTTAGTTGTAATGCCAGATTGTGATTTAGATGGTGCAGTAAATGGTTTGATGGGTGCTGCATATGGTTCAGCTGGAGAAAGATGTATGGCGCAGTCTGTAGCAGTAGCGGTTGGTGATGTAGGTGATGAGTTAGTCTCAAGATTATCAAAAAAAGCTGAAGCATTAAAAATTGGACCTGGTATGGATAAATCATCGGAGATGGGCCCTTTAGTAACCAAAGAACACTTAGAAAAAGTAAAAGGCTATGTAGATCTAGGAGTTAAAGAAGGAGCAAAACTTGTTCTTGATGGAAGAAATTTGAAATTGCAGGGCTATGAAAATGGTTTTTATATTGGTGGGTGTCTTTTTGATCATGTGACTACTGATATGAGAATTTATAAAGAGGAAATATTTGGACCAGTTTTATCTGTGGTTAGGGTAAAAACATTTGAAGAAGCTACAAAAATGATTAATGAGCATGAATACGGAAATGGAGTTAGCATTTATACTAGAGATGGGGATGCAGGAAGAACATTTGCAAGCAAAATTCAAGTTGGAATGGTAGGGATAAATGTTCCAATACCAGTTCCAATGGCTTTCCATAGTTTTGGAGGATGGAAAAGGTCATTATTTGGAGATAGTGGAACGCATGGTATGGAAGGGGTAAAATTTTATACTAAATTAAAAACTATTACTTCTAGATGGCCATCAGGAATTAGATCTAATCCTGAATTTATTATGCCAACAATGAAATAAAATGAGTAAAATTTCTTTAATAGGAGCAGGTCAAATTGGGGGAACTTTAGCTCATTTAATTGGTTTAAAAGAACTGGTGGATGAAGTTGTTTTATTTGATGTTGCAAGTGGAGTAGCAAAGGGAAAAGGTTTAGATATAGCCCAATCTTCCTCGGTAGATGGATTTAATGTAAAATTTTCAGGAACAGATAAGTATGAAGATATAAAAGGATCAGATGTTATTATAATTACAGCAGGCGTTCCTAGAAAACCTGGAATGAGTAGAGACGATCTATTAGGAATTAATTTAAAAATTATTAAACAAGTTGCAGAAGGAATAAAAAATAATGCGCCTAATGCCTTTGTAATTTGTATTACAAATCCATTGGATGTAATGGTAATGGCATTTCAAAAATATTCAGGACTCCCCGTTCATAAGGTTGTAGGGATGGCGGGTATATTGGATAGTTCAAGATTTAAGCTATTTTTATCTGAAGAATTAAATGTGCCTGTAAAAGAAATCGATGCTATGGTAATGGGTGGACATGGAGATACAATGGTACCTCTTCCACGATTTACCAAAGTCTCTGGTCAACCATTGATGGAGTTAGTGAAAGAGGGAAAGATTTCTGAGGGAAAATTAGAAAGCATTAATCAGCGAACTAGAGACGGTGGTGCAGAAATTGTAAAATATCTAGAAAAAGGATCAGCATTTTATGCACCTGCAGCATCTGGAGTTGAAATGGCTGAAGCATTTTTAAAAGATCAAAAAAAACTTTTACCATGCGCAGCATATTTACATGGAGAGTATGGAATTAATAATGTATATGCAGGCGTTCCTGTTATCATTGGAAATGAAGGTGTTGAAAAAATTGAGGAAATCGACCTTAATGAAAATGAAAAAACTGAGTTTAATAATTCAGTAGAAGCAGTAATAAAATTATGGGATGCAGCATCTAAAATAGACCCTGACTTAAACAAACATTAAATGAATATCCACGAGCACCAGGCAAAAGAAATACTTAAAAAGTATGGCGCGGTTGTACCCGAAGGGGTTTATGCTCTTAATGTAAATGAATTAATTGAAAAAGTAAAAAATCTCAAAGCCGATAAGTATGTATTAAAAGCTCAAATTCATGCAGGAGGTAGAGGAAAGGCTGGAGGAGTAAAAATTGTTGATAATATTGCTCTTTTGGAAGAGGAAGCGAAAAAATTGTTTGGTAAAACATTAGTTACTCATCAAACTGGACCCTCAGGAAGAGAAGTGAAAAGATTGTATGTTGAAAATGCATCAGAAATAGAAAAAGAATTCTATCTGTCTTGTCTTGTTGACAGGACATCTGCGAAAATTGCATTTATTTCCAGTGATCAGGGGGGAATGAATATTGAGGAAGTTGCTGTAAAATCACCAGAGAAAATAATCACTACTAAAGTAGATTTTAATGAAAGTATTTCAGAGGAAGACTGTAACAAAATTATTAAAATTTTTGATTTAGGCAAAGATGCAAGTAAACAAGCAATCAATTTGATAAAATCAATTTACAAAATGTTCATTGATACAGATGCAAATTTAGTAGAGATAAATCCTCTCATTTTAACCAAAAAAAACAAAATTGTATGTTTGGATGCAAAGATGACTTTTGACGAAAATGCATTATTTAAACATCCAGAAATTCAAAAACTTAGAGACTTAAATGAAGAAGAAGAAACTGAAATTGAAGCAAGCAAATATGATCTTGCATACATTAAATTGGATGGAAATATAGGATGTATGGTAAATGGTGCTGGATTAGCAATGGCTACTATGGATATT
The DNA here is from genome assembly GCA_902520695.1 of uncultured Pelagibacteraceae bacterium. GTDB lineage: Bacteria > Pseudomonadota > Alphaproteobacteria > Pelagibacterales > Pelagibacteraceae > Pelagibacter. The sequence goes on from CABYOT010000002.1 coordinate 76,123, forward strand.
ATTAAATTATATGGAGAAGAGCCTGCAAATTTTTTAGATGTAGGTGGTGGTGCCTCTAAAGAAAAAGTTTCAGCAGCATTTAAAATTATCTTATCTGACAAAAATGTTAAAGGAATACTAATAAATATTTTTGGAGGAATAATGAGATGTGATGTACTCGCGCAAGGTGTTGTAGATGCAGCAAAAGAAATTAAAATAAAAGTTCCTTTAGTTGTAAGACTTGCAGGAACAAATTTTAAAGAGGGAAAAGAGATTTTAGATAACTCAGGATTAGAGATTATATCTGCAAATGATTTATCTGATGCAGCAAAAAAAATAGTTGAGGCAATAAAATAATGTCAGTTTTAATTAACAAAGATACCAAAGTAATTTGTCAAGGTTTTACTGGTGCTCATGGAACTTTTCATTCTGAGCAATCTATTAAATATGGAACTAATCTAGTAGGTGGAGTTACGCCTAAAAAAGGAGGTCAAATTCATTTGGAAAGACCAGTATTTAATACAGTTAAAGAGGCCAAAGACCAGACAGGTGCAAACGCAACAATGATTTATGTTCCTGCAAAGTTTGCAGCTTCAGCAATTATAGAGGCAATAGATGCATCCATGGATTTGATTGTATGTATAAGCGAAGGTATTCCAATTTTAGACATGCTAAGAGTAAAAAGGAAACTTTTAGAATCTAAATCAAGACTTATCGGTCCTAACTGTCCAGGTATAATAACCCCTAATGAATGTAAAATTGGAATAATGCCTGGCAATATACATAAAAAAGGAACAGTAGGCATTGTTTCTAGATCAGGAACATTAACTTACGAGGCTGTTGCTCAAACTTCAGAAAATGGTCTAGGTCAATCTACATGTATAGGAATAGGTGGAGATCCAATAAATGGTACAAATTTTATTGATTGCCTAGATCTATTTTTAAATGATGAAGAAACTGAGTCTATTGTAATGATTGGAGAGATTGGTGGAACTGCTGAAGAAGAGGCTGCTGAATTTATAAAAAATCATAAGATAAAAAAACCAATGGTTGGATTTGTAGCTGGAATTACAGCGCCACCTGGAAGAAGAATGGGTCACGCTGGCGCAATAATATCAGGAGGGAAAGGCAACGCTGATGAGAAAATTAAAATTATGGAAAAATCTGGTATTACAATGGCAAAATCACCGTCTGAAATTGGAATAACTTTGTTGAATAAATTGTCTAATTGATAACATCTTATTCGTGTATAATTATAATTAAAAATGTCATCATCTAAAAATTTAGAATACAAAAAAACTTCGTTTCTTAATAAATCAAATAGTGCATTTATAGAACAAATGTATGTGAAGTATGTAAATAATGACCCAAATTTACCTGAAAGTTGGAAAAAATATTTTATGGATATTGGTGATGATATAAATTCAATTGTAAAAGAGGTTAATGGACCATCTTGGAGTCCTAGAAAAAATAAAATTGATGAGAGTAAAATATTTGAAAATGAGGTTGAGATTGCAAAAAGTCAAAATCATGAAATAGGTCAGAAAGATATAATCGCCAGTAATAGCAATTCTATTAAAGCAGTCTCTTTGATTAGAGCCTATAGACAGCGTGGTCATTTATTATCAAAAGTTGATCCATTAGAAATTAGAGAGAGTGAATATCTTGACGAACTACATCCTGAAAATTATGGATTTAAAAAAGATGATTATAGTAAAAAAATTTATTTGGATGGTGTCTTAAATAAAGAATACTCTAATATAAAAGAAATTCTCTCTGTATTAAGAAAAATTTATTGTGGAAATATTGGTTATGAATACATGCATATTTCAAATCCAACAGAGAGAAAATGGTTCCGTGATAGAGTTGAAAAAGATGAAAATTCTTTGAAATTTACAGTAAATGGAAAAAATGCAATTTTAAATAAATTAATACAAGCCGAGGGTTTTGAAAAATTTTTGCACACAAAATATGTTGGATCAAAAAGATTCGGTCTTGATGGTGGTGAAAGTCTAATACCTGCTTTAGAGCAAATAATTAAAATTGGCGGTCAGTCAAATATAAAAGAAGTTAAAATTGGCATGTCTCACAGAGGAAGATTAAATGTTCTAGCTAACGTTTTACAAAAATCATATAAAAGAATATTCAATGAGTTTGCCGGTGAAATTAATAATACAGAGGAAGATAGTGCTGGTGATGTAAAATATCATTTGGGAGCATCTTCCGATAGAGAATTTGATGGAAATGTTGTTCATGTAAGTCTCACTGACAATCCTTCACATTTAGAGGCTGTTAATCCAGTAGTCTTAGGTCAAACCAGAGCAAAGCAATTTTTTCATCAGGATCTAAAAAGAAATAAGGTTATTCCAATTTTAATTCATGGAGATGCTGCTTTCGCTGGACAAGGGGTAGTAGCTGAATGCTTTGCTATGTCTGGTTTGCCAGGGCATAATACTGGTGGAACAATTCATATAATTGTAAATAACCAAATTGGATTTACAACTAGTCCAAGATTTGCAAGATCTTCACCTCACCCTTCAGATATTGCTAAAATGGTTGAAGCGCCAATAATTCACGTTAACGGCGATGATCCAGAGGCTGTTGTTTATGGATCAAGAATTGCAACAGAGTTCAGGCTAAAATTTAATCGAGATGTGGTTTTGGATTTAGTTTGTTACAGAAGATATGGACACAATGAGGGAGATGAGCCCTCTTTCACTCAACCTCTTATGTATAAAAAAATAAGATCACACCCTTCAACGGCAAAAATTTATGGATCAAAACTTATAGAAGAGGATTTACTATCGGAAAATGATTTAAGTAATCAAATTAAGAAATTCAAAATTTTATTAGATGATCAATTTAAAACTGCAAAAGACTATAATCCAAAAATAGAATGGTTTGAAGGAGCCTGGTCGAGTTACAAACCTAAAAAAGGAAAAGATAAAAAGGGTATAACAGGAGCAGATACCAATTTATTAAGAAATATCTCAGATAAAATAAATATAATTCCTAATGAAATTAATGTTCATAATACAATTAGTAAAATATTTGCAAATAGAAAAAAAACAATCGATCAAGGTTCAAACATTGACTGGTCATCAGCAGAATCACTTGCTTTTGGTTCATTGCTAGAAGAGGGTTTTCCAGTAAGGTTTGTGGGTCAAGATTCCGGTAGAGGAACTTTTAGTCAAAGACACTCAGTTTTACGTGATCAATTAGATAATTCTAGATATATACCTTTGAATAGTATTTCAAAAACTCAAAAGAAATTTGAAATTGTCGATAGCTTTTTATCGGAGTTAGCAGTTCTTGGTTTTGAATATGGTTATAGTTTAGTTGAGCCAAATACATTAACAATCTGGGAAGCACAATTTGGAGATTTTGCAAATGGAGCGCAAGTTATAATAGATCAATTCATATCTTCAGGTGAGAGAAAATGGCAGAGAGCCTCTGGTTTAGTCATGTTATTGCCCCATGGATATGAAGGTCAGGGTCCTGAGCATTCATCTGCTAGATTAGAAAGATTTTTACAATTGTGCGCTAATGATAATCTTCAAGTGATGAACTGCACAACTCCAGCTAATTACTTTCATGCTCTGAGAAGACAAATTCATCGTGATTTTAGGAAACCTTTAGTTTTAATGACACCAAAGTCACTTTTAAGAAACAAATATTGCGTTTCAAGTATTGAGGATTTTAATAAGCAAACTTCATTTCATCGTATTTTATGGGACCACGCATTAAATGACCAGTCTAAAAATTTCATTAAATTGAAAAATCCACCAGAAATTAAAAAAGTTATTCTTTGTTCTGGAAAAGTTTATTTTGATTTATTAGCTGCCAGAGAAAAAATTAAAAGAGACGATGTGATCTTGTTTAGAATAGAACAATTATATCCTTTTCCTGTAAAAAGCTTAGTTAAGGAACTTAAGCCTTATGCAAATAATGCTAAATTTTATTGGTGTCAAGAAGAACCAAAAAATATGGGAGCATGGTTTTCAGTGAGGGATTATATTCAATGGACATTAGAAACCATTAAAGCTAAAAATAATAATATTTCTTATATTGGAAGAAATCCTGATGCATCTCCCGCAACTGGCTATGCAAAAAGGCATATGGTAGAACAAGAAGAGATTATAAAAAAAGTTTTTGATAATGAGTGAAAAAATATTAGTTCCTGCATTAGGTGAAAGTATTACAGAAGCAACTGTTTCAAAATGGCTTAAAAAGGTTGGAGATCCAGTTGAAACAGATGAAGCTATTGTTGAACTTGAGACTGATAAAGTCAACTTAGAAGTTCCTTCACCAATAAGTGGGGTTTTATCAGAAATGAATTCAAAAGATGGAGATACTGTTGAAGTTGGGGCAGTGCTAGGTTCTATTTCAGAAGGAAAATCAAATGTAGAAAAAAAAGCACCCTCAAAGCAAGAAAAAGAAGAAGAAACTATTGGTGAAGATAAAATAAAAGAGGAAAAAACTAACGTCATAAATCTAGATATAGAAAAAAAACTTACTCCAAAATTAAATGAAATTTCTGCAACTAGTAAAGAAGAGCCCATGGAACTTTTAAATGAGGTAAATGAAGAACCTCTTCTATTAACTGACGAAGTTCAAACAACTCAAACCACAAAAGTTAATCCTATTATTCTTTCACCAGCGGTGAGAAAAATTGCTGATGAAAATAATATTGATGTTGAAAAGGTTAAAGGTACAGGAAGAGATGGTAGAATATTAAAAGGTGACCTTTTAAGCTTGATGGGCGCAAATCCACAACCTAATCAAAGAAGAATTCAATATGGTGAGGAAGAGAGAATTAAAATGACAAGGTTGAGACAAACTATAGCTAAAAGACTAAAACAAGCACAAGAAAATGCAGCAATGTTAACAACATTTAATGAAGTTGATATGTCTGGAATAATGTCAATGAGAAAGGACAATCAAGAAGATTTTAAAAGTAGATATGGAATAAAGCTAGGATTAATGTCTTTCTTTGTGAAAGCCTGTGTTGTTGGGTTAAAATTATTTCCAGCAATAAATGCTGAAATTGAGGGTGAAGATATTATTTATAAAAATTATTATAATATAAGTTTTGCAGTTGGTACTGATAAAGGTTTGGTTGTACCGGTTTTGAGAAATGCTGATGAAATGTCATTTGCTGATATAGAAAAAGAAATCAAAAGACTATCAGAAAAAGCCAATAGTGGAAATTTGTCAATTGAGGATCTTCAAGGAGGAACATTCACAATTAGTAATGGTGGAGTTTATGGCTCAATGTTATCAACTCCTATTTTAAACCCACCTCAATCTGGAGTATTGGGAATGCATAACATTGTAGAAAGACCAGTTAATGTTAACAGCGAAATAAAAATTAAACCAATAATGTATTTAGCATTATCATATGATCATAGAATAATTGACGGAAAAGAGTCGGTCACTTTTCTAAAAACTGTTAAGGAGAATCTTGAGGATCCTAGGAGATTATTTTTAAACATATAATGGATAAAAAATTTGATGTTACAGTAATTGGTGGTGGTCCTGCAGGATATGTTTGCGCTATAAGATTGGCCCAATTAGGTTTAAACACTGCATGTGTTGAGTCAAGAGGATTTCTAGGAGGAACCTGTTTAAATATTGGATGTATACCATCAAAAAGCTTATTAAACCTCTCTGAGAATTTTCATAAGGCTAAAAACTTTGCTGATATTGGTATTGAGACAGGTGAGGTAAAACTAAATTTAAAAAAAATGATGGAAAACAAAGAAAAATCAGTATCAACTTTGACAAAAGGCGTGGAATATTTGTTTAAAAAAAACAAGGTCACTTACATTAAGGGAACTGGAACAATAAGAGCAAAAGATGAAATATTAGTAAAAAATAATAGTCAAGAGACAAAAATAAAGTCGAGCAAAATAATCATTAGCACTGGCTCTGCTCCTTTACCTCTTCCGGGTATAGAGTTTGATGAAAAGCAAATACTTTCCTCTACAGGTGCATTGTCCATTTCTAAACTACCAAAAAAAATGATTGTTGTAGGTGGTGGATATATTGGTTTAGAAATGGGATCAGTTTGGTCTCGATTGGGAACCGAAGTACAAGTTGTAGAGTACCTAGATCATATTACCCCTGGATTAGATAAAGAAATTTCTAGAGAGTTTATGAAAATTTTGAAAAAACAAAATATTAAATTTGATCTAAACACTAAGGTCGAAAAAATTTCTAAAAATAGTGAGGGCGTTATCGTTGAAATTTCAAATGAAGGAAAAAAAAGTAAGCTAGAAGCAGATGTGGTTCTTATTTCAGTAGGTCGAAAACCTTATACTGATAACTTGAATTTAGATAAAATTGGTGTCAGTCTTGACAAAAAAGGAAGAATAAAAGTTGATAAAAATTTTGAGACAAATATAAAAAATATTTATGCAATAGGTGATGTAATAGATGGTCCTATGCTTGCTCACAAGGCAGAGGAAGAGGGTATTGCTGTTGCAGAACTCATTGCAGGTCAATCTGGACATGTAAATTATAACTTGATACCAGGAGTAATATATACATCTCCAGAAGTTGCTTATGTAGGTGAAAATGAGGAACAACTTAAAGAAAAAAATATCAGTTATAAAATTGGAAAATTTCCTTTTATGGCTAATTCAAGAGCTAAAGCAATAAACGAGCCAGAGGGATTCGTTAAAATATTAGCTGAAAGTACAACAGACAGAGTCTTGGGAGTACATATAATCGGACCTCATGCTGGAGAAATGATTGCAGAAATGTCAGTTGCAATGGAATTTGGCGCTAGTTCTGAGGATATTGCAAGAACATGTCATGCTCACCCTACTTTTTCAGAAGCAATAAAAGAAGCTGCATTATCGGTAGATAAAAGACAAATTCACTCTTAATATATTTCATAATTTATTTATGAAATATCCTGTTTTAATACCTAATATATTTAACTTCCCTTTTACATATGAAAGCGACATAGATCTTAAAGTTGGAGACTATGTTTATGTACCATTTGGAAAATCAAAAATAACAGGAGTTATTTGGGACACGTTCGAAAAAACAAACAAAAAAAATTTTAAGGTAAAAAAAATTCTTAAAAAAATAGAAATTAAACCACTTAAAAAGGAAACAATAACTTTTTTGAATTGGTTTTCGGAATATAACCTAGTGCCAAAAGGAATGTGTTTAAAATTACATCTACTAAGTGGAGAAGCAATTACTAATTACGAAGATGAAAATTATTTACCTTATACTAAACAAAAGTTTGTAAATAAGTTTACCCTATCATCAGATCAAAGAGAAATATTTGAGGAAATGTCAAAAAAAAACAATAAATTTAGAGTCCATCTTTTACAAGGAACTACAGGTTCTGGAAAAACAATTGTTTATTTTAAGCATATAAAACAATTGTTAGAAAAAGGGCAACAAGCAATGATTTTATTGCCTGAAATAGGTTTAACTGCAGAATTTGAAAATAAATTTGAAGAATTTTTTGGTTTTAGTGCTGCAGTGTGGCACTCAAGAATAACACCTAAAAAAAAGAAAATAATCTGGAGTGGAGTATCATCAGGAAAAATTAATGTAATTATTGGAGCTCGTTCCTCATTATTTTTACCATTTAAAAATCTTGGAATTATAGTTGTAGATGAAGAGCACGATCAATCATTCAAACAAGACGAAGGAATAATTTACAATGCAAGAGATATGGCAATTGCTAGAGCTAATTTTGAAAATATCCCTATCAATCTTGTTACTGCTGTACCCTCAATAGAAACATATGCAAATATTAAGAAAAAGAAATATTCTGTATCACGTTTAACTAAGAGATATAAAGATGCAAATTTACCTTCATATGAAATAATAGACTTAAACAAAAATAAGTTAGATAAACAATCATGGATTGCTAATAAAACTTTAGAAAAGGTAAATAATCACTTAAAAAAAAATGACCAAGTATTATTTTTTATTAATAGAAGGGGTTTTGCTCCATATGCTCTTTGTAAGAAATGTTTAAATGTTTATTCTTGTCCAAATTGTTCAATAAATTTAGTATATCACAAACATAAAAATAAATTACTTTGTCATTATTGTGGTTTTCAATCTCGGTTAAGTAGGGATTGTAAGAAAGGTGGATTATGTGATTTTGTTTTTAGTGGCCCTGGTGTCGAGAGAATTTCTGAAGAGGTTAAACTTAAATTCCCAAATAATAAAATATCAATTTTCTCAAGTGATACCATTAATAAAAAATCTTCTAAAAAAAAATTAGAAGATATAGTTAAAGGAAAAATTGATATACTTATTGGAACACAATTAATTTCTAAAGGTTTTCATTTTCCAAAATTAAACTGCATTGTTATTCTAGATATTGATCTTAATTCAAATGGACATGATTTAAGAACTGCAGAAAAAAACTTACAACTCTATCATCAATTATCTGGACGCGCTGGCAGAACTGGTAAACCAGCTACAGTATATTTTCAAACATACAACTCAAACCAAAGTATTATAAATCAAATAACAAATCCTGATCCTTTTATTTTTTTAGAAAATGAATTGAAATTAAGAGAAAAGAACAATTTACCACCTTATGAAAGATTTGTTTCATTAATACTAACCTCTTCAAATGAAAGAAGTTTAGAAAAAGAGTCAATGGACATAAAAAAAATGTTATTAAAATCCTTAAACGACAAAATTTTGGGACCTGTTAATGCACCTATATATAGAGTTAGACGAAAGTATAGGCAGAGACTTTTGATAAGATCTAAAAAGGGTTCTAATATTCAAAAAAGATTGAGTGAAATCTTAATTACATACAAATTACCTAAAGAAATAAAACTAACAGTTGATGTTGACCCAATAACCTTTAATTAATGGGCAAATTTTGCACTATTTAGTCAATCTGTTACTTGAAGACACTAAACTCATATGCTACTTAATCCAAAAAAATCTTCTAAAATAAAGAGTCAAAATTGAGCAAAAATAACAGTTTTTCAGCAACTACAGCAAGCAGGTATTCTTTGGCACTATATGAACTGGCTAATGAAAGTAATTCAATAGATGAGGTTGAAAAACAATCAATATCTTTTTTAAGATTAATAGATGAAAGCAAAGATTTTAGTTCATTAATAAAAGATCCAACTAACTCTGTAAATGAACTTCAGGATGTAATTAACAAAATTGCTGAAAATTATAAATTAAACTCTTTAATGTCGAAATTTTTAGGTTTTCTAATATCTAAAAGAAGATTTTTTTATGTAAGAACAATTCTTCAGGATTTTGTAGATACTTGTTCGAAAAAAAGAGGAGAAGTAAAAGCTGAACTAATTTCCTCTAAAGAATTATCAGGAGAACAAGTAACTAAAATAAAAGACGAACTATCTCAAAATTTTAAAGCAAAAATAAAATTAGACTACAAATATGACAAAAGTTTAATTGGAGGTTTAGTAATACAAGTTGGTAGTATTATGGTAGATACCTCTATTAAAAATAAATTACAACAAATCGAAAATACAATGATAGAGGCTTAAATGGAAATAAATCCTTCAGAAGTTACAAAAATATTAAAAGAACAAATTAAAAAGTTTGGTGACAAAGCTGAGGTTACTGAAGTTGGTCAAGTTTTATCAGTAGGTGATGGTATAGCAAGAATTTATGGATTAGATAATGTTCAAGCTGGAGAAATGGTAGAATTTTCTGACGGTTCGAAAGGAATGGCATTAAACTTAGAAAGTGAAAATGTAGGTGTAGTAATTTTTGGTGATGATAAAGCAGTTAAAGAGGGTGATACTGTTAAAAGAACTGGTGCAATTGTTGATACACCAGTTGGAAAAGAATTGCTTGGCAGAGTAGTTGATGGTTTAGGAAACCCAATTGATGGAAAAGGCGCGTTAGATAAAAGTTTAAAAAGAAGTAGGGTTGAGGTTAAAGCTCCTGGCATAATTCCACGTAAATCTGTAAGTGAACCAATGCAGACTGGTCTTAAATCAATTGATAGTCTAGTTCCAATTGGAAGAGGACAAAGAGAATTAATTATTGGTGACAGACAAACTGGTAAAACAGCAGTTGCAATTGATGCTATAATAAACCAGAAAAAAATTAACGAGTCAGGTGATGAGAAGAAAAAATTATATTGTATTTATGTGGCCGTAGGACAAAAGAGATCTACAGTTAGACAGATTGAAAAAACACTAGAAGAAGCTGGAGCGATGGAATATACAACAATAGTTGCAGCAACGGCGTCAGATGCAGCACCTTTGCAATTTTTAGCCCCTTATACTGGATGTACTATGGGCGAGTATTTTAGAGATAATGGGATGCATGCCTTGATTATATATGATGATTTATCAAAACAAGCTGTTGCATATAGACAAATGTCACTTCTATTAAGAAGACCTCCTGGAAGAGAAGCTTATCCTGGCGATGTCTTTTATCTACACAGTAGATTACTTGAAAGAGCAGCAAAATTGGGTGATGAACATGGTGGAGGCTCTTTAACAGCTCTTCCAATCATTGAGACTCAAGGAGGTGACGTTTCTGCATTTATACCAACAAATGTAATCTCAATTACTGATGGACAAATTTTCCTTGAAACTGAACTTTTTAACCAAGGAATAAGACCTGCCATAAATGTTGGATTATCCGTATCAAGAGTTGGATCATCTGCTCAAACTAAAGCTATGAAGAAAGTTTCAGGGTCCATGAAATTGGAGCTCGCGCAATATCGAGAAATGGCTGCGTTTGCACAATTTGGTTCAGACCTCGATGCGTCTACTCAGAAATTACTTAACAGAGGATCAAAGTTAACTGAACTTTTAAAGCAAAATCAATATTCTCCCATGACAGTTGCAGAACAAGTCATTTCTGTATTTTGTGGAGTTAGAGGACATCTTGATGATATTGAACAAAAGGATATTTCAAGTTTTGAGAGTAAAATTATTGAAAAATGTAAATCTGAAAAGCCAGATATTATTGAGTCAATAACAGCATCAGGAAAACTTGAAGATGATAAAGAAAAAGAATTGAATGAAATTATTTTACAACTTAAGAAAGATTTCAACTCATAAAAAATAATGGCTAGTTTGGACGATCTAAAAAAAAGAATATCAAGTGTTAAGTCTACACAGAAGATTACGAAGGCAATGAAAATGGTCGCTGCTGCAAAATTGCGAAGAGCTCAAGAGAGCGCTGAGAAAGGTAGACCTTACTCTGATAAAATGAATAATATTATTTTAAATTTATCAAATGGTATCTCAGACATTGAAAATGCTCCAAAACTTTTATCAGGTACTGGTGAAGACAAAGTACATTTGTGTGTTGTTATGACATCAGACAGAGGTCTTTGTGGTGGTTTTAACACAAATATTATTAAAAAGGCTAAACAGTATTTTCAAAAAGTTTTAGATGAGGGAAAAACCTTAAAAATTATTACGGTAGGAACCAAAGGTTATGACCAACTAAAACGTTTATACGGTGATAATATTATAGAGAGAATATCTTTTAAGGACTCTAAAAATGTAAATTATTTTGATGCAGATAAAGTTGGCAAAATAGTTATTGAAAAATTTGAAAAAAAAGAATTTGATGTATGTGCAATTTTTTATAACCAATTTAAGAATGTAATTACTCAAATACCACAAGAACAACAAATTATTCCTTTAAAAACATCTGAAAAGGAGGAAAATTCATCAGAAGATAATTATGAATTTGAACCTGAAGAAGATGAGATATTGAGCAACTTGTTACCTAAAAATATTTCAACACAGATTTTTAAAGCGATGTTAGAAAATTCAGCTAGCGAGCAAGGTTCAAGAATGAGTGCAATGGACAATGCAACAAGAAACGCAGGTGAAATGGTTGACAAACTTACTATTGAGTATAATAGAAGTCGTCAGGCAGCAATTACTAAAGAGTTAATAGAAATAATTTCAGGAGCAGAAAGTTTATAATTTATGAGAAAAGGACAGATAACACAGATAATTGGGGCGGTAGTAGACGTAAAATTTGAGGGAGAACTACCAGAAATTTTAACTGCACTAGAGTGCGATAACGGTGGAAATAGATTAGTTTTAGAAGTTGCTCAACACTTAGGCGAGTCAAGTGTTAGAACAATTGCAATGGATGCAACAGAAGGTCTTAAAAGAGGAGACGAGGTAACAGACACAGCTGCTCCAATTAAAGTTCCAGTGGGCCCTGAGACTCTTGGAAGAATTATAAATGTGATTGGTGAACCTATTGATGAAAGAGGAGAAGTTAAAAGTTCAGATAATTGGCCAATTCATAGAGCTGCACCAGAATTTAATGATCAATCAACAGAAACTGAAATACTTGTTACAGGAATAAAGGTTATTGATCTTTTAGCACCCTATGCAAAAGGTGGTAAAATTGGTTTATTTGGTGGAGCTGGAGTTGGTAAAACTGTTTTAATTATGGAATTGATTAACAACGTTGCAAAAGCTCATGGTGGGTTTTCAGTTTTTGCAGGAGTAGGAGAAAGAACTAGAGAGGGAAATGACCTCTACCATGAAATGATAGATTCTGGTGTTATTAAAACTGATGGAGAAGGTTCTAAAGCAGCATTAGTATATGGACAAATGAACGAGCCTCCAGGTGCAAGAGCGCGAGTTGCTCTAACTGGATTAACTGTTGCTGAATATTTTAGAGATCAAGAAGGTCAAGATGTACTATTCTTCGTTGATAATATATTTAGGTTTACACAGGCAGGATCTGAGGTCTCCGCATTGCTTGGTAGAATACCTTCAGCTGTAGGATATCAACCAACATTAGCAACTGATATGGGTAACTTGCAGGAAAGAATTACAACAACGAATAAAGGTTCAATTACATCTGTTCAGGCAATTTATGTTCCTGCAGACGACTTAACTGACCCTGCACCTGCAACTTCATTTGCTCACTTAGATGCAACAACGGTACTTTCTAGACAGATTGCTGAAATTGGAATTTACCCAGCGGTAGATCCATTGGACTCAACGTCTAGAATTTTAGATCCTAGAATAGTTGGTGACGAACATTATAGAGTTGCTAGAGAAGTACAAAAAGTTCTGCAAACTTATAAATCTTTACAAGATATTATCGCAATTTTAGGTATGGATGAATTGTCAGAAGAGGATAAATTAGTTGTTGCTAGAGCTAGAAAAATACAAAGATTTCTATCTCAACCTTTCTTTGTAGCTGAAGTATTTACTGGCTCGCCAGGTAAGCTTGTAGATTTAGAGTCAACTATCAAAGGCTTTGATGCTATTTGCAAAGGTGAATATGATCACTTACCAGAAGCTGCATTTTATATGGTTGGCACTATTGAAGAAGCTATTCAAAAAGCTGAGAGTTTAGCTAACGAAGCTGCTGCATAATGAGCGAAGAATATTCTGTAGAAATAGTAAACCCTGAAAAATCATTTTTATCAAAAAATGATGTCACCGAGGTAGTTGTCCCTGCATTTGAAGGTGAGATAGGGATTTTAAAAGACCATATTTCTATTATTTCTTTTTTAAAACCAGGAATAATTAAAATATTTTCAAAGTCTGGCAATGAAAGGTTTTATGTAAATGATGGAATAATTGAATTTAAAGATAATAATCTTTCTATACTTACAAGTCTTATTTTAAATTTAAAAGACATTGATAAAGAAAAAATTTCAGATATTCAGAAATCTGCTGAGAAAGAACTTAGTAAGTCTGATATAAATGATCAGGAAAAATATTTGCTAGATCAAAAACTTGAAGTATTAAAATCAATTAACTAAAATTTTTTTTACTTCTTCTTGAACTTTTTCGTATACATGGAGTTTAAATTCTACCACAAGTTCAGTAATTTTATCTGGATCTACCCATTTCCATTCAAGAAATTCTGGATGTTTTGTTTTAATATTAATTTCTTTTTCATCACCATTAAATCTCATTATATACCATTGTTGTTTTTGACCTTTAAATTTGCCTTTCCAAATAATTCCTAATAATTCATTTGGTAAATGGTAGGTAAGCAAGCCATCAATTTTTTTAATTAAACTTACTGATTTAATGCTAGTTTCTTCCTCTAATTCTCTAATTGCAGCTTTATAAAAATCTTCACCTTTATCAACTCCACCTTGTGGCATTTGCCAAAAGTTTTTTTTATTATCTATTCTTTTTGCAACAAAAATTTTGTTTTCTTTATTTAAAACAACTATCCCGACACCACTTCTAAGTGGCAAATTTTTATATTTCTCTTTCATTTTAGCCGTTTAAAAGCTCTAGAGCAAATTGAAGTTGATTGTCTGTGTCAGTATTAAACCTAAAGTCATCAGATCCTTCAGCTATCTCAATATCAGGCGAAACACCTATTTCTGAAATAGATTTTCCAGATGGAAGATAATATTTTGATACAGTTAATCTTATTGCACCTTTATTTTTGAGTGGAATAATGGATTGGACAGAGCCTTTACCATAGCTATTTTCTCCTATTATTATTGCCCTTTTGTGATCCTTAAGTGCACCTGCTACAATTTCAGAGGCGGATGCAGAACCATAATTTATTAAAACAACAATTGTGTTTCCATCTAATATGTCACCTCTTTTTGCAAAGAATTTTCTACTTTCATATTTCCTTTTACTTTTTGTTGAAACAATTTCTCCACTATCTATAAAAAAATCTGTAATTTTAATTGCTTGAGAAAGTAGCCCACCTGGATTGTTTCTTAAATCTAAAATAAAATTTTTAACATTTTCATTTTTTTTAAATTCTTTTATTTTATCTCTAATTTGACCACTACTATTTTCATTAAATGAGGTAAGTCTTAAATAACCAGTTTGATTATTTAATATCTCAGATTTTACAGATGAAACTTTAATTTTTTCTCTTGTAATATTAAAAACTAATGCCTTTCGTTCACCTCTTCTTCTGACTGTTATTTCAATATCTGATCCAACAGGACCTCTCATTATATCGACCGCTTCACTTAAGGATTTACCTTGAACCTGAATATCATTAATTCTTACTATGTAATCACCAGCTTTAACTCCTGCTTCAGCAGCAGGTGAGTCGTCCATAGGAGTTATTACTTTTATAACTCCAGCTTCCATACTCACTTCAATTCCAAGCCCTCCAAATTCACCACTTGTTTCCGTTTGCATACTTTGATAAGATTGAGGTGACATATAAGCTGAATAAGGATCTAAAGATTGAAGAACACCATTGATTGCAGCATCCATTGCATCACTTTGGTTCACCTCATCAACAAATTCTTTATTAATTTTATCTAAGACTTCTGAAAAAACATCTATTTTTTTATAAATATCATTCTCTTCTGATGCGCTAACAATATTAGTTACGAAAAAAAAAATAAATAACGATAAGTAATATATTTTAAGTTTTTTCATTATATAATTACTTTTTCTTTAGGAATTAATTCAGACCATATTTTTTCTAATTCATAAAATTTTCTTTTTTCAGGATTGAAAATATGAATAATAAGATCTATTCCATCTACAAGTTTCCAATCGCTACTTTCTCTTCCTTCAATTTTACAATTACTTACACCATTTTTTTTCAAGTATTCATATACTTGCTCTGATAAAGCTTGGATATGTCTTGAAGACGTTCCGCTAGCGATTATCATTTGATCCGCGATTGACGATTTTCCATCTAAATCTATTGAAACAATATCCAGGGCTTTATTTGCATCTAAGAGATTTACCACATCTTTGTGAAGAGAAGAGATTTTGTCCATTAATTAATAAAAGAGTATCAAATTTTTCTTAATTTTGAAGATGAAATATTGACCTTATTAAATTTTATAAATTTTAAGCTTTTCTTACTATATTTTTTAAAGCTTCTAGAACTTAATGATTTTGCCTTATATCTGTCTCTATCAAATACTAGAATGTTACAAATAGATGAAATTAAATCAGGATTCTTCCATTTGTGAAAATTAATCAAACTATCTGCTCCCATTATAAAATAAATATCAGTCTTTTTATTGTTTTTTTTTATATACTTTATCAGGTCAATTGTTCTATTTGATTTAATTTTATCCTCAAAATATTTAACTTTTATAAATAGATTTTTTTGAGCAATCTTTTTTGCAAAATTAATTCTTTTATTTAAACTTAAACTACTTTTCCCTTTAAATGGATTTTTTTTGGTTACCACCCAAATAATTTTATCAATATCAAATCTTTTTTTTGCCTCTTTAGAGATACTTAAATGTCCTTTATGTGCTGGATCAAAAGTGCCTCCAAGAATACCAATTTTTTTTTTATTTCCTTGTTTGTCCAGATCCATATATCTCATATTTGTAACTAAGTAGCTGGTTTAGTCCAACAGGACCTCTTGGTGGAAGTTTATTTGTTGAAATTCCAACCTCACCTCCAAAACCAAATTCTCCTCCATCAGCATACTGTGTTGAAGAATTGTGAATAGCGATCGAACTTTTAACATTTTTTATAAAAAATTTTGCAGAAATTTTATTGTTTGTAATTATCGCATCAGTATGCATTGTTCCGTATTTATTTATATGATTTACTGCATCATTAATATTGTTTACTAATTTTACAGATATTTTTGCAGATAAATGTTCCTTCGACCATGTTTTATTATTTGCTAATTTTGAATTCCCGTTAAACAATTTAGAAATTTTTCTATCAGCATAAATATAGCAACCTCTTTCAGTGAGTTCATTTAATATCTCATTTACATTTTTAGATTTATTTTTATGTATTAAGAGTGTCTCAGTAGCTCCACAAATGCTAGTATTGCGCAACTTAGCATTGATTAATATTTTCTTTGCCATATTAAGATTAGCATCTTTATCAATATATGTATGACATATACCTTCAAGGTGACCAATTACAGGAACAGAGGATAAATCTTGAACTTTTTTTACAAGACTTTTTCCACCCCTTGGAATAATAACATCTATATATTCTGACATTTTTGACAACATATAGTCGACCAGTTTTCTATTTTTATTCTCTATAAACTGAACAAAATTCTTATTTATTTTATTTTTTTCTAAAGATTTTCTAAAAAGATCAGCTAAAATTTTATTACTAAAGTAAGCCTCTGACCCTCCTCTTAATATTACGCAGTTCCCAGATTTAAAACAAAGTGTGGATACATCCGAAGTAACATTTGGTCTACTTTCATAAATTACGCCAATAATACCAATTGGAATTGATACTTTCTTAAGTTTTAAGCCGTTTGGTCTTTTCCAGGTTTCTATATCAACATCTACTGGATCCTTAAATTTTGAAATAGTTTTAATTGACTTAATAATTGACCTTATTTTTTCATTATTAAGAGCAAGTCTTTTAATTAAATTCTCTTTAAGTTTTTTAGATTTGGCAATTTTTATATCTTTTGCGTTTTCGACCAAAATTTTGTTTTGGTTTTTTAAAATAAGTTGAATGTAATAATTTAATACTTTATTTTTTCTTTTATTACTTATTTTGTTTTGAAAAGCAATTTTTGCATTTAAACCAATTTTTTCTAAAATTTTACTCATTTGATTAATACCATATCATCTTTATGAATAACTTCTGATTTTGAAACATAACCTAAAATATCATTTATTTTATTAGAGTGTTTACCTTTAATTTTTAAAATTTCTTCTGAAGAGAAACTACTTAATCCTCTAGCAAATTCGGTCATATTAATATTTAGGATTTTGATATGATCACCTTTGCTAAAACTACCTTGAACATCCTTAATCCCTGCAGCTAATAAACTTTTCCCATTATTTAAAGCTGATAATGCACCTTCATCAATAACTATTTTTCCCTTTGGAGAAACTGAACTTATAATCCATTTTTTTCTCGCATCTAATTTTGAGATTTTAGGTAAAAACCAAGTACATATATTTTTAGTTAAAATTTTTTGAATTGGTCTATTTATTAAGCCATTAGCAATCGCCATATGACACCCTGAGAATTGACAAATTTTAGCAGCATCAATCTTTGTTTTCATTCCACCAGATCCAAATTCTCCAGTTTTATTTGTTGCTAACTTTTCTACATTTTGATCAATATTTTTTATTTCACGAATTAATTTAGCTTTTTTATCTAATTTTGGATCTTTAGAGTAAAGACCACTAACGTCTGATAACAAAATTAAACAATCTGCACTTGATATTTGTGCAACCCTAGAAGCTAGTCTGTCATTATCACCATACTTAATCTCAGAAGTAGCTATACTATCATTTTCATTTACTATTGGAATAAAACCAAGACTAAATAAATTCTCAAAAGTTCTTTTTGCATTAATAGCCCTTCTTCTTTTTTCTGTATCTTCAAGTGTTAGCAAAATTTGAGAAAGATTGATTTTTGACTTATTAAAAGTTTTTTTAAAAAGATTCATTAACTCAATTTGGCCAATTGATGCTACTGCCTGACTTTTATCAAGTTTCAATTTGTTTTTACTTAATTTTAATTTTTTACATCCTAAAGCAATCGCTCCTGAACTAACCAAAATTATATTTTTTTTTAATTTTTTTAGATGTTGAATATCTTTTGTAAATTCTGACAACCATTTTTCTCTGATAATTTTTTTGTCATTAATCAATAAAGATGATCCAATTTTTATAACGACAGTTTTTGAGTCTTTAAGATACATAATTAAGCAATGTTGATTTAATATCAGATACTGATTTTTTATCGAGTGTTGATGTTGTAAAAGCCGATTTCTTGATTATTTTTTCAAAATCTTTTATTTTTTCTTTTATTTCGTTCTCATCAATTAGGTCTATTTTGTTAAACACTATTATTTCATGCTTTTTTAATAGCTCTGAACTATATTTACCCATTTCATTCCTCACTTGAAGATATGAGTTAATTAGATCGTTTTCTGATATATCAATTAGATGCAAAAGCGCTTTGCATCTTTCAATATGTTTTAAAAATTTAATCCCTAATCCTGTCCCTTGATGTGCCCCTTCAATTAATCCTGGAATATCTGCTAAAGTTATCTCTTTATCGTCATACATTGCGACACCTAGATTTGGATTTAAAGTTGTAAATTTATAATTTGCAATTTTAGGAGTAGCACTTGTTAATGACGCTAATAAGCTAGATTTTCCTGCATTGGGTAATCCAATGATACCAATATCAGCAATTGTCTTAAGTTGTAAATAAATCCAGAATTCTTCTCCAATTGTACCTTTGGTAAATTTCTTTGGAGCTCTATTAGTTGATGATTTAAACCTTGTGTTACCAAAACCTCCATTACCACCTATAGCTGCAACAAATTTTTCATTTTCCTTCTTGAAATCAAAAATTAGGGTTTTATTGTCTTCCTCAAATACTTGTGTTCCAACTGGTACTTTTAAATATAAATCTTCTCCTCCTCTTCCTGTTTTATTTTTTCCACTTCCATCTCTACCTCTCTCAGCTTTAAAATGCTGTTGATATCTAAAATCAATTAATGTGTTTAAATTTCTCTCTGACACAAGAATAATAGAACCACCTTTCCCTCCATCACCTCCGTCAGGTCCTCCAAATTCTATAAATTTTTCTCTTCTAAAACTAGGAGAACCAGATCCACCGTCTCCAGCTTTTACATATATCTTAACTTGATCGAGAAATTTCATGATTTTACAGAATTAATTAGCTGTCTACTAATTAGGCTTTACTGATACGTAAGTTCTGTCTGATTTACTCTTTTTAAAAACAACTTTTCCTTTAACAACAGAAAAAATTGAATGGTCTTTACCCATTCCAACATTTTCCCCAGGAAAAATTTTAGTGCCTCTTTGTCTTACAATAATATTTCCAGGTATTACTAATTCACCACCATATTTTTTCACACCAAGTCTACGGCCAGCGCTATCTCTTCCATTTCTAGATGATCCACCTGCTTTTTTTGTTGCCATAAATTACCTATTTATTTTGAAGCCTCAGTTTTTTCTTTTGTAGCTTCTTTAACTACAACTTCACTTTTTTTCATCTTTTCAGCCTCTGATAAAAGTTTACCATCTTTTGAAAAAATTTTGTTTATTCTTATTAGTGAATACTGTTGTCTGTGTCCGTTTTTACGTCTTGAATTTTTTCTTCTTCTTTTTTTAAAAATTAGAACAGTTCTTTCTTTGCCATTTTTTAATAGTTCAGCTTCAACTTTCGCACCATCTAAAGTTGGTGTACCTAATTCAATGCTCTTATCATCTCCATAAGCTAAAATTTCATTGAATTCCACTTTAGTGGCTGGATTTGACTCAGCTAATTTTTCTATTTTAATTATTTCACCAGCTGAGACTTTGTACTGTTTTCCACCTGTTTGTATAACTGCGTATGACATTAACGAACCTAATTTTTAATTATCAGCAATATAGTCAGGGCCTTATTTTAGTCAAGCTGAATAAGCTAGAAATTATCCTTTAAATCTCTCAATTTTGAGAAGTTTTCAACATTTTTTGATCTTAAAAAAATATTAGTTTGTAGCTCATCTTCAAGTGTCGATGGAATAGTTGGCTGACCTTTGGCCAGACGATTTTTTATAAACTCAATTTTCGAAATTAAGGCTTTATTTTCTGGATCGTGTTTTAGGCAAAAATCTGAATTTTTTAATGTATATTCATGTCCACAATAAATTTCTGTCTCAATTGGTAAATTCTTTAACAACTGCAAAGAATTAAACATCTGTTCATGAGTGCCCTCAAACACTCTTCCACAACCTAATGAAAATAATGTATCTCCAGAAAATAATGCATTTTCATTAAAAAAATAGAAACATATATGACCTAAAGTATGTCCTGGAATATGAAAAACTTTTGCTTCAAATATACCGTCTTTCCAAGTTTC
The DNA here is from genome assembly GCA_902520695.1 of uncultured Pelagibacteraceae bacterium. Taxonomy (GTDB): domain Bacteria; phylum Pseudomonadota; class Alphaproteobacteria; order Pelagibacterales; family Pelagibacteraceae; genus Pelagibacter. Next base: position 96,882 of record CABYOT010000002.1, read on the forward strand.
ATCATTTTTTACAGATATATCTATTTCAGGTATTCTATGTTTATCCTCATTAAATCCTATAACCTTAGCATTATATAATTTCTTGAGCTCTTTATTGCCTCCAACGTGATCATAATGATGGTGAGTATTCATTATGAATCTTAATCTTAGATTAAGACTTTCAATTTTATTTATAATAGGCTCTGCTTCACTAGGATCAATTACAATGGTAGACTTTGTTAACTCATCAATTAATAAATATGAAAAATTATCTTCTAAACATTTTACAATTTCTATTTTCATTTTACTTTTCTAATAAAAAAATACCTAATTCAGATATTAGGTTTTTATATTTTAAATTTGAAGTTGTAATATTTGAAATTTTCTCTCCATTTAAAGAAATTGATTTGTAAATATTAACTCTTTTGTTGTTACAAAAATTATAAAAATCTTGAATTGTACACATATGTAGGTTGGGAGTATTATACCATTGATAAGGTAAATTCTTTGTAACTGGCATTTCTCCTTTTAATAGCAAATCTAATCTAACTTTCCAATGTCCAAAATTTGGAATTGTAACAATTACCTTTTTTCCTACTCGTAATAGATTTTCAATAACATTTTCTGGGCTCATAAATGCTTGAAGAGTTTGACTTAATATTACATAATCAAATGATAAATCCGGAAATTGCTTTAAATCATTCTCTGCGTCACCTTCAATAACAGCCAAACCTTTAGATAAACATTTTTTTACTTTTTCTTTAGAAATTTCAAGTCCTCTAACATCTACCACTTTATTTTTTAATAGATATTCCATCAAAATTCCATCGCCACATCCAACGTCCAAGACTCTTGATTTTTCCTCAATAAACTTAGAAATAACTTTAAATTCTTCTTTCATTGATATTAGAATAAGTTGTATTTAAATAATTTTTAATAGTGCTTAAAAAATCTGGCACGTCTAATAGAAAGGAATCGTGGCCTTTGTCGGTTTTTATTTCTACAAAACCAACATCAGCACCAATTGCATTAAGCGCTATTACAATATCTTTATTCTCAGAGGTTGGGTATAACCAATCAGAAGTAAAGGAAATGATGAAAAATTTTGTTTTGGTATTTTTAAATGCTTTGGAAAGGTTTCCTCCATATTGTTTAGTTAAATCAAAATAATCCATCGCTCTAGTGATATACAAATAACTATTTGCATCGAATCTATCTACAAATACAGACCCTTGATATCTTAAATAACTCTCAATTTGAAAGTCAGCATCAAATCCAAATTTTAAATCAGATCTTTCTTGAAGATTCCTACCAAACTTTTCTTGTAAACCTTGTTTTGATAAATACGTGATATGAGCAGCCATCCTAGCAACAGCCAAACCTTTATCTGGATTTGTTGATTTTTGATCATACAACCCATCTCTCCAATTGCTATCAGACATTATTGCTTGTCTTCCAAGTTCATTAAAAGCAATATTTTGAGCTGAATGACTAGCCGTACAAGCAATTGGTAAAGCTACTTTAGCCTTATTCGGAAAGTTTGATACGAATTGTAAAACTTGCATTCCACCCATGGAGCCGCCAGCAACTGCAAATAATTTTTCTATCTTTAAGTAATCTAATAGATTGTATTGAGCATTAACCATATCGTTAATTGTAATTACAGGAAAATTTGTACCTATAGGTTTATTGGTCAAAGGATCAATAGTTCCTGGTCCGTAGGATCCCATACATCCACCAATAACATTTGCACAGATAACAAAAAATTTATCAGTATCGAATGATTTACCTGGACCAACTGCATAGTTCCACCAACCCTCTTTTTTTGTAATCGGATTGATGCCTGAAGCATACTGGTCGCCAGTTAACGCATGAAAAATTAATATAGCATTATCTTTCTTCTCATTAAGATTTCCATAGGTCTCATAAGCTAATGGAAAGTTCGATATTTCTTTGCCACAATCAAGCTTAAGAGTTTTCTCAATAATTATATTTTTCATTTTATTTTAATTGCTCATAAAAATTTTGCTGTAATGAATTGTGAGAAAAAAAACTTATTTAGCAGGTTTTTTAAAGCGCTCGCAATTCAGTTAAATCAGCGCAAAAAGCTTTTATAAGATAGCTTTTTAGATGTCAATTTTTTTAGAATTATTGATTGTATTATCTAATTATCTGACTATTTATTAATAAAACTAAGCATCATGAATACTCCATTATTTAGAAAATTAAACCTAGAGGCTTACAAGCCTGGAAGATCCTTCTTAAATAAAAAAAAAAGTATTATAAAATTATCAGCTAATGAATCAGCCTTAGGCATGAGTAAAAATGCTAATAATGCAATAATAAAATCCAAAAATAATATATCAAAGTATCCAGATGGGAAATTTAAGGAATTAACATCCACAATTTCAAAAAAATATAATTGCAAGCAAAATCAGATTATCTGTGGATCTGGATCTGACGAAATTATTCAAATGCTATGTCAGTTATTTTTAAACAAAGGTGATGAAGTAGTCGTGCCAGAGTACAGTTTTTTAATGTACAGAATTTATGCAAAAATAGTAGGAGCAAAAGTTATATTTTCTAAAGAAAAAAATTTTAAAGTATCAAATGATGAAATTATAAAAAAAATAACAAAAAGAACAAAGATTGTATTTATAGCTAATCCAAATAATCCTACAGGTACATATATTTCTAAAAATCAACTATTAGACCTAAGGAAGCGATTAAATAAAAAAATTTTATTGGTAGTCGATGATGCATATTTTGAATATATGTTAAATAAAGATTATAGATCAGGCCTGGAACTTTTTAAAAATCAAAATAATGTATTTGTATTAAGAACTTTTTCAAAAATTTATGGTCTTGCATCCCTAAGAGTTGGATGGGGTTATGGAAGTAAAAAAATCGTAGATGCTTTATATAAAATTAAACCACCGTTTAATGTAAATAAGATAGCACAGGAATGTGCAGTTGAGTCTCTTAAAGATAAAAGTTTTATCAAAAAATCTGTAAAACATAATTTAGATTGGGCCAGAAAAATAAAAAAAATAATGAATTCTTATAATATTCAAACAAATGAAATTGGACCAAATTTTTTTCTTTTAGATTTTAAACGTTGTAAATTAAATGCAAGTTTTGTTGAGAGAAATCTTGAAAAATCAGGAATTATTCTTAGAGAAATGAATTCGTATGGTATTAAAAATTGTTTAAGGCTTACAATAGGAAATGTGAAAGAAAATATACTTTTAATTAAACAGATGAAAAAAATTTTTAAAAATGTTTAAAAATATATTAATCGTTGGCTGTGGATTAATTGGATCTTCAATTTTAAGAGCATCTATAAATAAAAAAATTTCTAAAAACTTTTTTGTTTTCGAAAAGTCAAAAAAAAATATTAGAGAAATCAAAAAAATAAATAAAAAAATAATTATTTTAAAGAAACTAGATAATAAAATTTCAGATATTGATCTTGTTATACTTGCTACTCCAATGAGTCAGTATGAAAGAGTTATCCCCTATTTAAATAAGTATTTAAGTAAAAAATCTTTAATTACCGATGTAGGCTCCACAAAGGAAAATATAAAAAAATTAAAAAATAAGAGCCTTCCAAAGTCACTTGACTGGATTATGAGTCATCCGATATCTGGATCAGAGGTAAGTGGACCAAAGTATGGAAGTAAAAATCTATTTATTAATAAATGGTGTATAGTTTTTAGTGACAAAAACAAAGTTAAACAGAAAAAATTGGTTAATTTTTGGACAAAGATTGGTTCTAAAGTAATAATTATGGATGAGAAAGTTCACGATAAGATATTTTCAATTACAAGTCATTTACCCCACTTAATAGCTTACAATTTAATAAAGACCGCTCAAGATTTTCAAAAAACTCAAAAAAAAGATATAATTAAATTTAGTGCAGGAGGGTTAAGAGATTTTTCAAGGATAGCTGCATCAAACGAAATAATGTGGAGAGATATTTTTTTTAATAACAAAAAAAATGTTGTGAGTGCAATTAATTTGTTTATTAAAAATTTAAAATCTTTTAAAAAAAATATTGAAAATTTAGATGACAATATATTGAGAAAAAAATTGGTTAATTCAAAAAAAGTAAGACAGCAAATATTGAATTTAAAACAAGATATAGCAAAGCCAGATTTTGGAAGAGATCAAAACTAAATCGATATAATTTTAATCACTTTTAAATTTGTAGTTTTTTCAATTAATTTAATGGTTTTTATTATTGGCATTATTATTACTTTTTTTCTTGGACCATATGCATGAATTAATTCTTTTGCATTTAAACAAACTGCAACATGTCCTTTCCAAAAAATAATATCTCCTTTCTTAAAAAATCTTTTATTCCTAACACCTTTTTTGATTTTAACTTGATCTTTTGTATCTCTAGGAAAGAACTTATGGTTATATTTATAAAAAATTTGGAGTAATGCCGAACAATCAATACCATCAAAAGTTTTGCCACCCCATTTATATTTTATATTCAAAAAAAGTTTTAATATTTTATTAAAATTATAATTTTTTTTATTTAATCTTTGTAATTCATTTAATTTTATCCATTTATTATTTTCAAACATTACAAAGTTATTTTTTTTATTTATAATCTGGATTTCAGATGAAAATGGAAGGTATTTTTTTGTTAAAAATTTAATATTGTTTTTTGGTTTATTGTAAATCTTTGATTTTAATATACTGACTTTGTGAGTTTTGTTTAAAACTTTATTAAATTTTTTGATTTTTATAAAACCTACGTAATTGTCAAAATCAGTTATGATCTTAAAAAAATCTTTCTTTTTTCCAATTATCCTAAATTTTTCACCGTAAATTAATTGTGTACTTATATTTGATTTCTTTGAGGCCAGCTCATAAATGTTTAAATAGGAATTCTTACAGAAATAGCTATTTTGCACCAATTTTAACTTTTTTCCTTATGAACCAAAGACAAATTAGTGATGGAATCACCATTACAGTTGTTATTATAAAAAATGTACCCCAGTCTCCATTTAGCCAATCTACTAGTGCACCTGATGAAGAGGCAAGGGTGGTTCTTCCAGCAGTTCCAATGGATGCTAATAATGCATATTGTGTTGCCGTGTATGTCCTATCTACTAATAAAGAAATAAAAGCAACAAATGCAACTGTTGCAAATGCAGCTGTTATATCATCAGCTATCACAGCTATTGCAAATAATAATTCTGATTTACCTGTCCAGGCCAATAATGCGAAAAGTAAATTAGTTACAGCCATCAAACCTCCAGCAAAAAACATAGTTTTGACAGTTCCAGCTCTCATCGCCATTACACCACCTATTAAAGTGAAAACTACGGTTGTTATCCATCCTAATCCTTTAGAATAAATTGCTATTTGTCCTTTTGAAAATCCAATTTCTTTGTAAAAAACAATAGACATACGTCCTAAAAATGCCTCACCTATTTTAAATAAAAACACAAATCCTAATATCCCAACTGCAATTGCAAAACCATTTTTCTTGAAAAAACTTATTATTGGTCCACCAATAGTTCCCGAAATGTAAGCAATAAAATTTGTTAAAACATTATTTGATCCAAGCTTGTTTATAATCATTTGATCTGTTTCTTTTTGATTATTCTGTCTGTTAATATCAATTGGCTCATGAACAAACATCAAACAAATATTCATTAATATAATTAAAACACCTAAAACTAAAAAAGTAGCTTGCCAATAATCTGCTACTCCCATATTTTGAAAAAATTCAGCAGTAAATAATGCTACAACGCCTCCTAATTTATAACCAGTCCACCAACCAACTACTGCCATAGCTGCACCTGCTGCCATGGATTTCCCCTCATTTGCATCAATTTGTTCAATTCTCAACGCATCAACAGTTATATCTTGGGTTGCAGAAGCTATTGCAATTATTAATCCAACACTAATCAAAAGTGCTAAATTTTGTGTAGGATTTATAAAACTCCAAACTATCAAGCTGAGTAAAATAATTAATTGCATTAAGACGATCCAACCTCGTCTATGTCCTAATTTTTTTGTCAAAAGAGGAATTTGTATTCTATCAATTATTGGAGCCCATAAATAATTAAAAGCATAAACTCCAAATATTAATCCTGCCCAACCAATTGTTGATCTACTTAATCCTTCTTCTTTTAGCCAAAGACTTAAGCTACTTGCAATTAATACCCATGGAAAACCACTTATTGCTCCTAGAAGCAATATTCTTAACATTCTTATATCTTTATAAACCAATAAGGAATCAACCCAGCTTTGTTTTGTTTTAGACATTAATATTTTCTCCAAAATGATGGAATAAACAATACTAATACAGCAAACAACTCTAATCTACCTAAAATCATTGCTATGCTTAAAATCCATTTTGAAAAATTAGATAAATCGGAAAAATTACCATTTGGACCAATAATATCACCTAAACCGGGTCCCACATTTGATATTGATGTTGCAGCGGCGGATATTGAAGTTGTCAAATCTAAACCACTTGTTGATAAAAGAGCAGTTATAATAAAAAAAATTACAATGTATAAAAATATAAAGGAAATAATTGATGCTAAAAATTTTTCATCAATATTATTATTTTCATATTTTATTTTAAATATACCTCTTGGATAAATTATTTTTTTTAGTTGTACAGCAACAAACTGTAATAAGATTTGAACTCTAAATATTTTAATCCCACAAGCTGTAGAGCCTGCACATCCACCGATGAACATAAGAATAAGAAAATAAATTAATGGAAATTGACCCCATTCACTAAAATTTTGAGTTACATAACCAGTACCAGTCAGGATTGATATTACATTAAACATAATCGACCTGATATTAGTTTCAATAAAACTTTGATTTTTTATAAACAGATATAAATACATTAAGACAATTGAAAAAAGTATAATTTTTATAAAAGTTTTAATTTGCGTATCTGTAAAAAATATTTTTTTATCTCCATTTAAGTATTTGATATAGGCAATAAATGGAATACTTCCTAAAATAATAAATATTATTGATGTAAATTCTATTAAAGCATTATCAAAGTAACCTATAGACTCATTATAATTTGAAAATCCTCCAGTTGCGATTGTTGTCATAGAGTGAACTATACTATCAAAGTAGTTCATCCCAAATATTTTATAAAATAATGCGCATATAAAAGTTAATCCTGAGTATATCAAAACCAGTCTCAATGCTATTTCTTTTGATCTAGGTAAAATTTTTTCTGGAGTATCACTAGTGGATATAATGAACAACTGCATTCCACCAATATTCATAAGTGGCATTAAAGTAATTGCCATCACAATGATACCGATTCCACCTAACCATTGAAGCATTCCTCTCCAAAGTAATATACTTTTAGGAGTTTCATTTAAATCGGTGATTATAGTTGATCCAGTTGTGGTAATACCTGACATACTCTCAAAAAAAGCATCTGTTACACTCAATGCAATATCAGAAAATATGAAAGGAAGTGAACCAAAAATAGCAATACTCAACCAAGATAAAGCTGTTAAAAGAAATGCTTGAGGTAAACTGATTTTTTTATCATGATCTAAATTAGTAAGTAAAAAAAGAATTCCAAAAATAATTGTTACAATTCCAGAACTTATGAAACCTGAGTTTAGTTCATTATAAAAAAACTGCGATAAAATCGGCGCAATCATCGATAAACCTAAAATAATTTGTAAAATTCCTAGGGTAAAAAAAACTGTTTTATAATTGGGCATTTTGATTGGACATTATTTTATGGTAAATAAATTTCAACTCTATAAGAATTATTAAAAACGTTATTTATAGGCTGTTTAATTAAAAGTGATAGATAAAACCAATATAGATAAAACAAACGCTTGGCCCTTTATTGAAGCTAAAAAGCTTCTAAGGGAAAGAAAAAAAAATATTGAAAACAAGGGAAAAATTATTCTTCAAACAGGATATGGTCCTAGTGGCTTACCACACATTGGTACGTTTGGTGAGGTGGCAAGAACCTCAATGATTGTTAATGCTTTAAATCATTTATCAGATCTACCTAAAGAAATAATTACTTTTTCTGACGATATGGATGGACTTAGAAAAGTTCCTGAAAATATTCCCAATCCCGAAAAACTTGAAGAAAATCTTCATAAACCCTTAACTCAAGTTCCGGATCCTTTTGGAAAATTTAACAGTTTTGGTGAACATAATAATGAGATGTTAAAAAATTTCTTAGATAAATTTAACTTTGAATACAGTTTTAAAAGTTCATCAGTTCTTTATAAGTCTAGTTTTTTCAATGATACGTTAAAATTAATTTTAGAAAATTATGAGGGAATAATGAACATAATTATTCCTACCCTTGGTAAAGAAAGACAAAAAACATATTCCCCATTTTTACCAATATGTCCAGATACAGGGGTTGTATTAGAGATACCAGTTTTAGAACTAGATACTAAAAATTCAAAAATAATTTTTGATAATAATGGCAAAAAATTAGAAAAAAGTATTTTAGATGGTAATTGTAAATTACAATGGAAAGTAGATTGGGCTATGAGATGGTATGCCCTTGATGTAGACTTTGAGATGTATGGGAAAGATTTGATTGAGAGTGCAATTTTATCTACAAAAATCATAAAATTATTGGGTAAGTCAAATCCATCGGGCTTTGCATATGAGTTATTTTTAGATGAAAAAGGTGAAAAAATATCGAAGTCAAAAGGAAATGGTATTACAATAGATCAGTGGTTAGAGTATGCATCACCCGAAAGTCTCTCTTTGTATATGTACCAGAATCCAAAAAGAGCAAAAAAACTTTATAGAGAAGTAGTACCAAAAGCTGTCGATGAATATCTTGATTTTATTGAAAAAGGTAAAACTCAAAACGAACTTCAAAAACTAATGAACCCTGTTTGGCATGTTCACAATTCAGAGATACCTGAAGAAAATTCAATTATGTCCTTCTCAATGCTATTAAATTTAGTAGAGACCAGCAATGCAGATAATAAAGAATTACTTTGGAAGTTTGTTAAGAAATATAAGAAAGATATTAATGAAGATATGCATCCAATTTTTGACAAGTTAATATCTTACGCAATTAAATATTTTAATGACGCTATAAAATCTAAAAAGATTTATAAAAAACCAAATGAAAGCGAGAAAATTGCTTTAGAAGCTTTAGTAAACTCTTTAGATAATTGCGATGATGCAATGAAACCAGAGGATATTCAGACTACAATTTATACAGTCGGCAAAGAGAATGGCTATAAAGAAAATTTGCGTGATTGGTTCAAGTTAATATATGAGGTAGTTTTTGGGGCAGAAAATGGACCACGATTTGGTTTTTTTATAAGCTTTTTTGGGGTTCAAGAAACTAAAGAATTAATAAAAAGTAAATTAGAAAATGTTTAATATTTTAAGACCACTAATTTTTAAATTTAGCCCTGAGGTAGCTCATTCTCTAGCAATAAAAGCACTAAAGTTAAATAATATTCCTTACTCAAAACCCAAAGATAATCATATTTTAGAAACAACTTTTTGTGAAAAAAAATTATCTTCTCCAATTGGTGTTGCTGCTGGATTTGATAAAAATGCTGAAGTATATAATCCTCTCTTTAATCTTGGATTTGGTTTTGTTGAAGTAGGGACAATCACTCCAAAGCCTCAATTTGGTAACCCTAAACCTAGAGTTTTTAGACTTGAAGAAGATGAAGCTCTTATAAATAGATTAGGTTTTAATAATTCTGGTTCAGAACAAATTAGTAAGAGAATTAAGGAAAATAATAAAAAAGGTTTTTTAGGAATAAATATTGGACCAAATAAAGACTCCAAAGATAGAGTTGAGGATTATTTAATTTGTTTTCGTAAATTTTATAATTTAGCTGATTATATAACTATAAATATCTCCTCACCAAATACAGAAAATTTAAGAGATTTTCATAACCAGGATGAACTAAATTTATTGATTGGTAAATTAAAAAATGAAAGAAAAGAGTTAAATTCAAACATTCCACTAGCAATAAAAGTCTCACCTGATTTAAATGATTATCAAATTAATAAAGTATCTAAAATCATTTTAGAACAAGAAATAGGAATCATTATTGTTTCCAATACCACAGACAAGAATAGAGAAAATTTAAAAAATATAAACAAATTAGAAAAGGGTGGACTGTCAGGCAAACCAATTGAAAAGATTTCAAACGAGGCAATTTCTAAGTTTTACAAAATTCTAAAAGATAAAACAAAGATAATAGGAGTGGGTGGTGTTAGTAGTGGACAAGATGCTTTTGAAAAAATCACATCTGGAGCTACACTTATTCAATTATATACTGGAATGGTTTATAGAGGTCCACGTATAGCTTCAAAAATAAGTAAAGAATTAATTGATTTATTAAAAAATAAGGGATTTAAAAATGTTTCAGAGGCTATTGGAATTAAAAATTAATCTTGACGCGATAAGATTCAGATCCTATACAAGCTGATAATTTATGTCTAAAAAATGCGAACTTACAGGAAAAATCCCGCTCAAGGGTCATAACGTTAGTCATGCTAACAATAAGACTAAAAGAAGATTTCTTCCAAATCTAAAAAAAGTTAAGTTTAAAAGTGAGCTACTTAAGAGAAGTTTAAGATTAACCGTCTCAAATGCTGGTGTTAGATCAGTAGATAAAAAAGGTAGTTTTGACCAATTTCTTATTTCAGCAAAGTCAAAAGATTTATCCTTAAGACTAAAAAAATTAAAAAAATCAATAGTTAGTAAATCAGCATAATGAATAAAGTATTTCTAATCCTCTCATTTTTAATGGGATTGGTTGTTTTAGCATCTAATTATTTAGTCCAATTTCCAATTCAATATTATGGTCTACAAGAAATTCTTACTTATGGAGCATTCAGTTATCCAATAGCATTTTTAATAACTGATCTAGCAAATAGATCTTTTGGTAAATTAGTTGCTAGAAAAATTGTATATATAGGATTTACAATAGGTATTTTGTTTACACTAATTTTCTCAACAAATTTTGCAGATTTAATTTCAGTAAGAATAGCAATTGGTTCAGGAACAGCATTTATTATCGCTCAATTACTGGATGTACAAATATTTGATCAATTAAGACAAAAAAAATGGTTTATTGCACCACTTGCCTCTTCATTAATTGGTTCTACCGTTGATACATTTTTATTCTTTTCAATTTCATTTTATGGAACAGGAATACCTTGGATGACACTTTCTTTAGGAGATTTAACAGTAAAGATTTTTGTAGCTTTAGTAATGTTAATACCTTTTAGATTATTACTAGGCACTTTAAAACCTGCTTAATTCAAATTTTTGGCTCTTGTTGTGTCATGCAATGAATAGCTCCAAAACCCCAAATTAAATCACTACAATCAATAGCAATAACTTTTCTGTTTGTAAAAAATTTTCTAAAAATTTTTAAAACCTTTTTGTCTTCTTTTACATTAAATACTGGAACTAAGACTGTTTTATTACTTATAAAAAAATTTAAATAACTTGCTGGAACACGAGTTTTTTTTATGACAATTGGACTTGGCATAGGAACCTTTATAATTTTAAATTTTTTTCCGTTTTCATCAGAACTTTTACTTAATATTTTTAAATTTTCCTTAAGAGCTTTGTAATTTTTATCTGATCTATTCTTTTCTATAGCTATCATAATTGTGCTTTTTGAAACAAACCTTGCTATATCATCGATATGACCGTGCGTGTCATCTCCAACAATTCCTTTATTAAGCCAAATAAAATTTTTTGTATTTAAGTATTTTGAAAACAATTTTTCATAGTCAATTTTTTTGAAACCTTTATTTCTCTCTTGTTTACTGCTTAATAAGCACTCTCTTGTTAACAGTATGGATCCAGAACCATTATTATCAAATGCTCCTCCCTCCATTACTACTCTTTGAATTTTATTTGAATTTGCTTTTTTTGGTAAAATACTTTCAATATTTAAATACCTACTAATATAGTTATTAATTTTATTATCATTTCTGAAATTTTTATATTTTGACCAGGCATTAAATTTAAAATTTAGCATGGATTTTTTTTTATTTTTTTTGTTGACTAAAAATATTGGTCCAGTGTCTCTTAACCAAAGTCTGTCTGTCTTAAGTTTATGAAACTTAATATTAGATATATTACAACCTATTTTTTTTAAATATTTTTTTATGGTATTTATTTTGTTGTTACTATTGACTAATAAATCTATTCGTTGATGTTTTGTTAAATATTTTATTATGTTTCCAACTACATTTGGAATATTTTCAAATAGTCCAGGCCAATCATTTTTATTGTGAGGCCAAGACATCCAAACGGATTTTTGAGGCTCCCATTCTGCTGGCATTCTAAATTCATTAATTTTTTTACTCATCTTGAGGATTTTTGAGAATATTTTTGTAAAATTCAGTTCTTCTGTCTCTTAAAAAGGGCCAATGCTGTCTAGCAGTATCTATTTTTTTATAATCTACCTCACAAATCAAAATATCTTCTTTTTTATTTCCTGCTTTTGCAATGACTTTACCACTAGGATCTATCACCATTGAGTTTCCCCAAAATTCAATTTTTTTCTTACCTTTTGTTTCCACCCCAACTCTATTTATAGCAGCCACATAAGTTCCATTAGCAATAGCGTGCGATTTCTGTATTGTTATCCAAGAGTCTAATTGAGATTTTCCAAACTTTCTTTTTTCTTTTGGATGCCATCCAATAGCAGTAGGGTAAAAAATAATTTGGGCCCCTTTCAAAGCTGTTAACCTTGCTGCTTCAGGGAACCATTGATCCCAACATATGAGTGGACCTATCTTGCCAAACTTAGTTTTCACACTTTTGAAGCCAAGGTCTCCAGGGGTGAAATAAAATTTTTCATAATAACCAGGGTCATCAGGTATATGCATCTTACGATATTTAGATAATATATTACCATTTTCTCCAATTATGATACTTGTATTATGATAAAACCCAGATGTTTTTTTTTCGAACATTGTAATATTTAATACAACACCAAGCTCCTTTGCTAGGTTACAAAATATTCTAGAGGTTGTTCCCGGAATTTTTTCAGCCAATTTAAAATTTGAATGACTTTCTGTTTGGCAAAAGTAATTAGTCAAAAATAGTTCAGGTAGACATATAATCTTTGCCTTTTTTTTTGCAGCTTTTTTTATATTTTTTATAGCTAAATCAATATTTGACTGAATTGTACCTAAAGATTTACTTTGTATTAAACCGATTTTGATTTTTTTGATCATTGATCAAAATATCTTGGAAAAATTTTTTCTCTCTCTATTTTTCCATTCACCTTTATGATAGGCGTCACTTGCTATTAAGGGTAATACACTTGTTGCTTCTGCAAAAACCATTTGCTCTTTGGTTATGTCTACTTTGCCCCATGAGCTTGCCTCTTTTAATGTTGAGCTACTGCATGCTCCATCTCTAGAGTCAGCAACTGTTATTTGAATAGCATATTTATGCATATCTACATCTTTTCCTAAAAGTTCAGCACAAATGACAGTGTCTTGAATAAAATTTTTTGGCACACCTCCTCCAATCATAAATAGTCCTGACCCTTTAGATTTTATTTTAATTTCAGTTAATTCTCTAAACTCTCTTATTGAGTCAATTGTAATATGATTTTTTGGATTTCTTTCTTGGTGCATCACAAGTCCAAATCCAGCACTTGAATCAGTAAATGCTGGACAGAAAATTGGAACATTGTTGTCATATGCAACTTCTATTAATGAGTCTTTCTTTTTTGCATTAGTTTTAAGATATTTACCAATCTCTTTTATAAATTCTCTTGATGTATAACTTTTGGGCTCCAATTGATCTGCAATTTCCCCGATAGTTTTATCACACATCTGAAGCTCTTCCTCATCAATATAAGTATCATATATTCTATCTACGTAGTTATTTCTTAACTCTGTATCATCTTGATACTGTGATCCCTGATAATGCTTAAAACCAAGTGCCTCGAAGAAATCCATATCAATAATTGAAGCCCCTGTAGCTACTATTGCATCAACCATATTATATTTAACTAAATCTCTATAAATATGCATACATCCAGCAGCAGAAGTTGATCCTGCGAGTGTTAAAAAGATTGTGCAATCTTTATCTTTTATCATTTCATTATAAATATTTGCAGCATTTGCAGTCTCTCTTGAAACGAAAGACATTTTTTCCATTGAAGAAACAATTTTTCGAGCGTCAAAAGAAGTTATATCGATATGCTCAACTTCTTTACTAAGTAAATCACTTTTTCTATTACTTGACTGGTTTTTATTATCTGACATTAAGCAACAAGAAAATCTTTATTTGCTTCTTTGTCATACATCGTCATGATTGGATTATCCTCAACTTCGTAAATATCATCAGAATAAAATCCATTAAAATTAGTTCTAAAAGTTAATCCATACGCTCCAAGCTGTCCTAACTCTATATAATCATTTTCTTTTATATTATTTGGTAAAATAAAAGGACCTTTCATATAATCCATACTATCACATGTTGGGCCGTAGAAATCGAAAGATGTTAATTTCTTGGAGATTAATCTTCCATTAGTTATCATTTTTGATGGGTAAACAATATTAGGAACACCTGCGTCAAATAAAGTTCCATACGTTCCATCATTTATATAAAGTTTCTGTTTTTTTCTTAAATCAACTCTTACAATCGTTGAGCCGCTTTCTGCAACAATCGCTCTTCCAGGTTCACAAATAATTTCTGGAAGCTTATCTAATTTTAAATTATTTAAAGCTTTTTTAATTTCATTAAAGTAAGCATCTAAAGATTGAGGAATAAGATCAGGATAAATAGTTGGAAAGCCTCCTCCAACATTAATTACATCTGGAATAATTTTAGTTTTTTTAATTATATTACCTATTTCAAATATTCCTTTTGAATAAGATATTGGGTGCATACATTGTGAACCAACATGGAAACTAAGTCCAATTTTTTTAGAATATTGTTTTGTTAATCTAAGTAATCCAGTTGCTTCAGTATTAATTGCGCCAAATTTTTTTGATAAATCAATCTCTGCATGTTCATTAGATACAGAAACTCTAACAAATAATTCTAAGTCTTTAGCGTAATTTGTACTTTCTAAAATTTTAATTAATTCATCTTTAGTATCCAAAGAAAAGGCCTTAACATTATATTTGAAATATGCCTCTTTAATACTTTCTCTACTTTTAACTGTATGCATATAAGAACAATTTGCGTTTGGACTTATTTTTCTAATGGCCTCAATTTCATTTATAGATGCTACGTCAAAACGATTTATACCGCTCTCAACAATGGTTTTAAGAACTACTGGATGAGGGTTAGTTTTTAACGCATAAAGTATTTTTCCAGGGAAATTTTTTTGGAAGAATTTTGAAGCCAATTTAATTGACTCCTTTCTAATACAATAAACAGGTCCTGTCGGTCTCAGTTGATTAACTAATTCTTCAACTGACTTAAATTTTTGCATATCTGCACCTCTAAAAAAAATTTACAAAAAAAACCTTCATATCACGTATGCAAGTTTCATAAATGCAGCATTTATGGGAAATAATTAATAATGTAAAGTAAATAATGCTATTGAAATATTAAAATTTACTTCCATATAAGGGCTATGATTAACCAACCAACACTCCAAAAACTAAGTGATTTTGAAGATAAAACCCTTTTAATAGTAGACGATGACAATCCATTTAGACAAAGATTGGCTAGAGCTATGGAAAAAAAAGGTTTTACAGTTACACAAGCTGAGAGTGTAAAGATTGGTATTGATACAGTAAAATCAAAAAGCCCTGCATTTGCTGTTGTTGATCTAAGATTGAATGATGGGAATGGACTAGAGGTAGTAAAAGAAATCCAAAAGGGAAACCTTAAAAGTAGAATTGTTATGCTAACTGGATATGGCAATATTCCAACAGCAGTTGCTGCAATTAAAGAGGGAGCAATTGATTATATTGCTAAACCTGCGGATGCAGATGATGTTGAAAAAGCACTTTTAGCTGATCCAAATCAAAAACCAGCCCCACCTGAAAACCCAATGTCAGCTGATAGAGTAAAATGGGAGCACATCCACAGAGTTTTTGAGTTATGTAACAGAAATGTCTCTGAAACTGCAAGAAGACTTAAGATGCATAGAAGAACTCTTCAGAGAATACTATCTAAAAGATCTCCCAGATAATTTAATTTTTTGTGAGTCTTAAAAATACATCTTCAAGATCTCCATCATCGGTTGAAATATCTTGTATTTTAATATCTTGTTTTTTTATTTCTGTAATTATGGAGTCGATGCTTAGTTTGCTCTTTTCATAGGATAAAACTAACCTTTTCCCATCATTTGATAAAACTTTTAATGACTCAAAAGTGTTATCCTTAATATTAGTTTTTTTATCTGTACTGACATATACAATTTTTGTTTTAATTCTTTCTAAGAGATTTTTAGTAGTATCCAAAGCAACTAATTTTCCTCCACTTAGAATACCAATTCTATCACACATTTTTTCTGCTTCCTCAAGATAATGAGTTGTTAATATTGTTGTTACCCCTTGTTTGTTCAAAGATTTCACGTTTTCCCACAATGTATTTCTAAGCTCCACATCTACTCCTGCAGTAGGTTCATCTAAAATTATAATTGGAGGTTGATGCACCATCGCTTTTGCTACAAGCAATCTTCTTTTCATACCACCTGATAAAGCTCTAGCATAACTGTCAGCTTGTTCCTCTAATGATACCAATTTCAATATAGTATCTGTAATTCTATCTTTTTTTCTAATTCCATATAGTCCTGCTTGAAGCTCTAAGAGTTTTCTGGGACTAAAAAATGGATCAAAGTTGACCTCTTGTGGAACAATTCCAATAGAGGCTCTAACTTGTCTAGGATTTTTATCTAAGTTAAACCCCCAAACATTTACTTCACCACCAGTTTTTATAACTGATCCACCTAATATGTTTATAAATGTACTCTTTCCAGCCCCATTTGGTCCTAATAGACCAAAAATTTCACCTTCTTTCACCTCTAAGTTTAAATTATTAAGTGCATGAGTTTGTTTTGAACCATTTTTTGAATAAACTTTATTCAAGTTTTTAACAGTTAAAACGTTTTTTTTATTCATATGAGGGCATACATTTATTACATTTATAAAAATTAAGATATCATTACATTATGGAGAAAATTAAAAAAAGTGACCATTTTTACTTAATAGATGGTTCGGGATACATTTTTAGAGCATATTATGCCCTTCCTCCTTTAACTAGAAAAAGTGATGGATTACCAGTTGGTGCTGTCAGCGGTTTTTGCAACATGCTTTTTAAATTATTAGAGGACTCTAAATCAGATGATAATCTAGAAAAACCAACACACTTTGCAGTGATATTTGATTCAGCAAGAAAAAATTTTAGAAATGAAATATATTCAGAGTATAAAGGAAATAGATCTGATGCACCTGACGATCTAATTCCTCAATTTGAATACATTAGGAAATCTGTAAAAGCCTTTAATTTACCTTCAATTGAGTTAATCAATTATGAGGCAGATGATTTAATTGCAACATATGTAGAAAAAATTTTAGACTTAGGTGCAAAGGTAACAATTGTTTCTTCAGACAAAGATTTAATGCAGCTTTATAAAAAAGGGGTGAGAATTTATGACCCAATGAAGAGCAAATTTATAAATCAAGACGATGTCCACAATAAATTTGGAGTTACTCCAGAAAAAGTAATAGATGTCCAATCTTTAGCTGGTGATAGCACAGATAACGTGCCTGGTGTACCTGGTATAGGAATTAAAACTGCTGCTGAATTAATAAATCAATATGGAACTTTAGAAAATTTACTAAAAAATGCATCAAAAATAAAACAAAATAAAAGAAGAGAAGCTTTAATAAATAACAAGGACGATGCAATTATTAGCAAAAAATTAGTTACGTTAAAAAAAAATGTACCTGTAAAAAATAAAATTGAAGAATTCATATTGAAAAGTGTTGATCAAGATAAGCTTTATTCTTTTTTAAGAGAAATGGAATTTAATAGGCTATTAAGTTCTGCTATCTCAAAGTATGGAGACACAAATAACCTTGTAACTAAAGATATTGATAAAAATTCAGAAAAAACAACAGAAATTACGAAAAAAAATTATCAATTAATTAAAAATGAGAAGGAGATTGAAGATTGGATGAAACAATCTGAGGAAACAGGTGAATTTGCAATAGATACTGAAACAACTTCATTAGACCCTCATACAGCAAAGTTAGTAGGTATTTCAATCTCTAACAGTATTGGAAATGCATGTTACATTCCATTAAATCATGTTAGTGGAAACAATCTTGACGAAAAAAAAGTCTTAAGTATTTTAAAGAATTATTTGCAGGATGAGAGCATTAAAAAAATAGGACAAAACATTAAGTTTGATTTTATTGTCTTTTATCACCGTGGAATCACTTTGAATTCCATGGAAGATACTATGCTTATGTCTTACACACTAGATGCTGGTAAAAATAGGCATAATATGGATACACTTTCAGAGATTCATCTAGGCCATAAAACTATAAAATTTAAAGATTTAGTTGGTACGGGAAAAAAACAACTAAATTTTTCTGAAGTGGAAATATCTGAAGCTAAAAATTACGCAGCTGAAGATGCAGATATTACATTTAGATTGTACAAAATTTTTTTAAAATCATTAAAAGCAGAAAAATTACTAAATATTTATGAGTTATTTGAAAAACCTCTAATAAAAATACTAGCAGAGATGGAGATAAAAGGTATTAAACTTGATAAATCTTCACTAAACAAACTGTCTTCAAAATTTACAACTAAAATTGAAAAATTAGAAAAATCTATTTTTAAGATTTCAAAGAAAACATTTAACATTGGATCAACTAAGCAACTTGGTGAAATAATGTATAACGATTTAAAAATAGCAGCTTTAAAAAAAACAAAAAAAGGTAGTTTTGCTACTAGTGCTTCGGTTTTAGAAGATTTAGCTTTTAAAGGTTATGAATTTCCACAACTCATCTTGGAATGGAGGCAAATTAGTAAGCTTAAAAATACTTACTCAGATGCATTGCCAGAACATATAAATCAAAATACTAAAAGAGTTCATACATCTTTTTTGTTAGCAGCTACTACAACAGGTAGACTTGCATCTAGTGATCCAAATCTACAAAATATTCCAATAAAATCAGATGACGGCAAGGATATTAGAAAAGCGTTTGTTTCTGAAAAAAACAACAAATTAATTTCAGCAGACTACAACCAAGTTGAGATGAGAATTTTGGCTGATCTAGCAGATGTAAAACAGCTAAAAAAGGCCTTTTTAAATAATGAGGATATTCATACTTTGACAGCCAGCCAGGTTTTTGGAAAAGAAATTAATAAAATTGATCCAGAAACAAGAAGAAAAGCAAAAGCAATTAATTTTGGAATAATTTATGGTATTTCACAATATGGCTTAGCCAAACAAATCAATGTTTCAAACAATGAAGCAGAGGAATTTTTAAATTCTTACTTTAAAAAATTTCCAGAAATTAGAGATTATATGAAAACAACTGTGAATTTTTGTAGAAAAAGTGGTTATGTGAGCAATATATTTGGAAGAAAAACCCATCTTACTGGAATTAACGATAAGAATTTTAATGTAAGAAATTTTCAGGAGAGGGCAGCTATAAATGCACCAATTCAAGGGTCAGCATCAGAGATAATGAGATTAGCAATGATCAGGATAAATAAAGAAATCTCCAACAATAAAACTAATAGTTTAAAAATGTTGTTACAGATACATGATGAGTTAATTTTTGAGGAAAGCTCTAAAGAAACAAAAAAAAGTACTAAATTAATAAAGGATTTAATGTTGAGTGTGAAAGATAGTGAACTTCATTCATTTTCAATACCTCTTTTAGTAGATGTAAATACTGGAGAAAATTGGGGTGAACTTCATTAAAAACAAATAATTGCCCTAATATGAACAATTTAGTATTTTTATTTTAATTTATGTCACAAACAATTGCGTTAGTAGATGATGATAGAAATTTATTAACATCTGTACAGATGGCTTTAGAAAAGGAAGGTTTTAAAGTTCAAACTTATATTGATGGTGAAAATGCTCTAGTTGGGTTATCAAGAACCCCACCTGATCTTGCTGTGATTGATATAAAAATGCCAAGAATGGATGGTGAGGAACTTCTGAGAAAACTTAGAAAAAAAACTTCTATGCCAGTTATTTTTTTAACTTCAAAAGATGAAGTTACTGATGAAGTTAGTGGTTTAAAGCTTGGTGCAGATGACTTTGTTGGAAAAACTGGAGGATTCTCAACTAAAGTTTTAGTTGAGAGAATTAAAGTACAATTAAGAAAAAAAGATAAGGACATAAATATAGAAGAAAATAAAAATGTAATTTCTCATGGTAAGTTAAAATTAGATCCTTCCCAACTTGAATGCGAGTGGGATGGAAAACAATTGCCTGATAAACTGACTACGACAGAATTTAAAATTGTTGAGGAGCTAGCAAAAAGACCTGGAATGATTAAAGAGAGAGCCTTGCTTATGGATGTAGCTTATCGAGAGGACACAGATATAGAAGATAGGACTATTGATAGTCACGTTAAAAGAATAAGAAAAAAATTTAAAAAGGTAGATAGTGATTTTTCAGCAATTGAAACAAGATATGGAAGTGGATATAGATGGAATGTTAAATAATAATTATGGGAAAAATACTAAAAAATCTGTCTATATTACAGAAATTCCTTTTTATTAATTTAGTAGTCTTTATATTTATAATAATAATAACGTTCTTCTACTTAGGTGCAATCCAAAAAAATTTGATCAATGAAAAACAAAAAAATCATACAAATATCATAACTCAAACAATATTAAATCTTGAAAAATCAAATATAAAATTAAATGAGTATGGAATAAGCGAATTTTTATTTTCTAAAAAATCTCGATTTCCTTATTTCGAAAAACTAGATAGAGTAATATTTTTTGACGATAAATTAAATTGGATTGGCGATACAAGATCTATTCCACCATCATTATTATTAATTGAAGAATTAACTGAACAATCAAGTGAAGATAATTTTAATAATCAAGAAAATAAAAATGAAACAATTTTCGATGAAGACCTTAATAAATATTATTTATCAGGATCTAAAAAATCTTTAACCAACTTAAAACAAATCCAAGAACAGTTTTTTGTTTTTAGTATTAAGAGTATTAATTATTTAAATAATAATGGCTACATTCTTATATCTGAAAACGCTGATAATATAATTGCACAAATTGAAGAGAGAGAGAACTTTATTATTAGAACGGCTCTAGTGGTACTCTTGGTTATCATTATTTTTTCATATGTCTTAAATAGATATTTTTTAAAACCTATTAAAAATTTAGTTACTTATACAAAAATAATAAAAGACAAAAGTAACGAAAAAACAGATATTGAAAGGGTTAAGACGAGAAATGATGAATTAGGAATATTATCAAAATCACTTGATGAAATGACCAGTGAATTAAATAAAAGAATTACAACTGCTGAAAATTATTCAACAGACTTACTTCATGAAATTAGAAATCCTCTTGCTTCATTAAAAAGTGCATCTGAGATAATTTCAGAAACAGAAGATAAAACTAAAAGAGAAAAATTAATTAATATCGTATCACATGATGTTGAGAGAATAGAAAGATTAATTACTGATTATTCTCAAATGCTAAAAGATGAGGCAGCAATTTCCACAGAGACTATGCAAAAAATTGATATAAAAGATATTGCAAAATCTGTGGTTGATGATTTTAATAATATTTATAATTCAAAAAGAAAAATACAAATAAGATTAAAGTCAAATGGATCTGAGAATTATTTTATACTTGGTATCAACAATAGGGTAGAGCAAATTATTGCAAATTTACTTGAGAATTCAATTTCTTTTAGCGATGAGAATCAAGAAATTATAGTTGAGCTTAGTAAAGACAAAGAAGGTAAGCCAAGACTTATCGTAATTGACGAAGGGACTGGTTTTAGCGAGAAGGACACCACAAAAATTTTCAATAGATTTTACAGCAATAGACCTAAAAATTTTGGAGAACACTCTGGCTTAGGCCTAAATATAGTGAAAAACTTAGTTGAATTGCATAATGGTCAAATTAAAGCTGAAAATAATCAACATAAGGGTGCGAGAGTTGAAATTATTTTCCCGGCGACCCAATGAAAAGTTGATTAATATAAATAAAGTTGCTACAAGCCCTATCTTATGACAGATTATAAAGTAAAAGATATTAACGAAGCTGAATTTGGAAGAAAAGAGATCTCTTTAGCAGAGACTGAAATGCCTGGATTAATGGCAGTAAGAGCCGAGTATAAAGGTAAAAATCCACTTAAAGGTGCTAGAATTTTAGGTTGTCTACATATGACAATTCAAACAGCAGTTTTGATTGAAACCCTGGTTGATTTAGGTGCAGAATGTAGATGGTCTTCATGTAATATATTTTCAACACAAGATCATGCAGCAGCAGCAATTGCAAAAGCTGGTATCCCAGTATTTGCTTGGAAGGGTGAGACAGAGGAGGAGTACTGGTGGTGTGTTAAACAAACTATTGAGGGTAAAAAAGATTGGATCCCTAACATGATTTTAGATGATGGTGGAGATCTCACTGCTCTTATGCATAAAGATTATAAAGATTTATTAAAAGGTGTAAAAGGCTTAAGTGAAGAAACAACAACAGGAGTTCTAGCGCTAAAAAAAATGGAAGAACAAGGTCAATTGTTAGTGCCAGCAATTAATGTAAACGACTCAGTTACAAAATCAAAATTTGATAACTTATATGGATGTAGGGAAAGTTTAGTTGATGGAATTAAAAGAGCTACTGATGTCATGATGTCAGGAAAAGTTGCAATTGTTGCGGGCTTTGGAGATGTAGGAAAAGGTAGTGCAGCATCTTTAAGACAAAGTGGAGCAAGAGTCTTAGTAACTGAAACCGACCCCATTTGTGCATTGCAAGCTGCTATGGAAGGTTATGAAGTAGTTTTAATGGATGAAATGATAGGTCAAGCAGATATTGTTGTAACTGCAACTGGAAATAAAGATGTAGTAACAGCAGATCATATGAGAGCTATGAAAGATAGATCTATTCTATGTAATATTGGTCACTTTGATAATGAAATACAAGTTGAGGCTTTGAAAAATTATAAATGGGATGAGGTAAAACCTCAAGTTCACGAAATAACATTCCCAGATGACAAAAGATTAATTTTGTTAGCTGAGGGAAGACTTGTAAATTTAGGTTGTGGAACTGGTCACCCAAGCTTTGTAATGAGTGCCTCATTTACCAACCAGGTTATTGCGCAAATTGAGCTTTGGAACAATTCAGATAACTATGAAAATAAAGTTTATGTGCTTCCTAAACACTTAGATGAAAAAGTGGCAAGACTTCACCTAGATAAAGTTGGTGCAAAATTAACACCATTATCAAAAGAGCAAGCTGACTATATAAGCGTAACACCAGAGGGACCATATAAGCCTCATGCTTATCGCTACTAGAAGCGGCAAAATAAATATTTCTAAAGAAAAAGATACAAAACTTGTAGCTGAAAAACTTTGTAAACTTATTAATGTAGGAGATTTCATACTTTTAACTGGCAATTTAGGTGTAGGAAAAACTACGTTCATTAAATACATTATAAATTCTCTTCAAAGAATAAATAGACAGAAAATATCAGAGGTTCCTAGTCCTACTTTTAATATTACAAATGAATATCAGATAAACAAAATTTCAATAAAGCACTATGATTTATATAGAATTAAAAATCAAAAAGAGCTTAATAACTTAGGTATCCAAGAAAACTTAAAAAAACAAATAACCCTAATTGAATGGCCAGAAATTGTAAAAAAATTGAAAATTAAAAATAGTATTAGCTTAATATTTAAATATAATAAAAGCTATACCGAGCGTTATCTTACAATAATTTCAAAAAACAAAAAAATAATTAATGAATTTAAATAAATTGAAAAAACTAACTGGAGATGCATCATTTAGAAATTTTTATAGAGGAAAAAAAAATATAATTGTTCATTGTAAAAAAAATAAAAAAAGTAATTTGTTAGAATATGATGCTGTTAATAAAATATTAATAAAAAAAAATATTATAGCCCCTAAATTAATATCTCAGAATTACAAAAATAATTATATAGAGATTGAAGATTTTGGGGATTTAACGGTTTTTAAAAAATTTCAAAAAAAATCAATAAATAAAAAAATTTACTATAAAAAAATTTTAAATTTATTGATCAAAATTAAAAACATAAAAGCTAAGTATCAAAAAACGTTTTTGAAAACCAATTATAAAGTTCCAGACTATTCATTAAAAAAATTATTAGATGAGAGTAATTTATTCTTAGACTGGTATTTGCCAAAATATGTAAAAAGAGAAAAAAATAGAATTTTAAATGTCAAATTTAATAAGATATTTAAAAAATTACTAAATAATATTTATTATAAAAATAAAGTTTTTGTACATCGAGATTTTCATATATCTAATATAATGATAACTAAAAAAGGTTTAGGATTGATAGACAGTCAAGATGCTGTCTATGGTAATATTGCATATGATTTGGCATCTCTTATCGATGATGTTAGGTTTAAAACAGATAAGAAGATTAAAAATTTTATTTTTAATGAGTTTATAAAAAAGAATAAACACTTAGACCCTAAGAAGTTTAAAAATGACTTTGAAATTCTGTCCGTATTGAGGAATTTAAAAATAATTGGCATATTTACCAGATTATCTGTGAGAGATAAAAAAAACAAATACCTCAAACTTATACCTCACGCATGGGACTTGATAGAATACAGAACTTTGAATAATCCAATATTCAAAGACTTAAATTACATTTTAACTAAAAACTTTGATAGGAAAATTAGAAAATTTTATGAAAATTAAAACTGCTCTTATACTCTGTGCTGGATTTGGTAAGAGAGTACAACCAATAACAGATAGTTTGCCCAAGCCATTAATAGTTTATAAAGATGAAACTTTATTAGAAAATACAATTAATTTTCTTATAAAAATAAAAATTAAAAAAATTAAAATTAATGTTTTTTATTTAAAAGAAAAGATTATTGATTTTATTAATAGTAAAAATTTTCCAATAAATATTGAAATTGTAGATGATGGTGAAACAATTTTAGGAACAGGGGGTGGTACTTTAAGTCTAATTAAAAAATCTTATGAAGATGATGTTCTAGTAATCAATCCAGATACAATTTGGAATGACAGTTATGTCAAATCAATTTTAGAAATGGAGAAAATTTACTTTGAAAAAAAAATAAAAAATATCTTGTTAATTGTAAATAACTTAACATGTTTTGATAAAAGATTTAATGGAGATTTCGAGATAAAAAATAATATCCTTCTCAAAGAAAAAATAAATAATTTTAAATATACTGGATGTCAAATATTTAATAAGGAATTAATATCACACAAACAATTAAATTATTTTCCTATATCCGAAATATGGGATGAACTATTAAGAGAAAGTAAACTTTATGGTTATGAGTATAAAGGTGAATTTATGCATTTAACTGATTTTGAAATATACGAAAAATTATTTATTTAGAAAACTAAAAGATCTTTTGCTCTATCCTTGTCTAAATACTTTGCACTCTTAATCTTTCCTTTTTCAGATACAATCAATAGAGGATTGCCAGTTGGTATTTCCAAACTCGAAATATTTTCATTATCTAAATTAAATATATATTTACATAATGACCTAATTGAATTTCCATGAGCCGATACAATAATATTTTTATCTAGTTTAGGTTCAATATTTTTTTTATAAAAAGGTATTACTCTTTCATAAGTATTTTTTAATGATTCTGTATCTGGAATTTTATCTTTGGGAACATTTTTATATATATCAATATTCACAGGATGATATGGGCTAGTTTTTTTTAGTGGCTCAGGTGGGTTATCCCAAGATCTTCTAAAAGTATGAATTTTTTCTTTTCCATAAAGTTTTTTCATTTCATCTTTATTTAAACCTGTTAACGCTCCGTAGTGTCTTTCATTTAGTTCCCAGGCATTAACAATATTTTGATCTTTAATTCTCATAGTGTTGAGGATTAAATTAAGTGTTTCGATCGATCTAGTCTGTAATGATGTATAAAAATACGATAATTCAAGGTTTAATTCCTTAATTAATTCTCCTGCCTTACAAGCTTCAAGTTTGCCCTTGGCAGCTAAACCTACATCTACCCAGCCAGTAAAACGGTTTTCTAGGTTCCATTCACTTTGTCCGTGTCTAACAAGTATTAAATTGTTCATAAATTTAACACAAATATAAATTAAATTAGATTGACATAAAGCTAAATCTTTTTATTTTATTAAAATGAGTTCATTTGAAGATAGAAAAAAAAGTTTTGAAAAGAAATTTGCTCATGATCAAGAGCTTCAATTCAAAGTTAGTGCTAGAAGAAATAAATATCTAGGTGAATGGGTGTCTCAAATATTAAGTTATAATCCAGATCAAGAAAAAGAGTACATTCAATCAGTAATAAAAGCAGATTTTGCTGAAGCAGGAGATCAAGACGTTTTTGTAAAAATTAAAGAGGATTTGAAAGAAAAAAACGTATCAGATGAAGATCTACGAAAAAAAATGGACGAATTAAATGAAAAAGCAAAAACTGATTTTAATTAGTTTTTTTTTTCTCTTATTTAATATTAATCCCTTATTATCTTCAGATCAAAATTATTTATTAATTTCGGGTAAACCAAAAATTACAGATGGTGACACAATCAAGATTAATAATAAAAAAATTCGCTTTGGTGGAATTGATGCTCCCGAAAGTTTTTTTTTTGGAAAGAAACAATCTTGTGTTTTTAACAATGTTGAAATTCTATGTGGTAAGTTATCTAAAGATAAGCTCATTGAAAAAATTGGAAATCAAATTGTTAATTGTAAAATAGAACAAAATAAAGATCAATATAGCAGATTAATAGGTGAATGTTTTTTAAAAAATGAAAGCCTATCAGTTTTTATGGTCAAGAATGGTTATGCATTTGATTATCCTAAATACTCAAACGGTAAATTTAAAAAATATCAAGTTTTTGCAAAAAAATTTTCTTTGGGTTTATGGCAAATGCAATTTGAATATCCTTGGATATGGAGAAAAAAAAATAGATAGTAATGAAAATGACTCGAAATAAAAATATATATTTATTTTTAATTTTTATTTTATTTTCTAGTTGCTCCTCAATTCCTAAAAATACTGCAGATGGCTGTTCAATATTTTCAGAAAGATATCTTTGGTACAAACATGCAAAAAAAACTGAACAAAAATGGGGCACACCTATTTACCTGCAACTTGCTATAATTAAAATGGAGTCAGATTTCGATTGGTTGGCAAAACCACCTAGACAAAAATTATTTAAGGTTATTCCTTATAAAAGACCGTCAAGTTCTTTTGGTTATTCTCAAGCAATTAGAGGAACCTGGAAACAATACAAAGACGAAACAGGGAATAAGTATGCTACTAGGACAAGATTTAAAGATAGTGTAGATTTTATTGGGTGGTACACAAACAAAACAGAAAAGATCCTAAAAATCCCAAAAAATGACGCTTTTAAGCAGTATGTTGCTTATCATGAAGGCTGGGGAAATTACAAAAATTATAGAAAGAACCAAAAAATTATTCTTTTAGCAAAAAAAGTTGAAAATCAATCTAAGAAATACAAGGAACAGCTTAATAATTGTCGAAAGTCACTTACTACTAAAAAATATATTATATTTTAGTTTAATTGTTTTTTAAGCTCTATATCAACTGCATCAATTCTCTTCGTATTTTTTGCTAGAGTTAAATACATTGTTGGAGTTACATATAAAGTGAAAAAGGTAGAAATTATCATTCCACCAAGTATAGTTGCACCTACAGCAAGTCTTGAACCTTCTCCAGCACCTGGACCAATATTTCCAATTACTAAAGGCAACATAGCAATCATTGTGCTCAGAGATGTCATTATAATTGGTCTAAATCTTAAACTGCAGGCTTCTTTTACGGCTTTTTCAATTTCTTTGCCTTTAGTTCTCAATTGATTTGCATAATCAACTATAAGAATACTATTTTTTGTTGAAATACCAATTAGTATTACTAAGGCGATTTGTGAAAATATATTTATTGATGAATTTAAAAATAGAATAAATATTAACCCTCCAAATACTGCGAGTGGAACAGTCAAAATAATTATAAATGGGTGTATAAATGAATTAAAAGTAGCTGACATAACAAGATAAGCTGTTAACAATGCTAGGGCAAATATAATGTAAAGTTCATTGCTTGTTTCTTTTAATTCTTCAGATTTTCCTTTCCAGGTAATTTGTTTATCTGGAGCAACATTAGTCATCGTTTCCTCTAAATACTTTATCGCCTCAGCTAAAGTATAACCTTCACTTATGTTAGCTGATATTGTTACAGCACGCTGTCTGTTATATCTTGACAACTTACTTGCTGTTCCCTTTTCATTAAATTCAACAAGATTAGATAGAGAAACTAAATTACCTGTTTTTTCTGATCGAACAAATATTTTACTTAAACTTTCTTTATTTTTTCTATCTTCTAAATATTGTTGTAAAATAATAGGGTATTCTTTTCCAAGTTTATTAAATTTTGTAACCGTCTTACCCCCATACAAAGTTTCTAGTGTTTGACCTATTGCTTCAGTTGATATTCCTAAGTCTTTTGCTTTATTTTTGTTAATTTTTATATTTACTTCAGGTTTATTTCTTGTGTAGTCAGATTCAAGTCTTGATAAATTTCTGTTCTTTCTTAGCATTCTAATAACTTGAGATTGTATTTGCTCTAGTTCTTCATATGTATTTCCATAAATAACCATTTGAACAGGCTTATTGTAACTAGAAACTCTTATGGACTGTGGAGAAATAGGAAAAGCTAGTGTTTGGGGCACTGTAACTATTTTTCCAATTGCTTGCCTCATTATTGTTTGAGAATTCTGTTTTCTATTTTTCCAATTATCTAAAAGTGAAATTATTAAGAAACTATTTTCAGAGCCAAAACCTGGAACTATCATTAAAAATCTGTTGTAAGGACTACTTTCTCCATCTAGCAGTGGAATAAGTCTTTTTTCAACGTCTTCAGCCCTTTTTTGAGTATATTGGAATGAGCTTCCCTCATCGGTAAATCCTATAACTAAGTAAACACCTCGATCTTCTAATGGCAATAACTCTTTTTTTGTATAATTGTACAAAGCTGCAGATGCAACTACGATAAAAATTATAAATGTTATTATTGTTTTCTTCTTATTTATCCAAAATCCCAATGTCTCAGTGTAAAATTTTGAAAAACCTTGAAAAAATTTATCAAATCCTCTTGTCAAAAAATTAGATTTTTTCTTTTTATCAAGAAATTTACTACCTAGCATTGGCGAAAGTGTTAGAGCAACAAATGATGAGACTACAATTGCAAATGATAGCGCTATTGCAGTTTCTTTAAATAATGTTCCAGCAATACCTTCAATAAAAATTAAAGGTAAAAATACTGCAACTAAAATAAGAGTTGTTGCAATAATTGCAAATGTAATTTGTTTAGAGCCTTTATAAGCTGCTACAAGCGGTGTCTCACCATTTTCAATTCTTCTATATATCGCATCAGTCATAATGACTGAGTCATCAGTAATAATTCCAATCGCTAATATAAAACTTAATAAGACAAATATATTAATTGATAAATCAAATATATATAAACCTAAGAAAGTTGCAATCAGACTTACTGGTAAAGCTATTGCAGGAACAATGACCGCTTTTAAGTTTCCTAAAAATAAATAAATTATTATTACTACAAGTATAAAAGCTATTACTAACGTTTTATAAACTTCATTTATTGCTTCACCAATATATGTGGCTCTATTAAAAGCTATTTCTAAATTTAAATCAGCAGGTAAATTTTTTCTTATTTCTTTTATTTTTTTTTCAACATCTTTTGATAATTCAACAGTTGAGGCCCCACTTCTTGCATAAATACCTATTCCCATAGTTTTCAAATTTAGTGCTCCTTTGCTCTGAGCTCTAAATAAAACTTTCTCTGTGACAGGGCCTAATTCTAAATTTGCTATATCAGATAATCTTACTATATTATCTTGAGCTTTCTTAATTGGGAGTTCTTTAAGTTTTTCTAAGTCATTATAAGATTTATCGATATTGATCGTTAAATCAATATTTTCAGCTTCAAGTCTACCTGCTGGTAATCGAACATTTTCATTTCTTAAAGATCTTTCTACCTCTTGAATAGTTAAATTATTTGCGGCTAATTTGATTGGATCTATCCAAACTCTTATACTCTGTTCCCTGAGGCCACCTGTTCTTATTCGGCCAACATTTTTAATACTTGAAAATTGATCAACTAAATATCGTTCTGCATAGTCTCCTAGCTCAAGATCACTCCAGGTTTCTGAAGATAAAGCAAGCCACATTGTAGTTGTAAAACCCGCAGATTGCTTAAGTATTCTTGGGGCATCAGACTCGGCTGGCAGTCTTCCTACAATTCTTGCAACTCTCTCTCTTACATCGTTTGCCGCATTATCAAGGTCTATATCTGTATCAAATTCGATATTTATAGTACTTTTTCCATTTTCTGATTTGGCGTCTATATTTTTTATTCCCTCTGCTCCACCTATAACTTCTTCAATTACTTGTGTTACTTCTTCATCAACAATTGGAGCTGACGCTGATGCATATTCTACCTGGACTTGAACCACAGGTGGTTGTAAACCAGATGGAAGTTCTCTAACTGGTAATTTTGAAAAAACAAAAGTTCCAAATACAACTAGTATTAAGGATAATACCCATGACAATGCTGGTCTTCTAATACTAACATCAGTTAAATACATCTAATTATTTACTTTTATTATCTTTTTTACCCCAATTAGACTCACTTTTTTTTTCACCATCTTTAATGGGTTTAATTTTTCCATTGGGTCTTACTTTTTTCAATCCTTCAGCAACAACTATATCGCCCTCATTTAAACCAGACTCCACTTCTAGATATCCTTTGTTTCTGTTACCAACTTTAACTTCAACTCTTTTTGTTACATTCTCTTTATCTACTTTATAAATATAAACTTTATTACCTTCTAAGATTACACTTGTATCTGGTATTCCTAAAGAAATTCTCTCATTATATTTTATTGTGACTTCCATTAAAGCACCAGGCAAAATCTCAGAATTTGAATTTTGCATTTTAACTCTAAGTCTTAATGACCTATTACTAACATCAATTTTGCTAGCCAAAGAATCTACTGTACCGTTATAAGTTTTATCTTTCTTGCCAGAGAATTTTACGTCAACACCTAGTCCTTTTTTTACAAATGGTGCAAATATTTCTGGAACATCAACATCAATAAATAGAGAAGATGCGTCCTCGATATCAATTACAACAGAACTTTCTGAAACATTAATATCATCAGAAAAGTTTCTTTTACCAATTACTCCGTCGAAAGGTGCTACTATAGTTCTATTTTTTAATTTTGCGATAACATCACCTGACTTAACTTTAGTATTATATTTGATTTCTTCAAGAATTTCGTATTTTTCAATATTGTAAGACTGTGTTTTAATTGGAACGGCTGTTCCAAAGGTTTCAATGATATTTTGAAATTTTCTTTGCTCAACTGTTTTAACTATAATACCCGGTGGTGGTCTTTTGCTAAATTTTTTTTTAAAATGGTTTCCAATCATTGTCCGTGCAATTATCACACCTGCAATAATTAGAAAAAAAATTACTATTATTAATGTTATTTTAGTAGATCTTTTCATTTTTATATTCTTCCATATTCAGCCCATGAACCATCATAAACTGTAGGAGAATATGTATTATTTACTAGGGAATATGCAAGACCTAAAACACATGCTGTTATACCAGATCCACATGAAAAAACTCTTTTATCATCACTTAAATCAATAATTTCGCTGAACTTTTTTGAGATCTCACTTACCCCTTTAAAAGTGTTGTCTGAGCTATTTATAATTTCTTTAAATGGAAGACATACAGAGTTTGGAATAGATCCACTTCTCACATTCTTCCTGGGATCTGGAACACTTCCATTAAATCTTTCCTTACTTCTAGCGTCGATTACTGTAAAATTTTTTTTTTCAATATTTTCATTTATTTCAAAAATATTTTTTACCATATTTTTATTTTCTGTTGCTCTGTAGGTTGAATTATTTAAAATCGTCTTTTCACTTGTCATTTTCCTATTTTCAATTAACCATTTTTTTAAACCACCATCTAAAACACTTACTAAGTGTTTATCATGTCCAAAATAAATAAAGTTATACCAACCTCTACATGAACTTAGAACATCAGAGTTATCATAAATTACAATTCTATCGGTATTTGATATACCCATTGAAGATACTATCTCTTCCCATTTTTCTTTTGAAGGAAGCATGTGGGGTAAATCTGTGCTTTGATCTGAGTTTTTATCTAAATCGAAAAAAATTGCTTCTGGAATATGATTTTTCATGTATTCCTCTCTAGGATTTCTGTCAATTCCTGGCATATGCCACGAACAGTCAATTATTTTTACTGCACTTAGATTCTTTTCCAACCAATCTGATGATACAAGAGACATTCTATCTTTTTTCTAAATACTTTTGATGATACTCTTCAGCAGTACAGTAATTTTTCAACTCAGATAGCTTAGTTACAACTTTTCCAGATAACTTTAAATTTTCTTCGTCTATTACTTTTTGAGCAATATTTTTTTGTTCTTCATTAAGGTAGAAGATTTCGCTTCTGTATTGTGTTCCAAAATCAGGACCTTGAGAGTTTAGTGTAGTTGGATCATGAAATTCAAAAAATTTCTTAATTATTTGCTCGTATGTAATAATTTTAGGATCAAATTCTAATTTTACAGCTTCCGCATGATTAGTTGTTCCTGTACAAACTTCTCTATAATTTGTATTTGAACTGTTTCCTCCGCAATATCCAACCTCAGTTCTGTAGATACCATCTAATTGTCCATATTTTTTTTCTGGACCCCAGAAACATCCCAAAGCTAAAACTGCTATTTCCATAGAATAATGTTATAATAATATTATAATCTAATCCATGTTATCTAGAAATCAATTAGGCTTTTTGTACATGTTTTTGTCTGTGTGTGCATTTTCAATGATGGATTTACTTGTTAAGTGGTCTGATAATTATCCTGTTGGTGAAGTTCTTTTCTTTAGAGGAATTTGTGGACTAATACCTATATTTTTTTTAATACCAAAAGAAAACTACTCAAATTTTTATAAAACAGATCGACCTAAATTACATTTCTTTAGATGTGCTGCGGGATTAATTGCAATAGTATCAGTATTTATTGCACTAAGAAATTTACCACTTGCAACCGTAGTAGGTATTTCTTTTGCAGCACCGATTTTTGCAACAATTTTATCTATTTATTTTTTGTCAGAAAAAATCGGTAAGTATCGCTGGTTAGCAGTTTTAATTGGTTTTCTTGGAGTAATAATTATTACACAACCAGGTATTTCTAATTTAAATTTTTATTATATTTATCCAATAATTTTTTGTTTAGGAATGTCATATGTAGCAATTGCTATCAGGCAGTTATCTACATCTGAACCAGTTTGGCTTATTTCTTTTTATTTTTCAGTAGCAATATCTATTTTAGGTTTATTTACAATTCCATTTGGATGGGTAATGCCTTCATTAATAGATTTTATTCTTTTGTGTATGATTGGTTTGCTTGGAGGCATTGCTAATTTACTACTTGGACAATCTTATAAACTTTCAGAAGTTTCTTTAGTTACTCCGCTTAAGTATTTAAGCTTAGTATTTGCAATTGTATTTGGTTATCTTATTTGGAATGAAATACCGTCTTATAAAACTTTATTGGGTTCATTGCTTGTAGTGTTATCTTCATTAATTATATTTAGAAGAGAAATCTATTTGAAAAAACCAAACTTAATTTTTAAAAATGAGTAAACCTCCGATTTATTGGTCAAAGGCAGTAAAGTATCTTTCTAAAGATAAGATAATGAATAAACTTATTTCTAAATACAAAGATAAAACCTTAACAACAAGAAAAGATATTTTTTTATCACTATGTAAAAGTATAATAGGACAACAAATAAGTGTTGCAGCAGCAAATTCTGTATTTTTAAAGTTTAAAAAAGAATGTAAAGGAAAAATAAATCCAAAAGTAGTAAATGCCATCACCCCTAGTCGGTTGAAAAAATGTGGTTTAAGTAGACAAAAAGTTAGAGGAATTAAAGAGTTGGCAAAAAAATTTGTAAATAAAACATTTAATCCAAGAGTAATAAAAAAAATGGGAGACGAGGAGGCAATTCTTTATTTATCTGAGTTAAGACAAATAGGCAGATGGTCTGCAGAGATGATATTACTATTCACTTACAATAGATCTAACATATGGCCCGTTCAAGATATTGGTTTACTTAGAGCTATTTCAAACAATTATAATAAAAGCTATTTACCACCCATGAGCTATGTAAATCGATTGAAAAAGAGGTTTTCTCCGTATTGTTCAGTAGCTACTTGGTATTTATGGCGTTCCATAGACGATGAGCCTATACAATATTAAGTGCCCTCAACTATTTGATGATGTCTTACAGCATGGCCTTTAATAACGTTTAGTGCTTCCTGGTATTCTGGCGAATCATAAAACTCTATTGCTGTGTTGTAATCTCGAAATTCAACTACAGTTGTTCTAGGGGAGTTTATTCCCTCATTTGTTCTATTTTTTCCGCCTCTAATTATAAATATCCCTGAGTATTTATCTGCTGCTATCTTGGCTTTTAGCGCATATTCCTTTAGCTTTTCTTCACTATTAATTTTTTCCCACACACAAACTATGTAACCTTTCATAATTTTCCTTTATAATAATTATATTATCAATTTTTACTTTATCAAATTTATTGATGTTCTACTCCTTCAACAATAAACATTATTCTCTTAGTTGTATCCTCTGCATGTGTCCAAGCAGATTTATATTCAGTTGACTCATGGCATGACATAGCATCATTGTAAGTCGGAAACTCCCATATTACAGTACGCAAAACGTTTGGGCCACTAAATGATTTTAATTTTCCACCTCTAACTACTGGTTTTCCCCCATAACTTTTTATTATATGAACAGCCTTTTCTCCATATTTTTTTAAGTTATCCTGGCTTGAGATTTCTAGGTATAAACTTATCCAATAAGTTTTCATATTTATCCTTTTTTAATATTTTTATTTATGATACCAAATTTTTATGGCTGATAAATTAATAATTTCTTATGAGGAATATAAAAAGGTCGTCGAAAAACTTGCTTTAGAAATTGAAAAAAAATATAAGCCGACAGTATTAGTTGGTATCATGAGAGGTGCAGCTCCAATTATAGATATTTTATCTAGAATTTTTAAATTACCTACTGCTTATGTTGTAATTCAAAGTTATTCCGGTGATACGGTTCAAGATAAACAAGGGGAACTAATATTTGCAAGAGATATAAGTGCAATTGCAACTAACGAAGATTTTAAAAAAGTACTCTTAGTAGATGATCTATCAGACACCGGACTTACCTTAAATAAAAGTATAGAGTGGCTTAAAGAATATGAACCTGTCAAGGACTACATAAGTGAAATTAAAACAGCGTGTCTTTGGAAAAAAAAATCTTCCACTTTTACACCTGATTTCTGTCCAATTTTATTAGATAATGATCCATGGATTGTTCAACCTTCAGAGTATTATGATGAAATTGATATAGATGGTTTGAAAAAAAAGTATTCTAAATAAAAAAGGCCAGACTAAGCTGGCCTTTAATTTTAATTTTTTTGAAAAAGTTTGTTATTGTGGAACATCTCCTTCAACTCCTTTAACATATACTTTCATGCCTCCTAATAAACCATCGTCTGCAACTGAACCTTCAGCAACAAGCAGATTTCCTTTTTGATCATAAATTGGACCAGTAAAAGAATTTGCTTTTCCAGATGCTAAGTCTTTTTGAAGTTGTTCTACTTCCTTAACTAAATCACTTCCCATAGCTGGGTTATATGGTGCCATTGCAACCATACCCTCTTTTAATCCATGCCAAGTATTTTGTTGACTCCACGTTCCGTCTCTGGCCGCGATAGACCGTTCAACATAGTAAGGTGCCCAATCATCAATTATTGAGGTTAGTATAGATTTTGGAGCGAATTTTTGCATATCACTAGCTTGACCAAAAGACCAAACTCCAGCTTTCTCAGCCACTTGAACCGCTGCAGTGCTATCCGTATGTTGCATAATAATATCAGCACCTTGATCAATTAAAGCTTGAGCTGCCTCAGCTTCTTTCCCTGGATCATACCAACTAAAAACCCAAATTATTTTTGTTTTGATGTCTGGATTAACCTTTTGCGCAGCTAGTGTCATAGCATTAATTCCTCTTATTACTTCTGGTATTGGAAAAGAGGCAATATATCCAATAGTATTTGTTTTTGTCATTTTTCCTGCAATATGACCTAAAAGAGTTCTCCCTTGATAAAATCTTGCAGAATAAACTGATACATTTGGGTGATCCATTTTATATCCAGTGGCATGTTCAAATTTTACGTTTGGAAAATCTTTAGCAACATTATTTGTTGGATCCATGTATCCAAAACTTGTTGTAAAAATTAAATCATGTCCTGATTGAGCCAGCTGTCTAATTACTCTCTCAGAATCTGCTCCATATTGGACACTTTCTACATATGTAGCTTTTATGCCTGCAGCCTCAACTGCTTTTCTTCCTTCATCATGTTGGTAAGTCCATCCGTGATCTGTTACAGGACCTACGTAAACAAAACCAACTTTAAATTCTGCATTCGCACTAATACTTAAACCAAGCAAAAATAATACAGAAATTAAATATTTCATAAAAAGTTTATACATTTATTTCCCCTTTAAATTTTATTTGTAATTTCTAAACTAATCATAATTTTTGAAAAAAAAATATTTATTTTGGAATAGCTAACATTACTTTTCCTTATAGAAGATTTGTCCTAGCGAGGTTGGAGTATTAAGTTTAATTTTTCTACTGTCACGTGAAATTACAACTAAAACTATAATTGTCATAATATAGGGTAATGCACTTAATAATTGAACAGGAATTGTTAATCCTATTGCTTGCAAATGTAGCTGCATAATTGTTACTCCACCAAATATTATTGCTCCAACTAAAACTTTTAGCGGACTCCAGGTTGCAAAAACTACTAAAGCTAAAGCTATCCAACCTCTACCAGCTGTCATATTTTCGATCCATTGTGGAGTATAAATAAGAGATAGATATGCTCCAGCTAAACCGCACATGGCTCCGCCATAAAGAATGCAACTATATCTTACTAATGTAACATTAATTCCTTGATTTGAAGCTGAAACTGGCGAATCACCAACGGCTCTTACTATCAAACCTAATTTGGTTCTTTTTAAAAAATAATTTGTCGCAAAAGGCAAAGCAAATGCAACATAAAGAATTATTGAGTGCCCAAACAAAATCGGCCCCACAAAAGGTATGCTTTCTCTTAAATTTACAAGTAATAATGGGAAATCTTTACCAGGAATACCTACAAAATTCTTTCCAATCATCGCAGATATACCAATTCCAAAAATAGTTAATGCTAATCCAGAAGCAACATGGTTTGTAAAGAGAGTTTGAGTGAGAAAACCAAATATTGATGAGATGATTAAACCAGATAACATTGATCCAATTACCGCTAAAAAAAGATTATCAGTTAAAACCATTAAAGCAAAACCAGAGATAGCTCCTACAATCATCATTCCTTCTACACCAAGATTTAAAACGCCAGATCTCTCGGTTATAAGTTCGCCTGATGCTGCCAGAATTAATGGTACTGAAGATGCCATTATTGCTCCAATTAACATGCCAAAAAAATTTAAATCAAATGTCATTTTTTTTTAATCCTAAAAATTTAATTTTAAAAAATAGTAAGTAGTCTGATGCAAGAAGAAAAAATAAAATCATTCCTTGAAAAACTTGACCTGTATATTTTGGTATTTGTAAAAATATCTGAGCTGTCTCTGCTCCTAAATAAGTTAGTGCAACAATTAATGATGCGAATATAATTCCAACTGGATTTAGTCTTCCTAAAAAAGCAACAATTATAGCTGTGAAACCATAATCAGGTGAAATATTCCTATGAAGTTGACCTATGGGTCCAGTAATTTCACCAACACCTGCAATTCCTGCACATGCCCCACTAATCATAAAAACAATTATGATCATTATTTTCCCTTTGTATCCTGCATAATTAGCTGTTTTCAAACTCAAACCTGATACTTTAATCTGAAATCCTAAATATGTTTTGTATAAAATAAGCCAGCTTAAGAATACAGTAACAAGAGTAATAAATATTCCAGCATGGATTCTTAGACCATCAAACAAAATTGGCATTCTAGCAGACGCACTAAATTGTCTTGTTTCAGGAAAATTAAAACCTTCAGGATTACTCCAAGGTCCAACCACTAAATAATCTAATAATAATTTAGCAACATAAACTAACATTAAGCTCACTAAAATTTCGTTAGTATTAAAAAAAGTTTTTAAAATAGCTGGTATCATTGCAAATACCATTCCACCAACTGCACCAGATAAAATAATTATTGGTAAAACATAAAATCCATCGTGATTATAGAATAATAAAGCAACTCCTCCACCAACTATTCCACCAAAAATTAACTGTCCTTCTGCTCCAATGTTCCAATTATTACTTTTAAAACAAAAGGATAAACCAATAGCTATTAAACAAAGTGGTGTAGCCTTTAATAAAAGTTCACTTAATCCGTATAAGTCAGAAATAGGAGTAATAAAAAAAAATTTTAAAGCTTCTAGTGGATTAAATCCCAATGCATAAAATATAATTCCACCTCCAAACAATGTAAGAAAGATAGCTAAAATAGGTGTTAAAAGGAAAATTGAGCGGGATACATCATTACGTTTTTCAATTTTAATCAATTGAACCTCCACCCATTAGAATTCCTAATTTTTCTGGAGTCACACTCTCTGCGTTCATTATTTTAGACAATTTACCTTTATAAATTACGCAAACTCTGTCACTCAATTTTAAAAGTTCATCGTTATCAGTGGAAATCAATATCGAAGATTTTCCTTGTTGATTGATATTTATCAAAGTTTTATGAATGTAATTGATTGCCCCAACATCAAGACCCCATGTGGGGTTAAAACAAACTAACAGTTCAGGAGAAGTAATTAATTCTCTTCCAATAATTAATTTTTGAAGATTTCCGCCAGATAAAAATTGACTTTTTAATTCAACATTGTCTGTATTAACAGAAAAATTAGAAAGTATCTTTTGTGTGTGTTCTTTTATTTTCTTCTCATTCACTAAACCTTTTTCAAAAAAGTTTGATGACTTAAAATTGTTTAATGCAACATTTTCATATATCTTTAACTCAGGGACTGCAGCTTGAGAGATGCGATCTTCAGGTGAAAAAGCCATAAGGTATTCTCTTCTTTCCCTAGGATTCAACTTGCCAATTTCTTTATTTCTAAACTTTATAGAAGTACCTTCGGTAATTATTTCTCCACTCAGAATTTGAAATAATTCATTTTGTCCATTTCCTGAAATTCCAGCTATACCTAAACACTCTCCTTTTTTTAAAGAAAGGTTTAAATTATTTAAATTTGTTTCATATGGGTCGTCACTTTTAAAATTTAAATTTGAGATTTTTAAAATTTCCTCGCTATTTTTAAAAATATTAATTTTTTTTTTAATAGTATTTAAATTTTCACCTACCATTTTATTAGCTAAAGTCTCAATTTTTTCATCTATCGTTTTACTAACCGAAACTACTTTGCCTTTTCTCATTACGGCTACCTCATCACAAAGTGACAAAACTTCTTTTAATTTATGAGTAATATAAATAATTAAAATTCCATCTTTAGAAAATTGTTTTAAAGAAATAAATAAATCATCAGTTTCTTGTTCAGTTAAAACTGATGTAGGTTCATCCATAATCAATACTTTTGGATTTCTAATTAAACACCTTATAATTTCTACTTTTTGTTTTTGACCAGCTGATAAATTTAGAACTGGAACATCTAGATCAATTTTAAAATTATATTTTTTTAATATACCATCGATTAAAACTCTTAGATCTTCATTTTTTTTGTTACTATCGATGCTTAAATTTTCAAATACTGATAAAGTCTCGAAGAGGTTGAAATGTTGAAAAACCATTCCAATATTATTTTTTTTGGCATCTAGCGGAGAGTTAAGTTTAATGCTTTCATTATTTAAAAAAACTTGGCCCTTGTCAGGTTTTACTACTCCAGACAAGATTTTAACTAGTGTAGACTTGCCAGCTCCGTTTTCTCCCAATAATGCATATATCTTCCCACTTCCAAATTCTAATGATACTTTATCGTTTGCAACACAACCTGGATAAATTTTTGAAATTTCTGATACTTTAAGTTTTGTGTTCATTAGAATCGGTATGATAGTAATAAAAATAAAGATTTAAGTAATATAAATACATTATATTTATCTAATTTTGATGGAAAACTTATTTTTTTTTCAACTTTTAAGTTAATCTTTTGTCACATTTCAGTATTATAAATTAATTATGAAAATTAGATTCGCTATTACATTAATATCAATACTTATTTTAACTGCGGGCTGTCAAACTATTCAGAATAAAACTGACGCGGTTGTAGAAAAGGAAAATAAAAAATATGGTTTATTTGTTGGTGGAGATGTTAATAAAATGAAGTTAGAATTAGGGGCTCCCAACGAAGATATGGTCAATGATACTGGCAATGAAGTTTTAATTTACAAAACAAAAAAATACGGTGTACCCTGTGAACGAAGATTTGAAGTCAACGCTAATGGAACTATTATTGCTTTCAGTTCTAGTGGATGTTTTTAAACTTGTGGGGCGAACCCCACAAGCAAGGTTAAAATTTATTACTTAATGTCAATAAGTCTTTTTTTCTTGTGATCTGGTAAAATTCTCTCACAAGCAATTGTCAAAAGACCATCCTTAAGTTCAGCATTATTCACTTTTACATCATCTGCAATAGTAAAAGATCTTGCGAATTGTCTTTGTGATATTCCTTTGTGAATTATTTCACCGTCTA
This sequence comes from uncultured Pelagibacteraceae bacterium, assembly GCA_902520695.1. Taxonomy (GTDB): domain Bacteria; phylum Pseudomonadota; class Alphaproteobacteria; order Pelagibacterales; family Pelagibacteraceae; genus Pelagibacter. The sequence goes on from CABYOT010000002.1 coordinate 137,993, forward strand.
CATTTTGATCTTCAGACTTATTAACCTGTTTAGTTCTAACAGTTAATATATTATCTTCGAACTCAACCTCGACATCTTTTTTACTAAAACCAGCTAAAGCAACTTCTATTGAATAGTTGTCTTTACCAGTTTTTCTTATGTTATATGGTGGATAATTTGATTGCATTGTCATGCCACCATTACCAAGCATATTTTCGAATTGGTCAAACATATCGTCGAAACCAATAGAAAACGGTCTTAGTGAGTTAAAGATTGATAGATCCTTACTTGTCATATTTACTCCTTTTGTTAAGCAAGTTAATTTTAAGCCCCATAAGGCGACTTTTCTATTTATATGGTGTTTAATTAAGGAATTTCAAGACCTAAACTTCTTGAAAAAATTAAAAAAAATTTTATTTTTTTTATTATGAAAAAAATACTTTTTCTTATTTTTTTTAGCTTATTATTATCAAATATTTCTCACGGAATTGAAAAATCAAACAAACAAAAAGAATTAGAAACAAAAATAAAACTTTTAGAAAAGGAACTTGAAATTGAGAAGCTAAAAAAAGAGCTTGAAGATCAAAAAAAGGCAAACGAGGCAAAAAAAAATGATGCAAACTTAAAACCGTCTAATAATAATCAAAAAAAGAATATTAAAAAATCAATCATTATTGATGATGATGTTCTAAAAGAAGTAAAATTACTTGGAAATTTTAAAGAACCAAAAAAATATCCTGAGGGATTTAGGGAAGAATTCTTTAAAAAGTGTAAAAAGTTTTCATGCATTGGAACTAAATCAACAAAGAAAATGTCAGAGATATTTTCTAAATCCAATAAATATAATTTAAAAAATCCGGGTAATCAGATAATAGGTATGGCATTGTTTGAAATTTATTATCTTAATAATTTAAGAAAAAATCAAAAAAAAATTGAAATTTTTTTAGAAAATTGGCCTAGAAAGAAAAAGAAAACAAAAGAAGTTATTAGTTTAATTAAAATAAATAAATCCAGGGAAAATATGAGAAAAGCTCTCGGCATGGATTTAGAAACCTCAATAGAAGATGCGTTAGAGGTTTATTGGTTAATGGCAAATTTTTTAAACATGGGAAAACCAATAGAGCAAAAAATTTCAAAAGAATTAAAACAGAGAAGTAAATTATTAGATGATTACAAGTCTGTAGTTTCAAAATTTAATTCAAAATTTAAAAGTTACGAAAATGACAATTTGTATTTTCAAATTAAAAAAAAATAATTTATGAAATTTTTTAAAACTGCAATAACTTTTTTGATATTACTGCAAACGACAACAACTTTAGCAAACGAAAAACTGGATAGAAATTTAGAAAAAGCATTTAAAAAATTTTCTCAAGATATTAAAAAAGTAATTAAAAAAACCGAGAAATTAAAAACTCCGGAAAACAAAGAGGCACAAATCATTGACAATGCAATAAATGAGTTAAAAATTGCAAATGATTTTATAAAAGAAACATATTTGTCAGGAGATTTCGAGAACACTGAAAATACTCTTGATTTTGTTACAAGATCAATTTCTGATATTCAAAAGTTAGTTCCTCAAGAAATATCTTCCGACATGTCAAAAATTGATATGAAATCAGTAAAGCCGGACGATATAGCAAAAATTAAAAAAATAACTGATAGCATGAAAAAATCCAAGAATGAAAAGCTTCTAGAATTTGTAGGTCAACTAGAATCATTGTCTAATAAAGGTCTAAATGTTTACTCTATTAGCTATAATTTAAATAATCTTGGGATTGATACAATAAATTTCACAGATATTTTGAAAGCTACAAGTTCTAATAGAGAGTTAACCCAGAAAACTTTAATTTCTATTGAAAAAAATCTTGAAAAGGCAGGTGTAGGTTCAAAAGATATTAAACAGATTAAAGATGATATAAAAAAAGTAAGTTTGCCAAAAGATGGAAGTAATCCAGAAGATGATCCTAAAGTAAAAGAGTTAAAAAATTTAATCGAAAAAGCAAAAGGTGATAGAGAGAGTGCTGAAAAAGCTAGAGAACAAAGAGATGCGGCAGTAAAAGCAGCAGAAGAAGCACAAGAAACTGCAAAAAAAGCTCAAGAAACTGCAAACTCAATAGCCGATCAAACTTCAAAAGCAGCCAAAGAAGCTGCAGAAAAAGCACAAGAGGCTGCAAAAGAAGCAAAAAAAACAGCTGAAGAAGCTAAATCAGCTACCTTTGAATATGAAGCTATGAAAAGTTGGTTGAAATCTACTGAGGATGCAATTAAGAAAATTGAGGGTTCAATTCAAGGAGTTAATGAAAATTATAATTCTTTAGATAATATTTATAAAAATAGTATAGCTGCAAAAAATATCAATAAAGTTTCACAAAAAGATTTTGAAAAGTTAGATGGCTTAGCTGCAAGATTAGTTCAATCTGAAAATCCATTAGGGTTTAAACCCGCTGTTATAGATGAAGAACAACAATATGTCAGAGCACTAAGTTCCTATGTTAGTAAATTAGCAACAGACTCAGGACTTTCAAAAGAAGAGGCTGGTGTATTAGCATCAAATGCCACAACAAGATATTTAGATATGAAATTTTTACAGAATTCTTCATACAGTAAATTTAGAGCTCAAGGTTTGAGTGATGAAATTTCAAAAGCTAAATCAATAGAATTAGTTCAAGATAAATATGGTGATTGGTATAATAATATTGGAATAGATAAAATTGAAGGACTTTCAGGTGGTATTGATGTAAGGAATATTGCCAAAGATCCTAATAATTCAGTAAGTTTTTGGGTAACCAGCGTTGCTATGGCTAAAAAAGCAGCAACAGATTTTGGAACATTAGACCCTAATGATGAGAAGGAACTTAGAGCTTCAGCAAAGTCAACAGCCGATAAAGTTTTACAAGAAGCTTTAAATCAAGGTTTCTCAAATGAGGAAGCAGAAGAGATTGCAAATAACACATTTGATACAATGTTTAGTAGTTTAAAATTTGCTTATCAGACAGGAGAAGCTCTTCTTCAAAAAGGATTGTCTGAAGAAGAAATGGATCAAGTATTATCAAAAATGATGAAAGATAGATTTGGTACAATTGAAGCAGACTTTTTTACTTCTGGAAATCTAGGAGATATAGGAGATGAAAAAGCTATTAAGTTTTATGTCACTGGATTAGGGGCATTAAAATATGCAATGGAGAATAGAGAAAAATCTATAAATCCAGATGATGTTGATGAAGTAGAAAAAGCAATTTCAGATACAGAAAAACTTGTAAGAGAAAGAGCTGCAAAGTTAGGAATAACTGATCAAGCTAAAATAGATAAATTTGCGTTAGATGCAAAAAATTCGGTAATTGATCTCTATCATTTTGGATATGCAATAGAGGATTACTTAGGTGGACCTGAAAACAAAGGACCTTGTGATCAAAATTGTATTGATGAAAATATAGATTTCATTTTGGATAAATTTTATTCTAAATGGGGCTCTAGATTATTTGATGTTACTGGTGAAGAGCTTAAATTAGATACTTCAAAAATTGATGTTTATGTAACAGGACTAGTTGTAACGGAGTCATCTGAGGCAGCTAATCGTGCAAAAGAAAATGCTGAAAAAGCAGTTAAAGAAGCTGAAAATACACTCAACAAAGCAAAGGAATTAGAGCAAAAAGCTAAAGACGCCCAAGCTAAAGCGGATCAAATTAAAGATAAAACCTCAAAAGAATATAAAGATGCAGTGGATAAAGCAGAGTCTGCACAAAAAGCTGCTAGAGCTGCAAGAGACGCAGCTGAAAAAGCAAAAAATGCCTCAGAGGGAGCAAGAAAAGCTTATGAAAAAGCTGAAAAAGAATTAGCTAGGCTGGAGCAAGAACTTAAAAATCTTTTAAGTAAATTAGGAGGAGGTGATTTAGGACCTGGTGAAGAGGGTGCATGGGACCCTAGAGAAAAAATTGCACAAAATAACAAAAGAAAAATGGAAATGAGTGAGATTAAATCTAATAACAATTTATCGAATGTCATGAATTCTATGAGTGATAAACAGGTTTATGGTTTATTAGCAAGTGGTGTAATAAATTCTGATTTAGTAAATGAATATATAAAAAATGGACAAAACGCTCCTATACTAGCTTGTGGAACATCTGATTGCGAAGTTGGAGATTTAAAATATGTTTTTGAGGAAGCAGATAGAGAAATGAAAATAAGCTCAGTAAAAGATAATGAGTTACTTACAAAAGTGATGAACTCTTTAACAGACAGACAAGCGTATGAATTAATTGCTTCTGGAGCAATTCCGTCAGATATGGTTAATGAATATATTCAAAATGGTTCAAACGCCCCTATACTTCCATGTGGATCATCAACTTGTTCGATGATTGAATACATGAACCCAGGATCAACTAAACCAGTTGGAGATGGAGTAGATGTTGTAAATGATATAAATGGAAATATAAAAGATTTAACATCTGAAATAACAAATAATTTACCAGCGCAAGAAATTAAATCTGTAGCAGAAGCCTTAGGTGAAGATTTACAAGAATCAATTTCTGAAATTCAGTCTGCATTAAATGATGGAGCAGTAATCAGAGGTGCTGACGGTCAAGAGATATCTGTGCAAGAAGCTTTAGAATCAATGCCTGAGGGTGGAAAAATTAATCCAGATGGTACGCTTGAACCTGTTCCTGCAGGTAGTGAATAAATTTTAATAAATTAACCTTATAATTTTTTTGAAATCTTTAGAGCGAAAGCATAATCAAGAGCTACTTCCTCAATTGCACCATCTCTTCCTGATTTTCCTCCATGGCCTGCGTTCATTTCAGTTTTTAATAATAGCAAATTATTGTCTGTTTTATAATCTCTTAGTTTTGCAGTAAATTTTGCTGGTTCATCAAATAGAACTCTATTGTCACTCAGACTAGTAGTAATCAAAATATTTGGATAATCCATTTTTTTAATATTGTTGTAAGGAGCGTATGAGTAAATATAGTCAAAATGATCCTTGTTATCTTTAGCATTTCCAAATTCATCAAATTCTCCAATGGTTAAGGGTAGAGAATGGTCAAGATTAGTAGTTAAGGAATCTACAAACGGCACAGCCATAATTAAGCCTAAAAATAGCTCAGGCGCTTCATTTACAACTGCCCCCATCAACAACCCTCCTGCTGAACCACCCATACCTATAATTTTTCCCTTAGATGTATATTTTTTTTCAATCAAGAATTTTCCAACAGCAATATAATCTTTAAATGTATTTTTTTTGTTTAAAAGTTTTCCTTCCTTCCACCATTTCATTCCTCTTTCCAATCCTCCCCTTATATGTGCTGTAACCCAAATTATATTTCTATCAATGAGGCTTAGTCGTGTAGATGAAAAACCAGGAGACATCGAATTTCCATAAGAACCATAGCCATATAGTAAAAGGTTTGATGATCCATCTAGAACTGTATCCTTATGTCTTGTTATTGTTATTGGTACCATTCTCCCATCATGAGATGGGCATTCAATACGTTCAACCACATAATCATTTGGATTATGCCCAGATGGAATTTCTTGTTCTTTAACAAGTTTCTTATCTTTTGATTTTAAATTATATAAAAAAGTTCTTCCTGGTGTTTTAGGTGAAGAATACGATAAATATACATTGTCTGTGTTTTTATCTTTTTGAGTTAATGATATACTTGGAATAATTACTTTTTCGTCGCTGAAAATAATCTCTTCCTCTTGATTTGTCTTTGGATTACGTAAAATTATTTTTCCAAGTGCATTAGATGTTTCAGATCTAATTACCCAATTACTTAAAAATACTAAACCTCCTATCAATACTTCATCTTTTGCAGCAACAAATGTCTCCCATTTTTGTTCAACTAAATCAGTACACCTATCAATTTTAAAATCCTCAGCATTTTCATTTGTATGTTTATAAAAATAGTTATCCCAAGAATTAATCGAGTATATTATTCCCCTTTTTCTCTTTTGGATTAATTTAGGATTTGGATTATTTTCATCAACTTTAAAGTAATATTGTTCTGAAGTATTATGGTCAGAACTCGTAATTATGAAATATTTCTCATCTGAACTAAGTCCAATACCAACAGTGAATGCTTCGCTTTTTTCCTCGAAAATCAATAAATCATCTTTTGTTGCCGATCCAATTTCGTGTCTATAAATAGTTCTAGGTCTGTGATGTTCATCTAATTTAGAATAAAATATATATTTATCATCCAAACTAAATTCGATACTACCACTCGTTTCCTCAATTTTTTCAGTGACTAAAATTCCAGATTTTATGTTTCTTATATAAATTGTATAATATTCAGATCCCTTTAAATCTAAAGAATATCCAAGATACTCATCATTAAAACTTACCTCTAAGTCACCTAAACCAAAATATTCTGTTTTAAGTTTCTCCTTCTCTTTATCGCCGTTCCAAATTTCTTCAATTTGTTCTTCACCAATTTTTTTTCTTAATTTAATTGAATAATTTCCTTTTGCTGTAGTTTTAGTCCAATACTCATAGTTTTTGTCTTTATAAGGCAGTGACTCATCATCCAGTTTAATTCTTGCTTTTATTTCATCAAAAAGTTTTTTTTGGATTTCTTTAGTATCTTTCATTTGGTCAGAAAAATACTCATTTTCATCTTCCAAATATTTTCTTACTTCAGGCAAAAGTTTTGAGCTATCCCTTAAAACCTCGAGAATATTTGGTTGATGAATCCAACTATAATCATCTGTCCAAGACTTATTGTGACAAGATTTTATTTCAGGTTTCTTTTCAAGCTGTGGTAGTTTCATTTTGGATTAAATTAATATATGAATATTTTTTTTATAACACTGATTATTTTTGTCATTGTATATGTTCTTCTAACTTGGTTTGCTAGAACTTCTGCTAAAAAAATTTCAAGATTTATACGAATATTAATAATTATTTCTGCGATAGTATTGGCTATTATTATGGCTTATGCGGGAAGATATATATTTTCATTACCTTTTGTGCTTGCAATTTTACCGCTAATAAAAACAAAAGCTGGAATATCTTTGTTTCAACTTCTTAGATTATGGGGACTTTTCAGAGTTTTAAGAAATTCAGGTAGATTTAATTTTAATAATTTTAACCAATCTGTAAACAAACAGAGCATATCCTTAGATGAAGCATATAAAATACTAAATTTAAAATCTGACATAAAGTATACTAAAGAACAAGTAATGAAATCTTATAAGTCTATTATGAAAAAAATTCATCCAGATGTAAGCCCAGAATTAACTAGACTTGCTTCGATAGTAAATGAGGCAAAAGATATTGTGATAAAAAATATTAGTTAATAATTGATTTAAATTTTGTAAAAATCTTCTCTGGATCAATTTTTTCTTTACCCCTTGAATTATGTGAAACAAAATTCATACCATCAGGAATTATAGGATACATATTTGGACTATAACTGCCATACAATAAAGGTGTATCACTCATTAAAACTATAGTAGGAATATTTAAAGCAGCAGATAGGTGACTGAAACTTGAGTCGTTACATATTGCTATTTTACAATTCTTAATAATTGGTAATATTTCTGAAATTGAATAATTATCCAAAGGAACACAAATTTCTTTATATGATGACAGTATACTATTAAGTATTAATTGTTCTTCCTTATTTTTACCTGTTGCTAAATAAAACATACAGTCATATTTTTTAATAGCTAACTCTATGAATTTTTTAAATTTATTAGCTGGAATTCTTTTAGAGGAACCGGAGCCACCTATTCCAAGTAAAATATTAATTTTATCTTTTGAAATCGAAAAGCTCTGAGCAGCTAATTTTACTGAACTCTCATTAATTTTTATTTGAGGATTGCTTTCTACTTTTAAATTTATCTTATTTAACAATTTATTTGCAGCATCGATAATGTGTTGTTCTTTTTTCTCAAATAACGGGTACTGATATATATTTTTTATTCCTGCACTTATACAAACAAGTCTATATCTTAGCGATGAATTAAAAATAAAAACCGTATCAAATAAATTATTTTTAATTTCATTTTTTAATTTGAAAAAACCCGATACACCACTGTGCTCATCGTTTTTATTTTCCCTTTTTAAGTAAATTATATTTTTTAAAAAATTTAAATTTTTTGTATAATCCTTTGCTTTTGTGCTCTCTTTTATTAATAGAGTAATTGGTGAATTATATTTTTTAGAGATTGCTTCTATAAAAGGTAAGAAAATTACCATATCTCCAATACCCATACGGTTTTGTATAACAAGTATATTCATATGTTTTTATAACCTTTACTAATTTGAATTTTTATATAAATTTTGGCAATGGAACAAATTAAAGGTGTATATGCTGCTAGTTTATCAGTTTTAGATAAAAATTTAGCATTAGACATTAAAAATACTATTAAACACGCTGAAAATGTCATTGATTTAGGATGTCATGGTGTTGTTTTTTTTGGGAGCACTGGACAGTCACAACTGATATCGTTGAGTGAAAAAATTCAATTAATAAATGAGCTACCTAAGAGTAGACATAAAAGTAAATTTATAATTGGAACTGGTCTCAATTCTTTAATCGATACAATAAATTTAATGAAAATTTCTAAATCTATGGGTTTTAATAATTTTTTAATAATGCCACCAGCTTATTACAAGTATGTAGACGAAGATGTGATCAATTTCTATTCTAGAATTATCAAAGAGATTAATGATTGTAAAATTATTCTATATAATTTTGAAAAACTTTGTGGATATAAATTTAGTGTTCATTGTGTGGAAAATTTGGTTCAAAAATTTCCTGATCAAATTATTGGTGTAAAGGATAGCAGTTATAATTTATTTGAAACCTTGAAAATTAAAAATTTTTCAATTTTTCCAGGTTCTGAGGCAAAATTATTAAAAGGTCTAGAAGTGGGATGCCATGGTATAATTACTGCAACAACAAATGTTACAGGTCACTTAGCTAGAAAAATTTATGATAATTTCCACAATAATCTAGATCTATCATCTAATCAGAATTTGTGCGATGTAAGAAAAACTTTCGATAAATATAACTTAATTTCAAGTCTCCACACTCTTATGGCAGAAAAAAATTCAATATATAGATATCTTTTGCCTCCATTAAAATTATTAAATCAAGCAGAAAAAAATGATTTATTATCAAATCTTGAAAAACTAAATTTTAATATGGAGATATTAAAAGCGGCATAAAAATGAGTTTAATAAGTTTTTTAAATAATTTATTTAAGCAGGATGGTTTTGAACTTATTGACTCAAATTCAAAAAAATACGTTATAGGTAATCCAAAAAAAGATAAACCTATCGTAATTAGATTTCTTGACCAAAAATTAATGCAAAAGTTACTTATAAATCCCGACTTGTATTTCGGGGAAGCTTATATGAATGGATCTTTGGTAATAGAAAACGGTACACTTACAGACTTTTTAGATTTAGCTTTTAAAAATATCGGTAGAGGGAATATAAATTCTTATGGAGCGGTAATAAAAAAAATAAAAGGTACGTTTGGATATCTTACGAATTTAAATAAAATAATAAAATCAAAAGAAAATGTTGCACATCATTATGATATATCTGAAAAACTTTACGATTTATTTTTAGATAAAAATAGACAATATTCTTGTGCTTATTTTAAAAATGATAGTGATACTCTTGAACAAGCTCAAAGTAACAAGATACATCATATTATAAAAAAGCTAAACATCCAGCCAAACCAAAAAGTTTTAGATGTAGGTTCAGGATGGGGAACATTAGCATTAGCAATAGCAAAGGAGACAAATGCTAGTGTTACAGGAATAACATTGTCTGAAAATCAATTTGAATATAGTCAGAATAAAGCGAAAGAAATGAATTTATCAAATCAAGTGAACTTTAAGCTCATTGATTACAGACAATTAAATGAGAAGTTTGATAGGATTGTGAGTGTAGGAATGTTTGAGCATGTTGGTAGAAATTTTTATAGAACATATTTTAATAAAGTTTTTCAGCTTTTGAACGAAAAAGGAATAGCACTAATTCATACAATTGGTTCCTCTATGCCTCCGAGAGATCCACAACCATGGATACAAAAATATATTTTTCCTGGTGGTTACACGCCTAGCTTAAGTGAGATATCAAAACCAATCGAAAAGTCTGGTCTTATAGTGTCTGATATTGAGGTACTTAGAATGCATTATGCTCATACACTAAGAAATTGGAAAGAGAGATTTTTATCAAAAAAAGATAAAGTTTTAGATATGTTTGACGAAAAATTTTTTAGAATGTGGGAATTTTACTTAGCTAGTTGCGAAATGGCATTTAAATGGGGAGATCAGGTTGTATTTCAATTACAATTAGCTAAAGATAATAGCTCTGTTCCTAATACTCGGGACTATATTTATTAAAATATTACTGATAAATTAATACCAGTAATAATGAAAAAAAATAAAAAAAAAAAAGTTTACAAGAAAAAAAAAATTAACAAAATTACCTCAAAAATAAAAAAAAAAGTAAAGAAGAAGAGGAAAAATCTTAGGATTAGAAGAAAAAAAAATACAAGTAAAAAGTTAGTTCTTAAAAAGAAGACTAAAGATAATTTAATTACAAAGTCAGTAAGAGTAGAGGAAAATATAAAATCAAAATTAAATGTTAATGTCAAATTTGACATTTTCGCAATTGATAGGGGTATCTCTAAATTTTTTAATTCTATTGATGGAAAAATTAATGAATTTAAATCTCAAAGAAAAGACGAAAAAAGAAGGTTAAAATTAATTGAAATTGAAAAAAATGAAAAAGAAAAAGAAAGAATAAAAAAACAAAAGATATTACAAGAGGAAAAGCAATTAAAACTAAAGGAGCAACAACTAAAAGATGAAGAAAGAATAGAAAAATTAAGAGCAAAAGACTTAAAATTATTTTTAAGAAAAGAACAAGCCCTTTTAAGAAAAGAACAATCAGAGAGACAAAAGAAATTTTTACAAGAATTAAAAATTCAAAAACAGATTGAAAGATTTAGAATAAGAGAAGTAAAAGAATTAGAGAAACTTGAAAAAATTTCTTTAAAAGAAAAAAGAGAAGATTACGGAGAACTTCAACAAAGAATAGAGAACTTAAAAAATAAATATAGATTAATAAGAGATCAAAAAATTAGAGAAAGAGTTGAGGCACTTGGCGTTAAGACAAATGAGGCTGATGATAGATCTGCACTACTTCAAAAAGAAAGAGAACATAATTTAGCAAGACAAAAAATTGAGTTTGCTTTAGAAAGTTTTTATAGAAGTGCGAACAGCCTAGTTTTCCAATTAAACAAAAGATATATCACAAGACATATGTCTATTTTTAGATGTATTGATAAAAGATTTGAGACAGGAGAAATTTTTATCAAATGGGACGAGTCTACAGACGACGAGTGGTTAATTTTAATATATATAAAGGATAATTCACCCGATAAAGGAATAATTATAGAAGATAAGACAAATGCGGAAAAAAATATGTCTTATGAGTTTAAAGCAAATGAAATATTTAAAGCCTCAGACTTGATGGTAGACTCTCTTACTCAGCTTATTTCAAAGAAAAGGCAAAAACAGCAGTAAGCTATATTTTACTCATTTACGTAAACCGAAACTCCTCTAGAATTAATATCTACATCAAATTTTTTATGAAGAGGAGGGAAAGCTCTCTGTGAACAATCAAGTCTGTCACATGTTCTACACGATACTCCAATAGCTAATTCAGATTTTTTGTCACTGAGATCTAAGTTTTCAGTATATACAAATTCTTTTGCATATTTTGCTTCACAACCAAGACCTATTGATAACATACTTTTTTTTTGTCCATACCTTCCAACACCCTTTTCAACAGTTTTTGCAATACAAACATATTTCTCTCCATTAGTCATTTTACTAACTGCTGCTTGAATAACACCTGGTCTTGAAAAAGCTGAGTAGACATTCCATCTCGGACAAGCTCCTCCATATCTTGGTATCTCTATACCTGATAATGAAAATCTTTTTGAAATATTTCCAGCAACATCTACCCTTAAAAAATGAAAAGGTATTCCAGGAAGTTTTGGATCTTGTAAACATGTTACTCTATGAGCTACCTGCTCAAAAGAGGTTGCAAATGTATTTTGTAAAAGTTCTAAATCGTATTTTAATTCTTTACATTCTTTATGAAAAAGAGCGTAGGGCATCAATATTGCAGCACCACAATAATTTAAAAGCGCAACTCTTGTTAATTTTTTAGACTCTTCAGTTGGAAAATTAAATGTAGTAAGGTATTCATCAATTTCTTTTGATGCGCCTTCTTGAGAAATTTGTGCTGCAGCAAAAAGTTTTTTTGTTTCAAGTGAAAGATAATCAGATAATAGCAATTCTTTGTCTTTTACTTTATATATCTTTGAGAATGGTTTTCCTTCTTTAGGTATTACATCTTTTACAGTTATACCATATTCATCTTTTAAAAACTGACATAAGGCAATATATCTTGTTCTATTATTTTGTTTTACTTTGTCAAAAATATTATTGGCAAATTCCTCTAATTTTGGAAAAAAATTTTTATTTTCTTGTAAAAAATCTGAAATTACTTCTCCAGGAAACGCGTTTTTTCTCCCATCAATAATTTTACCTGAAATGTTTTCTAATTTGTTAAAAATTTCATGATCTTTTTGTTTAAAGTTATCACCTAGTTTAATTAAAGCTTTAGCAATTTTTGGATTTGTATTAACTAAATCCTTTACTTCTGGTCCAAGAATATCAAGATCCTCAAAAAGTTCATCACCCAACAATTCAGAAATATTATTCTCAAGATTTATGTCTGTTTTGCTTGTAAGATCGGAAAGCTCTATTTTAAGTTTATCACAAACCTTTAAAAGTAAGTCTCCATCAATTTTTCTTTTTCCACTCTCTATTAGATTTAAATAGCTTGGTGAAATAGACATTTCTTCTGCTAATTTGTTGGCCTGAATTCCTAATTGCCTTCTAAAAGCTTTAATTTTTGGACCAATTTTTGTATCAATTTGACTCATTTTACTATTAGTAAATTTTGTAAATTTAAATTTACACAAAATTATTCGATTTTACAAGCAAAATCAATTTAATTGTAGATTTTGTAAATATTGTAAATTATAAAGTTTACATGGAAAAAAACAAAATTAACAATATCGAAAATAACTACCAAATTACTAATATAGAAGAGCATTCTGAGCATAAGTCAAAAGGTATTTACATTAGAGACGATCATTGCGATTGGGGATCTAGTGGAATGAACGAATTTACTGAAGAATACAGTTCAAAATAGTTATTAGTCATTTCTAGTCATTTAATCAAAAGAGAGGGGTTTAAGTGTCAGCTGAGAACATTTCATACGATTTACAAAGATTTGCAGGTATTAAAAGAGATTATACTCCTGAAGAAGTTGAAAGATTAAGAGGCTCAATCAAAATTGAGTATTCTATGTGTAAAATGCAGTCCCAAAAGCTTTGGAAACTGCTTAATACAGAAGCTTATGTAAACACCCTTGGGTCACTTTCAGGAAATCATGCAGTTCAACATGCAAAAGCTGGTTTAAAGGCAATTTATTTAAGTGGTTGGCAAGTTGCAGCTGATGCTAACAGTGCTGGTGAAATGTATCCTGATCAATCTTTATACCCATATGATAGTGCACCAAAATTAGTTGAGACAATGAATAATTCCCTAATTAGAGCTGATCAAATTCAACATATGGAAATGATAGATGGTGATATGGATAAAAGTAAGAGAACTGATTACATGTTGCCAATTATAGCTGATGGTGAAGCAGGATTTGGTGGACCATTAAATGTATTTGAATTAACTAAAAAATTTATTAGAGCGGGTGCTGCCGGGGTTCACTTTGAAGACCAATTAGCTAGTGAGAAAAAATGTGGTCATATGGGTGGAAAAGTTCTTGTACCAACTGGAACAATGGTTAGAAATTTAAAGGCCGCTAGACTTGCTGCCGATATTGCAGATGTACCGTTAATAATTTTAGCAAGAACAGATGCAAATGCTGCAAAATTAATCACAAATGATTTTGATGATAATGATAAATCATTTTTAACTGGCGAAAGATCACCTGAAGGTTTCTTTTATGTTAAAGACGGAATTGAGCAAGCAATTTCTAGAGGTCTTGCTTATGCACCATACGCAGATTTAATTTGGTGTGAAACTGCTACTCCAAATTTAGAAGAGGCAAAGAAATTTGCTGATGCTATACATGAAAAATTTCCTGGTAAAATGTTAGCTTATAATTGTTCTCCATCATTTAATTGGAAGAAACATTTATCTGATGAAGAAATTGGATCATTTCAAAGAAAGATTGGAGAAATGGGATATAAATTTCAATTCATTACATTAGCAGGTTTCCACACTCAAAACATCGCAATATTTGAATTAGCAGAAAAATATAAATCAGAGGGTATGACCGCTTACTCAAAAATTCAACAGCATGAATTTGCTAGAGAAAAAGATGGATACACAAGCGTGAAACATCAAAGAGAAGTTGGTACATCATATTTTGATGCTGTTTCAAATACAATAAGCTCAGGCAAAAGCTCAACTACAGCAATGGAAGGCTCAACTGAGTCAGAACAGTTTTAGATGATAGATTAATGTTTACTAGTGGTCTTCTTTTAATAGTAAGCTATCTTTTATTTAAATATACAGTTCAATGGATTAAATATTATAATCAAACTGATCCTAGGATGCCCGACTCAATATGGCGTTATACTTGTGATTATAAAGTTATTGGCATAAGAGATATTTGTGACCTGGATGATAAGCCATTTGTAAGACAAAGAAGGAAAAGAGATAAAATTGTTACAATAATGTATTTTATCGTGGTCCTTGCTTTTGTATTTTCTATGTATTTTATGGCGAGTTTATTAGGACTAATTCTTTAATTTTTGAATCTGATCCCATGCTGAATTAACAGCTCTCATTTTAGCTTTGCTCTCATCTATTACTTCTTGAGGAACACCTTTACTTAATAAAAGATCAGGATGATGTTCTTTGCTAAGTTTAATATAACGTTTTCTTATTTCTTCGAGTGAGTCGTCAGGCTTGCTCTCTAAAACAATATAAGGATTAAGTTTATCCGATGACTTTCTGCTTTCTTTAATTCCGTTAATTTGAGCTTGATTTAATCCAAAAATTCTTGCTATATCCTCTATCATTATTAATTCATTGTCACTTATGTGTCCATCAGCTTCAGCAATATAAAAAAGAGTGTTAATTACTTCCTCTAATACATTCATATTTCCTCTATAAACTTCTGCAATTTGTTTTGCATATGGTTCATACCCGGTACTTTCCTCTTTAGCTTTATTGAAAATTTTACCAACCTGATCTAATTCACTTTCAGGTATTTTTAATTTATCTTTAACTGCAATTAATTCTTCACGACTAACCTGTCCATCTGCTTTACTTAGCTTTGCTGATAAAACTATCAAAGAGAGTGCAAATATTTGTTGTGGCTGTGCAAAAGATCTAAATCCACCACTTGATCTGGCTCTTGACATTTTTCCACCGATTAAGGATCCTAAAAGCATACCAAAAGGCCCACCAATTGAAAAACCTAGCATTCCACCAATTATGCTTCCCCATATTGCCATTACTCAAAACTCCTTAATCTATATTCCCAACTACCCATTTTATTATAAGTTACTTTTAATATTAAATTATTTTCTGAATTATACCAAACATCAAATTCAAACTTTTTTTCATCAGAAAGACTTTCATCATTTGATTTAATATTAAAGTGTTTAGTTAAATATTCTTTACCATTAATATAAATATTTTCATCTCCTATTAAACTCACAGTCTGTTTTTTTATACTCCCGGATAAAGGACTGATTTGTTTATTAGCTTTTAAAATTTTGTGGTTCCACCAATTCCCAATTGTACAATCTAAACTGGCTTCACCCTTGTAAGATGATCCGTCTATAACGAATTTATTTATAGATTTATCATAATTTAAATTTACATATTTCTCCTTATCATTTTGAAAAGTATTAGATTTAAAAAAAACTAATTTATCATCTTTGTACTTTTCTATTGTCTCACTTAATATCGAAAAAACTGTTATGCCGAATAACTCTACTTTAAAATTAGTATAATTTTTTACTACAAATAAATCTTTATCGAATTCAAAGAAGTAGTTGGTGCTACCAATAACTTCATTATTTCTTAGAACATCCATCTCAATTTTTTTAAGACCTTCATAATGACTGCTATGTGCCATCACTTTAGAAGCAAACATGATAATTATTGATACGATAATAAAATGTTTCATTTTCATAGATTTTAGTTAAAGAAAGTATAAATAATAGCGAAATATATGTTCCTTACTATCAAAAATATTCCTAAAGTCTCATGGAGTTCTCACGAGACTTTTAATTTAAAGCCAAAATTATCTACCTTATTCTTCCTTTGTTTTGGTCTAATATTATTCGGTTTTGGTGAGGCCTTAGTCGTTATTTCATTTATTGGCAATTCTCCATGGACTGTAATGGCACAAGGAATTTCAATTAATTCAGGATTATCCATTGGAATTGTCACTTTTATAGTAAGTGTTGTCGTTTTATCATCATGGTTTTTTTTAAAACAAAAACCTGGTCTAGGTACCATATTCAATATCGTAATTATTGCAGCAATGTTAGACATTACAATTGCATTAATACCAACCCCTGAAACTTACATTATGAAATTATTAATGGCTGCAGGAGGCGTTATGATAGTTGGAGTGGGGAGTGGTATTTATTTAATAGCTAATCTAGGTCCAGGGCCTAGGGATGGTTTAATGACTGGTTTACAAAAAAAAACTAATCTACCGATTGCTGCTGTGAGAGCCTTTATAGAAATTTCTGTAGCTTCAGTCGGGTGGTATTTGGGTGGAACAATTGGTGTTGGAACCTTAATGTTTGCTTTTGGAATTGGTCCTTGTATTGCTTTTAGTTTG
Source organism: uncultured Pelagibacteraceae bacterium (assembly GCA_902520695.1). GTDB lineage: Bacteria > Pseudomonadota > Alphaproteobacteria > Pelagibacterales > Pelagibacteraceae > Pelagibacter. The sequence goes on from CABYOT010000002.1 coordinate 154,911, forward strand.
TACATTATTGATAAAATAATGAACTAAGTAGCAGTATTTTGTTTTTCGCTTCTTTTTCTTTCGTTTGGGTCCAGAATCGCTTTTCTAAGTCTACAAGATTTAGGTGTAATTTCTAACGCTTCATCAGCATTAAGTATACTTAATTGTTCTGCTATCGACATTTGTCTTACTGGAGTGAGAACTATATTTTCATCAGTACCTTGTGTTCTCATATTCGTGAGTTTTTTTCCTTTCATGACATTAATTATCATATCACCAGGTTTTGGAGCTAAGCCCACAATCATCCCTGTATAAACTGGATCATTGTGTGTAACAAACATCTCTCCTCTAGCTTGTAAATTAAAAATTGAAAATGCAACAGCCTTACCTTGATCCATAGAAATTAAAGCTCCATTTCTTCTTCCTTCCATGTCTCCCTCAAAATCTCCATAAGAGTGAAAAATTCTGTTAATAACACCTGTTCCTTTTGTTAAAGTTAAAAATCTACTTGTGTATCCCATTAAACCTCGTGTTGGTGCATGAAAAATTAATCTTTTTTTATTCTTTCCAGTATCTTTTAATTCAATTAATTTACCTTTTCTTCTATTCATAGAGTCAATAATCCTTGATGAATATTCTTCATCTAAATCCATAGTAATTTCTTCGATGGGTTCTAACTTTTTTGAATTTTCGTCAGTTTTAAATAAAACTTTAGGAGGGCTTACAGTCATCTCAAAACCCTCACGTCTCATTTGTGTTAGTAATATTTCGAGCATTAATTCTCCTCTTCCACTTATCTCAAATGCATCTTTATTTGTGTTTTCTGAGAAAGAAATTCCAACATTGTTTTGAGCTTCTAAAATTAGACGATCTCTAATCTGGGTACTTGTTAATTTTTTACCCTCAGTTCCTGCTAATGGTGAGCTATTTACTGTTATTTTTATCGACATTGTTGGTGGATCGATCGGTATTGCCTCAATTGGTTCATCTACCTCTAAATCACAAATAGTATCTGCTACATTTGCTTTTTCTAATCCAGCTATAACTACGATATCTCCAGCTTCTCCAACTTCAATGGGCACTTTTTTTGTACCCTCATATCTAAAGATCTTTGTAAGTCTACCTTCATCTACTTTTTCACCTTTTAAATTTATTGCTTTAATTTGTTGGTTTGCTTTTGCCGTCCCTTGTGAAATTCTTCCTACTAAGCTTCTGCCCAAAAAATTATCAGCATAAAGTAGCGTCGATAGCATCGCAAATGGTTTTGATTTTTCAAATTGAGAGGGTTTTACATGATCCAAAACTAAATCTAATAGTGGATTAAGATTTTCTCTTGGTCCGTAAATATCTTTAGATGCCCAACCAGACCTTCCACTTGCGTATAATACTGGAAAATCTAATTGCTCTTCATTAGCATCCAAACTAACAAATAAATCAAATGTCTCATTTAAAACTTCATCAGCCCTTTGATCACTTTTGTCTAATTTATTTATTACTACAATTGGTTTTAATCCCTGTTTTAATGCTTTGCTTAATACAAATTTTGTTTGAGGCATGACGCCTTCTGCAGAGTCTACCAACAATAATGCACCATCAGCTAAACTTAAAACTCTTTCAACCTCTGCTGCAAAATCTCTGTGACCAGGAGTATCAATAATATTTATTCTAGTATCTTTCCAATTTATAGAAGTAGGCTTAGCAAGAATTGTAATTCCTCGTTCTTTTTCCAGCTCTCCAGAATCCATTAATCTTTCATCAACTACTTCGTTGTCTCTAAAAGAACCACTTTGTTTCATCAAATTATCAATCAGTGTTGTTTTTCCATGATCAACGTGAGCAATGATAGTGATGTTTCGAATATGATTATTCATGATTGAGGTTCTTATACATTTATACTTTTAATTGAAAACAAAAAAAAAGGGCAGAATAATCTGCCCTTTTTAAATTTTTTTGTTAGACTTTTTGGGTTACATTCCCATGCCGCCCATGCCGCCCATGCCGCCCATTCCTCCTGGAGGCATTCCTCCAGCAGCAGCATCCTTCTCTTCAGGTTTATCAGCAACCATTGCCTCAGTTGTTACTAATAATCCAGAAATTGAAGCCGCATCTTGTAAAGCTGTTCTTACAACTTTAACAGGATCAATAATACCTTCTTTAAACATGTCAACGTATTGTTCTGTTTGAGCGTCATACCCTTGAGAAGATTTATTAGCTTCTAAAAGTTTGCCTACTATAACTGAGCCATCGACACCAGCATTTGTTGTTATTTGTCTTATAGGTGCCTCTAATGCACTTTTAACAATTTCAACACCTGCTTTTTGATCTGAACCTTTGACTTTTAATTTATCCAGATCTTGAGAAGCATAAAGAAGCGCACATCCACCACCAACAACTATTCCTTCTTCAACAGCTGCTCTTGTAGCATTTAGAGCATCTTCAACTCTATCTTTTTTTTCTTTAACTTCTACTTCTGTTGCACCACCAACTTTGATTACTGCAACACCACCTGCTAATTTAGCAAGCCTTTCTTGAAGTTTTTCTCTGTCATAATCTGATGAAGTTTCTTCAACTTGTTGTTTAATTTGATCGCATCTTGCTTCAATGTCTGATTTTTTACCAGTACCACTCACAATCGTACTATTTTCTTTATCAACTTTTACTCTTTTAGCAGACCCAAGATCGGTAATTTTAACATTTTCTAATTTGATACCAAGATCTTCAGATATAACTTGTCCTCCAGTTAAAATTGCAATGTCTTCAAGCATAGCTTTTCTTCTATCTCCAAAACCAGGTGCTTTAACTGCTACAACTTTAAGTCCACCTCTTAATTTGTTTACAACTAAAGTTGCCAATGCTTCACCTTCTACATCCTCAGAAATTATCATTAAAGGTCTTCCTGCTTGAACCACAGCCTCAAGAAGAGGAACCATTGATTGAAGATTAGTGAGTTTTTTTTCATGTAAAAGAATTAATGGATTCTCAAGTTCTGTTGTCATTTTTTCAGCATTTGTGACAAAGTATGGTGATAAATATCCTCTATCAAATTGCATTCCTTCAACAACATCAAGTTCTGTCTCAATACTTTTTGCTTCTTCAACAGTTATAACTCCTTCGTTACCAACTTTCTGCATAGCCTTTGCAATCATGTTTCCTATTTCTTTATCTCCATTAGAAGAGATAGTTCCAACTTGAGCAATTTCATCACTATCTTTTACTTTTTTAGCTGATGATATAAGAGCATTTCTTACATGCTCTACTGCAGCATCAATTCCTCTTTTTACGTCCATAGGGTTCATACCTGCTGTAACATACTTACAACCTTCTTTTACAATAGCTTGAGCTAAAATAGTTGCAGTTGTAGTACCATCACCTGCCTCATCATTTGTTTTACTTGCAACTTCCTTAACCATTTGGGCGCCCATGTTTTCAAATTTATCATCAAGATCGATTTCCTTTGCAACTGAAACACCATCTTTTGTTGTTCTTGGTGCACCATATGCTTTGTCTATAACGACATTCCTACCTTTTGGACCAAGAGTAACCTTAACTGTGTTTGCAAGGATATCTACTCCCTTCAGCATTGCTGATCTAGCATCTGAATCGAATTTTACTATTTTTGCCATTATTAAACTCTCCTTTTTTTAACTTTTTATTTAGAAGTAGAGATACCCATAATATCTGACTCTTTCATTATGCTGTATTCTTTACCATCAATTTTAACTTCAGTTCCTGACCATTTTCCAAAAAGAACTTTATCACCAACTTTAACATCCATCGGTATAATTTTTCCATCCTCAGTTTTTGATCCACCACCAACAGCAACTACTTTACCCTCTTGTGGTTTCTCTTGTGCAGAATCAGGGATGATAATCCCGCCAGCAGTTTTTTCGCTGCTATCTAAAACTTCGATTAATACTCTATCGTGTAACGGTTTAAACTTCATATTTACTCCTTTAAATTAGAGTTCATATAGATGCATGTGACTATTATTTCAAGATCTGCCCGTAAATATATAAATGAGAAAATTCAAGAATTTAGTAGATTTTTAAGCTATATCTGAAATATGAGTAAAAATTTAGAAGAATCAGGCTTAAAATCAATCGTCAGTGAATATGACTTATTTTTCATAGATATATGGGGAGTAGTGCATAATGGAATAAAGCTGTATGAGAATGCAGTCAAAGTTTTAGAAGAATTATCTAGCAATAAAAAAAAATTCATTTTATTAACAAATGCTCCAAGACCTAACCTAACTGTAATTAATACTCTAAAAAAAATGGGGTTAAATAATTTTTCTGACACAGTTTTTACATCCGGAGAAGCATCAAAAAGGTATCTTTTAGAAAATTTCAATAATAAAAAATTTTTTCACTTAGGGCCACCTAGAGATTTCGATTTATTTAAAACTTTTGAAAATAATAAAGTACTTAATATAGATGACTCGGATTATTTATTATGTTCAGGTCTATTTGAGGAGCACGAAGATGACTTAGGTTATTACAAAAATCTTTTATCAAAACATATAAATAAAAAAATGATATGTACCAACCCTGATTTAATAGTTGATCGAGGAGACAAAAGAGAATATTGCGCAGGCTCTATTGCAAAATTATTTGAAGAAATTAATGGCGAGGTTATTTACTTTGGCAAACCCTATCCTCCTGTTTATGAAATTGCGGCAGATATAAATAACAAAAAAATATTATGTATTGGTGATAATCTAAATACAGATATAAAAGGTGCTAACATACAGGATTTTGATTCATTACTAATTACAGGCGGTATACATAAACAAGAAATTTCAAAATTATCAATGGATAAAGTACTTAAAAATTATGAAACAAAAATTAATTATTTCCAGAAAGAATTAAAATGGTGAAAAAAATAAAGATTTTTAATAACTTTAATATCTCAAAAAAATTTAAAAAATCAATTATCTTGATTGGTAATTTTGATGGTTTGCATTCAGGTCATCAAAAATTATTTGAATTGGCCAAAAAATATAAATCAAAATATAAAACTAAATTAGGTGTAGTTACGTTTGATCCCATACCAAAAATGTTTTTTAATAAAAAAATTAAAAACTATAGAATATCAAATTTTAATCAAAAGGTAATTTATTTAAAAAAATTTGGTGTTGATTTTGTAATTAATAAAAAATTTGACAAAAATTTTTCTAAAATCACCTACTATAAATTCATAAAAGACATTTTATCGAGAAAACTTAAATCAAAATTTATATTTGTTAGTAATAACTTTAGATTCGGCCATAAAAGAGAAGGTGATGTAGCTCTGCTTAAAAAATATGAGAATGATTTTGGTTATAATTTAATAAATCCAACACCTTTGATGAAAAATAAAAAAATAATTTCATCTACAATTATTAGAAAGTTGCTTGAAAAGGGAAAGCTGTCAAAAGCAAATAATTTTTTAAAAAGAAACTGGGAAATTGAGGGAAAAGTTCAAAGAGGTAGAATGATGGGTCAAAAAATTGGTTTCCCAACCTGTAATATCGATATTGGAAATTATGTTATAGCAATGCCTGGTGTTTATGCTGTAAAAACAAGAATTAATGATAGAAAAAAACTCTATAATGGAATTGCTAATTTAGGTTATAGACCCACATTTAATCAAAAAAAAATACTTTTAGAGGTAAATATTTTTAATTTTTCAGGAAATCTTTATAATAAAAAATTATCTGTAGAATTTTTAAAATTTATAAGAGGAGAAAAAAAATTCAAAGGTATCAGTGAATTAAAAAATCAAATTAAAAAAGATATTTTAAAAGCTAAAAAAACATAATGAGTAAGGAACATTTAAATTTGCCGAAAACTGCTTTTTCAATGAAAGCTAATCTACCTAATAAAGAACCAGAATATTTGAAATTTTGGGATAAGATTAATTTATATGAAAAACTAAGATCTCAAAGCAAAGGCAAAGAAAAATTTGTTTTACACGATGGACCCCCATATGCAAATGGAAATATTCACATGGGTACAGCATTAAATAAGATCCTAAAAGATATAATAATTAAATTTCATCAAATGGATGGTAAAGACTCAGTTTATGTACCTGGATGGGATTGTCACGGATTACCAATTGAGTGGAAAATTGAGGAACAATACAAAAAAAATAAAAAAAATAAAAATGATGTACCTATTATTGAGTTTAGAAAAGAATGTAGAGATTTTGCAAGTAAATGGATTAATATCCATAAAAATCAATTTAAAAGATTAGGAGTAATTGGAGATTGGGAAAACTATTATTCAACTATGAGTTTCGATGCAGAAGCTCAAATCGTCAGAGAACTCGGAAAATTTTTAAAAGAGGGTAGTTTGTATAAGGGGTACAAACCAGTTTTATGGTCAACAGTTGAAAAAACGGCTTTAGCAGATGCAGAAGTTGAATATCAAGATCATGTATCTGATACAATCTATGCAGCCTTCCAGGTAAAAAAATCCAATATCAATGAACTAATTGGTTCTAATGTCGTTATATGGACCACAACTCCATGGACAATACCAGCTAACAAGGCATTAGCTTATAACCAAAGTTTGAATTATGTTTTATGTGAGATCGATAACAAAGATATATTACAAAACGAAAAGATAGTTATTGCAAAAGAACTTTGGCCGTCTGTTGTAAAAGACACTCAATATAATATTAAGATATTAAAAGAATTTAAAGGCAAAGAATTTGATGGAACTATTTGTAGCCATCCATTTCATAAAATTGGCTATAACTATGACGTTCCCATGCTCGAGGCAAGATTTGTAACAACTGAACAAGGAACAGGAATTGTTCATTGCGCTCCAAGCCACGGACCTGATGATTTTAATTTGTGCATCAATAATGGAATTAAAGCAATTGAAACTGTTGATGATGATGGAAGATATACAAAACATATTCCTTTATTTGAAGGAACTCACATTTTTAAAGCAAACAATATTGTTATTGAAAAGCTTAAAGAACTTAAATGTCTTTTAAACAATGGCAAACTAACACATTCTTACCCACATTCTTGGAGGTCTAAAGCTCCTTTAGTTCATAGAGCTACACCCCAATGGTTTATTTCAATGGAAAGCCATAATCTGAGAGATAAAGCACTTAAAGCAATAAATGAAACCACTTTCTATCCTAATAAAGGAAAAGAGAGAATTAAAGCAATGATCGAGACTAGACCAGATTGGTGTGTCTCTAGACAGAGGGTGTGGGGAGTTCCACTTCCAATATTTATTTCAAAAAAAAATGGAGAAATTCTTATTGATGGGGAAGTTTTTGAGAATATTGCGAAAATTTATGAAAAAGAAGGTTCAGATTGTTGGTTTGAAGATAATTTTCAGAGACTTCTTGGAGATAAATATAAAGCAGAGGATTTTGATAAGACTAGTGATATTGTAGAAGTATGGTTTGACAGTGGATCAACTCATTCTTTTGTTTTAGAAAAGAGAGAAGATTTAAAATGGCCTGCATCAATGTATCTAGAGGGTTCGGATCAACATAGAGGATGGTTTCACTCTTCACTATTAGAGTCTTGTGGTACAAGAGGGAGAGCACCGTTTGAAAGTATTTTATCCCATGGTTTTGTTGTTGATGGAAAAGGACTAAAAATGTCTAAATCAACTGGAAATGTAATAGCTCCAGAAGATATTTTAAAAAAATATGGTGCTGATATACTTAGAATTTGGGTTGCCTCATCAAATTATGCTGAGGACTTAAGAATTGATTATTCAATTTTAGACCAGCACTCTGAATCTTATAGAAAAATTAGAAATACTTTCAGATATCTTTTAGGAAATATACAAGACGAATATTCAAAAGTAAATTTTGAAAAAATTGAATTAAATAATATTCCTGAATTAGAAAAATATATGCTGCATAGATTGTATGTGATAGATGACAGATTTAATGAATACTTTAAATCCTATAATTTTCATAATTTATATAAAGAATTATTAAATTTTTGTACAGTAGAACTTTCAGCATTTTATTTTGATATCAGAAAAGATCTTCTTTATTGTGATCCAAAAGACTCAAAAAAGCGTTCTGATTGTATTTTGATACTAAAAGTAATTTTAGAATGCTTATTAAAATGGTTTGCACCTATCTTATCATTTACCACTGAGGAAATTTATCATTTAATTCATAAGGAAGATAATAATGGAAGTATTCATTTACAAAAATTTGTTAAAATTCCAAATCAATGGAAAAATGAGGAATTAAATACTAAATGGGATAAACTTAAACTAATCAGAAACGAAGCAAACATTAGCATTGAAAGTAAAAGAGCTGATAAAATTATTGGTTCAAGTTTAGAGGCAAATATTGAAATCAAAATCAAAGATAAGGACATTTATAATTTGGCTCAGAACCATGATTTCTCTGAAATTTGCATAACATCCTCTGCTTCAATATCTAATGATAACAATTTGGAAAAAGAAATTGAGATCATTAGCTCAAAAGCTGTTGGGAATAAGTGCCCAGTTTGTTGGAAAATCAGAGAAAATATTTGCGAAAGAGATGGTAACTGTCATCTTTCATGAAAAGTGAAAATATAAAAAAAATAATAATAAGTATTTTTATTTTATTATGCATTTTCTTATTAGATAGAATATCAAAAATACTTATTTTGAACATACTAGAGGAAACTGGACGAGTAGATATTTACATAAACTCATTTTTAAATTTTTATTTAGTTTGGAATAAAGGAATAGGGTTTGGCTTATTTTCCTCAGATCAAGATTTTTTTTATAATGTTGTCACTATTTTAATTATTCTAATTAATTTTGTGATTATTTATCTCTTATTTAAGGAAAAAGGACTAAAGTATTATTTTTTAATTATTATTTTAGGAGGCTCATTAGGTAATCTATTTGATAGAATATATTATAGAGCTGTCCCGGACTTTTTTGATCTAAATTATAACGGATATCATTGGTTTATTTTCAATGTTGCCGACATATTTATAACAATAGGAATTATTTTGCTTATTTTGGCTGAATTAATAAGTTATAAAAAAGTAAATGAATAAATTCTTTAAAATTTTTAAGTTATTATTCCTCTTATTGTTTTTATATTCGTGTGGTTCTGTTGGGGAAGCTTTGCAAGGAAAAAAAAGATCAGATCAAGGAGATGAATTTTTAATTGATAAAAAAAATCCATTAACTATGCCTCCAGATTTTGATAAATTACCAAAACCAGGTGAAGCTAACATAAAATCTATTAAAGATATTGAAAACGATCAATCTGATATAAAAAATTTACTTAAGAATAATGATGACGAAAACGTCTCAAATTCAGATGAATCGACATCTGTTGAAAGCTCCATATTGAAAAAAATTAAATAAAAAATGTTTTCAAGAAACATAATATTTAAAAATTTCCATTTTAAAAGAAATATTAATGATATAAAAAAAATAAATAAGATTTTAAAAAAAGAATTAATATTAAGTTCTTCTTTACTTAATTCATTTACTAACAATTATAAATATAGTTTTAAAAAAAATATTATTAAGAAATATAAAAATTATAAAAATATCAATTTAATTGGTATGGGTGGATCAATATTAGGTACAGAGGCAATTCATGATTTTTTAAAATTTAAAATTAAAAAAAAAATAAGATTTTTTAATAATCTAAATAATCAAATTAAACTTGAACCAACTAGTAAATCTATAAATATAATAATTTCTAAATCAGGAAATACACTTGAAACAGTATCAAATTTAAATTTAATTCTAAAGTCTCAAAAAAAAAATAAAAATATAGTAATTACTGAGTATAAATTAAGTTTTTTAAAATCACTAGCAAAAAAACTAAAAGCAGAAATAATTGAACATAAAAATTATATTGGTGGAAGGTATTCTGTATTGTCCGAAGTAGGCATGTTGCCTGCTCAATTATTAGGATTGAACGAGGCAAAATTTAAAAGATTAAATAATCTAATTAAAAATAAATTTTTCTTAAACTCATTAGTTAATAATGTAAGTTTTATGTCAAAATGTATCTCAGAAGGAAAGAAAAATTCTGTTATTTTAAATTATGATGAAGACTCAGAAAACTTATTTAAATGGTATCAGCAATTAACAGCTGAGAGTTTAGGTAAAAAAAATAAAGGTGTTTTTCCAATAATATCATCTATGCCAAAAGATAATCATAGTTTACTGCAGTTATACTTAGATGGACCTAAAAATAACTTTTTCACATTTTTTGGAGTTTTAAATGAAAAAACAAATAAACTAGACAATAGTAATTTATTCGGTAAATTTTCAAATTTAAAAAATAAAAGCTTAATTCAAATCGCTCAAGCCCAAAGACACGCAACTCAAGCAGTTTTCAGAAAAAAAAAAATACCATTTAGAAGTTTTGAAGTTCTGAAAAGAAATGAAGAAACTATAGGAGAACTTTTCTCTTTTTTTGTATTAGAAACAATTTTACTTGCAAGAGTAATGAAGGTAGATCCTTTTGATCAACCATCAGTTGAATTGATAAAAACTGAAACATCAAAAATACTTAATTGATTAACTTACAAAAAAATATTTTTGATAAGCCATAATTTTTTTCTTCTATAATATTTAGATATTTAGAAATTTTATCATCCGATTTTTTATTTCTGTGAATAATTAATATAGAATTTACATCTACAATTTTAAGTTTCTTAATTTGATCTATTAAACTTTTCATTTCTTTATCCTTAAAAGGAGGGTCTAAAAAAATTATATCAAATATCCTACTTTCTAGGTTTGAGTCTTCCAAATTATAAGCACTAGAATTATATACTTTACTTTTATTTTCTAATTTAAGGGTAAAGATATTCTGTTTTAGAATTTTTAACGAGTTATGGTAATTTTCAAAAAATATTACCTCTGCCGCTCCTCTGGACAAACACTCAATTCCAAATGATCCAGTTCCAGAAAATAAATCTAAGACTTTTGAATTATGTACTTTTGCAGATATTTTGTTTGAATGATCTAAAATATTAAAAATCGACTCCCTTACTATATCTTTCAACGGTCTAGTTGATTTGTCTAATGGATCTAATAATTTTTTTCCTTTTAATTCTCCTGAAATAACTCTCATTTATCTATTATTCTAAAACCAATATCTTTTCTATAAAAACCATTTTCCCATCCTAAATTTTCAATTTCTTTAATCACTGACTCTCTCGATTTCTTTAAATCTTCAGAAATATTTACAAAGTTAAGCACACGTCCTCCTGTTGCATAAACTTTGTTATCAATCGACTCAGTACCAGCATGATAAATAAAAGTACTATTATTCTTTGTAATTTTTTGTAAGTGAGGAATTTCTAAATTTTTTTTATACGTATCCGGATATCCATTAGAGCACAGCACGATGCACAGACTTTTTTTATTTTTCCACCTTATTGTTTGATTTTCTAAGTTTCCTTCACAGCAGGATAGCATTAATTCTAATAAGTCTGAGTTTAATAATGGTAAAATTGTTTGACATTCTGGATCTCCCATTCTCACATTATATTCAACTAGGTATGGATTATTCTCTTTAATCATGAGACCGACATACAAAAAACCCTCATATGTTTCTCCCATTTCCTTAATTGCTTTAAAAGTTGGTTTTATAACACTTTCTATAATCTTTAAGTCCAAATCTTTATTTATAAGCCCTGAAGGTGAATATGCCCCCATACCACCAGTATTTTTACCCTTGTCGCCTTCACTAACTCTTTTATGGTCTTGAGCAGTGTTAAATTTTTTAAATATTTTTCCATCAGATATTACAAAGTAGCTCATCTCTTCACCTTTTAGGAATTCCTCAATAAGAACTTGATTGGCCCTACCAAATTTTCCATTAAAAATTTCATCTACAGCATTTTTTGCACTATCTGTATCTTCGCAAATATAAACACCTTTACCTGCCGCTAAACCATCTGCTTTAACAACAATAGGCTTATTTGCTTTTTCCAAATACTTGTGTGCATCTTTAATAGAGTTAAAAACACCAAATTGAGCAGTTGGAATTTTATATTTTTCACATATTTTTTTTGTAAATATTTTAGAACCCTCAAGTTGTGAGGAAATTTTATTAGGTCCAAATACTTTTATTCCTTTATTTCTAAGAAAGTCGACGACTCCATCAACAAGAGGTTTCTCTGGCCCTACTATTACCAAATCTATTTTATATTCATCAACAAAATTCCCTAATTTATCAAAATCATAAATATCGATTTTTACATTCTCAGCAATAAATTTAGTTCCAGCATTACCTGGTAAACAATATAATTTTTTAAGTTTTGGAGACTTTGATATTTGATCTGCTATAGCATGTTCTCTCCCGCCATTCCCAAGAATTGCAATTTTCATATATTCAAATATATATCCTATAAACCATGAACAAGTTAGCAAAATTAAAATATCTTCCAAATAACTTTGAAATAATGGAAGAGGGTGATCATGTGGTATGTGCAATTTCAGGAAAAAAAATTCCTTTAGAAAAATTGAATTATTGGAATGTTGACGAACAAGAAGCTTATTTTTCTTATGTTGAGGCTTCAGTAAAAAAGGAAAAATAACTAAATTTTATATTTATTTTCTCCACCTATCGTGCGTCCAAATCCATTGATCTGGATTTTTTAGTATCATTTTTTCTAATATTTTATTTAAATGTACAGAAATTTCTTCATTAGATTTTTCTGAATTTATTACAATTGGTTGTGAAACGTACATTTTGAAATAATATTTTTTAGTTCTCTCTATATAAATTGGAACCAAATCGCACTTATATTTCTTTATAATCTGAGCAGGTATTGTTGTAGTAGAAGCCAGATCTCCAAAAAAATTTATTTTAATTCCTTCAGTGACTCTCTGATCAATCATTAATGCAATTGAGTTACCTTTTTTAAGATTTTCCAATATTTGTCTAGTTCCTGTCCTTCCTTTTTTTATTTGATTCCTACAAATATAATTTTTTCTAATATGTTCCATGTCTTTATTTAAGAAAATATTATTTAAAGGTCTATATATTGCAGCTAAATTAATCTTTGACTTTTCTATTTGCATAGCCATCAATTCAAAATTGTTAAAATGTCCTGAAATGAATACTACAGGTTTATTTTTTTTTTTTATATTCTCCAAATTATCAATCCCATCAATTTCAATATAGTTTGACAGATTATTATTTCTAAAATCTTTTAAAAATGGATATTCTGCTAAAATTCTTCCATAATTTCCTAACACATTTTTCGCAAATTTATTTTCAGAAATATTAATTGAAATTTTAGACTTTTTTAGATTTTCGATTATAGATGTTTTTTTTCTAAAAATATTACCAAAAGTTTTACCAATATAAAAACCCAAATTTGATGAAAATCTATATCCAAGTAATTGACAGATTATAAAAAATAATTTTATTACAATAAATTCAAGAAAATATATTATTCTTTTCATAACCTTTCCTTAAGAAATTTTGTAAATTTATTAAGATTTTTTATTTTTAGCTTTATTTTTAAATAATGAATATTTTTTCTATTTCTTATACTTAATCTTTTATAATCTTTTTCTGTTGTTATAATTTCTAATCTATTATCAAATCCAATTTTTTTGATGTCATCAATTTCTTGATTTTTAAAATTATGATGATCAGGAAATATAAATTTTTTTGATATATTAAATTTATATTTTTTAAGTGTATATTCAAATTCTTGTGGATTCCCTATGCCACAGAAATAAAGATATTTCTTTTTTTTGTTAAATTTTTCAACATTAATTGGAATATATTTTGAGTAAAAAATATGATTATTAAATTTTTTTAGAATTGAAAAAAGATTTTTGTTATTTTTTTCACCATTCAAAAAAATTGCATTGTAATTCCTCAGTGTTGATAAATTTTCTCTTAAAGGACCTGCTGGTATTAATAGTCCATTTCCAACGCCATAACTTGAATTAAAACATGCAATAGAAATATCATATTTTATAGTTTTATCTTGTAAACCATCATCTAAAATAGCCAAATTAAATTTTGTTGAACTTTCCGCTTTAATCAAACTTATTTTCCTATCAGAATCGCTAAAAACATTTCCATTAGCTTTAAGTAGTTCCCTCTCATCAAATTGGTTAATATATTTCTTTTTGATAAATACCGGTTTGAATTTTTTTTTTAAAATATTACTTATCTCAATACTAAGAGACGTTTTTCCTGTTCCACCCACGTAAATATTTCCAATACATATTGTCTTAATTTTATAATTTTTTTTTATTAAAAAATTTTTAAAAAAATTTATACTAAAAATAATTATTGAAAAAGGGATTAAAGACAATGAAATTAGATTTTTATTATTCCAAAATAGTGGTTTTCTTATCTTCATTTAGATAAATCTCTTAATCTCTAATATATTTTTATTTATTATTTTATCGCCTAACAAATTTAATTTCCTATTGATCATTCTATTTCCTGAATAATCAAATTTTTTAAGAAAAAGTTTTTTTACATTTTTTGAAGAATTTATCTTAGTTGCAATTTTCAAATTTTCTAATATCTGATATATTTCTTTAAAATTTTCAACGTGAGGACCTGTAAAAATATAATTACCTTCTCTTGCAGGCTCTAGTGGATTTTGGCCTCCATGCATTATTAAAGATCCTCCTACAAATGTTATTTTCGATATTGAGTAGAATTTAGAGCTATCGCCATATGTATCAACAATATATATATCTGTATTTTTATTTAATTTTTTAGAAATTGTGTGTAATTCAGAATTTAAACCAATACTGTCTAGCTCTTTTACAATTTCTTTTTTTCTATTTATATGTCTTGGTATTATTATTGTTACTAAATTTTTAATCTTTTTTTTTAATTCTTTATGAAGTTTGCCTATAAATAACTCTTCTGTTCTATGTGTACTTGCAGCACACAAAATAGTTTTTTTAAAAAATTTCTTTTTCAAATTATTATTATTACTTTTGTGAGAAATCCTGGAAAATTTGAGATTTCCAATTTCCCTAACATTTTTTACTCCAAGCAATCTTAAATATTTATTTGAAGCCTTATTTTGTGGTAACGCAACAGTTATTTTTTCAAATATGTTTCTTGAAAATTTAGGAAAATAATTCCATCTACGAAAAGTTTTTTTTGTAATTCTTCCATTTAGAAGTATTAACGGGACTCTAGCTTTGTATAAGTTGTTAATCATATTAGGCCAAACCTCAGAGTCTATGAATATTGCGAGTTTTGGTTTCCAATATTCTATAAATAACCTTGTTAAAATATTTAAATCATAAGGATAATATTGATGAATAGTTTTTCTAAACTTATATTTAGACAATATAGATGTTGAACTTACTGTGGTCGTGGTAACTAATATTTTCTTTATATTTTTGTCTTTTTCAAATTTTTTCAAGATAGGTATTATAGTTAAAATTTCTCCTACACTTGCACCATGAAACCATATTGTACAATCTGATAGACTCTTTTTTGAGAATAAACAAAATTTTTCTTTAAATCTGATTTTATCCTCTTTTCCTAAAAATATTCTGATTATTAAGATTATTGGTGAAATTAATAATATTATTAATAAAAAAATATTATAAATAAAAAACATCAGTTTTTGTTTATCTGCTTATTGTAGAATTTTTTATACGTTTCAGATTTATTTAAAAGCTCTTCATGATTTCCTGAGTCTAGAACATTACCTTTATCCATTACATAAATTTTATCTGAATTCAGAATTGTTGAAAGTCTATGAGCTATAACCACAGTCGTTTTATTCAATACCAATTTATCAAGTGCTTTTTGAATTTTTTCTTCAGTTTCAGAGTCGAGTGAGGAGGTTGCTTCATCTAAAAGTATTATCTTGCTATCTTTTAAAAAGGCTCTAGCGATTGACAATCTTTGTTTTTCACCTCCTGACAATCGAACTCCATTTTCCCCAATCATTGTTTGATATTTATTTTCAAGCTTATCTATGAAATCTTGGCACATAGATTGTTCTGCGGCTTTATAAACTTCTTCGTCAGTAGCATCTGGTTTTGCATATTTAATGTTATTAAAAATTGTATCATCAAATAGTGTTACATTTTGATCAACTATAGATATTTCTTTCCTTAGAGAAAATAAATTAACATCTCTAATATTTTGCCCATCAATTTCTAAAATTCCAGATTTCGGATCATATAATCTTGGAATTAAACCCAATAATGAAGACTTACCTGATCCGCTTTGACCAACTAATGCAGTCATTTTTTTTCCATTTATTTTAATATTTATATTTTTCAGAACTTTATTTTCAAGATTAGAAGCATAATTGAAATTTATATTTTTCAATTCTATATCTCCATTTTTGAAATTAATTTCTGATTTATCTTTATTTACCTCAATCAAATTTTTAACATCAATAATTGGGAGTATTCTTTTTCCAGCTGACATACCCTGGCCAATGCCTACATTAATAGTAGCCAATGATTTTACTGGTTGATAAGCTAACATCATTGCTGCTAAAAAAGAAAAAAAATTATTTAAGCTTAATTGATCGTTCATAATTAATTTTCCAGAGTAAAATATTAATAGAGCAATCATAATCCCTGTAAGAATTTCCATAATCGGGGTAGCCCTAATAAATATCGTAGATATTTTTATCGACTTTTCTTTCAAATCATTAACAAATTTTTCTGATCTATTTTCCTCAAATTCTTCTCTTTGAAAAATCTTAATAATTTTATGATTTTTAAATAAATCAATTAAATATTTATTTAGATCTCCAGATTTTTCTTGAGCCTCTGTTGCTACTTTACTCATCCTTTTACCCAATCTCTTTGCAGTTATAGATGCTAGTGGGATCATTATTATTGCTATTAGAGATAATCTCCAATTTTGCGTGAACATAACTATAAGTAGACCTATTAAAGTTAGACCATCTTTAAAAAAATTCAAAAATGAAGTACTAAGCATCATTGTTATTTGATTAACATCAAAGTTTAAATTTGAGATATATTTTCCAGTATGCTTGTTCTCAATGTATTCTGTATCTGCCTTAATAAAAGAAGTAAGCATATTCATTTGTATTTTTTTCTTAACTTCCTCAGCAACATTTATCATTAAGACTTTAGCCATATAAAGAGAAATACCTTTAGTAGCAAATGCAATAATTATAAAAAATGGGATAAGTAACAATAGACTTTGGTCTCTATTCAAAAAAATTTTATCTATAGCAGGATCTAATAGCCATGCGGTAGCCGATGTACTTGCGGCAACTAAAACTGAAAAAAAAACAGCTAGTAAAATTTTATTTAAGTAATTTTTGGTATAATCATTGTAAAGTCTTTTCAGTATTTCAATATTTGTCATTTAAATTATTTTTCCTACTAAAATATTTAAAAAAACTATAAACCCTAAAAAATTATTACTTTTAAATTTTTGTAAACAATGATTTGCATCATCTATATTAAGATTTCTTATTTGATAATGTGATAAATGCAAAAAGGTTATTATCAAAGTTAGGAAATATAATATTTTAAAATTCATTAGTACTCCTATTATTAATAAAGAAATAAAAAAAAATGAGTAACATAAAGAAATAAATATTTTTGGGTTCTTTTTAAATTTTATAGAGGTAGATTTTACTCCTATTATCTCATCATCTTTAATATCCTGATATCCATAAATAGTGTCGTAACCCAGTGTCCAAAATATGGCTCCAAAATAAAATACGATTGGAACAATAGATATACTGTTATTTATAGATATCCAGGCAAGAACAAGCCCATAATTAAATGTAATTCCTAAAAATAATTGTGGCCAGTAAGTAAATCTTTTCATCAATGGATAAGTAAATGCTAAGGGCATTGATAATAGTGCCATTAAAATTGTGAGTTTATTAAAATTAATCAAGACTAAAAATGCTAATCCACATAAAACAAAAGAGTAAATTATTGCAAGTTTTACAGAAACTTTTCCAGATGCAATTGGTCTATTTTTCGTCCTCTCAACTTTTTTGTCAAAATTTTTATCTACTATGTCATTTACAATACATCCTGCAGATCTCATTAGCATTGATCCAAGTAAAAATAGTAAAGTATAAAAATAAAATTTTTCTAATTCAGAATTAAAATTAAAAGCAATTGTAAGACCCCATAGACAAGGCCAAAATAAAAGCATGTAACCAATCGGTCTATTTAATCTTGTAAGTTCAATGAATAATTTGATGTTTTGCATAACAATTTACTTGTAAATAGCAAAGCAGAGTCTCATAATCAAATTGATTCGAATGAATATAGATTACACTGTTACAGCATTAATGTTTCCAGCAATACCGCTTATAATGAGTGTATATAGCAATCGATTTCATACCCTCAGTGGATTAATTAGAAAAATTCATGATGAGTACGTTTTTGAAAAACACACACCACCAGAATGGAAAGATCAACTTATAAACCTAAATAGCAGAATTGGTGTATTAAAGTTTGCAATTATGTCAGCAGCATTTGGTTTTCTATTTAATATGCTGACTGTATTTGCTCTTTATTTAGAAAGTTTGATTGTAGCTAGAGTAATTTTTGGAACGTGTTGTTTATCAATGATGATTTCAATTATATTTTTTATTAGAGAAATACAAATTTCTACAAAGGCTTTAAAACTCCATCTTTCTGATATGGATGTTCAGTTTAAGGAATAATTACTGCTGGACCTGTAATTTTTCTTCCTTCCAAATCTTTATGCGCTTGAACAGCGTCCTCTAATTTATATTTTTTATAAATTTCTATTTTTACATTTCCAGACGAAATTTGTTTAAATAACATGTTGGCTGCTTCTTGTATTTCCTCACTATTTGTAAAGTATTGATTCATTGCAGGTCTAACAAAATAAATACCTTTTGGTTGCAAAGATTTTGAAACAATAATTGGATCAAGTGGACCTGATGCATTTCCAAATGAAACCATTGTTCCTCTTAATTTTAAACATTCAATGGATTTATCGTATGTTGTTTTACCCACACCATCATAAACAACTGAAACACCTTTACCTTTTGTTAGTTCCAATGTTTTTTTTGCAAAGTCTTCCTTAGAGTAGTTTATAACCTCATCACAACCATACTTCTTTGCTATCTCAACTTTTTCGTCACTACCAACTGTTCCAATAACTTTCAGACCTAAACTTTTTGCCCACTGACAAAAGAATTGTCCGACACCACCAGCTGCTGCATGAAATAAGACAGTTTCACCTTCTTTTGGAACATATGTTTTGTGTAATAAATAAAATGTTGTCATTCCTTTTGTCATTGCACTCGAAATTTGCTCCAAATCAATATCATTAGGAACTTTTACAATATTTTTTGATGTATAATTTCTGTGAGTTGAGTAAGCACCTAAAGGAGCTGCAGCATATGCAATTTTATCTCCAACTGAAAAATTAGAAACATTTGAACCAACTTCTTTAATTATACCTGCTGCTTCCATCCCAATCCCAGTTGGTAATTCAAGAGGATATAAACCTGATCTATGATATGTATCTATATAGTTTAAACCAATTGAAACATGTTCGATTTGAACTTCATCTGCTCCAGGTTTTTCTAAAGTTATATCTTCTAGTTTAAGAACTTCTGGTCCACCTGTATTTGTTACTTTAATAGATTTCATTTTACAAATGTACCTTTATGATAATCCTCGACTGCTTGCAAGATTTCTTGTTTAGTGTTCATAACAAATGGACCACCTCTAGCAATTTGTTCACCTATTGGTTTTCCAGCAATTAGAAGAAACTTAGCATCAGTTGAGCCATAAACCTTAAGTTTATTTCCCTTTTCTAAAAGAATTAGTTTTGAATTTTCAACTTTTTGATGTTGCTGATTTCCGATTTTTATTTCTCCATCAATTAAATAAATAAATGAATTGTGAGTTGATGGTAAATCAAAATTGAACTCTTTGTTCTTGTTTAATTCTATATCAAAATAAACAGGCTCAACATTATGCTTTTTTACAGGTCCCTCAGCTTTTTCAAATTTACCAGCTATTACTTTTACAATTTTTTCCTCATCTTTATATGACTGCATTTGCTTCGCATCTATGTAGATATAATCAGGTTTGCTCATTTTAAGTTTAGCTGGCATATTGATCCATAATTGAAATCCGTGCAGTTTACCTTCTTTCATTGCTGGCATTTCAGAGTGAATTATTCCACTTCCAGTTTTCATCCACTGAACATCTCCAGCAGTCATTCTACCTTCGCCACCTGTACTATCTTTGTGTTCAAAATCTCCAGCTAACATATAGGTTACTGTTTCTATTCCTCGATGAGGATGAGGTGGAAAACCAGCTATATAATCTTCACTATTTTCTGATCCAAATTCATCTAGCATTAAAAATGGATCAAAGTAATTTGGCTCTACACCAATACTTCTTTTTAATTTAACTCCAGCCCCGTCAGAGGCTGGCATAGGTTCAATAATTTTTTTTATCTCTATATCTGACATATTATCTAAAATTTCTTATCTAAACTAAAATCTTTAGTTCCATTTATGAATATAAATAGAAACCCACCAGCTAATGCTATATTTTTCAAAAAAGATCCTAATTGCATCTGGTCCGAAAAATCGTTGTGAAAAATTACTGCTGTTGCAATGCAAAATAGACTTAATAAACCTGCTGCAATTTTTGCTTTATAGCCTAATATAATTAATATAGGTCCAACTATCTCCAAAATTATTGCTGGTATAATTAAAATTCCTGGTAATCCAAAACCTTCCATCCAGTCAATTGTTCCATCATAATTACCAATTTTAAAAATACCATTAAGAAGAAATAAAGCTGAAATTAAAATTCTTGCAACAAGATCTAAAATGTTTGTCATAATTTTAAAATAATGACTTGTTTAAATAATATCAAGTAAGTGTTTAAGATTATTAATCTGATTTTCAGGAGAGTAATCTAGATTATCAAAAATAATATTATTTCTATTCACCCAAATAGCATTAAAACCATAATTACCACCACCAGAAACATCCCATGTATTTGCGCTTAAAAAGGCGACTTCACATTTTTCAATCTTATATTTTTTTACTGGAATATTATATACTTTTGAGTCTGGCTTAAAAATACCTACTTCTTCTACTGAAAAAATATCATCAAAAACTTTAAGATTATTACTGGAGACCAATCCATTGAGAAGGGAAGGAGTTCCATTTGAAAGTATTGATAGTTTGTAATTTTTTTCTTTTAATAATTGTAAAGTTTCCTTTACTTCTGGATAAGGGGAAAGAATTTTATAAAGATCAAGTAATTCACTTTTCATATTAGGATTAATATTAAAAACTTTCATTGATTTATCTAAACTATCTTCAGTAATTTTCCAAAAATCTTTATGTCTTTTCATTAGACTTCTAAGCCAAGTATATTCTAGCTGAGTTGTTCGCCAATAATTTGAAAAGCTTTCCCATTTGCTGCCAATTTTATCTTTACATTTTTCTGCTGCAGAATTTACATCAAATAAAGTTCCATAGGCATCGAAAATTATTGCTTTAATATTTTTCATAAATTACTTTCTTGATATGAGTAATATTAGAATATTTTTTCCTGAAAGTTTATCTCTTAATTTAAATTCTTGGCTTGAAAAACCACAATCACACTATCTAACAAAAGTAATGAGAGTTAAAATTGGTGAAAATTTTTCACTATTTAATAAAAACGGTGAGTGGTTAGCCAAAATTAATAATATCAGTAGTGGCAAAGTTGAATTTAGTATTCGAGAAAAATTAAGAAATAAAGAAAACCCGGCAGAAATTTGGTTGGCATTTTCTCCCATTAAATCAAATTATTCAAATTTCATGATACAGAAGGCTACTGAATTGGGTGTAACTAAATTTATTCCAATTATTTTTGATAGAACAATTGTAAGAAAGATTAATTCTGAGAGATTAGAAAAAATAATTATAGAGGCAACAGAGCAGTCAAATAGATTAAATCTTCCTTCTTTAGAAAAACCTCAAAACTTGAAAAATTTCTTAAAAAAAAATGAAAATAAAATAGATTTAATTTTTACCGACCTAAATACTAAAAATAAAAAAATTGATTTTAATAAGGACAGAGATAAACCCTTGTGTATTATAATTGGACCTGAGGGTGATTTTTCAGAGCAAGAAAGGAATAATATTTTAAATTTTAAAGGTGTAAAATCATTTAAAATAAATGAAAACATTCTCAGATCAGAGACAGCAGTAATTTCGTCAATATCAATACTTAGTTATATTTTGAATTTATAAATATTTGTTAATTAAATTAATTGATTTTTTAATATCGTCTCTGTGAGAAATTTTAGCAATATATTTCCCATCTTTAAGAAGTATTACAGGTGAGCTATGATCAACATTGTAATCACCATTTTCAAGAAAAATTTTTTGACTGATTATTCCCCATGATTGTGACAATAAAAAAATTTCACCTGGATCTCCTGTGATACCAACAAACTCGTTATCAAAATTTCTGAGATAGTCCTTAATAACTTCTGGAGTATCTCTTTTAGGATCAACACTAATAAAAAAAACTTTTAAATCTTTTTTTTTATTTTGCTTTATTCTATTCAATGCGATATCAATTTTATTTAAAGTCATTGGGCAAATATCAGGACAATTTGTAAAACCAAAAAAAATTGCAGTTAAAGGTCCATCAAAAGATTCTTGAGTAATAATATTATTGTTCATATCTTTAAGCTCAAAATCTGAGCCTTTAAATGCTGCGACTGATTGATCTTTTTGTTCCTTCATAGAAAGAAACACAGGAAGCATTAAAAATAAGAATATTGTTAAGCAACCAGTTAAAACTGCAATGGAGGTTTTTATTTTCATTATTGTAAAATTGTATAATCGGACTATATAAATATTATGTCTTTGATAAAGAAAATATTTGGCACATTAACTGAAAAACCTTGGGAACAAGATCAAGCAGTAATTGATAGTACTCATTCTGGAAAAACATTTGAAATTTCAAATCAAATGTCAGCTGTTATTATTATTTTTGGAGTAAGTACAACTTTATTTAGTTTGATATTCACTGGCTATCTTTACTCACTACCACCGGAACAAGACACAACTTTTATATTGAAGACAAATTTACTTTGGATAAACACATTAGTCCTAATTTTAGTAACAATATTTTTTAATAGAATAAGTAAAGATTTAAAAAATGGAATTACTAATACAATAAAAAGAAATTTAATTTATGTGGGTTCTCTAAGTTATATATTTTTATTTCTTCAGTTAGCTTTATGGTACCAACTTATGAAAAGTGGAAATTTTGTTTCAACCAATACATATTTTTCATCTTATTATTTCTTTACAGCGTTACACGGTATTCATCTTTTAGGAGGCCTCTATTTCTGGGGCAAAGTAAGCTCAAAAATTTTTAAATTGGATGAAAAAGATTATAACAAAGAAGAAAAAAGTATTAATGCTCTTTCATTGTATTGGTTATTTTTATTTATAGTTTGGCTAGTCTTTTTTACTATAATGTTTGCATACAATGATACTGTTATAGAGTTCTGTAAATCTCTGATTGCCTAATTTATATAAATAAAACTAAAATTGATCCAAACACTGCAATTATAATTAAAAGTATATTTACTGATCTTAGATATCTTTTAGTTTCAGGTTTTGTCTCTCCCTTAGAAAATCTTCCTGCGCCTAAAGAAATTACAAAATAGAACGCCAAAACCAAAGCAAGAATTGTTATTAAAATACCTAATTTACCAAGCATAAATATATTGATTATATTAGTATAATTAATATGTTTTATGACATTTTGTCATAGGTATTTATAGGATTATTCTTCTATATAAGCTTTATGCATGCAGGAATAATTTTTTTATTAGTAATCATCGGATCTGTCTTATTTCATATTTTTACCCCTTGGTACTGGACTGATATAGCATCAAATTGGGGTGGAATGGACGATACTATAACTCTTACTTTTTGGGTAGGTGGAGGAGTATTCGTAGCTGTTTGTCTATTTATGATTTACTGTGTTTTTAGATACTCACATAAAGAAGATAGAAGAGCAGAATATAAACCTGAGGATAAAAAATTAGAAAAAATTTTAACATGGGCAACAACTTTAGGAGTTGCTGCTTTACTAGCGCCCGGTCTTATTATTTGGAATCAATATGTTAATGTTCCAAAGAATGCAATTGAAGTCGATGTTATGGCATGGCAATGGGGATGGCAATATAGACTACCTGGTGCAGATGGAAAATTAGGAACCACACAAGTAAGAAACATTGCAGACAATAATCCATTTGGCATTAACCCAGATGATCCGTTTGGAAGAGATGATATAATGGTTGAGAGTGATGTTATAAATTTAGAAAATAATAGACCAGTAAAAATTTTATTGAGATCAGTAGACGTACTTCATAATTGGTATGTTCCACAATTTAGAGCAAAAATGGATGCGGTTCCAGGAACGGTTACTTTCTATTGGTTTGAACCTAACAAAGTAGGTGAATATGAAGTGTTATGTGCCGAGTACTGTGGTGTTGGACACTACGCAATGAGAGGTGGTGTTGAGGTCCAAGATAAAGCTGACTATGAAGTTTGGCTAAGCGAGCAAGAAACTTTTGAGCAATTATCTGCCAGATATGAAAAATTAAACGTAGATGGGAACAAATTGGCCAAAAAATAACAATTTATTAATTTAAAAAAAAATATATATAGAGGATAAAAATATGTCAGACGAATACGATAACAACAAATCATATCAAACTCAGTCATCAGAAGTAATAGATGGTTCAATTGGTTCTGTTAATCCAGATATAGATTATGTAAGGCCAGCAGAAGTTGGTGAGCAAGATTTATATCATGGACATAGTTTTATCGAAAAATGGGTTTTTTGCCAGGACGCAAAAGTCATCGGAGTACAATATTTCTTAACAGCAGTATTTACTGGAATTGTAGGTTTAATTTTATCTTGGTTAATGAGACTTCAATTAGGTTTTCCAGGATTAGCAGGTTTCATGACAGCAGAACATTATTATCAATTTGTAACTATGCATGGAATGATCATGGTAGTTTATTTTTTAACTGCACTATTTCTCGGAGGCTTTGGAAATTATCTAATTCCACTCATGGTAGGAGCAAGAGATATGGTTTTCCCATATGTCAATATGCTTAGCTTCTGGATGTTCTTTGTTGCAGTTGCAGTCTTAATGGCAAGTTTCTTTGTTCCAGGCGGACCAACAGGAGCGGGGTGGACCTTGTATCCTCCACAAACTATTTTGGAGGGAACTCCAGGATCTGGCATGGGAATACTTCTAATGCTTATATCTTTATCTTTATTCGTAATTGGTTTCACAATGGGTGGACTGAATTATATGATTACAATTCTGCAAGCTAGAACTAGAGGAATGACTTTAATGAGAATGCCTTTAACAGTTTGGGGTATATTCACTGCAACTGTACTAGCAATGTTAGCATTTCCAGCACTACTAGTTAGTGCAATAATGATGACATTAGATAAGGTTTTACAAACAAGTTTCTTTATGCCAACAATATTAAAGGCAGGAGAGGTTCTTGAATATGGTGGAGGAAGTCCAATACTTTTCCAACACTTGTTTTGGTTCTTTGGACACCCTGAAGTTTACATTGTTGCTTTACCTGCATTTGGAATAGTTTCAGACCTGATATCAGTTCATGCAAGAAAAAACATATTTGGTTACAGAATGATGGTTTGGGCAATTGTTGGTATTGGAGGTTTAAGTTTCTTTGTATGGGCTCACCATATGTACGTTAGTGGAATGAACCCTTGGTTTGGATTTTTCTTTGCAACTACGACATTAATTATTGCCGTTCCAACCGCTATGAAAGTTTATAACTGGATACTTACTTTGTGGAGAGGAAATATTAGAATTAATACTGTAATGTTATGGTGTCTAGGATTTATAGTAACATTTGTAAATGGTGGAATTACTGGAATATTTCTAGGAAATGTTTCTGTTGATGTTCCATTATCTGATACATATTTTGTAATAGCCCACTTCCATATGGTCATGGGAATTGCACCATTAATGGTTATTATGGGAGCAGTTTATCATTGGTTCCCATTAGTGGCTGGAAAAATGCTACACGAGGGTTTAGGAAAATGGCACTTCTGGATTACTTTCTTAGGAGCGTACTCAATATACTTCCCGATGCACTACTTAGGCTTTATTGGAGTTCCAAGAAGATATTTCGAAATGTATGATAGTCCGTACATGACGTCTGCAGTTGGTATGAACGAATTTATAAGTATTGCAGCATTTATAGTCGGTGCAGCACAGTTTATTTTAGTTTTCAATATCATTAAAACATTAAAAACAGGTAAAAAAGCTGAAAAAAACCCTTGGAAAGCAAATTCACTTGAATGGTATACATCAACTGTTCCACCAGAGCATGGTAACTTTGGTGAAAGACTTCCAGTTGTTCACAGATGGCCATATGATTTTAGTGTTCCAGGAGCAAAGGATGACTTTATCCCACAAACAACAGCACCTAGTGAAGTAATACACACAGAAGTAGAGAAAACTTAAGAGAAAAATAATGTCTGAACAAAAAATAGACGGCTTCGAACTTAAACCTGGGTTTAAGGGCATGGCTTCTGACACTGGTTCAGACCAAACGATGTTTAAAGGTGTGCATTGGGGTAAAGCCATGATGTGGATCTTTTTATTGAGTGATACTTTTGTATTTAGCTGTTTTTTAATTTCTTATATGAAAGGTAGAGGATCAACCATTGTTGATTGGCCTAATACGAGTGAGGTTTTTTCTTTATATGTAGGAGGTGTACCTGTCCCGCTCCTACTGATTGCGATAATGACTTTTGTGTTGATTACAAGTAGTGGAACAATGGCTTTAGCAGTTAAATATGGTTACGAAAAAAACCGTAAAATGTGTGGGTGGCTAATTCTAGCTACTGCTGTAGGTGGTCTTACTTTTGTAGGAATGCAAGTGTTCGAGTGGTCTAAACTAATTCATGAAGGTGTTAGACCTTGGGGAAATCCTTTTGGTGCATCACAGTTTGGCTCTTTCTTTTTTATGATAACAGGTTTTCATGGTTTCCATGTCTCTATTGGAGTAATTTTCTTATTTATTTACACTTATAAAGTTTTTGCTGGTCATTATGAGAGCAAAAAAAGAGGCTGGTTTACTAAAATGAAAGGGGATTATGTTGAAATTGAAATATTAGGTCTTTATTGGCACTTCGTAGATCTAGTTTGGGTTTTTATTTTCGCATTTTTCTATTTGTGGTAAAATAAAATATGGAAGAGACTAACAAAATAGAAGATACAACAAAAAAAGAAGAGCAAACAAGTACTCAAAAGATAGGAATTTATCTTTGGATTTGGCTACTGTTATTTGTTTTAAGTTTTTTTTCGTACATGGTTGACTGGTATCAATTTCAAGGAATGTTGAGATGGTCATTAATATTATTCTTTATGTTTCTAAAGGCTGGGTTAATTATGGCTTTTTTCATGCACTTATTTTGGGAGAGATACGCTTTAGTAAATGTTCTGTTATGGCCAATGACAGCAATTGCCTGTTTTATATTTTTAATGACTGCAGAATTTAAATATACACTATTTTCAAGATTCTTTTATTTTGTAGTAGGGGGAGCTTAATATGGACGCTTACGGTTACTTAGCATTTTTCCTAATTTTATTTGTTTTTTTCATTTATATAGTTTGGTTTGGTTATTCGGTAAAAGTTGAAAACCAAAAAGAACAAGGTGATAAAGTCACAATAAATCCTTATGATCAAATACCATTAAGCAGAAGATTAATTGATAAGAAAAATAGCAAAGTTGGCATATTCGATCTTGGAAATCATATTTTAATAGCAGGCGTTATATTACTTGTAATATTTGTTTCACTAAATGTTGAATAATAGTGACTGCAAATACAATTAAAAAAAAATCATTTTCTATAAGTTTTCTATCTTATTCTAAATATTTATTACTACTAATGAAGCCAAGAGTAATGTCTTTGGTCATCTTTACTTGTGCTGTTGGGTTACTTACAGCTCCTATATCAGTTTCTTTTTTCAATTCAATAATTGCAATTTTCTTTGTAACGATGGGAGCAGGTGCTGCAGGTGCATTAAATATGTGGTATGAGGCTGATCTTGATAAATTAATGACAAGAACCTGTCTTAGACCTATCCCTACTGGAAAGGTGAACAGGGAGCACGCATTATTATTTGGAACAATATTATCGATAGTATCTGTAGTTGGACTTTATTACTTTTCAAATCTAACATCAGCGATACTATTATCTATAACAATCGCATTTTACGTTTTTGTCTACACGATATGGTTAAAGAGAAAAACTCCTCAAAATATTGTTATAGGAGGTGCATCAGGTGCATTGCCACCGGTTATAGGGTGGACTATAGCTACTAACTCATTAACATTAGAACCGATAACATTTTTCTTAATCATATTCTTTTGGACGCCATCTCATTTTTGGGCTCTTAGTCTTTATAAAGCAGACGATTATCAGAAAGCTAAAATTCCTATGTTACCTATTACTAATGGTATTGAGGAAACGAAGAAAAATATATTTGTTTATTCTTTAATAATGTTGCCAATAGTTATTTTGCCTTATTATATTGGCTTTGTAGGCGAAACGTTTATAGTAATTTCATTATTACTTACCTTTTATTACAACTATGTTTGTTATGATCTTCTTAACTTCAAAAAAAATAAATTTGAAATAAAGAAGGCTAAAAAGGTATTTTCTTACTCAATTTTTTACTTATTTTTGCTTTTCGTCTTATTTTTGGTAGACCAGATTATAAAATAAATAATCCTATTTATTTTTTAGGAAAATGGTAAAAAAAATTCATGAGATACGTAAGTACAAGAGATAATTCTAAAGAATACAGTTTTGAAGATGTTTTCATCAAAGGTTTAGCTGATGATGGTGGACTTTATGTACCTAAATCTTTAAAAAAATTTAGTTCAGATGAATTGTCAGAGCTTAAAAATCTTAATTATAATGATTTATCTACTGAAATAATAAATCAATTTTCATCAGACTTTATTTCAAAAGATGATCTTTCATCATTAATTAAAAAATCTTATTCAACTTTTAGAGAAAAAGATGTTGTTAAAATTTCAAATATTGGTGATTTGAAGTTATTAGAGTTATTTCATGGTCCTACATTGGCTTTTAAAGATATTGCAATGCAGTTTATTGGAAATTTGTATGAATATTATCTAACTAAGAATAATAAAAGAATTAATATTGTTGTGGCTACATCAGGTGATACAGGAGCTGCTGCCATTGATGCAATTAAAGGTAAATCAAACTTAAATATTTTTGTCTTACATCCTTATAATAGAATTTCACCAGTACAAAGAAAGTTAATGACAACAGTTGAGGATGAAAATGTTTTCAATATTGCAATTGACGGAAATTTTGATGATTGTCAAAATATTGTTAAGCAAATGTTTTCGGATTTAGATTTTTCTAAATCAATAAATATGTCAGGGGTTAATTCTATTAATTGGGCGAGAATAATTGCCCAAGCTGTTTATTATTTTTATACCTATTTTAAACTTGATTTTGATAAACCTATATCTTTTTCAGTTCCCACAGGAAACTTTGGAGATGTTTTTGCAGGTTATCTTGCAAAACATATGGGATTACCGATAGATAAACTTATTGTTGCAACTAATGAGAATGATATTTTGCATAGAGCAATCTCAAATGGTGATTATGTTTCAAAAAAAGTAAAAGAAACACTTTCTCCAAGTATGGATATCCAATTGGCAAGTAACTTTGAAAGACTAATTTATTATGTAAATAACTCTAATTCTGAAATTACATCAGATATAATGAAAAAAATTAAACAAAATGAATACAAAATTGATAAATCAAACTTAGGTATTATACAAAAAGATTTTGTTTCAGAAAGTTGTAATGAAAATGAAACTTTAGAAATTATAAAGAAAAATTTTGAGAAAAATAATATTATTTTAGATCCGCATACTGCAGTTGGAGTAGGTGCTGCACACAAGCTATCATTTAATGATTGTGTAGTTTTGTCTACTGCTCATCCATGCAAATTTCCAGCTGCAACAGATAATGCTATAAATAAACATGAAGAACTACCTAAAGAGCTTCAGTATGTTCATGATAAAGAGGAAAAATTTCAACTATTAAAAAATGATAAGGAAGCAGTTAAAAATTTTGTTAAAAGTAAATTATGAAGCTAAAAATTAATGATCAAATCCCAGATACAAAAATCTTTCATTTAGTTGATGGTGAACCCAAGGAACAAAATATTTCTGAGGTATTAGGATCAAAAAAAATAATATTATTCGGATTACCTGGCGCATTCACATCTACATGCTCTAAGTTTCACTTGCCGGGTTATGTTAAAAATGCTCAACAAATCTTAGATAAAGGTATTGATAAAATATTTTGCTTAGCTGTAAATGATCCATATGTGATGAATGCTTGGGGAGAGGCAAACAATATTGGAGAAAATATAATTATGTTAGCTGATCCTTATTTGTCATTTACTAAGCTAATAGGTGCTGAAGTTGATAGAAATTCAAAAGGTATGGGCATGAGATCAAGCCGTTATGCAATGGTTATAGAAAATCTTAAAGTGCAAAGTATTCAAGAAGAAGAGGAAACTAAAAATTGTGGAATATCCTCAGCAGAGGGAATTTTAGATATTATTTAGAATTTGCAGCCTCTCTTGCAATTAAATCAACCTCATTATTTAATTTATCTATAGAATGACCTTTTATCCAATTCCATTTTATTTCAAATTCACTAGTCATAAGATCTAATTCAGTCCAGAGTTCTTTATTTTTTACAGGTTGTTTACTTGCAGTTTTCCAACCATTTTTCTTCCAATTATGTATCCACTCTGTAATTCCGGACTTTACATATTTAGAGTCTGTAAAAATCTGAACACTGCTTCCTTTAGGAATTTTTTTAAGAGCTTTTATTGGAGCAAGTAATTCCATTTGATTATTTGTGGTATCTTTTTTGCTACCCCTTATATGGATTTTTTTTTTATCATCTATAATAATTGCAGCCCACCCACCATTTCCTGGATTTCCCAAACATGACCCATCAGTATAGATTTTTATCATTAGGAATAATCCTTAAAAGAATTTAACTTTCTATGAAAATTTAATTTATCTAAATACTCTCTTGGATCTTTTATTTTTATCAATGCTTTTTTGGGAGTATTTAAATAATCATATGATCTCGTAAGAAGATATCTTAAAGCTGAACCTCTACATAGAGTATTGAAATTATTCTTTTCTTTAGAACTTAATTTTCGTACTGATTGATAACCTCTTAATAATTGAGCAGATTTATTTTTGTCTAAAACATAAATTTTATTTATTTTTCTAAAACATAATGCGTTAACACATGTTGCCAATTCATATGCCAAGAAATCATTTGCAGAAAAATAGAAGTCAATAAATCCATAATATTTTCTTTTATAGAAAAAAATGTTATCTATAAAAAGGTCACTATGAATTATTCCATTAGGCATGCTCTTTGGCCATTTTTTTTTGATATCTAATAAATCATTCTTCATAATATTTATTAAATTAACTGAGAGTTTATTAATTCTTTTGTCTATTCTTTTAAGCAACGGCCCCCAAGAATTTACTGATAAAGAATTTTTTCTATATAGCCTTAATTTCTTAGCAGCCAAGTGTAATAAAGCTGCATTTTTTCCCACTACGTAGCAATCTTTATTTGTTAAATTGATTTTATCATTTCCTTCAAGAAAGCTTACCAAACATGCAGTTTTATTTTTAATCTTAAATAAATATTTACCTTTTTTATTTTTAATAGGCTCTGGACATTTAATTTTTTGTCTAGATAAGCCAAACATAAGGTCCATAAAAAAAGGTAAATCTTTTTTCTGAACTCTTTTTTCAAAAATGGTAAGTATTATTTTTTTTTTATTTGTTTTTATTAAGTAGTTTGTATTCTCAATTCCTTTTTTAATTCCTGAAAAAGATATAATATTACCAATCTTAAAGTCTTTCTCGATCAAGCTTAAATCGTTTTGATTTATCCTTGTATATACAGCCATTAATTTAATTTTCCTGGAATCTTAAATATTACATTTTCTTTTACTATTTCAACTTCCTCAATTTCTACAGTAAAATTTTTTTTAATATTTTCTATGAATTCATTAACTAATACTTCAGGAGCTGAGGCACCAGATGAAATACCTATTGTTTTGCATTTAGATATTTTTTCTAAAGGAAAAGTGCTTTCTGAATGAATTAACTCAGCATGTTCGCATCCATTATTTTTAGCTACTTCTACTAGCCTAACTGAGTTAGATGAATTCCTGCTACCAATTACAAATAGATTATCACACTCCTTTGCAATTTTTTTTATTGCTGCTTGCCTATTTGTTGTTGCGTAACATATATCATCTTTTTTAGGCTCGTTAATATCAGGAAAGCGTTCTTTTAAGACGTTTATAATATCTTTAGTATCATCAACCGACAATGTTGTTTGTGTTATATAAGCAAGTTTTTTATTTTCACCTCTTTCATAATTTTTTGCATCATCAATCGTTTCTATAAGATCAATTTTTCCATGAGGGATTTGCCCCATAGTACCAATTACTTCAGGATGGTTTTTATGACCTATAAGCAAAACTTGAACATCCTTTTTGTCTAAATTTTCTGCTTCTCTATGAACTTTAGATACAAGTGGACATGTAGCATCTACAAAAATCATATTTAAACTTTCTGCCTCTTGAGGAACTGATTTTGGTACACCATGAGCTGAAAAGACAACAGGTCTCGTTTTATCCTCAATTTCATCAATCTCTTCAACAAATATTGCGCCAATTTTTTTTAAACCATCTACTACATGTTTGTTATGAACTATTTCATGTCTTACATATACAGGAGCGCCATATTTTTCTATGCTTTTTTTTACAATTTCAATTGCTCTATCAACACCCGCGCAAAAACCTCTAGGAGCTGCTAAAAATATTTTAAGATGATTATTCTTCACTTCCATCCTTTCGAAAAAATGGGATTAAAAAAACAATACATGCAACTAGAAAAAAAAGACTACCAAACATAGCCCAAAAACTTCCTACACTTGATATAATAAAACCCATCGCAGAAATAATAAATAAAATCCACCCAATTAAATTAATATTTTTATTGCTCATTTTTTTCAATTAAATATTCGAGCAATATATGTGGAAAAGTTAATGAGGCCAATCCAATAAAAATTACTCGATATATAGTTTCATTAAATTCGTTATAATTATTCAGAATTGATATTGAAACAACATATCCAAAAATTGTCAAAATTGTTAGTGGAAGGGCTTTTTTTATGAATATTGGTAAACCTTTTGTCAAATTTTTATTTATTTCTCTAATCAAAGAAATCGAGTGCCTAATAGAATGTAAAAAGCAAAAGTAAATCGTAAAAGCAATTATTGGATTAAGAAAATAATTTAGGATTAATATTGATAAATAATCCATTAATAATAATGATTTTACCTCGATACTTTTGTTTAAAGATAAAATAATTCCAGAAATTAAAGATAGTAAGATAAATATGAATAATATCTCGTTAGATATTATTGAATTATTTGAAATATAAAAATTTAATGTCTCGAATATTATCAGTGTCTCTTCTTTGTGGAAAAATAAGGGTGAGGTAATTATTAATGACCCTTTTAAAAAATAAATTAATTCAAAGTTTTTCCTTTGATTAATAAATTCGGAGTCCTCTTTTCCAAAATGAAAAGCAGCGATAATCAAAAATAAAAAAAGTAATGATTTTGGAAATATTAACCAAATTAATATTATAACTGCACCAATAAGTAAATAACTCAAATAAAAAATACCCATTGATTTATATCCAAAATATTTAATCAGTTTTTTACCTTTAATATGATCTAGAGAACCATGAGATATTCCAATTGTTAAAATTAAAAATAACGAAATTAGTAAGAAACTTCCTTCTCTCAGATATTTTATTCCACATAAAAGTATACATAAATTAAAAAAAACTAAAGAGTGGTAAAAATTAAGTCTAATCATTTAATTTAAAAAAGTGCTTTAATAAAAATCCATTTAGGCATTTTTAATATTATTGATACATCTTCAAATAAATTACTTTTATTCGACAAAAATTTTATAACAGTATTAGATTTATTATTAAACATCCTAAAAAAAATATTTGGCATCTTGCTTGGATTATTTTTCAAAACTTTTAAAAAAATATTATCAAGAAATTGATATTTTTTTTTAATTTGAAAAGTTTTCAATTTACTAATGTTTTCGATATTTTCCCTTATATATTTACTTTGTTCTTGAATATTTAGAAAAGTATAACCAGTACTTAACCTTGTCATACCACCAGCTGTTCCAATATTAATTTTATTTTTTACTTGTTCAATTATTGGGTAAAAAAGAGGTATTTTACCCACTTCTTTGTATGTAATCTCATAATCTTTTATTTTTAGATTATTCTCAATATAATGTTTAATTTGCTGATCATAGTCTTTTTGGGAGTCGTCATTCATTTCTGATAACCAAGTTGTTTCAACTAATGCTGTCTTTTTTGAATATGGAAGTGTATAAAAAAAATGAACACTTCCTCTCTGCTCACAATCAAAATCCATTAGATTCATCATTTCTTCATCAAAAAATTCCTTTTTGGTTTCTATTTCTACCCCACAGAAATGTTGCCAAAGACCAGAGTTTTGATTATCTAAATTTGGAACGCTATTAAATACTAAAGAGTTATCAAAATTTATATTTTGATCATTTTTATGAAAGGAAATATTTTTATTTTCTTTTAATTTGTTGTTTATCTTCTCATAAAATAACCCACTATCAATACTTTGATACTGATAATTATCGCACTCTAGATGTCTAGTTTTTTGAGGCACATTTATGGAGAAATGTTTCCAATTTTTTTTTACACAATCCTCAAAATTATGTGGGAATGTTTTCCAAAAAGACCAAGTTTTATCTTTTTTATATTCATCTCTTGGCTCAATAATAGCTAAAGTTTTATTTTTTAACTTATTATTGGTCTCTAATTCATATGCTAATGATAATCCTGCACAACCTCCACCAATAATGACAATATCAAAATCTTTCATCTAAATTTATCTCTGCACTAATTAATTCGTGTTCTTTATCTCTAAGGTGATTATGTTTTTTAATCAATGATAGTTTTAGCAAGTCAAATATAGATAATAATGTTTGCAAAATCTTACCGCTATTATTAACAAAAATTTTACCTGATTGGTTGTAATTTTGAATTGTTTGCTTTTTAACAATATTTCTACCTATTT
Source organism: uncultured Pelagibacteraceae bacterium (assembly GCA_902520695.1). Lineage (GTDB taxonomy): Bacteria > Pseudomonadota > Alphaproteobacteria > Pelagibacterales > Pelagibacteraceae > Pelagibacter. The sequence continues at coordinate 190,210 of CABYOT010000002.1, forward strand.
GCCTATAAACTCTTCTTGCAACTAAGATTGAAAATCTAAGACTTAATGGAATATCCTTTATTGAAGAAAAGCTACTATCGTAAAATAAATCTGCAGTTGCCAATGTTTCTTTTATGGTTTCAAAATTATGTTTTATATAAAACCTTTTATTTTTAGAGTCCTCTATTACATCTCTAGAAATATTTGTAAGTTGCATAGCTATTCCCAAATCTATAGCCGATTTAAGAGAATCAGAGTTAGTGACATTTAAAATTTTTGCCATCATTAATCCAACAGTTCCTGCTACTCTGTATGAATAAATTAATAATTCCTTTTTTGAATTTAATCTTATTTCATTTTGAATATCAGACTCCACACCATCGAATAAGTCCTCTACAATTTTTGTGGAAATATTATATTCATCCATTAATACCCACATATTTTTAATTATATGGTTCTGAAATTCTTTATTGATGAAATTATTTTTGAAGTTTAAAAATCTTCTTAATTTAACATCAATTATACCTTCGTCGTCTGCTATATTGTCTAAAGTTCTACAAAAATCGTATAAATTAGAACATTTCAAATAAGTTTCTTTTGGAAGAAAAAAACCAGCCCAGTTAAATGATTTTGCGTATATTGATAGAAAACTCTTTTTCTCCATTACAAAATTTTGTCTAAGACTTTTGCTGAAGATAGTACTCCTGGCACACCTGCTCCAGGGTGAGTACCTGCTCCAACAAAATATAAACCATCAAAAATCTCTGATTTATTATGAAATCTAAAATAAGCTGATTGAGTAAATTTTGGTTGAATAGAAAAACCTGAGCCATATTTTGTATTTAACTCTTTCTCAAAATAATCAGGAGTTAAGTAAAAATCCTCAACAATATTTTCACTTAGATTAGGTAGTAAACTTTCCTCCATTTTTTTAATAACTAAGTTTTTCATTTTATCTCCCTCAATAGACCAGTCTATACCAGATTGGTTATTAGGAACTGGTACCAACACATAAAAACAATCATGATTGTCAGGCGCCATCGATTTATCTGTAGCTGTCGGTCTATGTAAATAGTAACTAATATCGTCATTTAATTTTTTATTGTTAAAAATATCATCCAAATGTTCCTTGTACTTATCTCCAAATTTGATTGTATGATGTTCAACATCATCGTAAACTTTTTTGGTTCCAAAATAATAAACAAACAAACCCATTGAATATTCCATTCTTTTCATTTTCCAATTAAAAATAGAATTACTACTATTTGTGTTTGCTAATTTAGAGTAAACTGCAGGTGGATCAGCATTACAAATAACATTATCTGTTTCAATTTTATCCCCATTGTTAAGTTCAACGCCAGTTATTTTATTTTTATTTGATAAGATTTTATTTACTTCGTATCCCTTCAATATTTTTATATTTTCTTCATTCATTAATTTTTCCATTCCATTAATTATTTGACCAGTTCCTCCCATTGAGTAATGAATTCCCCATTTTTTTTCCAAATATAAGATTAGTCCATATATTGAAGTTGTTGTGAAAGGATTACCGCCTACCAACAGTGGATGCATACTAAGTAGTCTTCTTAATTTTTCATTTTCTATGTAAGAAGAAACCAAACCATAAACAGATTTATAACTCTTTAAATTAAATAAAGAGGGTATCTGCTTTAACATAAAAGAGGGTTTATCAAATGGAACGTCTGATAGTTCAGTAAAACCTTTATCGAAAATCTTTTTTGTAAAATTAACTAAATTTTTATATCCATTTACATCTTTTTCGTTAATCTTTTTTATTTGATTAACCATTTCTTCTTCATCACCAGAATAGTCAAACTTAAAACCATCTTCAAAAACAAATTGATACCAAGTTTTTAAAGATTTTATTTCTAAATAGTCTTTTGAATTCTTATTAAAAAGCTGAAATAATTCATCAATCAAGTAGGGTGCTGTTATTACAGTCGGACCACCATCAAATGTAAATCCATTTTTTTTAAAAACTCTTGCTCGTCCACCTAAATCTTCATGTTTTTCAATCAAGGTTACATTATGGCCTTTAGCTTTTAACCTTAATGCTGCAGCCATGCCACCAAAACCTGATCCTATTACTATCGAATTCATAATTTGGATTTTATATTATTTTAAGAAAATGTAACGTAATTTAGTTATGAATTAATTTTTTTTAATTCAGTCTTTGCTTCTTCAAGATTTTTTTCAAACAGATTATCTAATTTAGATTTATCAACTGTAGTTGTTATAATTTTTTTCACTGACTCCAGTGCAATTTTGACAGAAGTATCTTTGATTTCTTTAATTGCTGCCTCTTTCATCTGATTAATTTTTAATTGTGTTAAATTCTTCTTTATTTCAGAAGATTTATGAAATTTTTCATTCATACTTATAACAAGTTGTTCAGATTCAGTTTTGGCTTGATCAAGAATTTTTTTGGATTCTCCTTCAACAGAGTTAAGTTTAACCTGAGCTTCATCTAAAAGTTTTTTTGACTCAACTCTTAACTTTTCGCTTTCATCGATTTCTTTTTTTATATCTCCTATCATTTTTGTTAGGAGATTATTTATATTCTGAGGTATTTTAAAATATACCAATAGACCTATAAATATAAAAAACGATATTGCTACCCAAAAAGTTGCATCAAACATCTTTTCTCTCTTTGTTTATTTTTGATTGGTCTTCTACAATTGCTGCTATGCTGCTGCTATTTACTTCTTCACCAATCAGCTCTTTTATTAACTCAGCTGATGTTTCAGCTGCTATTTTATTTATTTTTTCCCCTGACTTGTTCTTTAGATCGGACAATTCCTTTTCTACTCCACCAATTTCCTCATCAAGATCTTTCTCTAATGCAGTCCTTTTTTTATTGATATCATCCAAAATCTTTTCTCTGGCGTCATTAAAGTAATTTTTAGCTTTAACCTTGCTGTCTAAAATAATCTTTTCATATTCATCAATTTTTTTCTGACTTTCCTCTTTTTGTCTATCCGCTATCTCAATATTTTCAAGTATTTGTGATTTTCTAGTTTCTAAGTTATCGCTAATCTTAGGTAATATTACTTTAGTTAAAACAATAAAAAGTATTCCAAACGTGATGATAAGCCAGAAGATTTGAGAAATCCAAAACTCTGGATTCAGTTGAGGCATACCACCACTTTCAGCGGCAAATACTGTATTAAAACATGCAATGCATGTAATGAATAATAGAATAACTATTTTTTTTAACATTAATTAAAATGCAAATAAAATAATCAACGCAACTACTAGGCCAAACAATCCTGTTGCTTCAGCTAAAGCAAATCCTAATAACAAGTTAGGGAATTGTTTTTGAGCTGCAGATGGATTTCTCATAGCACCAGATAAGTAATTACCAAAGATAATTCCTATACCAACCCCCGCACCTGCTAGTGCGATAGCTGCCAAACCTGCTCCTATCATTTTTGCTGCTTCTAATTCCATTTTTCCTCCTTTTTTTATTAATGGTGTAGATTTAATGCATCATTTAAATAAATGCATGTTAAAATTGCAAATACATATGCTTGAAGAAAAGCAACTAGTATCTCCAAACCTGTAAGTGCAACCGAAAAACTAAGCGGAAGCCATCCACCTACAATTCCTAAGCTTATAACAAAGCCTCCAAATACCTTCATCATTGTGTGACCAGCCATCATATTAGCAAATAATCTTACTGATAAACTAATTGGTCTACTTAAATACGAAATAATCTCAATTACTACAATTAATGGAAGCAGAACCATTGGAACTCCACTTGGTACAAACAATTTTAAATATCCCAGTCCATGTTTTATAAATCCAATAATTGTAACTCCAACAAAAATAAATGCTGCCAATACAAATGTAACTATAATATGGCTAGTGACTGTAAATGCGTAAGGTATCATTCCAAACATGTTACAAAAAAGTACAAACATAAAAAGTGAGAAAATAAATGAAAAGTACGGTTTTGCTTTTGATCCTGCTGTGTCACTAATCATTTTGGCTACAAAGGAATAACTTAATTCTGATAATAATTGAAGTTTATCAGGTATTAGAGTTTTTTTCTTTGCCCCTAGATTAAAAATTATCAAAATAGCCAAAGAACTAATGACCATAAACAAACTTGCATTAGTGAAAGAAATGTCAACTGAGCCTAACTTAATTTCCGGACCAATCCTATAAACATTGAATTGGTACATTGGATTTGATGCCATTATATTCTCTTATTTTTTTTGCATTTTTTTTGCTGATTTAATTACATTCATAATTCCTGCAATTACTCCTACAAAAAAAAAAATTAAAATTAACCAGGGCTTAGTACCAAACCAATTGTCTAAAATAAACCCAATAATTGTCCCAACAGCTACTGCTGCAACTAATTCAGTGCTCATTTTAAAAGCATGACCCATTCCTGATGTAGAGGGCTCTTTGCTCTCAGAATATTTAGATTTAGCTCTATTTTTTGCACTTTTAAGGCGAGTTTTAAAATCTTCCTCTTCCATTAAACTAAGCTACCATGCTCTCAGCTTTTTGAAGGTCAACAGCAACTAGTTGACTTATTCCTTTCTCTGGCATTGTGACCCCATACAACCTATCCATTTTTGACATAGTTAATGCGTGGTGGGTCACTATTATAAATCTTGTAGAAGTAATCTTTGTCAGTTCATTTAATAGATTGCAAAATCGTGTTACATTTGCATCATCTAGTGGTGCATCGACTTCGTCCAGAACGCAAATAGGGGATGGGTTAGTAAGAAATACAGCAAATATTAGGGATAATGCTGTCAAAGCTTGTTCTCCCCCAGAAAGTAGAGTGATTGACTGCAGTCTTTTTCCTGGAGGACTAACCAACATTTCTAAACCAGCATCTAGTGGGTCATCTGAATCAACTAATTCCAATTTTGCACTACCTCCATTAAATAATTTTGTGTAAACTTCATTGAATTTTCTACTCACTCTTTCAAATGCATCTAACAATCTTTCTCGACCTTTTTGATTAAGTTCTGTTATACTCTCTTTTAGTTTTAATATAGCTGTAACAAGATCTTGTCTATCCTGCTCCATTTTTTTTATTTCAGTTTTATATTTTTCAGTTTCGTCATCTGCCCTTAAGTTAACAGATCCAAGCTTCTCTCTTTCTCTCTTTTTATCATCCAGTAATTCTTCTTGAGTGACTAAATCTGGAAATTCACCTCCTTTATCTAAATTCGAGTAATTTAATATATTTGCCTCTTCAACTTTTAACTCTGTCATAACTCTTTCCAAAAGATCATTTCTTCTTTTATTTAAACCTTCAATTGTTGCTCCAGAGCTTGCTTTTTTCTCTCTAATTTCTATTGAACTTTCTTTTGTATTATTTAACTGAACTCTAATTTCTGCGATATTATTATCAATTTTTTCAACTAAAATTTCATTTTCATTTTTTTCATTTTCTGAAATCCTCAAGTTTTCAGAAATTTTACCTTTTTTTTCTGCTTGAGATTGAGGTTGTTTTTCCAGCACATTCAATTTTTCTACAAGTTTATTTTTTCTTGTATTGAGCTCATTAACCATCTTTTCAGAATTAGTTAAAAGATTTTGCCAGCTTTCAAATTCTTGATCAATTATACTTATTCTCTCTTTTCTTTTGATAGATTCTTTTTTTATGTTTTGGTTTTTACTATAGTTTTCAGCATAATCGTCCTGTAATTTTTTTATTTGATCACTTTTTGAGGTTAGAGTTGAAACTACATCATCATTCTCAACTTCTTTAACTTTCATAGTTAAATATGACAAATTAATTATGCATTCATCTAAAATTTTTATTGTCTGATGATTTCTATTTTCTGAAATTAGTTTTTTAACTTCTTCGATTTGGTTTTTTATTTTGTTAATAATTTCATTATTTTTTTGCAGAGATTCAGCACTGAAATTCTCTAATAGTGCATCCATTCTATCTTGCTCACTTTTTAATTTTGATTTAGAGTTTTCCAGGTCTTGATTGGAAAGTTTTTCTGTTTCATAATATTTTGAATCTGTATCAATTAAGATATTTCTCTCCTCTTTTAATCTTTTTTCGTTTGAATTTGCATCAATTACAATGCTTTTTTCTCTGTCTATATCTTCATCTATAACTTTTATAGAACTTTTTATTGTATCTATTTCCTCATTTATTCTAGTACTTTCCTCATCTAAAGCTTTCAGCTCAAGATTTAATCTTTGGATCTTAGATAAATTTTCTATATTTTTTTGCCTTATTGGCTCTACCCTTTCAAGTTCATTTTTAATTTTAGTTTCTAATTCTTCAATTTGTTTATTAAATTCCTCTACTTTCCCATCAGCCTCATTATTTACCTCATTTTCCAAAGTGATTTCTTTATCAATTTCCAGAAGTCTTAAATAATAAAGCCCTGCCTCAACTTTTTTTATTTCTTCGGAAATTAATTTATACTTTGCGGCTTCCTCAGCTTGTTTTTCCAAGTTTGCTAATTGTTTTTCTTGTTGTCTTCTAAGTTCATCGGCTCTTTTTAAATTATTTTCTGCTGCTCCCAATCTATTTTCTGCTTCATGCCTTCTAACATGCAAACCTGCAATTCCAGCAGCTTCTTCAAGTATAGCCCTTCTATCTGATGGTTTTGCTGTAACTAATGCTCCAATTCTGCCTTGACTTATCAGTGATGGTGAATGAGCCCCTGTAGATAGATCTGCAAAAAACATTTGTGCATCTTTTGCTCTAACTTCTTTGTTGTTTATGTAAAACTTTGATCCTTTGTCTTTCTCAATCTTTCTTCGAATTTCTATTTCCTCTAGATCGTTGTATTGGTGTGGTCCATCCTTATTTTCATTGTTTAAACTTAAAACTACTTCAGCAATATTTTTTGAAGGTTTGTTTGATGTGCCTGAAAATATCACATCCTCCATTCCAGAACCTCTCATACTTTTTGCTGAAGTCTCTCCCATACACCATCTAATAGACTCAACTATGTTTGACTTACCGCAACCGTTAGGACCAACAATTCCTGTAAGACCTGTTTCAATTAAAAAGTTAGTTTTCTCTGCAAAAGACTTAAAGCCATTTAATTGGATTTTTTTAAACTCCATTCAATGACTTATATCAGTTTTTCAATATATTTTTTTAATTTTTTATAGTTTTTCGCATTTTCGAACTTTTCACCGTTAATTATAAGTGTTGGAGTTGCTTCTATTTTGAAGTTTTTTGCTCCATCGATTCGGTCTTCTAAAATAAAATCTTCAATTTTTGAGTCGGCGATACATTTATCAAAATCTAATTTGAAATCAGATTCTTGAACTACTTTTTTTAAATTTTTATTGAGATCCTCTATTGTGCTTCCTCTAACCCAGCTACTTTGATTGTTGTATAAGTGATGAAGTATTTCTGATTTTCCATCATTCCTACAATGAGCTATTTTTGATGCATTAAATGCAGCAATATCTAAAGGAAAATTTCTAAATTCAATTGATATTAAACCATTATCAATAAAATCTGTTTTTAAACTTGGATAAACATTTTTATGAAAATCTGCACAATGACTACATGTTAGAGACTCGAATACAACAAGTTTTACTTTTGCATCAATACTGCCTTCTATTATTGGTTTAATTTCTGCTTTTAAATTAAAAGATGTAAAAAAAAATAATATAATTAGTGTTTTTATAAAAATTTTTTTCATTTTGTTTTAAATAGTTTATTTAACTCTAGTAAAGATTGTTTAATTTTATCATTCTTAATATTGTTAATCTTATTAATATTTTTACTTTTTGTCGCATTATTAATTTTGTTTTCCTTGATTTTTTTAAATTCTCCCTCAAAAGTTTTTAGCTTTATGTTATCAACTACATTATAACCAAAAAATATATTTACTTTTTTCAAAATTTCTTTCTTAGAATATTCAAGGTCTACTTCATTTCCTCTTTTAACCATTATGCTTAAACAGCTTCCATTTAATTTTGAATTTTTAAAAGATATTGGGTAGCAAACATTAAATAATTCTTTTCCAACAAGAAATTTCCAATTATCTAGGGTATTTGAATAAATTTGGCCTTTTTTATTCAATATTCTTTTTGCTTCTTGGGGCAAAGTATCTTTAAAAGATCTTAGACCTTGAACAGATTTATTTCTCTGCTTAGTATTATATTTAAAATTCATATGACAAGTCAAAATATACCAAATAAAATTTTAAAATGGTACGACAATAATAAACGTAATCTTCCTTGGCGAAAAAAAATCTCTAAAAGTCAAAAAGAATACTTCACTTTGGTAAGTGAATTTATGTTACAACAAACTCAAGTCAAGACAGTAATCCCATATTTTGAAAATTTTATTTCTAAAATTCCAGATTTAAAAAGTTTATCAAAAGTAAGAGATACTAAATTAATGAAATGTTGGGAGGGGTTGGGATATTATACAAGAGCAAGAAATCTCAAAAAATCTGCAAAACTAATTATAAATGAATTTAATGGCCATCTTCCAAATAATGAGGAAAATTTAAAATCTCTTCCCGGGGTTGGAGATTATACATCAAAAGCAATCATGGCAATTGCATTCAATAAAAAAATAATTCCTTTAGATGGAAATATTGAAAGAGTTTTAAAAAGAGTATTTTTTTTAAAAAAAGAAAAAGAAATTTCTAAAGAAAATTTACACAAAAAAAAAACTTTTTTTGGAGAAACAACTAGAGCTAGTGATTATGCTCAAGCTATAATGGAAATAGGTGCATTAATTTGTAAACCATCCAACCCACTTTGTTATCAATGTCCTATTTCACAAAATTGTAAATCTTTTAAAAAAAATGACTTTACAATTATTAAAATAAATAAATTTAATAAACAAAAGTTTTTTGAAGCAAATATTTTTCAAAATAAGCAAAATAATTATTATCTTTTAAAAAACAGAAAATTTAATTTTTTAAAAGATATGCCTATATTCCCTATGAATGAAATACCTAAGATAAAATTTAAAAACCATGTAGGAAAAAGGATTAATATAAAAATGTCAAATATGGATATGAGAATTGCGATTATTATGAAAAATAATTTACCAGAGATGAAGGATGGATTTTTTGTAAATGTTAAAGATTTAAGTAATTGGACTTTACCTTCGTTTACAAAGAAAATACTTAACAGTATCAAATAAATTAATGAAAAAAATTGCAATTATTGGTGGAGGAATATCAGGCTTATATTTTGCAAATCTTTTAAATAATCAAAAAGATTTTGAATATAAAATATTTGAAAAAAAAGATAATTATAATTTCCTTGAAGGTTATGGAATTCAATTATCAGTAAATAGTATAAAATTATTAAATAGTATAGGATTTAAAAATCTACCTGCATCTGAAGTTAGCTTTCCGTCAAAAGTGAATTTCATACAAGCAAATAATTACAAAAAAATTTGTGATATAGACCTTACACAATTTAATGATCTATTAAATCGATACACTACTTTAAAAAGATCAACATTATTAAAATTCTTATTTCAAAACATCCCACAAGAAAAAATAAAATTTAATTCGAACATAACAAAAGTAGATAATTCTAATGGCATCAGAATTTCTTTTGGAGATAATAAAAATGAAGAATTCGATTATTTAATTATTTCGGACGGTATTTTTTCACAAACAAAGTCATTAATATTTAATGACAGTATATATCCAAAATATAATCTTAATGTTGCATTGCGAGGTAAATTAAAAGGAGATTATGGTAGTGATATTTCAATTTATATGGGATCAAATAGTCACTATGTGGTCTACCCTGTAAATCAAAATAACGAGCATAATTTTGTAGCAATTATAAAAAAAAAATTATCCTCAGATCAATTAAAAAATTATGATTTATTTAAATCTGCGGAATTTTTGAATTCTTTAGTATCTAGATTGCAAAAAATATCCCAAATGAGCTTCGAAAATTTAAGTGAATTGAAATCATTTCCTGTTTACGTCAGCAGCGACTTTCCAGGTTATAATAAAAAAAATATATTTTTATCAGGTGATGCTTTATTTACTTTTCCGCCGTCATTTGCTCAAGGAGCTTCTCAAAGTATCGAAACTGCAAATGATATATTAAAAAGTATTTTAAATGGTACAAATGAATTTTATCAAGAAAGGATTCGGACTATTTCTTCTATAAATAATAAATCTAAGTTAAACCATTTTTCATTTCACTTATCAAATCCCATCAATATATTTATTAGAAATAAAATTTTGAAATATCTCTCAAAAAATAAAAAATTTCTTGAAAATTATTTGGGTAAAATTTATAGGGCTTAATTTGTAGGCCTTAATCTTTGTCTCAAATAATCAATTGGTTTTAAAGAATTTCCAGATTTATAATGCCAAAAAGTCCATCCGTTACAACTTTCTGCACCAATTATTTTTGCTGCAACTTTATGGATTGAACCTTCCGATTGTTGATATTTTATACTTCCATCCACCATAATTTTAGCATTTACTTTTTTCTTTTGATCATAAATTTCTGTTCCAGGTTTTATCAAGCCCATTTCAACTAATGATCCAAAAGGAATTCTTGGTTTAGATCTATTATTTTGAAGTGTATCCAGATATTCATCTTTTATGACATCTGTATTTTCTAATCTTTTTTTTGAAGCATCAAAATAATTTTTTTCCTTTTCAATTCCAAAATACTTTCTACCTAATTTTTTAGAAACAACAGCCGTAGTACCTGATCCTAAAAATGGATCTAAAATAAAATCATTTTTATTTGATGAGGCTAATATTATTCTATGGAGTAACGCCTCTGGTTTTTGAGTAGAATGTACTTTTTTTCCATTGTTTTTTAATCTTTCTTTGCCATTACAGATTGGAAGGTTCCATGTAGATCTCATTTGGAGGTCATCATTCAAGCATTTTAATGATTGATAATTGAAAGTGTATTTCGACCCCTCACTTTTTGATGCCCAAATAAGTGTTTCATGTGCGTTAGTAAACCTTGTTCCTCTAAAATTTGGCATTGGATTATTTTTATTCCAAATTACATCGTTTAGTATCCAAAAACCTAAATCTTGGATTGTAGCACCCACTCTAAAAATATTGTGATAACTGCCTATTACCCAAATCGATCCATTCTTTTTTAAAATTCTCTTACATTCTTTTAACCAATCAAAAGTAAATTCATCATAACTTTTAAAACTTTCAAATTGATCCCATTTATCGTCTACAGCATCTACCTTAGATGTATCTGGTCTACTTAATTCTTTTTTTAATTGAAGGTTGTACGGGGGATCAGCAAAAATAAGATCAAAAGTTTCATCAGGAATTTTTTTTAATTCCTTTAAACTATTTCCATTAATAATTTTGTTTTTTAAAGTTTGATTAGCCATTTTTTAATTATTGATTAGACTCCAGAGTAGAGTCTCCGTCAACCTGAGATTGAATTATTTTGAGTCTACTTGTTACTATTTTTTTTTGTGACTCAATATGTTGTGTATAGGATTAAATGTTTTTCGATGAAACCTAGTTACTCCATATTTTATAATAGCATTAATGTGATCTCTAGTCCCATAACCCGCATTTAAATCCCATTTATATTTTTTAAAACTTTCTGACATTTTGATCATTAGTTTATCTCTTGAAACTTTTGCAATTATTGATGCTGCTGAAATTTGTTTAATTTTTTGGTCTCCTTTAATTATAGTTTTAACAAGATAATTTCTTAATTCTGGTGATTTATTTCCATCAATAAGTACTAAATTCGGTTTAACTTTTAGTTTTTTTATAGCTCTCTTCATTGCTAATAAACTAGCATTTAAAATATTTAGTTTCTCTATTTCCTTAACTGAGGCAGATCCTATAGCCCAAATAGAATTTTTTTTTATATATTTTGCTAATTTTTCTCTATCAATCTTATTTAACTTTTTTGAATCTTTGATCTCTTTCTTGTTAATATTTTTTTTTAGAATAACAGCTGCAGCATATACTGGACCAGTTAAACTTCCTCTACCAACTTCATCAACTCCAGCTATAATTTTTCTCATTAAGTAATAAAAAAATGATATAAAAGTACTCCAATTATCAAACCTTTAATAAAAGTAATCCATAATAATCCATAATTTGAAAGATTAAGTTTTTCTCTCCACCAATTTATATATTTTTTATGTATTTCTATCATCGTAAAGTTAGACTGATATTCTTAATTCATCAATTTTCTTCCTGATTTGTTTTAAATCAACCCAAGAATATTTTTTTTGTTCAGCTTGCCTTAATAAATATGCTGGGTGAAATGTGATCATTGTCAAGTATGTTTTATTATGAATGATTAAATCTTTCCAAACACCTCTTTCTTTTGAAATTTTTATCTTAGATCCAAAAAGTGATTCCATGGCTGTACTACCCATCAGAATTAAAATTTTAGGATCAATAATTGAAATATGTTTTCGAAGAAAATTCGAATATCTATTAATTTCTGAAGGTTCAGGCTTTCTGTTATTTGGTGGTCGATAGTTAACTACATTTGTAATATAAATATTATCTCTTTTTATTTGAATAGCCTCTAACATTTTATTCAATAATACCCCAGCGTCTCCCACAAATGGCTTCCCTTGCTCGTCTTCTTTTTGGCCTGGACCTTCACCGATTACCATAATTTTACTTTCAATGTTCCCATCAGCAAATACTAGTTGCGTAGCATTATTCTTCAGTTCACAATTATCTATATTTTCGATTTCATTCTTTAATTCTAAAAGAAGTTTTTTTTTATCTTCTAGCTGTGGTTTAGTTTTAAGTCTGTTAATTGGCTTATCGTTAAATATATATTCAATTTCATTTGAGTTAAGATTTTCAAGGTTTAATATGTCATTTTGATTTTTGAGATTTAAAGTCATAAGTTTAAATATGAAAATTTTATTACTAATTTTATCATTTTTAGCACTGCAGACCAATACATATTCAAGTGCTTCTGAAGATAATAAATTCAATCAAAAGTATCTCTCTAATTATTTTTCTGCTTTAGTTTCATCAGGTAATCAAAAAAATGAGGCAGCACTTGATTATTTTAATTCATCTAAATTTCTTATCCAAAAACATGATAATTTTTTAAAAAAGTATGTATTTTCACTAGTTTTAAATGGACAAGTTAAAAAAGGAATAGACCAAATAAAAATTTCAAAAAATGATATTAATTCAAATACCTTTGAGCTTAATCTTCTCCTTTTAGTTGATAGCTTTAAGAAAAAAGATTTTAAACAAGCCAATAAAAGAATCAAAGAATTTCAAATGGACAACGATGATGGAACTTACGAATACGTAATTTTCAAAATTTTAAAAGATTTTAATTACCTGTTTATTAAAAAAGAGGCTATTGAAGATAATAAATATGGATCATTAAGTTTAATTTCAACTGCTTTTCAGAATTGTTATTTAAACTCACAAAAAACAAATTCATATTTTGAAAGATTATTAAATAGCTCTGATGGAGATTATTCGAGATATATGTATTTTTATTTTGCAAATCTGATTGAGAATAGAGAACTTAAAAAAGTAAATGAAGTATCTAAAAGAATTGAACCTTTAGGGGATAGTATATTATTACATCAAATCAAAGATTGGATCGATAATGAAGATTATAAAAAATTTAAAACTCATTTCTCTTGTAAAGACGAAAATGATATTTTAGCTGAGATTTTTTATTTGGTATCTAATTTATTTTCTACTCAAAATATTTTTGATCAGTCAAATTTTTATTTAAGAATATCAGAATACCTAAATCCTAAATTTTATTTCAATCGGACTTTGCTGGCTGAAAATTATTACTTAAATAAGAATAATTACCAAGCTAATAAAGTTTTAGAGGATTTCAAAAAAAAAGATAAATTATATTTTTGGTATAAAACAAAAAAGATTGGGAGAATTCTATCTGAAGATAATTCAGAGGAAGAAGCAGCAATTTATATTAAAAAGCATTTCAATTCTATAAAGTCTCCAACTTTAAAAATCCTTTATGACTATGCAAATATCAATAAAGGTTTTGAAAATTATGAAATTGCTATCGAATATTACACAGAATTAATGAAAAAAGTTGAAAAGAATTCTTATGCTCTCTCAAGGATTCTATACAGAAGAGGTAGTAGCTATGAAAGGATGGGGAATTATGAAAAAGCAGACAAAGATATGTTGGAGAGTTTAAAAATATATCCAAATGAGCCATATACTATGAATTATCTTGCTTATAGTTGGCTAGAAAGAAACCACAAAATAGATGAAGCAATAGAAATGATACAGTCAGCCTATAAACAAAAAAAGGACGATCCATATATAACAGACTCTGTTGGTTGGGGATTTTATTTGATTGGTGATTATATCAATGCTGAAAAATATTTAAAAAGAGCCTTGCAGCTTATGCCAGACGATCCAATTGTTAACGATCATTATGGGGATGTTCTTTGGAGACTAAATAAAAAAATACAAGCAAACTATTATTGGCGAGCTGTTTTAGAGTTTGAGGAAACAGAAGATATAATGAAATTAAAAATAAAATCTAAATTATTAGAGGGTTTAGAAAAATCATAATTAATGAGATTTGAAAAGATTAAATCACATGCAAAAGTTAATTTATCACTTAACGTGCTAGGAAAACGAAAGTCAAAACTTCATAATTTAGAAACTCTAGTTGCTTTTGTTGATTTACATGATCAAATTTTTATAAAAAGAATAAATAATAAAAATCATGTAGTAAAATTTTCAGGACATTTTTCCAATAAAGTACCAAAAGTAAATACTGTTAGTAATTTGTTAAATATCCTAGATAAAAAAAAAAAATTAAAAAATCATAAATATTCAATTTTAATAAAAAAAAATATTCCTCAAAAAGCCGGACTTGGTGGGGGCTCTATGAATGCGGCCTCTTTAATAAATTATTTTGAAAAAAAAAACAAAATCAATTTAACGTTAAAGGAGAGATATAATTTATGTTCAAAAATAGGGTCAGATGTAATCTTGGGTATTGATCAAAAAAATTTAATTATTTCTTACAAAAAAAAAACTACAAAAATTAAAAAAAATTTAAAAATGTTCGTTTTAATGATTAAACCTAATTTTGGCTGTTCTACAAAAGTTATCTTTAACCGAGTTAGACATTACTCGAAACCACAATTATCAAAAATAAACTCAAATAATATTGACTTTAATTTAATGTCAAAGTTAAAAAATGATTTAGAAATCATATCTACAAAAAAATATCCTAGACTTCAGAAACTTAGAGATTATTTTTTAAAGATTGATAAAAATTCATATGTAAGAATGTCAGGATCTGGCTCAACAATCGTTGGGTATTTTAAGTCCAAAAAAGCCGCACTAAATGCAAAGAAATTATTAAGAAAAAATTATAAAAACTATTGGTGTAATTTATCAAAAACTATATAAAGCTTTTTTTTTGTGATATATGAAATTAATTTTGGGGTGTAGCCAAGTGGTAAGGCAGCGGTTTTTGGTACCGCCATCCTAGGTTCGAATCCTAGCACCCCAGCCAATTATGTACAATTTTTTTAGAAAAATCTTTAAAACAAACAAAAAACTTACTCCCAAAGATAGCTCTTTTTTAAACATTTATAAAAATACTGAAATTTCAAAACTTTTTGAAGCGATATCAAATTTTAATGACAAAAGTGAAATTAGATATGTAGGAGGTTGTGTAAGAAAAATATTAAATCAAGAGCATGTGGATGATATTGATTTAGCCGTAAATTTAAATCCAAACCAAGTTAAAGAATGTTTGCAATTTAACAGCATCAAGTTCTTTGAAACAGGCATAAAACATGGAACTATTACCGCAAATATAGGGAAAAAAAATTTTGAGATTACATCATTAAGAGAAGATATAGACACCGACGGAAGACACGCCAATGTTACATATACAACAGACTGGTTGAAAGATTCATTAAGAAGAGATTTCACTATTAATTCTATTTATGCGGATAAAGATGGTAATTTGTTTGACCCCAATGGAGGCGTCAAACATTTAGAGGAGGGTAGGGTAGTATTTATAGGTAATGCAGATAAAAGAATTCAGGAAGATTATTTAAGAATTTTAAGATATATTAGATTCTTTATAAGTTATAGTAATCACACTCATAATTCATCAGTTAAAAAATCAATTAAGCAAAACATTGCTGGTGTTACTAATCTTTCAAAAGAAAGATTAATTAGTGAATTAAAAAAAATTATTTTATCAAAAAATTTTTTGCAATTACCAAAAGATTCTTTTTCTTTAGAAATTTTAACAACAATTTTTCCCCAGCTTGTTAATCTTAATAATTTAAAAAAAATAAATGAATACTCAAAAAATATATTTAACAAAAAAACATTTATTTTTTTAATTTCGTACTTAATTATAGATGAAACTGATAATGCCAATTATTTCTTATTTAAGTATAATTTATCAAATGAAGATAAAAAAAGAGTGAAGTTTCTTATTGAAAATTATGAATTATTCTCTGAAAAAGATTTCTCTAATAAGAAAAATCTTCAAAGAATTTTTTATTTTTATAATAAATCATATGTTATTGATTTATTAGATTTAAAAATTTTTAACTCTAAGACAGCACCAAAAAAACTAATTGAATTAAAAAAATATTTTGAACAGTTTGAGAAACCTATTTTTCCATTAAAAGCTCAGGATTTACTTGAAAAATATAATTTAAAAGAAGGCAAAGAATTTGGACAAAAAATTAGGTTACTCGAAGACTTGTGGTTAAATAACAGTTTTAAATTAAGTAATAAAGAAATTGATAACGTATTAAATAATTAAATATATTTAACGTCTTTTATCTCAAAATTTTTTACGCCTGCAGGAGTTTTAATTTCAACTAAATCACCCTTATTTTTACCAATCAGACCCATACCAATTGGCGATTTAAAATATATTAGTTTTTCTTTTAAATCTGCCTCATCTTTTCCAACAATTTTATATTTCACACTTTCATCAGTATCTAAATTTTGCAGCATTATTGTTGAACCAAATATAACTTTTCCATCGTTATCTAATTTAGAAACATCAATTACATTTGCTCTAGCTATAATATCCTCAACTTCTTGAACTCGCCCTTCATTATGAGCTTGTTGCTCTTTTGCAGCATGATATTCAGCATTTTCTTTAAGATCTCCATGTGATCTTGCTTCAGCAATGGCTGCAACTATCTCAGGTCTTTTCTTCTCTTTTAAGAAAATTAATTCTTCTTTTAATTTTTCCAAACCTCTAACTGTGATTGGTTCTTTTTCCATAATTTATTTCCATTTTGCAATAGGTGGTAATGACATCAAAATGGCTTCAACATTACCATTCGTTTGCAAACCAAACTTTGTACCTCTATCATAAAGTAAATTAAATTCAACATAT
>CABYOT010000003.1 GCA_902520695.1 uncultured Pelagibacteraceae bacterium
TGATCACACTAGAGTGAGACTTAATTTACTAGGTAATTCTGAATTTATTTTAAAAGTTCCAAACAGTTCTCAAAACTTAGATATAAAACTCGGCAATGAAATTAATATCGGCTGGAACAGTCATGATGCTCGAGCTTTAGACCCAAAATAAGCTAAATTACTACATTTTCGCCAAAATCACCTGTTGACTCTTATATTCTATGTTGCTGTACTTCTTTTTTTATAAAAAAACGTTTAAACGGAGGATAAATGAGAAAATTAAGTAAATTATTACTTGCTTTAACATTTGCAGTTTCTGTATCTACATCCGCTTTTGCAGTAGTTGTTGCATCATGGGGTGGAGCATACACAGAAAGTCAAAAATTAGGATATGGTGATCCAACATCTAAAGCATTAGGTGTACCGATTGAGTGGGTTGACTATTCAGGTGGACTTTCAGAAATTAAAGCGCAAATAGAGGCAGGAGCAATCACATGGGATATTATAGACGTATTTGCTTATGATACTATTAATGGTTGTGACGAAGGAATTTTTGTTGAATTTGATTTTGACAAAGATTTTCCGCCAGCACCAGATGGTACACCAGCAAGTGAAGACTTCTTTACTGATATGCCAAGTAAATGTGCGGTAGGAAATATCTTATATTCTTGGAACTATGCTTACAACAGTGATTTGTTAAAAAGCACACCAAGCACTTTAAAAGATTTCTTTAACACAAAAAGATTTCCTGGAAAAAGAGCTATTTACAAAAGTGCATTAACTAACTTAGAAATTGCATTAGCAGCAGATGGTGTAAAAATGGGTAAAGGTGGAGAATTTATCTACAAAAAACTAGAAGAACCAGGATATGTTGACAGAGCAATGAACAAAATCAAAGCGCTATGTGAGGATCCAAATGGTGGATGTGTATTTTGGTCAGCAGGAGCTCAACCACCAGAATTATTAATGAGTGGTGAAGTTGTAATGGCTACTGGTTGGAATGGAAGATTTTTCAATGCAGCAGTTGGAGAAGGTGCTCCAATAGTTCAAGTTTGGGACGGACAAGGTCTTGACTATGAATATTTTGCATTAGTAAAAGGTGGACCAAACCAAGAAGACGCTATGAAAGCTTTAGCAATGATGACAAGTACTGAGATGTTAGCAGGAAGTGCAAAATATATTGCTTATGCTCCATGGAGAAAATCATCAATTGCAGTTATGGAAGCAGGTGAGCCTTGGTATAAAGATGGAAAAACTAATATGGTTCCACATATGCCAACTGCACCAGCTAACCTTAAAAGATACTTCTTAGTAGACGCTGAGTATTGGGCTGATAATGGTACAGAGCTTGGTGAAAAATGGGAAGCTATGAAAGCTAGTATTAAATAATTAAAGTTTTAAACACTTTAATTTTATATTATAGTAAGGGCGGTCATATTGACCGCCCTTTTTTTTTATGAGCTCAGAAACAGGAAAAATTTTAACAACAGATGGAATTCCCCTAGAGGAAAGTCTAAAACAGTCAGAAAAGAAAAATAAAATTAAAGCTTTTTTACTAGTTGCACCATTATTATTATTTTTAATTATCACATACATGATTCCAATTGGAGACATGTTCTCTAGAAGCATAGATGATAAGATGGTTACAAATATGCTTCCCAAAACCTATAAAGCAATGGAAAACTGGGATGGTAAAGAACTTCCACCAGAAGAAGTTTTTGAAGCATTTTATTTAGATTATAAAATTTTAGTTAAGAATAAAACTGCAGGAAAATTACAGACACAATTAAATTATGAAAAAAATGGTTTTAAAAGTGTTTTGAAAAAATTAGCAAGAAAACAAAAGAAATTTGAAGATGGTAATTACAAAGAACAAATAATGAAAGTTCACAAAAGATGGAGAAATGTTGAATATTGGAGAGCAATTAAAAGAAGAGCTCCATCTTATACATATTCAAAATATCTTAAGGGTATAGATATGTACTCAAATGAAGACGGAAAAATTGTTCAAGTATCTGAGGATAGACGAATTCACAGAATTTTATGGATTAGAACAGTGGAGGTTGCTTTCTTTGTAACTTTGTTTTGTTTTTTAATGGCTTATCCAATTGCACATTTATTGGCAACTCTACCCATGAAATATAGTAATTTGCTAATGATTTGTGTCTTATTGCCTTTTTGGACTTCTTTACTTGTAAGAACTGCTAGTTGGATGATTCTTTTACAACAACAGGGTATTGTTAATGACTTTTTTGTTTGGATAGGTCTCGTTGCAGACGATAACAGACCAGAAATGATGTACAATAAAACTGGTACCTATGTAGCAATGACACAAATATTATTACCATTCATGGTGTTACCTCTGTACAGTGTTATGAAAACAATATCACCTAGTCTGATGAGAGCTGGCAAATCTTTAGGAGCTACACCGGCTGTAGCATTCTTTAAAGTTTATTTTCCACTTACAATTCCAGGTATTGGGGCAGGTTGCTTATTAGTATTTATCCTTGCAATTGGATATTACATAACCCCAGCACTTGTTGGTGGTGCATCAGGAACACTTATTAGTAACCAAATAGCATATCACATGAAGAGTACTTTAGATTGGAGTTTTGCATCTGCGATGGGTTTAATGCTTTTGACAGGAGTACTTGTAATCTATTGGATTTATAACAAACTTGTAGGAGTTGATAATATTAAACTAGGATAATTATGGCTTTACCGAAATATACAGAACCACATTATAGAATTTGGCATTATTTTTATCTTTTTGTTTGTGGATGTGTTTTCTTCTTTTTAATTGCACCTTTATTTGTAATTTTTCCATTATCATTTAATGCGGAGGAATTTTTAGTCTTTACAGATGGAATGAAGAGACTGGATCCAGATGCTTTTTCATTAAGGTGGTATAATGATATGATTTATGGAACGAAAAATCCGTGGGGATTAGCAGCAAGAAATAGTTTTATAATTGCTATATTTGCAACTTTAGGATCAATTATTTTGGGTACTCTTGCTGCATTGGGTTTAAGCAGCAGACATATGCCATATAAAGGTTTGATAATGGCAATTTTAATTTCTCCAATGATAGTTCCACTGATTATTTCAGGTGTTGCAATATTCTTTTTTATGGCAAAAGTAGGTTTAGCAGCAACACACTTGGGTATTATATTAGCACACATTATTCTTGGAACTCCCTTTGTTGTAATAACAGTTACTGCAACATTATCAGGTTTTGATCATAGTATAACACGTGCAGCATCTAGTCTTGGAAGCAGTCCTTATAATACATTTATGAAAATTACCTTACCATTAATACTACCAGGGGTAATTTCAGGAGGTTTATTCGCTTTTGTAACATCATTTGATGAGGTTGTTGTGGTATTATTCTTGGCTGGCTTAGATAATACAACAATTCCAATTCAAATGTGGACAGGTCTTAGAGAGCAACTTAGTCCAACAATTTTAGCTGTAGCAACTTGCCTAATAGTTTTATCAGTATTAATTTTACTGACTGCAGAGCTCTTAAGAAGAAGATCTGAAAGATTAAGAGGAATAAATAGATAGTTTAGATTATAGAGACTCAATTACTGTAGCAATTCCCATACCCAAACCAATACACTGAGTTGAAAGTGCATATTTTTTATTTTCTCTCTTAAGTAATTCAGCAGCTTTGCCTGTAATTCTTGCGCCTGTAGCTCCAAGAGGATGTCCAAGGGCAAGTGCTCCACCATCTAAATTAACTTTATCTTTGTCTATACCTAAATCTTTAATACATGCTAAGGATTGCGATGCGAAAGCCTCATTCAATTCAACAATATCAATTTTATCTGCTGTCAATTTAGCTCTTTCCAAAGCTTTTTTTGATGCTCCAATTGGACCTAATCCCATATAGTCAGGGTCACAACCTTGCACTGCCGTAGAAATAATTCTTCCCAAAATATTTAAATTATTTTCTTTTGCATAAGTTTCTTCACAAACCAATGTTGCAGCTGCACCATCGGTTAAAGGTGATGAAGTGGCTGCTGTAACAGTTCCATTTTCGTCGAACGCGAGTTTTAATCCATCCAACTTTTCCATTGTGCTGCCTGGTCTAATATTTCCATCGGTATTACAATCCCCGATTGATACAATTTCATTTTTAAAATTACCTTTTGTTTGTGCTTCATGTGCTTTTTGATGACTTGAGATTGCAAATTCCTGTTGTTCACTTCTTGAGATATTATATTTTTTAGCAACATTTTCAGCAGTAGTTCCCATTGAAAAATATACGTGAGGATTGTCATTTTTATTTTCTGGATAAGGTATTGGATCAAACCCTGTATTAACTCTTGTCATACTTTCAACTCCACCACATATAAATACCTTTCCTGCACCCAATGAAATTTTACCTGCAGCAATATGAATAGCTTCCATTGAAGAACCACACCATCTGTCAACTGTCATTCCTGAAGTTTTGACATCCATATTAGTTAAAAATGTTGTCAACTTTCCAATATTAAATGATTGCTCTCCAGTTTGAAATGCACAACCAACAACAATATCTTCAATGTCTTCTTTTTTAACATTGGATTTAGCAACTAAATTTTTAATTACCTCTGCTAATAAATTTACTGGCTTTGTATCTACTAGGGCACCTTTTCTCGCCATTGTAAAAGGTGATCTAGAGAAGCCGGCAATTACAGGTTTAAACATAATAATAAATATAAGGTTAATCTGGGAATGGTAAAGAAGTTATAATGCCTTTTCTATTTTTTCCATTGAAAGTATTCACAAAGACCTCATTTCCAATTTCCCAATAATCTTTTAAAATCATAGAAAGACCTATATTCTTTTTAAATCTTGGAGAATATATTCCAGATGCAATTTGCCCAATTTTTGCATTGTTTTTTGCGTATACTGGTAAAGGTACCCCAGTAGGTTTACATGGATCTCCATCAAACAAAATTCCTCTCATTCTTTGTAAAATTCCGTCAGATTGGATCTTTCTTAAAGCCTCTTTACCTATAAAATCATGATCATACTCTTGTTTACAGTATTTTTCAAGATTACACTCGAGGGGATTATTTTCTCTTGTAAAATCATTTCCGTAAGACATTAAACCAGCCTCAATTCTATCAATTAAATTTGGGCATCCAGGAGAAATGTTAAATTTTTGTCCATTTTCCCATACAGTGTCCCAAAGTTTTTCTCCAAGTTCTATTTCATTAAAATGGGTTTCAAATCCTTTAAAATATATTTCAAAACCATCTTGTTTACTGTAACCAGATCTAGCAATAATTTGTTTAGTTCCTAAAAAATCAAAAACTTTAAAATTAAAAAATTTTAACTTCTTTATATCCTCCCCAAATATTGAAATTAGAAGATCTTCAGATTTTGGACCTTGAATAGCTAGTGGATAAACATCTGGTTCGATAATTTCTACATTTAAATTTGATCCTAATGCAATTCCTTTAGCCCAAAGTAAAATGTCAGAATCTGCAATAGAAATCCAAAACATATCATCATCTAGTTTTAATAAAACTGGATCATTAATCATTCCAGCAGTTTCATCAATTATCGGAATATAAAAGCATTTACCGGTCTCCATTTTTTTTATGGATCGAGGTGTCAATTTTTGTACGAGTTTTTCAGCATCAGGCCCTGTAATTTGTACTTGTCTTTGACAAGACACATCCCACACTTGAACCTGCTCTCTTAAATGCCAGTAGTCTTCTTCAATAGTATTTTTAAAACCTTTTGGTAGTAGCATGTGATTGACAACAGTAAAATCAGATACTCCACATTCCTCTACTTTATTTGTAAATGGAGTTCGTCTTATACGTCTAGACATATTTAATTTTATATTTTTTTGTGGAATTAAATTTTCTTTACTCATTTTATTTAGACCACCATATTGTGTAGCTATTTTTAGAAATTATAATTGGTATATGATATTTTTTGTTTTGGTCTTCCATTTTAAATTTAATATTAATTTCTGAAATTATTTTTTTTTCTGAAAAATAATTGCCAGTTTTACAAACCATTTCATATTCACACTTACAGTCGTTTTTACTTAACTCAAATTCTTGAAGTATTCGACCACCTTCATCAGATTTAGTTTCACAGAAAACTTTTTTTTCTCCACTTTCACTAATTTGATAAATAATTACATCAATATTTGCAGCGTGTGAGCCATTTGTTGCGTCTAATAAGTGAGAAGAGAAAGTTGCCACAATTATTCTATTGATGATTTTTCTCTTTTACTTGCAACTGCAGAGACTATTGGGCTTAATACAGGTTTTGCTTTAACATTTACGCATGCTGGCTTTCCACTTTCCATTGCTCTTTTAAGTGCTGGACCTAGCTCTTCTCTTTTATTAACTAATTCTCCATGTCCTCCAAAACCCTCAAATATCTTGTGAAATGGTATATCGCGGAAGTCAGTTCCCACACTTTTTCCACTTTTAAATAACCTCTCTTGTTGCTGACCAATTGAAGCAAGGCCCCCGTTATTATCAATTACAACAGTAATAGGTTTATTCTCATAAAATACACTTTCAATAGACATACCTCCAGATAAAAACGCACCATCACCACTAATCAAAACTACATTAGAATCTGGATTATGATTTTTAGCAGAAAGAGCGAATGAAACTCCAACACCTAACATACTAAATGTTCCAGGATGCAATATCCCTTTTAATTTTTTCCCTTTGGCACCTGCAATGTTAATTCCAATCTCTGACCAAAAATGAGTATTTCCTCCATCGATTACTAGCCAATCATTTTCATTCATTGCATCTTGAACATCTAATGAAAGTTGTAAAGGGTGAATTTTTCCTCCATTTTTTTTTGATGCTTCAGCCTCAATTTCTAAATCTTTCAAAGATTTATCAACCCACTCTTTCTTCTTTTGTTTATTTTCCTCAAACCAATTTGCACTTAAAGACCATTTATTATTTTTTTTTAAATTCGATAATGTATCTAAAAAAACACCAGGATCACTTAGTAAACTTAAATCTGCAGCTCTATTAAGTTCTAATTCTTCATGTGAACCATTTACACAAACTAATTTTGTTGATTCTGGTATAAAAGGTGGATTTCCAAAATTTAATTGATTATCCAATCTCGCTCCAATAACAAGAACCAGATCTGAATTTTGTAATGCAAATTCTGAAGGAGGGTACTGGTGTATATCAGCCAAACCCATGTAAGCGTTAGCTTCTTCTCCTAATAATTTTTGATGATATGGAACATTAAAAATTGGTATATTTAAATTGTTACCAGCTGCTTCAAGATTTTTTTCTGAATGTGACCACCAAACACCATGTCCACCAATAATAACTGGTTTTTTTGAATTACAAGCAAGTTCTAAGACTTCCGAAAGCGAATTTGGATCTGGCCACGCTTTGGCTATAGGTTTTGCTTTTTGAGAATATGGTCTTTCTTCTAAACCAACTTCTTCAGCAAAAGATGAAAACATTATATCAACAGGAAGACTGAGATGTACAGCGCCAGGATACCCGTTAGTTGCAATATGATATGCTTTGTCTACAAATTCTCTTATTCTAGTTCCATCAGTAATACTTGCGCTATATTTGGTTAAAGGGGCTGCAATTGAAACATCGTCAATTTCTTTAAAACCACCTGAACCTTGTCTTTTAAGACTGCTAGATCCTGTAACGTAAATAATGGGGCTTCTCTCACCCCAAGCCTCCATCATTGAAGGGACAGCGTTAGTAAATCCTTCAGGTCCAACTAAACATACTGATGGTTTTCGAGTAATTCTTGTATTGCCATCTGCTAAATGTCCAGCAATCTGCTCATGAGGAGTGTTTATAACTTCAATTTGGCACTCAGCAAAACCTTCAATTGCTGGATTACAAAAACCTCCTGAAAGTGTGAAAACTTTACTAATTCCTTTGTCTTTTAGAGCTCTTGCAAGTAATGCTCCACCTCTAATTTTATTTTCGCTCATTTAGTAATTTACCTTATTTAAAGTATTATCTATTACTATATTAGAAGTTACATCATTAATATCATTTAATCCTACTAAACCGAGTGTGGTGCTGGCTTCTTCTTTAATTATTTCAACAATTCTCCTTAATCCTTTTCTTCCATCAGCACCCATTGCATACATTACAGGCCTACCAATCATTGTATAATCTGCGCCAAATGCAAGCGCTCTCACGATGTCACTACCACTTCTTATCCCACTATCAAATATTAAAGGAAAATCGCTTCCCACTGATTTTCTGATTAGTGGAAGCATATTTATTGCTGCTGTAGCGCTATCTAATTGTCTGCCTCCATGATTTGAAACTTGAATTGCATCAGCACCAGCAACCTTAATTTTTGTTGCATCGTCAGGAGACATTACTCCTTTAATTATAAGTTTACCCTTCCATTTATCTCTCACTCTCTTAAGAGTATCCCAATCAGTAGATCCTCTACTTTCTTTTCTTTTAAAAATACCGTCTCCACTTTTAGATGTTACATAGTTCATTGGTTTAGGAATGCCGCTTAGTAAAGTTGATAAAGACCAAGTAGGGTGAGTTGCAAAATCAAAAAAATTGTTTTGGACCAATCTTAAAAGGGTAGGAGAAACCATTTTTATCATCTCTAGTTCGTCTGGAAAGCACTGGAACATCTACAGTTAATATTGCAACTTCGTATCCTGTATTCTTAGCTCTATCTAAAAGCTCCATAACAAAATTTTCATCTTGAAATATATATAGCTGCATCCATGAGTGACCTTCTGAAAGTTCATACATTTTTTCTAAAGTTGTAGTAGAAGCCATAGAAACACATATAGGTATATTATTTCTAGCACTTTCTGCTGCTAACATTGAGTCTGCTCCAGGCCATGATAAATTAGTCATTCCCATTGGAGCAAAACCAAAGGGAAAATCGAATTCATACCCTAATACTCGTTTTTTAAGAGATCTCTTTTCAACATTTCTTAAAACTTTAGGTTCAAGTCTAATTTGATCTAAAGCCCTGCTATTTATTTCTGCTAATTTTTCATCTCCAGATGCCCCGTCAATAAAATCAAAAACTAATTTAGGTAGACGTTTTCGTGACAGTTCCCTTGCATCTTTAATGCTAAAAATTTTTTGACTTGGTAAAATATTATCACTCATTATTAATTTTAATATATTCTTTTAAATTAAGTTGTTTATTTTGATCAACAAAATAAGCATTATGACTTTCTCTTGAAGAATAAACCTCTGTTGGTTTTCCGTCAATAAAAAGTACCGCTACTCCATCATCAACAGCTACCCCACCTGGTAAAGTTTTATTTTTTATATTTTGTCTGTATTTATCTGCTCTTTTTTCATCTGAATAATGTGGGGTAAAACTTCCAGATATAAGCCCAATTCCACTTAATGGTTTGAAGCCAGGTCCATCTGAGTCTGTCAGAAAATAATCAAACCAACAGGCCGCCCCAGCACTTACACCAGAAAGAATTATTCCTGTGTTATAAACTTCTTTAAAAATTTCAAATAAATTATTTTTTTTCCATAAGTCGAGCATGAATTTAGTATTTCCTCCGCCAACATAAACAGCATCTAAATTAGAAATCCAGTTTTCAAAACCCTTAACTTTGGTGATAAGATTGAAATGAGAAACTTTAAAGTTAGTATTTTTAAATCTTTTATAGAATAGCTCGGTTTTTTTGGAATCATCATGACTAGCAGTTGGTAAAAACCCTATAGAGCATTTTTTTTTATTTATTTGATCTAAAAAAAATTGATCTAAATCGCTATCTTCATTATGAGTGAAGCCACCACCTCCAACTGCTATTATTTGTTTTTTACCTTTCACTAAATAAATTTTTTTAATTTGTGGTTTTAATACCAGGCCAAGGATTAGGCATTTTTGGAATATTTCTATTTAGACCTCTAACAATTTCTCCTTTTGCATCATACATCGGCAATTTACAGATTTCTCCTTTGTGAACTTTTCCATCAGTACATTTAACATCAACAACATCTCCTGGTCCATTTTTATTATTATCGAGGTGCACAATACCAACCCCACAAATTTGATATGGTGACCAAGTACTAGAAGTTATTTTACCAATAATTTTTTCATTAATTTTAATACTTTCACCTTTAATAGCAGTTCCTTCTGCAACCCTAATTCCCCATGTCTTGCATTTTTTATCTGATGTTATTAGAGCATCTTTTCCAATAAAATCCTCTTTATCAAAATTTATAAAACGCCCAAGACCAACTGAAAATGGATTTGTTTTTTTTGTAAAATCTTGTCCTGCAGATAGTAGACCTGCCTCAATTCTTCTACATCTAAAACCAGGAGTGGCTACTAAAATCATACCTAATTTTTTTCCCTCCTCAAGAATATAATCTCCAATTTTTTCAGTTTCATTTTCAGGTCGAAAATAAATTTCCCAACCTAGCTCATTTGTAAAACCACTTCGACTTACAATTACTTTTTGATCTAAGATTTGTAATTCTTTCCAATCAAAATATTTCCAGTCATTTTCAGAAAATCCATCTGCTATATTTTCTAAAAGTTCCATTGATTTAGGACCTTGAATTTGACTTACCCATACGTCAGGATCTTTTATTTCAACGTCCATATTTTTAGAGTGAGCTTTATACCAAGAAAAAAGATCTCCATCTGCTTGAGCAAACCAATATTTATCTTCGTCAATTTTTAATAAAACTCCATCTGTAATCATTCCCCCATCATGATAACAAGCAAACTGGTAAGAACATCTTCCTTTTGATATTTTTGATACATCTCTTGGAAATATTTTTTGTAATAATTTTAATGAGTCTGGACCAGATATTTCAAATGGATGTTCACCAGTATGTCTAAATATTATTTCTTGCCTTCCTTTCCAATACATTTCCTCGGAACTAACATTTGACAATTTTTCAAGTGTTAATCTTCCAGCATAATTAGAATATTCAGGGTCATAGGGTAGTTCTTGATAAGTTAGTGGATGAACTTTAATTGACCTTGCAAGCTCCAAAGAGTTAGAATTTTCAAGGCTGACAGGCTTTACCGTAAATCTATATTTATTGATTAAATCTTTCATTACTTTTTTTTAAATAATCAAAATACATCAATAAAACAAATAAAAAAGAACCATTTTCACTGTTGCTATATAAGTTGCTAATTGTTACCTTTTATTTTTTTAAAGAGAGGAAATTATGAAAAACATTTTTAAATTGATATCAGTTTCATTGGTATCACTATTAGTAACGTTTTCTTTTGCTAATGCATCAAGCGGAGTATTTAAATTATCTCATGATGTTGGTTTTGGAAAAGATACAAATTTAGACGCAATTACTAAAGGACGACTGTTTCAGGTAGTTATAATGACACAGAACCGTCTTGTAAGAAAAGATCTTAAAGGAGTTACATCTCCTGAGTTAGCAACAGACTGGTCAGGAAATGCAGATGCAACAGAATGGACTTTTAACTTAAGAAAAGGTGTTAAATTTCATGACGGATCTGATTTTGATGCAGAGGATGTAAAATATTCTTTGATGAGAGTTAAAGATCCTGAAATTGGTTCACCTGCTAAAAAAAGTATGAGCGCAGTAACAGATATTGAGATTGTAGACTCACATACAGTTAAAATGAAGTTGAACACATCTTTTGCAGATTTTCCACTTTTATTGACTGATTACAGATTAAGAATGATACCTAATGGATCAGGTGATACTATTGGAAAAACAGGTATTGGAACTGGACCTTTTATAGTTGAAAAATTTGATGCTGAGGGTACAACAATTCTTAAAGCAAATCCTGATTATTGGGAGGGAGCACCTAAACTTTCTGAGGTACATGTTATAGCTATCCCAGATGGTCAAGCTAGAATTCAAGCTTTGCTTACTGGTCAAATAGATATGAATAGATATGTTCCATTCAATCAGAAAAAAATATTTGATGGTAATTCAAAGTTTAACGTTTCAGTTATACCAACAGGAAATTGGAGAGGTATGGTGATGAGAACTGATGTTGCACCATTTGATGATCCTAGAGTAAGAAAGGCTGTTAGAATAGCTGTAGATAGACAAGAGTTAGTTGATTTAGTTATGGCTGGAGCAGCAACAGTATCATGTGATACCCCAGTTGCACCTTCTGACCAATACAGAATGGAGAAGAATTGTCCACCTCAACCAGCAACTGCAAAAAAACTTCTTAAAGAAGCTGGCTATCCTGATGGTATTGATATGACAATTCATGTTTCTACAAAAGAACCAACATGGCCAACTATTGCTGAGGTTTTACAACAACAATTTGCTAAAGCTAACATAAGAGCAGATATCCAAATGACACCTTCAAAAAGTTATTGGAATGAAACTTGGATGAAAAAGGCAGTAGCAATGACACGTTGGAATGAAAGACCTGCAGACAGTATTTTGCATGAAGCTTATCATAGTGAAGCAAAATGGAACGAGTCTTTCTATAAGAGTGCATCTTTTGATAAGAATTTAGCTGAAGCTAGAGGAGAGTTAAATTTCAACAAAAGAAAAAAAGCATATATTAATGCTCAGAAAACATTATGGGAAGAATCTGGAACTATGATCCCTTACCATGTTTCTCGACTTGTTGTCACATCTTCAAAAGTTAAAAATCTTGATGAAGTTGAGTATTTTTCAATTAGATGGCACACAGTAAGCGTTGATTAATAATTTTTGTTTTACAGGCCTTTAAGTAGGCCTGTAAAACCTCTTTCATTTCTATATAAATAATTTAAAATTTAAGTGTTCTTATGCTTTTTTTAATTATTAAAAGAATTCTATTAGGTTTTATAACTTTATTTATAGTATCTTTAATCACTTTTGTTGGAACAGAAATTTTACCAGGTGATGCTTGTACAACATATCTTGAAAGACAAGCTTTCGGCGAACAATTAGAAGCCTGCTATAGAAGACTAGGTTTAAACGTTCCAGCCTATGAGAGATATGTATCCTGGGCAGTAAATGCTATTCAAGGAGACTTTGGTTATTCATTGAGTGGAGAGATGCCGATCAAAGAGGTTTTAGGACCACGGATTAAAAATTCATTAGTTCTAGCATCAGCTGCTATTTTTATTGGTATACCAATTGCATTAATACTAGGAATTGTAACAGCTCTTTGGAGAGATAAATTACCTGATGTTGCAATTTCTACAGTTACTATATTTGCTATGACTATTCCAGAATTTATCAGTGCTACACTATTAATTTTAATTATTGCAATATGGCTAGAATGGTTACCTGGTATAGTAATAGTTCCAACTGATGTTTCATTCTTAGAACTATTACCAAATATTATTTTACCGGTAATCGCTATTGCAATGATTATGACAGCTCATATGGCACGTATGGTAAGATCAAGTGTCATTCAAGTTATGGCAAGTGAATATGTTCAAATGGCAATTTTAAAAGGTGTTCCATATTGGAAAATGGTTTTTAAACACGTTTTACCAAATGCGTTATTGCCTGCTATTAATGTTGTAGCATTAACAATTGCATGGTTATTAGGTGGTGTTGTTGTAACTG
Source organism: uncultured Pelagibacteraceae bacterium (assembly GCA_902520695.1). Lineage (GTDB taxonomy): Bacteria > Pseudomonadota > Alphaproteobacteria > Pelagibacterales > Pelagibacteraceae > Pelagibacter. The sequence continues at coordinate 13,491 of CABYOT010000003.1, forward strand.
AGGTTGTGTTTAATTATCCTGGTCTTGGAAGATTAGTTATTGAGTCGATTTCAAACAGAGATTTGCCCACTGTTCAAGCCCTAGCAATAATTCTTGCATCTATTTATGTTAGTATAAATTTGCTAGCAGATCTAATGACGTTGATGCTTAATCCAAGATTAAAGACTTTGCAGATAAGAAAGTAAAATGAAAATAAATAGTATATATAAAGAAGAGAAAAAAAGTGCATTTCAGAAGGTTTCTGAAGTTATAATAACTATGGCGTCAAGACCGTCTGGTTTCATCGGACTAAGTATTTTAGTTTTTCATATTATTCTTGCTTTTGTTAGTCCTTATATTGCGCCTTATGATTTTAAAGCAATAAATCCAACTTTAATGCTTCAGGCTCCATCTGCTGAATATTGGTTTGGTACAGATGATCTTGGTAGGGACGTTTTTACTCGAACAATTTTAGGTGGAAGAACAGCTTTAACAATTACATTTTTTGGATCTTTGATAGCACTTCTATGGGGAGGTCTATTAGGAATTTTTTGTGGACTAGTTGGTGGAAAAATTGACGATATTGTAATGAGAATTGTTGATGCATTTTTGTCTATACCATGGATATTAGCAATGCTATTAATTGTATCTTTGCTAGGTACATCTACTGAAGTATTGATACCTGCTTTAGGTTTTTTTTATGGCAAAGGAATTGTAAGAGTAGCTAGAGCAGCAACTCATGATGTTATTGCTAAAGACTTTATAGTATCTGCAAGAGCAAGAGGACACAGTAATTTTTCAATTATTTGGAATGAAATAATACCAAATGTTCGAGATGCAATTTTGGTAGAAGGTGCGATGAGATGGTCTTGGATGTTACTTGGTTTCAGTTCTTTATCTTTTTTAGGTTTTGGAGTTAGTCCTCCAACCCCAGACTGGGGATTGATGATATCAAATGCTAGAGGTTTAATGTCTTTTGCTTATTGGGCTGTAATAGCACCGATTGTTGGATTAAGTAGTCTAATAATTGGTATTAATTTAACAGCAGACGCTTTTGCCAAAGCACTAGGCATAGATAGATCAACTAAAGCTCCTGTTTAATTATGAGTGATATAATTCAAAAAGTAAAAAATCTATCTATTGGATTTAAAAGTAAAAAAGGGGAAGAAATTTTAATTTTAAAAAATATAAGCACAAAAATTAAAAAAGGTGAAACAGTAGGAATTGTGGGAGAATCTGGATCGGGAAAAAGCACATTGGCATTAGCAATGATGGGGTATGTCAAACATGGCCTATATACGATTGGAGGAGAGTGTGAGTTTAATTCTTCAAATCTACTAAATATGAAAAGTAAAGATTTAGAAAAAATCAGAGGCAGAAAGATAGCAATGATACCGCAAAATGCAGGTCAGGCATTAACACCAAACTTAAAAATAGGTTATCAAATTGATGAAGCTTTACAATTACACTCTGATTTAAGTGAGAAAGAAAGAGAAAAAAAAATTTCCGAATTATTAAATAAAGTTAGACTTCCTTCACCAGAAACAATTGCTTTAAGATATCCTCATGAACTTTCAGGAGGACAACAGCAGAGAGTTGCCGTAGCGATGGCGTTAGCTGGAACTCCTGATTTGCTTCTTTTAGACGAACCAACTACAGGATTAGATGTTACAACACAAGCTCATGTATTAGAGCTTCTCAATTTTATTGCAAAAGATACAGGAACTTCGATGGTTTATGTAAGTCATGACTTAGGAGCAATAGCCCAAGTGAGCGATAGAATTATTGTTATGTATTCAGGAGAAATTGTTTTAGAGGGTCCTTCAAGGGATATTCTTAAAAGACCAATTCATCCCTACACACATGGATTACTAAAATCTATACCAAAATTATCTTTAGCTGGCCTACCCGAGTCAATGCCTGGTAGTCAACCTCAACCAGGAATAATTCAAAGTGGTTGCAGTTTTTTCGATAGATGCAACTTCTCTGAGGATAAATGTAAAAACACTTCACCACAATTAGAGTTTTTAAAAGAATTAAATACTAGCGTTAGATGTTTTAATTATGAAAAACTTTTGAATGAAAGTCAGGTTAATCAAAATGTAAATAAAATTAAAAACAATTCAAATGACAAAGAAATATTAAACTTATCAGAGGTCTCTATAAGCTATGCCAAACAAAAATTATTGGATCAAATTTTTAATAGAATTTCTGATGACAATCCAACGGTGCAAGACATTAATATTAATATAAAAAAAGGAGAGACTATAGCTCTTGTAGGAGAGTCAGGTAGTGGAAAATCAACAATTCTGAAATCTATCGCTGGGTTGCTCAAAACTAAAGATGGTTTAATACGGTTCGATGAAAATAGAAATTTATCATCTGATTTGAAAGAAAGAAATCCCAATGATTTAAGAATCATTCAATTAATATTTCAAAATCCAGATGAGTCTTTGAATCCAAACCACACAGTAGAAGAAATTATTGCTCAACCTCTGAAATTATATTTTGGATTAAAAGGTGAAGAATTAAATAAAAATATTATAGATCTTTTACAAAAAGTAAGACTAGGAGAATTTTACATGTCTAGATATCCAAGACAACTGTCTGGTGGAGAAAAACAAAGAGTAGCAGTGGCAAGAGCTTTTGCTGCAAAACCAGATATAATTTTATGTGATGAAGTAACATCTGCATTAGATGTTTCAGTACAAGCTGCTGTATTAAATCTATTGCAACAACTTAAAGAAGATTTTGGAACAACATATATATTTGTGTCACATGATTTAGCTGTTGTCAGAGCAATAAGTGACAGAGTGGCAGTCCTCTATCAAGGAAGGCTATGTGAGGTAGGACCTTCAAATGATGTTTATAAATTTCCGTCCCATCCTTATACTGAGGTTTTATTGGGTGCAGTTTTAGAACCAGATCCTGATATAAAACCTAAACTAGTTGCAGAAGACATTGTCGAAGAAAAGCCACCTGAAAAAGGTTGTAGTTTTCAAGGCAGGTGTTCAAGAATTGTAGGAGATATTTGTAAAAAAGATATACCACCTTGGCAATTAACTGATAGCGGTAACGCTATTAGATGTCATATACCTATTAAAGAATTACAAAAAGAACAACTTTAATAGATTAATTTATTATTTTAAAATTTATTTAATTGTGCTTAAATACCTTAGGTATGAAAAATAATTCTACATTAGTGAAAAATTTACTTTCAGACTATAAAATAAATATTTACTTCCAAAATATTTCTTTAATGTTGATTGGAACATTAATTTTAGCTTTTTCATCAAAAATACAAGTTCCATTCTGGCCAGTTCCTATGACTATGCAAACATTTGTAGTCTTTATAATTGGAATGACATTTGGATCTAAATTAGCTTTTTTCACACTTTTACTTTATTTATTTGAAGGGGCTATCGGACTTCCAGTTTTTGCAAAAGGTGGGGGATTGCTTTATTTAACTGGTCCAACAGCTGGTTATCTTTATGGAATGACAATTGCAGCTGGATTAATAGGTTATTTAGCAGAAAGAAATTTTAACGACTCGTACTTTAAAAGTTTAATTTCTCTTATGATTGCAACATCAATTATTTTTATAATAGGTGTGGGTTATTTAGGCTCAGTTATAGGTTATGATAAGGCTTTAGCAGGTGGTCTATACCCTTTTTTGCCAAGTGAATTGTTTAAAATTGCTATAGCAGTGGCAATAATTCCATCAATTACAAAAATAATTAAATAATAGTATTAAAATATTTAATGGCTTTAAGTTGCTCTTGAATAAGTTTTTCTTTATAAGCTTTTATTCTCATTATGAAAATTAACAAAGTAGTAGTTATAGGTTCAGGAACAATGGGCAGCGGAATTGCTGCTCAATTATGTAATGCAAATGTTCCAGTAACTTTGTTAGACTTAACAACTGAAATTTCTGAAAAAGCTAGGGATAGAATTTTAAATTCTAGACCTCCTTTATTAATAGATAAGTCAAAAATAAATAATATTAATGTTGGAAATATAAATGATAATTTCAATGAAGTCGGTGAAGCAGACTGGATAGTTGAAGCAGTCGTTGAGAGAATTGACATTAAACATAATATTTATGAAAAAATTTTTAAGGAAAGAAAAAAAGGATCAATAGTATCTTCAAATACATCTTCTATTCCAATTAAAGTTCTTTCAGAAAAACTTTCAGATGAAGAAAAAAAAGATTTTTGTATAACTCATTTCTTTAATCCAGTCAGATATATGGATTTGTTAGAAATTGTAAAAAATGAAAATAATGATTTAGATCAAATAAACTCACTTAAAAGTTTTTGTGAAAAAGATTTGGGAAAAGGAGCATTAATTTGTAATGATACTCCAGGGTTCTTAGGAAATAGAATAGGTGTATATGCTATGCAAGTGGCTATGACTGAGGCTTTTAAAATGAAATTAACAATTGAAGAAGCTGATGCCGTTTTTGGGAGGCCAATGGGAATACCAAAAACAGGTGTTTTTGGACTTTATGATTTAATTGGAATTGATTTGATGGCTGATGTTTTGAAAAGTTTTATAAAAGAACTCCCAGAAACTGATGACTTTCAAACTGTAGCAAAAGAAATACCATTAGTTAAAAAACTTATAGAAACTGGATCCACAGGGAGAAAAGGAAAAGGTGGTTTCTATAGAATGAATAAGTATGATAATAAAAAAGTTCTAGAGGGGATTAACTTAGAAACAGGTGAATACTCGCTATCACAAAAGTTCAATTTAGGATCAGAAAAAATGGATATTGTTGGTCTTATAAACAGAAAAGATAAATATGGTGAATACGCTTGGTCTGTAATTTCCAGAATTATTAAATATGCATCATCTTTAGTTCCAGGTATCACAGATAAATTTAATGATATTGATGAAGCAATGAGACTTGGGTTTAACTGGTCCAAGGGACCTTTTGAAATGTTAAAAGAAATTGGTGTTAAGAATTTTTTTGAAAGAATAGATACATTTGAAAATAATAAGTTTCTTGAAAACTTATCTCAAAGTAAAGATGAAAACTTTTATGGTGAAAGACAACAATACACTAATTTAGAAACTTTAGGAAAAATAAAACCCAGAGCAAACAAATTAGATAAAAATAACTCTGCTGAAACCTATAGATTTGATGATTTTAATATTGTTGAATTCACAACAAAAGCTAACGCTTTAGACTATGATTCAATGGACAGTCTTAAAAATGCAACAGACAAACCTTTAATAATAATAAATGAAGCAATGCAATTTTCAGCAGGTGTAAACTTGTCTTACACAATGAATTTTGCAGACAAAGGAGATTTTAAATCTATTGAAAAGTTTGTTAAATATTTTCAAGAGACCTGCAAACATTTAAAATATTCTAAATATCCAGTTGTATCAGCGCCATCAGGATTGGCGTTAGGTGGAGGTTTTGAAGTTTTATGTCAAAGTAACTTTGTTGCATCTCATACTAATATTGTAGTTGGCTTAGTTGAGACTATGGTTGGATTAATTCCAGCAGGTGGAGGATGTAAAGAAATGCTTTGGAGATGGTCTCAAACTGAAGAAGCAAAAAATGATCCTGATTATGCTCCTTTAAAAGTATTTGATATTATTGGTTATGCTAAAACTGCTACCTCACCAATTGAAGCCGAACCACTTAAATATTTAAGACCAGAAGATAAAAAAATAATGAGTAGAAATAGTTTATTACAGGTTTCTAAAGAGATAATTCAAAATAATAAAGATTTTACTCCTCCAACCGAATGTGCTTTTAAACTTTCAGGAAAAAACGTTTATGACAAAATGTTAGAAATGTTAGAAAAATTATATAATGAAAAAATTATTCTTGATCATGGAATGGAAGTTGGCAAAGAGTTAGCTAAAGTTTTAAGTGGTGGTGACACTACTTTAGAAAATACTCTATCAGAGAATGATTTATATAAATTAGAATTAGATGCATTTATGAAGCTGATAGAGACAGAAAAAACCCAAGATAGAATTAAACATACATTGAAAACTGGTAAACCTTTGGTAAACTAGCATTATGGCAAATAGACCAACAAAAAAACAAGCAGATAACGCTACAAAGATTTTAATATCTTGGAAGAAAAAAATGCCATTTTATTATGCTGCAGCTATTATAATTGCTCTACTAATAATTCTATTTTCGTCAAATTCGAATAAAGAGCTTTCTATGCATCAAAAAAATATCAATGATTTTAAAAAAGCAGCTGAATTTATACATAGAAATAGCTCGAAAAATTGAAAGATAAAAATAAAAAACCAATCCAACCAGTAAGTGGAACAAAAGTACCCAGATATGCAGGACCATCGACATTTGCTAGACTACCTGAATTAAGAGATGTAGAAAGCTGTGATGTAGCAATTGTAGGTGTTCCTTTTGACTCAGGAACAAGTTATAGACCTGGAGCAAGATTTGGACCCCAAAGTATAAGACAAGCTTCAAGACATTTGAGAACAAATTATCACCCAAGTTACGATGTTGAACCATTTAAAGTACAACAAGTTGCTGATGCAGGTGATATTGCGTGCAACCCATTTAATATTGATGAAGCTATAAAACAAATTGAAGTTGGTGCTACAGAACTCTTAAATAAAGTAGGAGGGATTATTAGTCTTGGTGGTGATCATACGATAGCTGTTCCATTGCTTAGAGCAATTAATAAAAAGAATAAAGGTCCAGTTTCATTAGTCCATTTCGATGCTCACTTAGATACTTGGGATACTTATTTTGGGGCACCTTACACACACGGTACACCATTTAGGAGAGCTAGAGAGGAAAATCTATTTTTAGATGATGCATCAATGCACGTTGGAATTAGAGGTCCACTCTATAGTAGGGAAGATATTAAGAACGATGAAAGTTTTGGTTTTAAAATAATTCATTGTGATGAATTTCAAACAGAAGGTATAGATAAAATAGTTGAGAGAATTAGAAACAGAGTAGGAGACAATGCTCTATATCTATCGATAGATATTGATGTCTTGGACCCAGCTTTTGCTCCTGGAACAGGTACACCTGAGATAGCAGGTATGACAACTAGAGAAATTGTAAATGTTATAAGAGGATTGTCAGGGCTAAACTTAGTTTCAGCAGATGTAGTTGAGGTAGCACCGGCATATGATCATGCAGAAGTAACTTCTTTAGCAGCCGCAACAATTGTTTATGAATTGACAAATTTGTTTGCAAAAGTCTAAAGAACAGATAGCTTAATATATGTTAGAAAAAAGAAATTTTTATATAAATGGTAAATGGGTAGTACCAAAAAATTCTAAAGATATTCAAGTAATAAATCCTGCTACAGAAAAAAGTTGTGCAGTTATTTCAATGGGTGGAAAAGAAGATGTTGATGATGCAGTATCAGCTGCAAAAACTGCATTTCAAACTTGGGGTTTTACAAAAAAAGAGGACAGGATTGAACTATTAGAAAAGTTCTATGAGCTATATAAAAAAAGATGGAATGACACTACAGAGGCAATAATGATGGAAATGGGTGCTCCAAAAGATTTTGCCTCAAAACTGCAAACTGGTACAGGAGCCAGTCATACAAAGTCATTTATAAAGTATCTTAAAGCTTTTGATTTTGAAAAACCTTTAGGAGATCATGCACAAGATCAGAGAATTATTTATGAACCTAAAGGAGTTTGTGTATTAATAACACCATGGAATTGGCCAATGAATCAAGTTTGTTTAAAAGTAATACCAGCTTTAGCAGCAGGATGTACTATGATCTTAAAACCTTCTGAGCTAGCACCTTTATCATCTATGATACTTGCAGAGCTTATTGATGAGGCAGGTTTTCCAAAAGGTGTATTTAATTTAGTTAATGGAGATGGAGAAACTACAGGTAATGCACTGACAAGTCACAAAGATGTAAATATGATATCTTTTACAGGTTCAACAAGAGCGGGAGCTTTAATTTCTCAAAACGCAGCAAAAGACTTTAAGAGAGTAAGTCTTGAATTAGGTGGAAAAGGAGCAAATATTATTTTTAAAGACGCAGATTCTGAGGCAATTGAAAGAGGAGCTGCAAGATGTTTTAGAAATTCAGGTCAATCGTGTAATGCACCTACAAGAATGCTGGTAGAAAAATCAATTTATGATGATGCAGTTAGTAGATTAAAAAAATTTGCTAATGAGTATAAAGTTGATATTCCTCAAAAAGAAGGAGACCATATAGGTCCAGTAATATCAGAAACACAATATAATAAAATTCAAGGATTAATTAAAAAGGGTATAGATGAAGGTGCTAATTTAATTGCAGGGGGACCTGGAAAACCTGATGGTTTAGAAGATGGTTATTATGTAAAGCCAACAGTTTTTGCTGATGTAAATAATAATATGGAAATTGCTAGAACCGAGATTTTTGGTCCAGTATTATCAGTAATTCCATTTGAAACAGAAGAAGAGGCAATAGAAATTGCAAATGATACTCCCTATGGTTTGACTAACTATATTCAAACTGAAGATCAAGAAAAAGTTAAAAGAGTTGCAAGAAAACTTAGATCTGGAATGATAGTTGCGAATACGGCCTCACTTGCTGTAGACGCTCCATTTGGAGGGTTTAAACACTCTGGAATAGGAAGAGAAGGTGGAAAAGAGGGTTTATTAGAATTTTTAGAAGTAAAATCTATTGGTGGTTGGAATTAATTTAAAGATTTATTTTTAATACCATTTAAAAAACTAATACATTTTTTAATTTCAGATAGTTTTATAAACTCATCAATTTTATGAGCTTGCTTTATAGATCCTGGTCCACATACAACTGTACTAATTCCGATCTCCTGAAATAGTCCTGCTTCTGTTCCGAAAGAAACTACATCTCTAGAGTTATCTCCAGTTATACTCGATACAAACTCGCATGCTTCTGAGTTAGGGACTCTATCGAAACCAGTAATTTCGCCAATTATAGTTTTTTTTATGGAAGATTTTGGATAAATTTTTTGCATTTCTGGTAAAAGAATTTCATTTGTAAATTTATCTATTTCGTTATTTAAGAAAATTCCATCTTCTTTAACTACAGGTCTTGTCTCCCAGTTTACATGGCATTTATCGGCAATGACGTTGTGCGCTATTCCACCAAAAATTCCACCAATTTGTAAAGTTGAATAAGGTGGTTCAAATATCGAATCTTTTAATTGTCTAGATTTAAGATTTTCTTTTAATTCTAAAAGTTTATTCACATATCTTGCAGCAAATTCAACTGCACTCACACCTTTTTCTGGTTGTGAACTATGTCCTGCAAGACCTTCAAAATATGTTGTATATTCATAACATCCTTTGTGTGCATCTATTATTTTCATATTTGTTGGTTCACCCACTATGCAAATACAATCATGAATTTCTCTTTTTTTTAATTCTTTAATTAAAATAGGGGCACCTATGCAAGCAGTTTCTTCGTCAAATGTAAATGAAAAATGAATATCTCTGTCTAAATTCGAAGAAGAGAAAATAGGTGCGTATGCTAATGCACATGCTATAAATCCTTTCATATCACATGAGCCTCTACCAAATAGTTTGTCATCTTTGATTGTTGCATCAAAAGGATCTGTTGCCCATCCTTTAGAAACTGGAACTACATCAGTATGACCAGATAAAATTACTGGTTTTTTTTTACTCTCTTTTTTAGCTTTAATAGTTGAAAATAGATTTACTCTTTCTTTTTCTTCATCGTATGTTCTAAAGGATACCGCACCTAATGAATTTAAAATGTTTTCGCAATAATCAATTAGTTGAGTATTGTTTTCACCAGATACAGTTTTAAATGCAATTAAATCTTTTAGTATCTTAATAGAATTACTATATATTTCTTCTAAATTATTTCCTGTACTCATTTATTTTTAATTATATATTAAATTTATGAAAGAACAAATAACCTACGACATTTATGACAAAGTAGATATCAGAGTAGGAACAGTAATATCGGTAAAAAAAAATGAAAAAGCAAGGAAACCATCTCTTGTTGTTGAAGTTGATTTTGGGAAAGATATAGGAATAAAGCAATCATCAGCACAGATAACTCATTATTATAATGAGCAAAATTTAGTTGGAAAACAAGTCATTGGTATATGTAACTTTCCTGAAAAAAATATAGCAGGCATTGTTTCTCAAGTTTTAATACTTGGTTCGATAGATGAGGAAGGCAAGGTTGTTCTTGTTCACCCATCTCAAAAAGTAGAAAATGGTTTGCCTGTAGCTTAAACATGCACCCTGAATTACTGTCTCTATGTTTATTTATGTTTGTTACGAGTTGTTCTCCTGGACCAAATAATATTGTTGCCTCTCACTCTGGATTTAATCACGGATTTAAAAAAACTATTCCTTTAATGTTGGGAGTAATTTTTGGATTTACATTTATGCTAGCAGTAATTAATTTTGGTTTAATAAATATATTTAAGCTTTATCCAATACTCCAAAAAGGTTTAATTGTAACAGGAACAATTTTTTTAATATATTTGTCATACAAAATATCATTTTCAAAATCATCAAGTGAAAATGATAATTTAAAACCTGTAAATTTTTTTGAAACATTTCTATATCAATTTCTAAATCCTAAAGGAGTAATTGTTGCTATAATTGCAGTTTCTACCTATGTAGAGTCTGGTGGTAACTTTATTTCATATTCAATTTGGTTATTAAGCATTGCCTTTTTTTTTGCAGTTATTAGTATTATTTTTTGGACTATAATTGGAAAATTTATGAGAAAATTCGCGACAAATGAGAAATTTATTAAATGGTTTAATTATGTTATGTCGGCACTCTTATTAAGTTGTATAGCAACTTTTTATTACTAAAAAATTATGAAACCAGGAAAACAAAATTCATTTAATTGTCTTAAAGAACTATCAGTAAATGGAAAAAATTATTCTTATTTTTCACTAAAAGAAGCGGAGAAAAATGGTTTGGAAGGCATAAATAAATTACCAAAATCAATAAAAGTCTTACTTGAAAATCTTCTTAGATATGAAGACAATGTGACAGTTAATAAAGAACAGATTTTAGCAATTAAAGAGTGGTTAAATTCAAAAAAATCTAAAACAGAAATTGCATATAGACCTGCAAGAGTGCTTTTGCAAGATTATACGGGTATACCAGCTGTTGCTGATCTTGCTGCAATGAGGGATACAGTTAAGGAAAAGAACAAAGATCCTAATACCATCAACCCTCTTTCTTCTGTGGATCTTGTGATCGATCATTCGGTTCAAGTTGATAAATTTGCAACAAAGAGTTCATTAAAAGAAAATGTTGATATTGAATTTGATAGAAACTTTGAGAGATATTCTTTTTTAAAATGGGGACAGCAAGCCTTTAATAATTTTAGAATTGTTCCTCCAGGTACTGGAATTTGCCATCAGGTAAACTTAGAATATTTATCAAAAGTAGTTTGGAACGAAAAGTTTGAAGATAAAGAGTATTTATTTCCAGATACGCTAGTTGGAACTGATAGTCATACCACAATGGTTAATGGGTTATCAGTACTAGGTTGGGGTGTTGGAGGAATTGAAGCAGAAGCAGGTATGCTGGGACAACCCATATCAATGTTGATACCAGAAGTGATTGGGTTTGAAATGAAAAACAAACTGCCCGAAGGAACAACTGCTACCGATTTAGTTTTAACAGTAGTGAAAATGTTAAGAGACAAAGGTGTTGTAGGCAAATTTGTGGAATTTTATGGAGAAGGTCTAAAAAATCTAACACTTGCTGATAGAGCAACTATTGCAAATATGGCACCCGAGTACGGTGCTACCTGTGGTTTTTTTCCAATTGATGATGAAACTTTAAAATATTTAGAATTTTCTGGAAGATCAAAAGAGAATATTCAAATAGTAGAAAAATACGCAAAAGAACAAAATTTGTGGGCAAGTGAAGACATTGTTTTCACTGATACTTTATCTCTAGATATGTCTACAGTGGTTCCAACAATTTCTGGACCAAAAAGACCACAAGACAAAGTTTTTTTAACAGAGGCATCAAAAAATTTTATAAAAGTTTTTGAAGATGTTTGTAAAAAAACTGATCCAACAGTAGCAAAAGTTAAAAATTCTGATTTTGAAATAAAAGATGGAGATATATTAATAGCAGCTATTACATCATGTACGAATACCTCCAATCCAAATGTATTAATTGGTGCAGGACTGTTGGCCAAAAATGCAATTGAAAAAGGCTTAACAGTTAAACCTTGGGTTAAAACTTCATTAGCACCTGGATCACAAGTTGTTACTGACTATTTAGATAAAGCTGGATTAAGCAAATATTTAGATGAATTAGGTTTTAATTTAGTTGGTTATGGTTGTACTACTTGTATTGGTAACTCTGGACCTTTGCCAGATAATATTACTGATGCTGTTAAAGAAAATAATTTATACGCAGTTTCAGTTTTGTCTGGAAATAGAAACTTTGAAGGAAGGATTTCTCCTTTAGTAAAGGCTAACTATTTAGCTTCACCTCCTCTTGTAGTAGCTTACGCGATTGCAGGATCTATGAGAATGGATTTGTATAAAGATCCATTAGGTAAAGATATTAAAGGGCAAGATGTTTACTTAAAAGACATTTGGCCTTCAAATAAAGAGATTGAGGACACTCTTAAACAATCTTTAAACCCAGAAATGTTTGTGAACAGATATTCAAATGTCTCTGAGGGACCAGAACAATGGCAAAAAATTAAAGTGGACAAAGGAAGTATTTATAATTGGGAAGAAAATTCTACCTATGTAAAAAAACCACCATTCTTTGAAAATTTATCAGATGAACCTGAAGGTTTTGAGGAAATAAAAGATGCAAGACCGTTATTAATTTTAGGGGATATGGTAACAACAGACCATATATCTCCAGCTGGAAGTATTCAAAAAGAAAGTCCAACAGGTAATTATTTTATGAAACATCAAATTTTGCCAAAGGATTATAACTCCTATGGTGCAAGAAGAGGAAATCATGAAGTAATGATGAGAGGAACATTTGCTAATATTAGAATTAAAAATGAAATGGCCCCAGGTACAGAGGGAGGTTTCACTAAATTATATCCTGAAGAAAAAGTAATGCCTATTTATGATGCTGTTGTTGAATACAAAAAGAGAGGAACTGATTTAGTAGTATTTGGTGGAAAAGAATATGGAACTGGTTCTTCAAGAGATTGGGCGGCAAAAGGAACAAAATTATTAGGTGTAAAAGCTGTAATAGCTGAAAGTTTTGAGAGAATACATAGATCAAATCTTATTGGCATGGGAGTTTTACCTTTGCAGTTTATAGAAAACATGAATAGACAAAATTTAAACTTAAAAGGTTCAGAATTAATTTCAGTATTAAGACTTGAGAAAGGAATTAACCCTGGCGATCATTTGGAGGTTGAGATCAAATATGCAACGGGTGATATTAAAAAAACTAAAATGCTGTGCAGAATAGACACTAAAAACGAATTAGAATACTATAAGAATGGTGGTATTCTACAATATGTTCTAAGGAATATGATTAATGAATGAAGAAATAGAAATTATTAATACAAATACAAGAGTTGAAAAATTAAAAAATTTTTTAATATTAAAAAGGAAACAATTAATAACTTCATTAATATTAATTATTTTAATATTGATAACTTTTTTTGGTTATCAAGAGTTCAAGTCTAGTAGTAAAGAAAAACTAGCGAATAAATTTAATTCAATCGTTACAAATTTTGAGACAGGTAAAAAAGAAAATATAAATAATAGTTTAATTGAAATCATAAACACTAAAGATAAAACATATTCCCCATTAGCTTTTTTTTTCTTACTTGATAAAGATTTAATTACTTCAAGTGACGAAATAAATTCGTATTTTGACCTTCTTATAAATGAAGTATCGCTCGATAAAGAAATTAAAAATTTAACTATCTATAAGAAGGGTCTATTTAATTCAGACTTTGTTCAAGAAAACGAATTATTAAAAATTCTTAATCCAGTAATAAAATCAAAGAGTATATGGAAACCCCAAGCAATGTATTTAATGGCTGAGTTTTACTTAGCCAAAAATCAAAAACAAAAGTCCAAAGATTTCTTTGATCAAGTCATGAATATAGAAAATGTAAGTCCTAAAATCAAACTAGAAGTCCAAAGAAGATTACGTTCAGAATTCGGTGAGTAAAAGATTTCTATATATATTAATTTTTATATTAATAACTAGCTGTAGCCTTTCCAAAAAAAACAACGAAATCAATGATGGATCAATAGATATTTTTGAAAAAATAGAACCAATAAAAAAAGAACTAAATTCTGATTTAAAAATAAAAACTCTAATTAAGTTTAAAAAGAAGCCATTTCAGAATAACAAGACAAATAGCAATGGCAATATTAATTTTGATACAAATTTTACAAAAATATCAAATTATAAATTTAGTAAAATTAAAAAATTTGAATTTTATCAACCTGAATTATTTTTTACTAATTCTGATGAAATAATATTTTTTAATGGAAAGGGTACGATATTTAAATTAAATCAAAATCTTAAAGAGATATGGAAGATAAATAATTATAATAAAAAAGAAAAAAAACTTAATCCAATTTTATATTTTGCTCAGATAGATAATAAGTTGATAGTAAATGATAATTTGTCAAAAATATATTCTGTTGATTTAAATACAGGAAAAATTTTATGGTCTAGATATAGTAATTCCTCGTTTAATTCTAATATTAAAGTATTTAAAGATAAATTTTATACAATTGATTTCGATAACGTTTTAAGAGCCATCTCTTCAAAAAACGGAAATGAACTGTGGAATTTTCAAACTGAAAACTCATTTATAAAATCAGAAAAAAAATTATCAATAGTTATAAAGGATGAAATTATTTTTTTTGTAAACAATTTAGGTGATGTTACCGCACTTGATGTAAACAATGGTAGTTTATTTTGGCAAACACCTACACAAACAAATACAATATATCAAAATGCGTTTAGCCTTGAGAATTCAGATCTAGTGTTTGAAAATAATACTATTTATTTTTCTAATAATAAAAATGAATTTTTTTCTATTGATGCTAGAACAGGAGCTGTAAAATGGGCTCAATCGATAAATTCAAGTTTGAGACCAACTATAATTGAAAATTTAATTTTTACAGTATCAAATGAAGGATATCTATTTATCATTGATGACCCAACTGGTAATATTATAAGAATTACTGATGTGTTAAAGAACTTTAAAAATAAACTAGAAATAAAGCCAATTGGATTTATACATGCTAAAAATAAGATTTATGTATCATTAAGTAATGGAAGATTAGTAACTATTAATTCTTCTACAGGCATTCACGAAAACGTAACAAAAATTAATAATTCAAAAATATCTAGACCATACGTTCTTAATAACAGCATGTATTTAATAAAAGATAATGCATTAGCCAAAATTGAGTAATGTTCTTAAAAATTCTTGAAAAATTAGGAAGAAAAAAAGTTGTCTTAGATAGAGGTCCCTCACACCCAGAGTTTGATAAAGCAAAACCTTGGATGAATAGGTATTACATTCTATTCAGACATAGACCAAAGTGGTTTCCATTTAACATCCTTATACACGAAATGTTAGATGATGATCATGGTGATGGTGTTCATAATCATTTGTTTCCTTACATTACAATCATATTAAGAGGGGGATACTGGGAAACATTAAAAACTGGAAAAGTTTGGCGAGCACCAGGATATATTGGATTTAGATCTGCTAATAATTTTCACAGAGTTGACTTAGAGCCAGGAACTAAACCAATGACTATTTTTTTAGCAGGCCCATATGGATTGAGAAAAGGACCAAGATCGGAATATGGAATAGATTTTAAAACAAAAAAATGAGTTTGAAAAAATCTTATCTTAAACATTGTGAAGATAACGACTTAGAAATAAATGAAAATCAAATAAAAATAGTCGAAAAATTAAGCGAATATTACAATCTTAACTTCAATCAGTCATTTATTAAAAAATTATTCAAAGAAAAAAAAAATAAATTAGGCTTTTATTTAGTTGGCGATGTAGGTGTAGGTAAAACTATGATTTTAAATTTTTTTTTTAAAAGTTTAAAAGAAAAAAAATCAAGATTACACTTTAATGAGTTTATGCTTGAATTTCATGATTTTATATTTGAAAATAAAAAAAAAGGAAATGACAATGGGTTAGAAAAATTTGTTAAAAATTTAGGTGACAAAACAAAAATATTATATTTTGATGAATTTCAAGTAACAAATATTGTTGATGCTATGATCTTAGGAAAATTATTTGAAAGAATATTTAATGAAAATATAAAAGTTATTTTTTCCTCAAATACAAATATTAAAGATTTATATAAAAACGGATTACAAAGAGATCAATTTGTCCCTTTTTTAAAAATTCTAGAAAATAATTGTACAGAATTAGAACTCAATATTGAGGAAGATTATAGAGCTACAAAAAATTCAAATTTAAGTCGTTTTTTATCACCAATAGATAATTCATCTAATTTTATGTTTAATAAATCTTTTAGAAAAGCTACAAAGAATAAAAAACAAACTACTAAGATATTGGATGTGAAGGGTCGTAAATTAGTATTTGATAACTTTCATGAAGGAGTTCTTAAGGTTTCTTTTGACGAAATTTGTAATAGAAATCTTGGATCCGAGGACTACATTAAAATTGCGAACGAAAGCGACTTTATTTTTATTGAAAATCTACCTAACTTTAATGAAAGTAATTCTAACCAGCAACAAAGGTTTATTACTTTTATCGATATTGTTTATGAAAAAAAAATACCATTGATGATCAAATCAGAAGTTGAATTAAATTCACTCGTATCCACTAATAGCATGAAAAAGCCTTTCAAAAGAACAATTAGTCGATTGTATGAACTAACATCACAAAACTTTAATTAATGTATGAAACAAGAATTTTACAATCTAGAAATTAATACAAATGGTCAAAAACTTTATGAGTTTACTGATGAAACAATAAAATGGATTAATAATAATAACTTTAAAAATGGAATCATTAATCTCAGCATCCAACACACTAGTGCCTCACTAATTGTCCAAGAAAATGCTGACCCAGATGTACAAAAAGATTTAATTAATTATTTTGATAAATTGGTACCCATGGACAACAAGTTGTATGTTCATACAACTGAGGGAAAGGATGATATGCCAGCCCATATCAAATCTGCATTAACTAATAATCAAATCTCCTTAAGTATAAAAGATAGTGAATTACTACTAGGAACTTGGCAAGGTATATATTTGTTCGAACACAGGTTAGATACAACAACAAGAACTGTAATTCATCATTATATTGGAGACTAATTTTTTTTCTTAATTGATTGAAAAGCACTCAAAGCGTCAGCCCTAGCTTTCTCATGAATAACAATTGGCATTGGATAGCTCGAGCCTATGATAGTATTAATTGCTTCTTGATATTTTTTTTCCATTTCCCACGGTTTATGAATAAATTTTGGAGGAACTTTTGATAATTCAGGAACCCATTTTTTTACATAATCTCCCTGTTTGTCAAATTTTTCACCCTGTAAAATAGGGTTGAAAATTCTAAAATATGGTGCCGCATCTGCACCACATCCAGCTACCCATTGCCATTGTGCAACATTGTTTGCTTCATTGAAATCAAGAAGACAATTTCTGAAATATTTTTCTCCTTCTTTCCAGTTAATTCTTAAATGCTTCACTAGAAAAGATCCAACGACCATTCTAATCCTATTATGCATCCATCCTGTTTCGTACAATTCTCTCATTCCAGCATCAACAATTGGATAGCCTGTCATACCTTTTTTCCATGCATTTAAAAATTTAGAATTATTTACCCATGGAAACTTATCAAATTCTTTTCTTAAGTTTCCTTTAAGCATTTGTGGAAAGTAATTTATAAGACTATGTGAAAACTCTCTCCAACCAATTTCATTGGTATATTTTTTTATACTCACATTATTTGATTTTAGTTTTTTGCATTTTTGCCAAATATCTCCAACATTTATTTGTCCATTTCTAATATATGGAGAAAGTAATGATGTTCCTTTAATTGATGGAAAATCACGATCAACACCATAACTAAGTATGCTTTTGTTGACAAAATTATCTAATTTTTCATGGGCTGTTTGCTCTGAAGGCTCCCAATATTTTTCAAATTTCTTATACCAATCAGATTTAGGTAAAATATCCTCAGATTTTATTTGATTTTTGAACAATGTGTTTATCTTTTTACACTTCTTAACTTTGTTTATTTTATCAGGCAGTCTTTCTAAATAAAATTGCTCTGCATTTCTCCAAAAAGGACTGTAGACTTTAAAAGGTGTTCCATCATTCTTGGTAATTTTATTATACTCATTAAGCACATTTCCTTTAAAAAATTTAAAATCAATATTTTTTTTTGAAAAGTCAGTACCAATTTTTTTATCTTTTTCTAATTCATTAGGTTCATAAACTTTATTCCAATAAACAGATATTTTACTATTAGATTTTATTTTAGAAAAAAAATTTATTTCGTCATCTTTAATTATTTCTAATCCAATATTTAATTTTTTTAAATCGGATTTAAAATTTTCTAGGGATTTACTTACCCACCATTTTTGAGCCTCTCTTTTATGATCGAAAATATTACTATTAAAAATAAATACTGCAGTAACAACATCATGTTGATTTGTAGCATAAGTGAGCGCATCATTATTTTGTATTCGAAAATCATCTCTTATCCAAACGAGTGCTGTATTACCCATTTGATAACTGTTCTGATCCTTTAGACAGAAGTTCGTTATAAAGTTTTAAATCTGTATCACCTTCACATCCAATTAATAAAACGTTCGAATTCATATCTAATTCAAGATCCTTTTTAATTTGTTCGTTATTACAACTAACATTTATACTTATTAGAGCAGGTGCTGAGCATTCTCCTGCAACAATGTAATCGTCACCAAAGTATCCCTTGGCTAACATCGCAACTGATAATGGTATGTCGGCATCTGGAATACTCAGACAATTATTTACTGAGTTTTTCAGAATTTGCCATGGGACTAATGATACATCTCCACATGACATTCCCCCCATAATGCTCTCTTTTTCTATTTCAACTCTAGTAAGTTTACCGGCATCAATACTTTCCATGACACAGTTTGCATTTTTTGGTTCAATAATAATAATTTTTGGAATTCTTTTAAAATATCTGGCAACTCCTGCAATTACACCAGAAGCCATGCCTCCAACACCTGCTTGTAGAAATATATGAGTAATATAATGATCGGTTTGTTTGGAGATTTCTTCTATCATCACTGAATATCCAGCCATGGTTAGCTTTGGAACCATTTGATAATCTTCCCAAGCAACATCTTGTACAATTTCCCATCCATTTTCCTTAGATTGTTTTATGCATTCATTTAAAGATTTTTCATAATTTCCTTTTACTTTTGTTACTTTTGCTCCAAGTTTTCGCATCTCATCGGCTCTTGTTTCACTTACAAATTCACTTATGAAAATTTTACATGCAATACCGAGTCTTTTTGCTCCCCAGGCAACTGATTTTCCATGATTTCCTGCCGTTGCTGTAGCAACAACTACATCTTTTCTTCCAGCTGAAACCTCTGCTACCGCATAAGCTCCTCCAAGTGCTTTAAAAGATTTTAGTCCAAACCTTTTGGACTCATCTTTGTAAAAGATATTTTTAAGATTAAGGTCTTTTGAAAGTTTATTTAACTTGAGTAGGGGAGTGGGTTCGTAATTTTCCCAACGAGATATAGTATTTAATGCCTTATCAATAGTTTCCTTATTTAATACACTTAAAATTTTTTCTCTACTGAATGAATAATTTTTATTTTTAATAAACGATGAAAATTTATTAATATGACTATAATCTATAGACATATTTTAACAGTCCAAAGTATTAGATCTTTCCCACTTTGTAATAGGTTTTAATTTATCAAATTTTTCTTTTGACTTGAAATTTTCAATTTCAAATTTTTTTAATTTAATATAACTGTTTAAAACATTTTTTCCAAAAGCATTTTTCAGGACTGTATTAAAATTTAACAATTCTAGGGAATCTTCTAATGTATTTGGTAATTTTTGTAGGTTTGGATATTTTTGGTGATCAGTATACATATTACAGAATAATGGTTTTCCAGGATTAACACTTTTTCTAATGCCGTTTATACCTGCTGCTAAAACTCCAGCTTGTAGCAAATATGGATTTGCTGATCCATCCATTAATCTTAGCTCAAATCTTCCTGGATCTGGAACTCTAATCATATGTGTTCGATTATTTCCTGTGTAAGAAATACTACTCGGCGACCATGTTGCACCAGATTTAGTTGGTGGCGCGTTTATTCTTCTATAACTATTTAAAGTTGGATTAAAGAATGCTGATAATGAACCTGCATTTTTAATTATACCACCTAAAAAATTGTATGCTAATTTACTTAGTCCAAGATTGTCATTTTTATCTAAAAATTTATTTTTTTTCTTATCCCAAAGTGAAATATGCGCATGACATCCATTACCCGTCAGTTGTTCAAATGGTTTTGGCATAAATGTTGCTCTTAACTGATGCTTTTCTGCTATGGACTTAACCATAAATTTAAAAAATGTATGTCTATCTGCTGTAGTTAAGCAGTCAGTATAATCCCAATTCATTTCAAACTGGCCATTAGCATCTTCATGATCATTTTGATATGGGTTCCATCCCATTGTAATCATGCAATCACATATCTCTTTTATTAAATCATATTGCCTCATTAAAGCTGATTGGTCATAACAAGGTTTAGATTGAGTATCTCTAGGGTCTGCAATAGAACTGCCATCAGGTGATATAAGAAAATATTCACACTCAACACCCGATTTCATGGAGTAACCCTCATTTGATAGTAATTTTATTTGCTTTTTTAACATCACTCTTGGCGATGCCTCAACAGGCTTACCATTCATCCACAGGTCTGAAGCAAGCCAACCTACTTCTTTATTCCACGGTAATTGAATTAAGCTATTTGGATCCGGTATAGCAAACATATCAGAGTCTGCTGGTGACATATCAAGCCATGCTGCAAATCCAGCAAATCCTGCACCATTTTTTTGCATCTCTTTTATTGCTTGAGCAGGTACTAATTTTGATCTTAATACACCAAACAAATCAACGAAACTTATTAAAAAATATTTTATTTTTTTTGATTTTGCAATTTTATATAAGTCTTTTGCCACTCAATCTTCTTATCATACTTTTTAAAAAAATGATAAAAAGAAATCTTTATAGTAAATTATATTTACAACAATAATAATTAATATAGCTAGTACCAATCCATATTTTGCCTTTGGCCATGCTAATCTTGCCATTTTGCTTGGAGTTTTATTTGATTGCTCTTTTTTATTTTGCTCGTCCATTTTAATTTAAGGGCGCAATTAAAATTTTGCGCCCCTATTACTATTTATTTATCCGTCAGTTATATTACTTTTCCATGCATTTGAGTTTGGTCTTTTTCTTGCAAGCTTAGAAAGTTTATCACTTTCTTGTTTTGAGCTTACAACAGTCCAACCTATCCAAATAACTGCAAGTATAAGGACCAATATACCTTCTGATCCTACTCCAGGATAAATAGCACCTACAACATCTTCTGCAGGTTTATTTAAGTGATCTATCCAATTAGATACTGTAGCCATAATATCCTCCTTTAACTACTTGAAGAAGCAACAGTGCGTTCATCTTCTTTTGCTTCCTCCATTATTTGATAGTCTAAACCAGCTAACTCAACTTCTCTTGGGATTCTGAGTTTGCCAATACCATTTAAGACTCTAGCTATAATATAGCCTGGGATCATTCCAAGAACAAAGAACATGATTATTGCACCTATGAACATTCCTAAAGGATTTATTGCAGCGTATGTAGTTCCATCCCACATAGCACCAACACTGTATCCTGAAGAAGGGTATCCATTTAATACAAAACCGCATATCACAAGTCCTGCAAACCCAGCGTAACCATGAACTGCCACTGCTCCAACTGCATCATCAATTTTGAACCTACGTTCAACCCAGTAATGCATTTTGTAAGCTATAACGACACCAATCATTCCAATTATCAAAGATTGTATTGGATGATATAAGTCATTTCCTGCAGAGGCACAGATTATTCCAGCTAAACCACTTGAGTAAGTCCAGAAAGGATCACCTTTGGAAACAACATAACCTGCTAACAATCCTCCTGAGAGAGACATTAAAAAGTTCATTGTTATTCCACTAAGTGTGGTTGGCGTTACATAAATTGTGGTTGCGGTAAAGTAGGTTACACCTTCCATGCCATACTCAGGTCCAAGATCGTAAATTGGAATATTACAAGCCGCATAAAATCCCCAAAAACCAGTATAAATTAAGAATAATCCAACAGTTACTAACCAAGGATTTCTTGGTCCTATGTTTCTAGGTTCACCACTTGATGAAAATTTTCCAATTCTTGGTCCCAAAACAGCAAGTACACCTAAAGCAAATCCACCTGCTACTGCGTGAATTACTCCTGAGGCATAAGCATCATGGTAACCTAGTATCTTCAACATCCATCCGTCAAAGTGCCATCCCCATGCAGCATCTATGCTCCAAAATACAGATCCAATTGCAATCGCAAGAATTCCAAAAGCAAAAGTAGTAATTCTTTCAATTACAGCACCTGATACAATGGATGCAGCTGTCCATGAGAAAAGTAAAAATGCAGCCCAAAATACTCCACTAATATGATCTCCTAAGTTTACTGCCATCAATTCACTATTTGGCAGATACCACTTAGCACTAAAAGCTGAGTCATCTGTAATTAGCGCTGCGCTCTCATTCATTATTGATGGTGCAAGACCTGGCCCAGTTGGAAATGCCCAATAAATCCACCAACCAAATAAAAACCAAGTTACTGTTACTAAAGGTATCAGCATTGTGTTTTTCATTAATGTATGTTGATGATGTTTGTATCGGGAAGCTCCAACTTCATACATACAGAATCCTACGTGGATAAGAAACATTAGTACTACTGTTATCCAATAGTAAAATTCTGTGAATATGGTTGTCAATGCACCTAGTTCGTCAGTCATTTAACCTCCAATTGTTTAAACAAATTATTTAAATATTATTATTTCGAATTATCGGATCAATCTTAAATAAAACAATTGTATCAATAAAAATTTATAATATTACAACTATAGGTATATATAAATTGTTGGTGATTCTAAAATTTTCGATAAGCTTTTTTTAAATCTACTAATGGGTGATTTGGAGACATTTGAAATTTTACCAATAGTTCTCTTGCTATCATGTCTCTATCTTGTTGGTTATTTGGTAATTTAATTTTTTTCGGAATAGTTACCCAACCATTTGCGTTTCTATCAAAAACTGCAGGTCTATCTTCTTCATATCCCATGTGAACATCTTCCAACCAATTTAAATCATCCCAACCCATTGCTTCGATATATTTTTTTAGGAAAGGAGTTATTCTTGAATAGTCTGGCAATAAATTCACATCATATCTATAACCAATAGTTTGGCCTATCATCTTTTCTCGAGCAGTCTCTTTCTTTTTACCTAACTGACCTTTAACCTTTTTTTTGCTCGATTTTTTAGTTTTTTTCTTTGGCATAATTATATTTTATGAAAATCGTCAACTCCTACTGTGTGATTTGTTCCAGAAAGTGGTACTTTTGCTAAAGCAGAAGCTTCCATTGTTAAAGCTGCCATATCTTCTGGCTCTAATGAATGGATATTTGTTTTACCACAAGCTCTTGCTAATAATTGTGCTTCTAAAGTCATAGTGTGTAAGTAATTATATACTCTAAGAGCTGCCTCATCTGGATTTAGTCTTTTTCTCAATTTAGGATCCTGAGTAGCAACACCAACTGGGCAACGACCAGTATGACAGTGATAACAATGTCCTGCTGGTACTCCCATTTCTTTTTCAAAATTAGACTCAGGAATTTCTTTATTACAATTAAGTGCAATCATAGCCCCAGTACCTATAGCAATAGCATCTGCTCCAAGAGCTAATGCTTTTGCCATGTCAGCTCCATCTCTAACACCACCTGCATAAATAAGAGTAACTTTTCCAGTTTTTCCAACATCATCTATTGCTCTTCTTGCTTCTCTGATCGCAGCTATTCCAGGTATACCTGTGTTTGCTGCTGCGATGTGTGGTCCAGCGCCTGTTGAACCTTCCATACCATCTAGATAAATAGAGTCAGGATCACATTTTGCTGCCATACGAACATCATCATAAACTTTTGCTGCACCAAGTTTTAATTGTATTGGAACTTTATTTTTGGTTAACTCTCTTAGCTCTTGAACTTTTAAAGCTAAATCATCTGGTCCTAACCAATCAGGATGTCTAGCAGGAGACCTTTGATCAATACCAGCTGGTAGTGATCTCATTTCTGCTACTTGGTCAGTAACTTTTTGACCCATCAAGTGACCACCCATTCCAACTTTTTGTCCTTGACCAATGAACACTTCAATTCCATCAGCAAGTTGAGCATGATGCGGATTAAATCCATATCTTGATTGAATACATTGATAGTACCATTTTTCTGAATATCTTCTTTCATCAGGTATCATTCCACCTTCACCCGAACATGTTGCGCTACCGGCCATAGTTGCTCCTCTTGCAAGCGCTGTTTTAGCTTCATAAGATAAAGCTCCAAAACTCATACCTGTAATATAAACCGGTATATCTAATTCTACTGGGTTTTCACATCTTGGACCAATTATAGTTTTTGTTTCACATTTTTCTCTGTAACCTTCGATTACAAATCTTGTAAGAGTTCCAGGTAAAAAAACTAAATCGTCAAATGTAGGAATTTTTTTCATCAGAGCCATACCTCTCATTCGGTATCTTCCTAACTGAGCTTTAATATGAATGTCGTCGATTACTTCTGGTGTAAATATAGCGTTATAACCTAGTAAACTTTTATTTCTTTTTGAAAATTCACTACCACCATTCCCATTTGAATGACCATTTGATTTTCCATTTTTTTTCTTTGCCATTAAATTGCTCCTTTTTTCTCAGTTGGTTCTAAAGCGTCGTAATTCCAAAGTTTTTTACCTGCAACTACTTTTGTCATTTTTGAAACATCAAAATTTTCGCCAATTTCTGCTACTTTAAGTTTTCTTTTAATCCAATCTACATCACTTTTTGTCATAGGCGACTCAATCGCATCACTCCCAAATGAACCAATTTTTCCACCGACATAAATGGTTCCATCATACATTGAATCTCCAAGGTTTATACCAACATTACCTAAAATTATTATTCTTCCTCTTTGCATCATAAAGCCAGTGAATGCTCCAGCATCACCACCAACAATAATTGTTCCACCTTTTTGATCAATTCCTGTTCTAGCACCAACGCTACCTTTACATATTAAATCTCCACCTCTAACTGCTGCACCAAAACATGATCCTGCATTTTTTTCTATTACTACTTTTCCTGCCATCATATTTTCTGCACATGACCATCCAACTCTACCATTAATTCTTACCGTTGGACCGTCAATAGAACCAACACCAAAATAACCCAAACTTCCTTCAAATATTAAATTTAATTTATTTAACACCCCAACACCTAAACTATGTTTTCCTTGTGGGTTCTTTATAACTATTGTTCCATAACCTTGACTCATTAGCTCATCAATTTTTTTGTTTGCCTCTTTGCAGTCTAGATCATTTACATCAAGGTCAATTCTTTTGTTAAAATCAACATCATAAGTTCCCCAATAGTAAAAGTTTTCTGCCTCATCAGGATTAAAAAATTTTTGTTGAGTTTTACCTGTTAGAACTTCAGTATGAAGTCCCATTGATTGGGCTTTGGTCTTTTTTTCTGTTGTTTTTAAATTTGCCATACTTTTACCTCCCCATCAAATGGATCATATGTATCTATTTCATGCGGCAAGATAGATCTTATTGCTATTTCCTCAGAGCCCATAGCAACTAAATCATCTGACTCGTATAAGACTAATGGTTTTGCTGCCATTGTATCTTTAGCCATTCCTAAAGAATCTTTCGTTGCAACAAAATATGTAAACACTCCATCTAAACCTGACAAACTATCCTTCATGCCTTCTTCTAATGAAGCTCCATTTCTCATTTTCTCAGCTAAATAAACAGCTATCAGCTCAGAGTCACATTCAGACATAAATCTCATCCCTTTATTCTCTAACACTCTTCTATTGTTCCAATAATTTGTAAGTTGACCGTTGTGTACAACTGATACATCACTAAATGGATAACCCCAAAATGGGTGGGCAGATTTAATATCTACTCCAGACTCAGTTGCCATTCTAGCATGTCCAATACCATGTGTTCCTTTAACTTTACCTAGATCATATCTTTCAGATACTGCCTGTGCATCTCCTAGGTCTTTGATCAATTCTAATGATTTCCCAATAGACAATATCTCCACACTTTCTATGCTTTCAATTTTTTTTGAAAACTCCATTAAATCCTGGTCATATTTCATTTCATATCTATAAGAGTAAGGAGTTAACTTTTCTTCTTTCACAACTGTAGCATTAAGGTTTTTTAGCATCTGGTCGACAAGTTCTTTTCTTTTGTCATAAACACTATCATCTTCATTAACTGATGTGCTTCCTTCTCCAACATTTTCCCCAACTTTAAATCTCATTATAAAATTTTCTCCATCATTATCTGCATAGAGAGCGTATCCGGTTGAGTCAGGACCTCTATGTTTTAATGCTTGAAGCATTAATTGTAACTCGTTCCCGACATCTGAGGATTTTCCTCTATGAATAAGTCCAGCAATACCGCACATTTTTTTCCTTTCCTAATTTACCTTATGGTAAGCAATCCAAGTATGTATCAAGATCCCATTGAGTTGTTGCTCCAAGAAATCTTTCCCACTCATCGTTTTTATACCAATGGAAAACTTTATACATTTCATCAGGCATTGCTGATTTGATTACCTCATCCTCAGCAAGTCTATTTAACGCTTCACCAAGACTTAGTGGTAATTTTTTAACATCTTTACCAGCTTTTTGAGCTTCATAAATATTTCTAGATTCAGGTTTAGCTGGTTTCATTTTTTTTGATATTCCCTCATCACAAGCTTTTAGCAAAGCTGCACCTAGTAAGTATGGATTATGCATTGAGTCAACAGATCTATACTCAAATCTTCCAGGTGCTGAAACTCTTAATCCACAAGTTCTATTTTGATATCCCCAGTCAGCATATACTGGTGCCCAAAAACCCTGGTCCCACAACCTTCGATATGAATTAACCGTAGATGATCCTAGAGCTGTCAAAGCTGGTAAATGTTTCATTATACCAGCAATTGATTGAAGTCCAATTTTTCCAGGCAACTGCATATCCTTTGTGTCTGGCATAAAAGTGTTTGTTCCGCCAGATACATAACTAAACACTTCTTCAACTCCCGGAAGTTTTTTATTTCCTAATTTGTTAACAGAAACTTTTCCACCTTTCCATAAAGACATGTTAGTGTGACATCCACTTGCAGATACACCCATGAACGGTTTAGTCATAAAGCAAGCTATTAGATTGTTCTCTCTTGCAACTTGGGCACAAATTTGCCTATATGTTGATAATCTATCAGCATTTCTCAAAACATTATCATAAGTCCAATTAAGTTCTAGTTGTCCAGGAGCATCTTCATGATCACCTTGTATCATGTCCAATCCCATCGCTTTTGAATATTCTATTACTTTCATAAAAACTGGTCTCAAAGACTCGAATTGATCGATATGATAACAAAAAGGTTTAGAAAAACCTTTACCAGTTGGAGTTCCATCATCATTTTTAGTTAACCACATCATTTCTGGTTCAGTGCCAACTCTTAATTCTAGTCCATGTTTCTTTTTAAATTCGTCACTAAAAATTCTTAAATTTCCTCTGCAATCAGAAGTTAAGTGTCCACCCGGATTTTTTCTCTCTTCTCTATTTCTAAAACATGTTACAAAAACTCTTCCAACTCTTTTATCCCATGGTAATTGCACAAACGTTTCTGGGTCTGGTATTCCCACCAACTCCATGGCTTCTGGTCCGTAACCAATATAGTTATTGTGCCTGTCCAAAAATAAATTTGCTGTTGCTCCATATACTAATTGAAAACCTTTTTCAGCAGTCCTTTCCCAATGGTCTGCAGGGATACCTTTGCCTACTACTCTACCTGTTACCGAAATAAATTGGTAATATATGTATGTTATTCCTAATTCGTTAATTTTTTCTCTTACTTTTTTAACTAAATTTGCTCTACCTGGTTGATTTACATGTTTTTCTAGATCAGTCATTTTCCCCCTAAGAATTTTTAGAACAAAAAGTTAACTGAAAAAAAAACATCTGTCTACTTAGATAAATTAACTCCAAGGGAACGGACTGTTAGATGTCGGATGCAATTCACCTTTCGCGTATCGATTGAATCTAAACGGTTTTAATAATTCGCTCTCTGTACCTAAAATTTCTTTTGCTACTAGCTCTCCAACTCCAATCATTTTATAACCATGGTTAGAGTCTGCTATCATATAAACGTTTTCTAAAAATCTATCGAAAATTGGAAAAGAATCTGGTGTCATACATCCAAGTCCGCCTGATGGTCCTTTTCTATATAAATCTGATTTTCCTTCAAATCTTTTTTGACAATGAGCTAAAGCTGAACACCACATATCATTAAAAGCTTCTGTAGTTTGATATTCAGGGGACTCTATTCCATACGGATCAACGTTTACTTGATCAAAATGTTTATCAACAATGTAAGGTGAAGTTCCACCTTGAACACCAAGTCCGTCAATATCTGGTTTGTAATATATTCCCCAAATTTTATCTGTAATTAATTTTTTAGTTTTATCTGAATATAAAGGAGCTGTTGAGTCTACATGGATTACAGGTGGCTGTTCACCATTGTCCATTTTTAAAAAATCTGGTTCTACACCAAGTACACCCTCTTGAAGCATCCAATATTTCCACATGTCGGTTTCGTGAATTCTGCCATCCTTACCTTTAATATTTGCAGTTTTAGGAAGTTCTAACATATTCCAAAAATCTCTTGCCCAAGGACCTGCTCCAACGACAACTTGTTCACATTCAATTGTACCTTTATCTGTTTCAACTCCTGTGACGGCTTTGCTGTTACTTCCTCTTTTGAAGCCAGTGACTTTTACACCTTTCATTACTTCAACACCATTTGAAGTAGATTTATGTTCAAGGGCTTTAATTGAATCTTTATTAAAAGCGTATCCACCTTTTTTTTCATGAAGAACAGATGTTATACCTTGTGCTTGCCAATCACCAAACATACCTTTCATATATTTCATACAATCTTTTTCACTTTCTATAAATTCAGATTCGTAGCCTATTGCTTTTTGTTGTTCGTATATTGTTGCAACATCTGCATGCATTACTTCTGGTGAAATCTGTAAATAACCAACTGCATTATATTTAAATGCTTTAGGGTCGCTCTCCCAAACTGAAACTGAATGAGCCATTAATTCTCTCATTGCAGGCTGAAAATAATTATTCCTTACAACTCCACACGCAATACCACTCGCTCCAGCTGCAGTATCTTTTTTTTCTAATACAACAATGTCACCTGGATTCTTATAAGTTTCAGAAAGCTTCCAAGCAGTACTAAGACCGTGAATTCCTCCTCCAACGATTACTACTTTAGCTTTTGTCGGTAATGACATGCTAAAACATTATTTTTAGAAAAGAGTTAAATATATAATTATTTTTATATATAAAATTTAGAAATAAAAACTTATAGAACTTAGGATTGCCTATTATCAAAAGCTCAAATTTTTAAGAGTAGATAAATAATCGTTAAATTCCGTGATAAACGAAGTACTTGGTTTTATATGTTTTTTTCTCTGATCTTGAGCGGTTTTTTCTAAATAAAAAAAACCTTTTTCACATGCCTCATTAATTATTAATGCAGATTTTGGTCTAGATGTTTTAAATAGTTTAGTTTTTAGCTCCTCTACTGATAAGTTCTGTTTTTGCTTAAATGCTGACATTACTAGAAGCATCATATGATAGTGAGAGGGTGATTTTCTAAAAAAATAGTTACTTGATGTGTGTGAAAGTTTCATTTGATCTTCCCAAAACTCTAACAAATCCTTAGTTGATTTAGTCATTAAGATCTTACTTTAGTTTTTTTTGGATCGTAATGAGGAAATCCAACAATTTTTGCAGGTATTCTTTTTTGATGTCCATCTATTTTTCCAATTTCAACATCATTACCTATTTCTGAGTGACCTACATCTATTCTGCATAATGCAATATTTTTATTTAAAGTCGGAGAAATACATCCACTAGTTATAATTCCAACCTGAGATCTTCCAATATGAACGCAATCTCCATGATTTGCTATTTCTTTACCTATTAACTCTAGCCCTACTAGTTTTTTTTGAGGATTTTCTTTTCTTTTAATTAAATTTTCTCTTCCAATAAAATTTTCTGTTTTGGATTTTAAAGGTACAGAAAACCCAATTCCTGCTTCAAATGGATCTTGTTGTCCATCAAATTCATTACCAAATAAAATTAAACCAGCTTCAATTCTTAAAAGATCTAAAGCCGCAAAACCAGCTGGTATCAAACCTTCATCTTTTCCTGCTTCCATTACCTTATCCCAAACTATAGTAGCATTACTTGGATGACACCAAATTTCAAAACCAAGTTCACCAGTGTAACCTGTTCTTGAAACAATTAATGGTATTCCGTTTAATTCTTCCAATCGACAAATTGTAAATCTAAACCATTCCAATTCTGATATAGAAGGTTGGGTAGGGGGAGTAAAAATTATTTTTTCTAAAATTTTTCTACTTTTGGGACCTTGTAACGATAAATTATTTATTTGGTCAGTAGAATTTTTGATATGAACTTTATAATTTTTTTTCTTCGCTTGTTCTTTAAGCCACTCACCTCCATATTCATCACCACAAATCCATCTAAAACCATGATCACTAAGTTTTAATAACGTACCATCATCAAACATAGTTCCATTTTCATAACACATTGCTGAATAAACAATCTGACCAACTGAAAGTTTTTTTACATTTCGAGTTAATGTATAATTCATTAATTCTTCAGCATCTGGACCAAGAATTTCAAATTTCCTTAATGAAGATAAGTCAATTAGGACGGCGTCTTCTCTGCATGCATTGTATTCATTAATTACACCATGTTTTGTATAATCATTTGGTAACCAAAAACCTCTGGCATCGACAAAGTTTCTAGTTAATTTTGATGTTCTTTCATAGAAACCCGTATTTCTTGTAAGTTTATTTTCTGAATCTGTTTTCATTCTAAAACCGTATGATTTAGTAAATTCTTTGCTTTTCTCATAAGTTCTAACAAAAATATCAGTAGGGTTCCATCCATTACAGCTATCAATATCGCTAGGACAAGCAGTAGTTCCACATGTTAAATCTTTTAAAGCTTTAAAAATAACGTAATCACCAGGTCTCGCGTAAGACTCATCAGATGTAACAGAATTCTGACCACCTGAAGATGTATTAAAGAAAAGATTAATTGCATGCCAACCTTTTTTTTCTTCCACGCCATATTTTTTCATTGAGTCATTTAAATTATCTGAACAATTTGCATGACCAAAATACCCAGCATCTTCATAATACTTTGAGGTACATGCTAAATTAAATGTATCATGAATACCCACTGTATCTCTTACAACTTCTACCAGTGGCTCATGATCAGTATCATAAAATTTTGAAAATAAACCAGGACCAGGAAAAGTATGTCCCATAAAGGTTCTAGTTGTTTGCCAATCAAGACCTCTCTCAATACCTTTTTCTAATTTAGCTGTGTCGTATGCAACAAAATCTGAACATTGTCTTCCTGTTGGTGTAATTATTTGAATATAGTCCCCAGCCTTAACTTGATATCCTGTTGCGGTTTTTCTATCAATATTAACCTCATAGTCAGGATCGTAAATTGGATCAGGTATTATTGAAAATTCTTTTTCAGAATTTTTAATTTTTGCTCTTTTAACCAATACAGTTAAATCTGAAGGTGGATTTTGATCGTGAACAAGCATATCGGTTCCTGGAGCAGCAAAGATGCAATAACAGTTATCCTTCGAGGTTAGAATTATTTCTTCTCCTGCAGAAGTGTTTTTATCAAAAATTACCGACGAAGTAGCTTTATCAATTTGCAAATTTCTTTTTTTTAATTGCAACAAAGCTTGCATAGAACTCTCTTCTTTTTTAAAAAGTATTTTTTTTATCTCTGAAGAATTTTTATTTTCTTTTAAATTTAAAATTCCTAATTCTGATTTTCCGTGTTTATCAAAAATGTTTATTTCGCAAATTTGATTTCCCTCATTATTTATAATTTTAATTTCATCTTCAGGAAATATTTGAATACCAGTAATTCCACCTGCATTGACCACATATCTTTCAACTCCAGGTGGTAATACGTTTAAACCAGGTTCTTTAATACTTAAACTTGTTTGCATTTTTAAAAAATATTTAAAAATTATACAAAAGTATAAACAAATTTATATATAAATTTTATATATACATTTGTATCTATTTTGCCAGTTGACTGTAACTTTAATAGAGGGGATACTTTATTCACTTAATATTAAGGAAAGGGAAATAATGAAAAAAATAATATCTCTATTATCAGCTATGGTGATATCTCTTGTAAGTTTTGCAGGGATTTCAAACGCAGCAGATAGTAAAAAACCAATTGTTATCCCAACTCATAACTGGTCAAGCCAAATTGTAATGGCTTACGTAATTGGCGGAATTTTTGAAAGTATGGGGAACAATGTAAAATATGTAAATGCTGACTCTCAAGCAGTTTATGAGTCAATTAGAATTGGTGATGTAACAATATCTCATGAAGTATGGGAATCTGCATTCGGAAAATCATTCACAACTGCTTTAGATAAAGGTGGTTTATTAGATATGGGTGATCATGAAGCTAGAACTCTTGAGGATATGGGATATCCAAACTGGGTTGTAGAAAAAGGTTTATGCCCAGGTCTACCAGACTGGACTGCATTAAAAAACCCTGATTGTGCGAAAAATTTCACAACACCTGATTCACCAGATGGAAAAGGTAGAATGTTAGAAGGACCACAAACATGGCATGGAGATTTAATACCTCAAAGAGTTGATGCTCTAGGATTAGGAGATCTATGGTGGGTTAAATTTGCTGGAAGTGCAGATGCACTTTGGGCAGAGTTAGCTGCTGCTAAAAAAGAAGGAAGAGGAACTATCATATTTAACTGGACACCAAACTTTACAGATGGTGCTGGTTTTACATTTATCGACTTCCCTCCATACACAGCTGGTTGTAGACCAGAGGATGGTGGAGATGGAAAATGTGGTTCTCCGGATGGTTATTTGAAAAAAGCTGCACATGAAGATTTTCCAAAAACTCATCCAGCAGCTGCAAAAATGTTCAAAAAATTATCATTCTCTACAAGTCAAATTGGAGCAATGGCAGCTTTAGTTGATGTCGACAAAATGACTCACGAAGATGCAGCAAAAAAATGGTTAGCTGACAATAAGAGTGTGTGGGAAGAATTTACACACGATCATTAAGGTTAATTTAATAAATTTAAGATCTCTCCCAATTTTATTGGGGGAGATTTTTTTTATCACCTCAAATAATTTATGGCAAAAGTATTTTATTTAATATTCATAAACTTTTTTATTCTCAATTTTGCTTATTCAAAAGACATAAGTATTGGTGAAAATTTAAATTTAGATTTTACATGTAAGTTAGAAAAAAAAATTGTTAAGAATTCAGAGTATAATTATAAAACTTTTCTAGCAGACGAACTAAATGTTAAAAATTTAGATTCCTTTCAAATTTATTCAAATAAACCAAGTACATTAATGGTAAATGGATTATCAAAATTTTTCTCTCAAAATTCAAATTTTGATGTAAAAATAGTAAATAAAGATGTAGTTTTGTTTAAAGCCTTTAACAATGACAAAACGTATTCAGAATCTGCAATAATTACAAGAAAATCAGGCGAATTAATTCACGAAATTACAAAAAATATAAATACAGAAAATTCGGAAAAAGATATCTCAATTTATATATGTAAGAATAAATTAAAAAATGCCTAATTTTTTTTTTAGAAATTTTGTGTAATATATTTCTATGAAAAAGCTTATATTTTTTATACTTTTTTCGTCATTAATTACCTCTTTAGCATTTGCAAGAAGTACAGGATGTAAAGAGGGAAATTGTGACAATGGATATGGTAAGTGGGTTTACACAGATAAAACAACTTACGAAGGTGAATGGGTTGCAACAAAAAAACATGGCCAAGGAACTGAAACATGGCCGAATGGATATATTTACAAAGGT
Organism: uncultured Pelagibacteraceae bacterium; assembly: GCA_902520695.1. Taxonomy (GTDB): domain Bacteria; phylum Pseudomonadota; class Alphaproteobacteria; order Pelagibacterales; family Pelagibacteraceae; genus Pelagibacter. The sequence continues at coordinate 47,793 of CABYOT010000003.1, forward strand.
GAATTTAAAGAAAGTCAGTGGAGCGGTATAGGAATTTTATTTTTTCCTGATGGTTCAACTTATGAAGGTGAATGGGCCAACGGTTTTATGAATGGTAAAGGCACTTTTACATGGTCAGACGGAAAACAAAAAACAGGTATTTGGAAAAATGGAAGTTTCCAAGAATAGTTTTAAAACATTATCAGAGCCAGTTAAGCAATTTGGTGGATTAGTTGGTATAATTATTCTCATCTTTCTAACTTTTTTTGTTTTAAATAATATTTTTGGTGAAGGAGATGAACTAGTTGCAAAAATGAAAATTGAAGAAGAAAGAATAGCTCAAGAAAGGAAACTTAATAAGCTAATTTCTAGTCTCCCTTCAGGAATTTTAGTTTCGTTTGATGGTACTGACAATTTTAAATTATCTGACGAATTATATGAAGCTGTTTGCAAAGCTACTAAACTTATACCTCAACGTGCAATTATGGGTGCGAATTTTCTAAACTTTAGAGCTCATGAAATTTATACAATTAATGGAAATAAAATAGATGAAACATTTGTAAAATGGGACGATGAAAAAAATAAATGTTTTGCAGGTTTTGTTGTAAGTGGAAATAATGTTGGTGTAGATGAAACTGTAAAAGTAAGTGGAGAAGCTTTGAGTTTTTTAAGTACAGGTATTGATACAAGAATTTATTTTATTAAAAATTTTTGAGGAGGAAATGTAACAAATTATAGAGATTTTATTTTATCTTAAATTCGTATAACCTAAACATTATTTATGTCTGAACCAGTAATTAAATGCCAATCTGTTTATAAGATTTTTGGAGCAAACGCTGAAAGAATGCTTAAAGAAGCAAATGGCAATGTTGATGCAAAAACATTTCAAGAAAATGGATGTATTGTAGGAGTTAACAATGCCTCTTTTGAAGTATCTAAAGGTGAAATGCTAGTTGTAATGGGTTTATCAGGATCAGGTAAGTCAACATTATTAAGGTGTATATCTAGATTAACAGACGCAACTGGTGGAAAAATTTTTATTGAGGGTCAAGACTTACTTAATTTAAATAACAAGGAACTTATTGACTTAAGAAGAAATAAAATGGGAATGGTTTTTCAAAGTTTTGCGCTACTTCCACATAAAACAGTTTTAGAAAATATTGCTTTTCCTCTTCAAATTAAGGGTATTAAAACTGAAGATAGTATAAATAAAGCAATGGATATGGTCAAACTTGTTGGTCTCGATGGAAGAGAAAATTATTTTCCAAGAGAGTTATCTGGAGGACAACAACAAAGGGTAGGAATTGCAAGATCTTTGGCAGTTGAGCCAGATATATGGTTCTTAGACGAACCTTTCTCTGCATTAGATCCTCTAATAAGGAAAGAAATGCAAGATGAATTTTTAAGACTTCAAGAAAAATTACAAAAAACTATTATGTTTATTACTCATGATTTTGATGAAGCCTTAAAGCTTGCTGATCGAATTGCAATTATGAAAGATGGAATAATCGAGCAATTAGATACACCTGCGAACATTGTTTTAAATCCAGCTACAGAATATGTAAGAAAATTTACAGAAGAAGTTCCAAGGGAAAAAGTTTTATTAATTAAAGATGTAATGGATGAAATAACCTCTGATAACATGGGCGATATAAAAGTTTCAAAAGATGAGATTATTGAAAATGTTGCTCAAAAAATATTAACACAAGAAAAAACAGTAGCTGTTACAGATGGTAAAAATAATATTGTAGGTTCAATTAATCCTGCAAAAATTATTAATACAGTTTTTGGGGAAAGAAAAAATAATCATTAAATTATGGAATTACTTAAAAAATATCCTAAATTGTTTCAATGGTTATTTCTATTAGCTGTATTTTTTGCACTATGCTTTGCAATTGATGTTCCTGAAACTTACAAATTTATTAGAGGACAAGCAGAATTTGTAAAAGATCCTAATCAGAGTGCCTTCGTATTTCTAGGTAAAGAGGTTAGATATTACGCTTTTGATGTTTTCTGGAGATTGCCACCATTACTTGGATGGCTTCCAATTTGGATAAATGATTCATTATTCTTTTTAATGAATGATTGGATGCCAATGGAATTTTGGAATGAAGATACGCAGGAATATAAAACACGACCTTTAGTTTTACAAATAACTAGAAACCTAACCGCATTTATGACTTTTCTAATAGAATTAATTAGAGAGATTTTATTAGGCGGTCTTGAAACAATTGTTGCTTTTACTAGTTGGGATTGGATTGATGCTAATCCCTGGGCAGAATTGCCAGGCTTACCTTGGACTATTGTAGCAGCAGGATCAGCGATACTTGCTTATAAGTTAGGAGGCAAAGGATTGGCATTATATGCACTTTTATCAATGACTTACATTTCAATATTTGGACAATGGAAACCGTCTATGCAAACACTTTCTTTTATATTAGTTGCAGCACCTCTTTCATTTATTTTTGGTTTAGGTTTGGGTGTTGCGGCATACAAAAGCAAAAGAGTAGAAAAAGCTTTATATCCAATACTTTTAGTTATGCAGACGATGCCCCAGTATGCGGTATTAGTTCCTGCACTAGTTCTTTTTGGGGTAGGAGACCATGCTGCAGTAATTATAACAATGATTGTTGCTGTGCCACCAATGATACTATTAACTTTATTAGGTTTAAGGGCTGTCCCCCCCGAGGTAATTGAAGCTGGTAGAATGAGTGGATGTAGCAACTGGCAACTAATGTCAAAAGTATTAATTCCAACAGCGAGAAGAGATATTTTAATAGGAGTTAACCAAGTTATAATGGTGTGTTTTTCTATGGCAGTTATCTCTGCATTTATAGGAGCAAAAGGTTTAGGTTTTAATTTATTATTAGCTCTAAATCAGTTGAATATTGGATTAGCATTAGAGGCAGGTCTTTGTATTAGTTTGATTGCAATTTTATTAGATAAGATGTCTTTAGCTTGGGCAAATAAACAGGTTGATTATTTTGGTAATTTAAATTTTTTTCAACGAAATAAAAATTCATTATTCTTTGGAGTTATAGTAATAGTAGGTATTCTATTAGCTTACTTTGGATCAATTTATTTTAAAGACGGGTATAATTATTTATTTGAAGTCCCGCATAATAAAGGAATATCAACAGCAGACTTTTGGAATAAAGGTGTTGACTGGATATTTGATACTTTCTTTGTATATATAAAAGCATTTAACACTTGGCTAATTGTTGATGTACTCCAACCGATGAGAGCTTTATATTTGAGAATGCCAGCCGTAGCCACATTAGTTCTAGTCGTAGGAGCTGGATATTTAATTGGTGGAGTTAGATCTGCTTTAGTTGTTTGTGGTTTAACTTTATTTATAGCTCTAAGCCCATGGTGGGATAGAGCTTTAGTAACCACATACATGGCAACATTTGGTGTACTAGTATCTTGCACAATTGGATTTACTGTTGGAACTTTATGTTTTCAAAATAAACATTCTACAAACTTTATGTTAAATGTTTGTGATATATTTCAAACTTTTCCATCTTTTGTATATTTAATTCCTGTAATGATGCTTTTTGGAATTACAGATACATCGGTTTTAATTGCTGTAATAGTTTATGCTACGATACCAGCAACAAGATACACAATTGAAGGTCTTAGAAGTGTTCCAGCTGGACTACATGATGCTGCAACGATGTCAGGTGTCACAAAGTTTCAAAGACTATTTAAAATAGAATTTCCATTAGCATTTCCACACATGATGTTAGGGCTTAATCAAACAATAGTTTTTGCATTATTTATGGTGATTATCGGGGCTTTTATCGGAACAGAAGACTTGGGTCAGTATATTTTAAAAGCTTTATCAGATAAAAAAGGTGCAGGTATTGGGTTAACACTTGGAATTTGTGTTGCATTTATTGGACTCATTTTTGATAATTTAATTAGAACTTGGGTAGGACAAAGAAAAAAACATTTAGGTATAGACTAAAATTGTGAAAAAATTTCTTGTTGCTATCGACCAAGGTACAACATCGTCTAGAGCAATTCTCTTTGATTTAGATGGTAATATAAAATTTACATCTCAGTTTGAATTTAACCAATACTTTCCAAAAAATGGATGGGTAGAGCATAATCCAAATGAAATTTGGTTAACAACTCTTAAAGCTTTAAAAAAAGTAATTAAAAAAGCATCTCTACTAAAAGGAAAAATATTAAGTATTGGAATAACCAACCAGAGAGAGACAACTATTTTATGGAACAAGAAAACGGGTAAACCAGTATACAATGCAATTGTTTGGCAAGATAGAAGAACTCATGAGTACTGTGAAAAGCTTAAGCAAAAAAAATATGAAAATATTTTTAGAAGAAAAACTGGTTTATTTATTGATCCATATTTTTCAGCTACTAAAATTAAATGGATCTTAGAAAACGTAAAAATTTCGAAGAAACTCCAAAAATCTAATAATTTATTATTTGGCACTGTTGATACTTTCTTAATTTGGAAACTAACTAACGGGCAACATCATTTAACAGAGGCAACAAATGCAAGTAGAACAATGTTGTTTAATATAAATAATAACACTTGGGACAAAGAAATTTTAAAAAAGCTCAATATCTCAAAAAGTATTTTACCTGATGTAAAAAATTCAGCGGATAATTTTGGATCAACAAATAAAAAAATAATTGGATATGAAATTCCTATATCTGCAGTTTTGGGTGATCAACAAGCTGCAGCTGTAGGACAATCTTGTTTTAAAAAAGGCTCAATTAAAAGTACTTATGGCACAGGTGCTTTTGTAATAATGAATACTGGGTCAAAAAAAATTTTTTCAAAAAATAAATTACTAACCACAATTTGTTACAGATTAAACGGAAAAAATACTTTTGCTCTCGAAGGTTCGATTTTTATCGCTGGAGCAGGCGTTCAATGGTTAAGAGATAAGTTAAAATTAATTAATAATGCTTACGACACAGAACAAATTGCTAAATCAAAAAAAAATAATGAAGATGTCTATGTTGTACCAGCTTTTAGTGGACTGGGAGCTCCATACTGGAGACCTGACGCAAGAGGAGTTATAACTGGATTAACTAGAGATAGTGATTGGAAAACCTTAGTAAGAGCAGTTATAGAATCTGTGGCATACCAAAGCTATGATCTATTTAATGCCATGAGAAAAGATGGATTAAAACCAAATATAGTAAAAATTGACGGAGGAATGGTGGAAAACGACTGGTTTTCACAGTTTTTGGCAAATATTATTGATATTAAAACAGAAAGACCCAAAGTTTTGGAAACTACAGCACTTGGAGTTGCTTTATTTGCTGGATACCAAATAGGAATATTTAAATCTTTACATCAAATAAAGAGAAGATGGAAAAAAGATAGAACCTTTAAACCTAAACTAAGTTCGAAAATTAGAAAAAAACTATTGAATGGGTGGAAATTGTCAGTTGATAAAACCTTATTGTAAATTTAATTATTTTAAAAACGCATCCATAGAGTCATCCATCGCTGATGCCCAAGGTGTATGGTGAATAGGAGCTATGGATCCAGTCACAGGTGATGAAAAAGATTTATTTCTGTAAGTTGAAATATCATCCATTTTATGATGTTCCCAATCTTTGAAATGTTTTCTTATCAATTCAAAATCAATTTTTGGATAATCCGACATATCATGAAGCTCTTTAGTATACTCAGTTTGAAAATCAATCATTTGATCAGGATTTTCTAATTTTTCTTCCATAGAAACCCATTTAGAAATATCTTTTTCTATTTCACTATCATTTGGAATCTTAATTTTATTCATTATCACATCCCTTGCGAACCATGCTTGGCAATCAAACATATTAAAAGTATGAAATTGATCCTGCATACCCAGGTACATTAGCTTGTGATTATCTTGCCAAACTACTCCTTTGTACAATTTTGGTGGATATAATCTGTTGTGAGTTTTGAGACTTAGTTTTTCGTTCAAAAATGGAAAATGATGCAAGTAGCCAGTGCATAATATAATTACATCTGCTTCTTGTTCTGTACCATCTTTAAAAATTGCTTTGTTTCCTTCTAATCTATCTAGATAGTAAACTTCTTTCATACCAGAAGGCCATTTAAAACCCATTGGATTATGTCTATAACCTATGGTAACACTTTTAGCTCCATATTTATTACACTGTAGTGCAACATCTTCAGCTGAGTAACTGCTTCCAAGCACTATAACATTTTTATCTCTAAATTCTTCAGCATCTCTAAAATCATGAGAATGCATTATTCTTCCTGGAAAAGAACTCATACCCTTGTATTCAGGAATAAATGGAACTGAAAAATGTCCAGTTGAAACAATTACATAATCGAACTTGTCAGACAAAATTTTATTGTTAGTTTTATCTTGATAGCTAACTTCAAATTTATCTGAATTATAATTTACACTCTTTACACTTGTGCTAAATTTTATTTTGCTTTTAAGGTTTCCTTTACTTACTCTCCCAATTATATAATTGTATAATACTTCTCTTGGTGGAAAAGATGGAATAGGTTTTCCAAAATGCTCGTCAAAAGAATAATCTGCAAATTCCAAACATTCTTTTGGTCCATTTGACCATAAATATCTATACATACTGTTGGGTACAGGATCACCATATTGATCTGAACCAGTTCTCCAACTGTAGTTCCATAGTCCTCCCCAATCATCTTGTTTTTCAAAACATACGATTTCTGGAACCTTTTCTCCTTTTTGTTCAGCATGTTCAAAGGCTCTTAACATGGATAAACCACAAGGACCTGCACCGATTATTGCAATTTTATTCATATAAACTTTATAATCTTAAAAATTTATCTTATTAATAAAATCAAAAAAATAAAACTATTTTTTCTTTAAATTTACTTGTTATTAATGAATAGTTTATTTTTAGTGAATTTATTTATGAAAAAAATTCTAATTATTGGAGGTGGAGCTATGGGATCAGCGTTCTCTGTTCCATGTATAGATAATAATCATAAAGTATTTATAACAGAGCCATACAGTCAAAGATTTATTAAAAATTTATCATCAAAAAATAAATTTCATTCAGGTTTAAAAATTAATCTTTCAAAAAAACTAATATTAAAAAAATATGCCAAAGAATTATTTCTTGAAAAATATGATCTTATTGTTATTGCATTAAGTTTATCAGGTATCAATTTTATAGGTAAAGAATTAAATAATTATAAAGTAAAATCTCCAATTTTAATTCTAACAAAAGGTCTCAAATACGATAAGAGAAATAAAAAAATTACGACTATTTCTCAAAATCTTTTAAAAAATAATCCTAAATTTAATATATCAGTTTTGAAGGGACCTTGTTTAGCAAAAGAATTAGTGAGAAAAAGTCAAACGAGTGTAATTATAGCTAACAAAAACATTAAAATTGCAAAATTGTTAGGTAAAATGATTTCAACTAAATATTATTTAATAGAATACTCTAAAGATGTAATTGGTGTTGAAATATGTTCAGCAATAAAAAATATTTATTCCATGATAATTGGATCTGGTTTGAGTTTGAATAAATCTTCGAGTCTTTTTCAAAAATCACTATTAGAAATGAAATACATAACTAAACAATTAAAAGGAAAAGAAGAAACAGTTTTAAGTCTAGCCGGAGTTGGTGACCTGTATGTAAGTGCAGCGGGTGGAAGAAATAGCAAGATGGGAAACTATTTAGGACAAGGTTTTACTTTCAAAAGTGCTAAAAAAAAGTTTATGGTAAATGATACTGTAGAAGCCGAACAACTTGTGAGAGAAATCGCGCCATTTATTTTAAAAAAATTTAATTCAAAAAAAATTCCTTTAATGTTCAGAATGATTAGAGCTATTCTAAAAAATAAAAAATTTTTGATTTAAAAAATATTATATTTATTGACTTTTTGGACAGGAGAGACTTTTTTAACTTATTGTCATTCATTTCTCTCGCTGATACATTTACTTTATTAATCAACGAAAAGAGGGGAATCAATGATTAAAAAAACAATAATAACCGTCTGTACGCTTATATTTTTAATTTCAAATATTAGTTACGCAGACATCACTTTTTGGACTACTGAAGTTCAGCCAGCTAGAATGGCTAAACAAGAGGCAATGGCTAAAGATTTTGAAGCTAAAACTGGCATCAAAGTTGAAGTTATTCCTGTAGAGGAAAAAGATTTAGGGACAAGAGCAACAGCTGCAGCTGCAGCTGGTGATCTTCCAGATGTGATATATCATACTTTACAATATGTTCTACCTTGGGCTGAAGCTGGAATATTAGATGTAGATGCTAATAATGCAGTTGTTAAAGAACTTGGTAAAAAAACTTTTGCACCAGGCGCACTTAACATGGCTAAAAGTGGATCAAAAATCGCAGCTGTACCAGTTGATGGATGGACTCAAATGGTTGTATACAGAAAAGACTTATTTGAAAAAGCAGGTCTTGCACCGCCAACAAGTTATGAAAATATAACTAAAGCGGTAGAAGCACTTTCTGGAGATGGAATGTTTGGGTTTGTTGCTGCAACAAAAACTGATGAAAACTTTATGAGTCAGGTTTTAGAGCATGTTCTTTTAGCAAATGGAGTAAATGTTGTTAAAAAAGGCGCAATAAGAAAACAAGGTAAAAAGTTAAAAGCTTCTTTAGAGTTTTATAAAGTTATTGCAAATGCAAGTCCTCCAGGAGAATTATACTGGAAGCAATCAAGAGAATTGTATTTTGCAGGAAAAACTCCAATGATAATTTGGTCACCATTTATTATGGATGAACTAGCTGGTTTAAGAGATTCAGCACCGCCAACAATAAATAGTGATCCAACATCTGGGGAGTTAGCTTCAAAAACTGGCTTTATAACAAACTTAAGTGGTCCTAATAATAAAAAAGGGGCTGCATGGGCTGATGTAAGATACTTTGGAATAACAGCAGATGCTGATACAGAAGAAGCAAGTGCATTTATCAAATATTCAATGGATGAAGGTTATACAAAGACACTTTCAATCGCACCGGAAGGTAAATTTCCTGTAAGAAGAGGAAACTCAAGCGATCCTGAGGCGTTTACAAAAGCATGGAGTAAACTACCTGTTGGAGTTGATAGAAAAGCACCATTATCAGACTTATATTCAGAGGATGTTATAAATAATATTGTTGCTGGATTAGATAAGGCTCAAAGATGGGGTGTAAAAGAAGGTGAACTTTCTAGAGCTTCTAAAATTATCAATAACAAGTTTATTAATAGAATAACTAGACTTTATGTTGATGGACAGATTGATATTGATCAAGCAGTAGATATGATCAATCAAAAACTCTCTCAATTTTAATCTTGTAATTTAAATTTAAATAAAAGCGGATAATATGTATTATCCGCTTTTATTATGAGTGATACACTTTCAAAAATAGAGAAAAGAACTGCATATATATTAATATTACCTGCAGTTTTTCTTGTTTTTTCAATTATCTTATTTCCAATATTTGCAAATGTATGGATAAGTTTTAAAGAGGTTGGTCTAAAAGATATCAGGATACCTGAACCTAGAGCAAAAAAAATTGTAAAATCCATTAAAGATAATCCAGATCAATTAAAGGTTACTTATAAACTTAGAAATAGTTCATTAATTTTAGAAATAAGAGATGTTAAATTTCAAGATAAATTACCTAAAAATATCAAACCTATAAATTTAGATGAAAGATGTAGTTTCAAATCAAATAAAATTTATTGTGAATTTGGAAATTGGAAAGCTAAATACAAGGAAAATTTTCAAATATTATTACAGAGCCTTGATGGTAAACAGATAAACAAAAAAGAATTAAAAACTATTAAACCAAAATTAACAGGTAAATCAGACAATATTCTATTAAATACTAATTTTACATTAAAGAATTTTAAAAAGGTATTTTTTCAAAATGAATTTTTTGATTTATTATCAACTACTTTTTACTATACTTTTTTTGGCACTATCGGTTCAATTGTATTTGGAATACTCACAGCACAACTTGTGAACCAGAAGTTTTTTGGAAGAACATTTATGAGAAGTGTTTTACTATTTCCGTATGTAGGTCCTGTTGTTGCTTTAGCATATACATGGGAGTTATTACTAGATCCTTACAGTGGAACTTTAAACAACCTTCTTATGAATTTTCAAGTTATCCAGGAACCCTTAAATTTACTAGGTCAAAAATATTTAGTTATAAATTTTTTTGGTTTTGACCTTAAATTAAGATTAGCGTTAACAACTGTAATAATTTTTGAAATTTGGAGATACTTCCCTTTAGCTTTCTTATTTATATTAGCTCGATTACAAGCAGTACCTAAAGAATTATATGAAGCAGCTGAAGTGGACGGCGCTGGTCCTTTACAAAAATTTACTAATATCACTCTTCCTCAAATAACAGCTGTCATATCCATTCTCTTCATGATTAGGTTTATTTGGAACTTTAATAAATTTGAGGATATTTTTTTGTTAACAGGAGGTGCCTCTGGAACTAGAACCTTGCCAATAAATGTTTATGAGCAAGGATTTACTATTTCCGATATTGGTATGGGTTCAGCAGTATCAATTGTAATAGTTGCTTTGCTGCTATTGTTTATGTTTGTTTACTTTAAATTAATAGGCAAGAGGGCTGATGAAAACTAAAAGTTTAATATACTACGCATTAATATCCTCTATATTTTTGTTTTCTTTGGTTTCTATTTGGAAAATTTTAGTAACGTTGCAAGGAGTTGAGTTAAAAAATTTTAATTTTGTAATAATTATTACTTCAGGTATCGCTATTAGTCTTTTAAATTTACTTATAGGAGAAAGGTTAAATTATTTAATAAAATCAACTTTTTTTGCACTTATATTTACTTTTGTTGATGGATACATCGTTCAGGTAATGCCCATTTGGTACAATATTGGAATATTTGCAATTTTGATGTTTTTTTCATTTAAAATTAATAAGTATAATCAAAAATACTTAGCATCTGAGCATTCCTCACAAATAGTAGTATTTGATTTTTTAACACTTTTTGGAATTGTTTTATTCTCATTTGTTATTTTATTTCCGTTTTATATGATGTTGATAACAAGCTTTAAAACTCAAGCTGCTTTGTTAATTAATCCTTTAGATTTTAGTATTAATTTTAACCAGGACTTTAAGGAATTATTTAAGTCATACTTTGTAATATTTGATACTTACAAATTCGGTAGATACATACTAATAAGTACATTTGTTTCGGTAGGTACAGTGATAGTTACTTTAGTATTTGCAATACCAGCTGCCTATGCAGTAGCAAGGTTAAATTTCTTTGGGAAAAATTTTCTGTCAACTTCAATTTTAATTATTTATATGTTTCCTGCTATAGTATTAGTTATTCCTTTATATACTGTTTTTAGTCAGCTAGGGTTAAGAAACTCGGTAAGTGGTTTATTAATTGTTTACACAGCAACTACTTTACCAGTTGCAATTTATATGTTACAAGGTTATTTTAAAAGTATTCCCAAAGAACTAGAAGAAGCAGCAATCATGGACAAATTAAATTGGTTTGGCATAATTATAAAAATAATTTTACCATTAAGTATACCCGCAATCTCGTCAGTTGCTTTATACGTCTTTATGATCGCGTGGAATGAGTTTTTATTTTCATTAATGTTTTTGGATAATCCAAACTCATTTACCTTATCAAGGGCAATACAATATCTTAGTGGTGATGCTGAAACACCAAGACAATATCTAATGGCTGGGTCAGTGGTTGTTACAATACCTGTTTTGTTAATTTTCGTATACTTTGAAAAATATTTAGTGAGTGGTCTCACTGCAGGAAGTGTAAAGGGTTAATGGAAGATTTTATCAAATCAGCTAAGAAAGTTTTATTAGGCAATAAAAAAAAAGGATATACATTACCAACTAATAACAAATTATACCCAGCGCAATGGAATTGGGACTCAGGTTTCATTGCTTTAGGATATTCGCATTTTAAACTTAAATATGCTCTAGATGAAATAAAGACACTAATAAGAGGTCAATGGAAAGATGGAATGATACCTCACATTTTGTTTCACGATTTAAATACCAATTATTATCCAAACCATTCTGTTTGGGCATGTGGAAATAAAATACATTCATCTGGTATTACTCAACCACCAATTCTTGCAATAATTTTAAAATTAATTTTAGATAAAAAAAGAATTAATAAAAAAGATAAACCCGAAATAAAAAAAATAATTAAGGGAATATTAAAAAACCACAAATGGTTTATTAAATTTAGAGACCCAAATTATACTGGATTAGTCTCAATTTTGCATCCTTGGGAAAGTGGCTACGATAATTCACCATTGTGGGATGACCCTATGAGTAAAGTAAAAGTTCCAAAAAACCTTAAATACAAAAGGGGTGATAACAAAGTTGTTAATCCTGAGTATAGGCCATTAGATATTGATTATGATAGATACGTAACTATCAAAAATCATTTGAGAAAAAACAATTATAATCCAAAAAAACTTTATAAAGCGTCGTTATTCAATGTGGTTGATGTAGGTTTTAACTCTATATTTTTACGCGCAAATAAAGACCTTCTTAAATTATTAAATACATTCAATTTACAAAGTACTGAATTAGAGTCTTATATATCAAGATCTGAAAATAAAATTGTAAAATTATATAATCAGAAAAAAAATATTTTTTTCAACATCGATTTAAGAAATAAAAAAAAAATAAACATTCCATCAATTACTCATTATTTCATTTTATTTGCAGATTTAAAAAATAAAGTATTAAACAACCAAATCATTAAAAACTTAAAAAAACATAGTTCCAAAGAAAAATATTTATTATCAAGTGTAAAATCAAATCACCAAAAATTTGAGGAAAAAAGATATTGGAGAGGCCCAGTATGGATTAATTGTAATTGGATAATATATCAAGGATTAAAAAATAAGAATATTAAATTTGCTAAACTAATTAAAAGAAAAACTATTAATTTAGTAAAGCAAAAAGGGTTTAATGAATATTTTAGTTGCAAAACCGGTAAAGGGTTTGGTGCTACAAATTTTTCTTGGACTGCTGCATTATTTTTAGACTTAATGCTAGAAAATAAAAATGACTAATTATAATTGGAATTACCCCACAACTGTTTGGGTAGGCAAAAATAGAGCTAAGGATCTAGGAAAGGCTTGTGTTGAAATTAAAACTTTAAAACCATTATTAGTAACAGATAAAGACTTAATCAATTTAGAATTTATAAAAGATTTAGTAAATGATTTAGAAAAGAAATTTAAATTATCTACTTTTTCTAATTTCTCAGGAAACCCAACAGGAGAGAATGTCGATGAAGGTGTTGAAGTTTTCAAAAAAAATAGTTGCGATAGTGTAGTAGCTATTGGAGGTGGAAGTGCATTAGACGTCGGCAAAGCCATAGCTTTTATGTCTGGACAATCAAGAGCTATTTGGGATTTTGAGGATATTGGTGATTATTGGAAAAGGGCAGATGAACAAAATATCTCTCCAATAATTGCAATTCCAACAACCGCTGGAACTGGTTCAGAAACTGGCAGAGCATCTGCAATAATTAATTCCAGAACTGGAATAAAAAAAATTATTTTCCACCCAAAATTTTTACCATCTATTGTAATATTAGACCCAGTTCTTACTAAAGATCTTTCTCCCCGTTTAACAGGAGCGACAGGAATGGATGCATTAGCTCACAATTTAGAGGCATTTTGTGCACCTGGCTTTCACCCAATGGCTGATGGAATAGCAATTGAGGGAATGAGATTGATAAAAAAATCCCTTTTGAAAGCTGTTAAAGATGGAAGTGATCTAGATGCTAGATCAGATTTGTTAGCAGCAGCAAGTATGGGATCTACTGCATTTCAAAAAGGCCTAGGAGCTATTCATTCACTAAGTCATCCACTTAATGCACAATTTAATCTCCATCACGGATTGTCTAATGCAATATTTATGCCATATGTTTTAAGTTTTAATAAAAAAAATATTGAGGAAAAAATCATTTCTATTTGTGATTACCTTAACTTAAGTAAAAGTTTTGATGCTTTTCTTGAATGGATATTAGAGCTAAGAAAACTTTTAAATATCCCACACAAACTATCAGATGTAATAGAAACAAATAAAATGAACATAGATGATTTATCAAAGATGGCTCTTGATGATCCATCAACATCTTCAAATCCAAAAAAATTGACTATAAATGATATGAAAGTTATGTATGAACATAGTATTTCAGGTAAATTATTTTGATGAAAAAAATATTAATAGTTGAGGGAAACTTAAGAGAAGAGAATCAGAGTTTTACCGATGGTGGGATTAAAACACATACAGAAAGTCTAAAAGATAGCATAGCCTATTTTACCAATAAAATTGAAATAGATGTTGTAAACCCCTCATCCGATAAAAATATTTCTGAAAAAGTAACAGATCTCGATAAATATGATGGACTAATATGGGGAGGAAGTAGTCTAAATATTTACAATGACACTATTGAAATAAGAAGACAGATCGAATTTATGAGAGAGTGTCAAAAAAAAATTAAAAAAATATTAGCTATCTGCTGGGGACTTCAGGTTGCTGTTACGGTAGCAGGAGGTCAAGTAAAAAGATGTACCAACGGATCTCACAGAGGTATAGCACTAAACATCGAAATAAATAATGAGGGATTACAACATCCAATATATAAAAATAAAGGTAAAATTTTTAATACTCCCGCTTTTAATTTTGATGAAGTTGCAACATTACCAAAAAATTCAAAATTGTTAGCCTCAAATCCTATAAATAAAGTTATGGGAGTAAATTTTCAGACTGCAGTAAGTGATATATGGGGTATTCAATATCATCCTGAAATAACTTACGATAAAATGATAAGCCTTATACATTTTAGAAAAGAACGTCTTTTAAACAATAATGCTTTTGTTGATGAGCAAGAGATAAATAATCATGTAAGAATGATTGCGGAAGAAAATAAGATTACAAATAAAGATCTTAGAATGCGTGAACTTGAAAACTGGCTTAATTATCTTTTAAAATAGACCCTCTGTTTCACCTTTTTTATTAATACGAATTGAGTCCGCAGCTGGCACTTTTGGTAATCCTGGCATTGTCATTATTGCACCGCATACAACAACGATAAATTCTGCTCCCGATGATAGTCTTACTTCTCTTATTGGTAATACATGACCTGAGGGTGCTCCCTTTAGATTTGGGTCAGTTGAAAAACTATATTGAGTTTTTGCAATACAAATTGGTAATGATTGGTAACCTCTTTCTTCAAAAGCTTTTAATTGGTTTCTTATTTTAGTATCTGCAACTACTTCGCTTGCTCTATAAAGTTTCTTGGCAATTGTTTCTATTTTTTTAAATAATGAAGTTTTATCATCATATAAAAATTTAAAATCACTATCTTTTTCACACAGTTCAACTACATCATTTGCTAAATTAGTTGCACCTCCTCCACCTTTTTCCCAATGCTTTGATATAGAGGCTTTAATATCCTTTTGTTTACAAAACTGGGTAACTTCATCAATTTCTTTATCAGTATCCAAAACAAAGTGGTTTATAGCTACTGTTACAGGTAAACCAAATTTTTGAATATTTTCTATATGTCTTTCTAAGTTAACCAATCCTTTTTTAACTGCATCTACATTTTCATTTTTTAATTCATCTTTTTTAACTCCTCCATGCATTTTCAAAGCTCTTATAGTTGCAACAATCACAACACAACTTGGTTTTAATCCTGATTTTCTACATTTAATATCTAAGAATTTTTCTGCTCCTAGGTCAGCTCCAAACCCTGCTTCTGTTACGACATAATCTGAGAGTTTTAATGCTGTCTTAGTTGCTAAAACAGAATTACATCCATGAGCAATATTTGCAAATGGTCCACCATGAATTATAGCAGGATTGTTTTCCAAGGTTTGTGTAACATTTGGTCTAATAGCGTCTTTTAACAATACAGTCATTGGACCCTGCGCGTTTAAATCTTTTGCATATATTGGTTTTTTGTCTCTAGTATAAGCAACAGTAATATTACCAATTCTATTTTCAAGATCATGTAAATCATTTGATAAACAAAAGATTGCCATTATTTCTGACGCAACAGTAATATCAAAACCATCTTCTCTTGGAAATCCATTTGCAACACCACCAAGATTAATATTTATAGATCTTAAAGCTCTATCATTCATGTCGAGAACTCTTTTCCAAACTATTCTTCTGACATCTATATTTAGTTTATTTCCCCAATATATGTGGTTATCTATTAATGCAGATAAAAGATTATGTGCAGATGTAATTGCATGAAAATCTCCTGTGAAATGAAGATTTATTTGCTCCATAGGAACTACTTGAGCATAACCACCACCAGCAGCTCCACCTTTCATTCCAAAAGAAGGACCAAGACTTGGTTCTCTTAAACAAACAATAGATTTTTTACCTATTTTGTTTAATCCATCTGACAATCCTACAGAAGTTGTTGTCTTTCCTTCCCCTGCCGGAGTAGGTGTAATTGCTGTTACCAGTATTAATTTTCCATCTTTTTTGTCTTTAAATTTTTCTAAGTATTCAAGTTTAATTTTAGCTATATATCTGCTTATTGGACTATATGCCTCAGTTTTGTCGGGTACTCCCAGTCCATCCAAAATTTCTTGGATAGGTTTCATTTTTGCTTCTCTAGCTATTTCAATATCTGATTTTGACATTTAGTTTAAAATTTATAATTGTTTAATGTGCAAAATGTCTATACTTTTTTGGTTTGATTTTAAACATCTAAAAAATATATATATAAAAAATAAGAAAAAATTTATGTTTAATTGGATAAAATTATATAATGCAAAAATACTCAGTTTTTAGCCTCATTAAAAATGCATTCTCAGATCATCAGAATTGGGAAGTAGCATGGAAAGATCCAACCCCTAAAAAAGAATATGATGTGATTATCATAGGTGGCGGGGGTCATGGCTTAGCAACTGCATACTACTTAGCTAAGGAGCACAATATTACAAATGTAGCTATCATTGAAAAAGGCTGGATAGGCGGAGGTAATGTTGGACGAAACACTACAATAATTAGATCAAATTATATGCATGATGACAATGCTTTGTTCAGTGAATTTGGTATGGATTTGTGGAGAAAGATGAGTCAGGATTTGAATTATAATGTAATGTTTTCTCCAAGAGGAATAATTAATCTTGCCCATTCAGATGCACAAATGAATGCGTACTCTAGAAGAGGAAATTCAATGCGATTAAATGGAATTGATGCAGTTTTATTAAATAGGGAAGAGGTTCAAAAAAGAATTCCAATGGCAGATTTTTCTGACAATGTGCGATTTCCAATTTTTGGAGGTTTGATGCAACCAAGTGCTGGGACCGCTAGACACGATGCTGTTGCTTGGGGATACGCAAGACAAGCAGACTCAATGGGTGTTGACATAATTCAAAATTGTGAAGTTACAGGATTTGATGTTAATAATGGTAAAATAGTTGGTGTAAGAACTTCTAGAGGAGATATCAAAGCAAAAAAAGTTGGTCTGTGTGTTGCAGGTAGCACAAATATTTTAGCAGAGATGTTAAATATGACATTACCAATTGAAACTCATCTTCTTCAAGCATGTGTATCAGAACCTGTTAAACCTTTGCTTGACCATGTAGTTACATTTGGTGCAGGTCACTTTTATTGTAGTCAATCAGATAAAGGTGAGATGGTTATGGGTGGAGACTTGGACGGATACAATAGTTACTCACAAAGAGGAAATTTACCAACACTCCAACACGTATTGACTGAAGGTATTGCAATGTTTCCATTTCTAAGCAAATTGAAAATGCTTAGAACTTGGGGTGGAATTATGGATATGTCAATGGACGGTTCACCAATTATTGATAAAACACATATTGATGGCTTATACTTAAATTGTGGCTGGTGTTATGGTGGATTTAAAGCTACTCCTGCTTCAGGTTGGACTTTTGCACATACAATTGCACAAGATAGAGTTCATGAATTAAACTCAGGTTACAGTTTAAACAGATTTAATACTGGTGATTTAATTGATGAAAAAGGTCTTGGTACCAAAACTTGGATATCTTAAATGCTCTATATATTCTGTCCACATTGTGGATTAAGATCACAGAATGAGTTTGCTTATGGTGGTGATGCAACAGTAAAACGACCAGAGCTTAACAAGGAAATTAGTGACCAAGAGTGGAATAATTTTGTTTATTTAAGAAAAAGTCCTAGAGGAAAACACCTAGAGTTGTGGCACCATATATCTGGCTGCAGACAATGGATTAAAGTTGAAAGAGATACTTCAACGCACGAAATTTTTAAAACCTATAAAGCAGATGAACTGACCGAATAATGTCACAAGATTTTAGATTAGATAACATTGGAATGGTAAATAGAAATAAAAAAATTTCTTTTACATTTAACGGTAAAAAATATTTTGGTTACGAAGGAGATACTATTGCTTCTGCTTTAATAGCAAATGGAGTGCATCTAGTTGGGAGAAGTTTTAAATACCATAGACCTAGAGGTTTCTTTGGAGTTGGTGTTGATGAACCTTATGCAATTTTACAATTAGAAAGAAATAATGAGAGAGATCCTAATATTAGAGCTACTGAACAAGAGATTTTTGAAGGTTTAGAGGTAAAAAGTGTAAATTGTTGGCCTAGTGTAAACTTTGATATTGGAGCAATTAATAATTTCTTAAAAATGTTTTTTCCAGCCGGGTTTTATTATAAAACTTTTATGTGGCCACCAAGTTTCTGGTACAAAATTTATGAACCTTTCATTAGAATGGCAGCAGGTTTTGGAGAAGCATCTATCAAACATGATAAAGAAAGATACGAGCATAAATATGAATATTGTGATTTATTAATCACTGGATCAGGACCTTCAGGTCTAGCTAGTGCATATGCAGCAGCAAAAAATGGTGCACGTGTAATTTTAGCTGAAGACAAACCAAGGTATGGAGGTAGCTTGTTAACTAGTGATGTAAATATTGGTAATCAAACTGGTGCTGAATGGTCAGAGAAAATAATTACAGAGTTAAAGTCAATGTCAAATGTGATTGTAAAAAATAGATCACAAGTATTTGGTTATTATGATCATAATATGTTGGTAATGTCGGAACGAATAAGCGATCACTTGCCTAAAACCCAAAAATATTTACCAAAACAACGTTTGTGGTACATAAGAGCAAAAGAAGTTCTTATTTCATCAGGTTCAATTGAAAGACCATTAGTATTTGGTAACAATGATACCCCAGGTGTAATGTTATCTTCAGCAGCTAAAGAATACATAAAGGTCTATGGAGTTTTAGTTGGGAAAAAACCTTTGATATTTACTAATAATGACAGTGGATATGAAACAGCTATAGAGTTCAAAAAAAATGGTGTTAATCCATTAATTTTAGATACTAGAAAGGAACCATCTTCTGACATTATTACTGAAGCAAAAAATTTAGGAATTGAAATTAAATATTCTTATGTGGTAGTTGCTGCTAAAGGATACAAAAAAGTCAAATCAGCTGATATTGCAAAAATATCTGATAATAAAAAAGATTTATCAAATATAGAAAATATTGAATGTGATTGTATTTGTGTTTCAGGGTTTTGGACGCCATCAATTCACTTAGCATCACAATCTGGAAATAAATCTGAATTTAATGAGAAAATAGATGCATTCATTCCAAAAAAATCTAAACAGAAAGAAAATACTATTGGTTCAGCAAACGGTAAATTTACTTTAGAGGAAACTATTAATGAAGCATTTAATAAAGGGTACGAGGTCTCAAACAAAATTACAGAAAATAATAATAAAGTTTCTATTCCAACAGTAGTTGAAAAAAAATCTACAGAGCATGACAAGTTTTGGTGTGTTCCATTACCAAAAGGTAAATCTTACAAAAGATTTTTAGATTTTCAAAACGATGTGGCTGTAACAGATATAGAGTTGGCACTAAGAGAAGGTTTTAGATCAATCGAACATGTAAAAAGATATACCACCCTTGGAATGGCAACAGATCAAGGAAAGACAAGTAATCTTAATGGTTTACAATTAGTGTCAGACATTGAAAATAAAGTTGTACCACAAGTTGGCCACACTACATTTAGGCCACCTTATACACCTGTTTCAATTGGAGCAATTGTGGGAAGAGAAGTTGGCAAACATTCTAAACCGACAAGAAAATCACCAATGCACGAGTGGCACGAAAAAAATAATGCAGTATTTGTTGATGCTGGAGTTTGGTTGAGACCAAGATACTATAAGCAAGGAAATGAAACATTATTTGAAGCTTCAAAAAGAGAAGCAAAAAATGTAAGAAAAAATGTAGGTGTATGTGATGTAACTACTTTAGGAAAAATAGATGTTAAAGGCCCCGATGCTGCAGAATTTTTAAATAGAGTTTATACCAATGCATGGCTTAAGCTACCAGTTGGTAAAGCAAGATATGGAGTGATGCTAAGAGAAGATGGAATTGTAATGGATGATGGAACAACAACAAGAATTTCTGAAAACCATTACCACATGACAACTACAACAGCTCAGGCAGCCAATGTCCTATCTCATTTAGAATATTATTTGCAGCTAGTTTGGCCAGAATTAAATGTGAATGTAGTATCAACAACAGAGCAGTGGGCTGGTGCTGCAATAGCAGGCCCAAATTCAAGAGCATTACTAATGAAATTATTTCCAAATACTGATGTATCTAATGAAGCTCTACCATTTATGGGTTACAAAGAGGCTGATTTATTTGGCATTCCTGCAAAGATTTATAGAATTTCATTTTCAGGAGAGCTTGCTTATGAAGTTAATGTGGAGTCAGACTACGGTAATTTCATGTGGGAAAAAATTATCGAAGTTGGTAAAGAATTTCAAATACAGGCATATGGAACTGAGGCCCTGTCTACTTTAAGGATAGAAATGGGTCACGTTGCTGGCTCTGAGCTTGATGGGAGAACAATTCCTCATGATGCATCGCTTGAAGGTTTAGTAAGTAAGAAAAAAGACTTTATTGGTAAAAGATCTTTAAGCAGATCAGCTTTTACAAAACCAGATAGAGAAAAAATAGTAGGTGTTGTTCCATTAGACAAAACAACAAGTATTCCTGAAGGTTCATATATTGTTAAAGACCCTAAAGCAAAACTTCCAAACCCTAAGTTAGGTCATGTCTCAGCATCATGTTGGAGTGTTGAGTATGATAATCCATTCTCACTTGCGATAATTAAAGATGGTAAAAATATGATAGGACAAAAGCTATTTGCTATGTCACCTTTAAAAAACAAAACTATTCCTGTGGAAATTGTTTCATCTCATTATGTTGATCCTGAAGGAAAGAGAGTAAGAGCATGACGGTGATTTCTGCATTACAAAATGTCCATATCGAGGGGTCATTTGGAAACTTTGAAAATAAATCTGAAAATGAATTATTAAAAATTAAAGAATTAAAAAATTTATTAATCGTTCAAATAGTTCAATATAAAAATTCTTCAATTAAAATTGACGATATTAATTTTAACAATTTAAAATTTGTAAATCAGGCACAAAAAGTAGTTTCAAATGAAAATATAAGAGTTTTGTGGAATTCACCAAATAATTGGCTTTTAGTTTCTCATAAAAAAGAATTATTAAAAGAAATTTACAGTACTTTTAATGAAAATGACTTTGCTGTTACAGACCTTTCTCATTCAAAAGCAACAATCGAATTAGAAGGACCATATGTAAAAGAAGTTTTAAAAAAAGGATGTCCTTTTAATTTTAACATTTTAACAAAAAATATGAGTATTAACTCAGCTTATAATGGAATTTCTTTTATAGTTGATATGGTTGAAAATGAACCAGAAAAAGCAAGAATTTTTTCTCTAAGGAGTTTTGGAGAATCTCTGTACCATTCTATCACTGATGCTTCTTTAGAATTTGGTTATAAGTGTAATTAGTTATTATTCCTCAGTTTTAAATCTAGATTTCTGAATAAATAAAACAAATAGCACTGGTATAATTAAGGTAATAATTGTAACTGTAATTAATAACAATCCTAGCTCAGAATAGTCTGCTGTAGTTAAAATTGCGTTTGTAACCTTATCTTTTACTTCTCTTGTAATTGTAAAAATTTCATTAAGATATTTTGTTAATAAAGCACTTGCAGACAAAGCTAAATTAGTGAATGAGGCAAAAACTGCAAAAAAAGTTGCTTTTAAATGTGAAGGAGCATTCTTAGCAATCCAAGCCAAAAGTGGAATCATAGATATTTGACCCAATGGAGATTCTAATGCTGTATTAATTATTGCTATAAATTTTGCATCAACAATTCCATTTGTTAACGAAGAAGTCCAGTTATGAAATCCATAATACATTCCAACACTTGGCAAAAATAATATTGATCCAGCAATAGATAAAATTACGATTATTTTAGCAATAGAATTTTTTGCCATAAATGGTCTAAGCATTATTATTCCAACTAATGTTAGGATAGAAGCTAGTAAAGACAGTATCGAAAAAAATTGTTCATTAAATTGTAGTTCATCAATTTCAAACCAAGATAAGCCCGGTCCAGGTCCAGGCATGGCTCTAAATATAAAAATAATTATAGCAGTTCCAACTATAGTAAATCTTAACTTTTCAGGTAACTCTTTAATAAGTTTGTTCATAAGAAATAAAATGATTAACATAGAACCTAAAAAAACAATTTCTTGTGCAAAAGGTAATCCTAACGAACCGACACTCAATGTGAAAATTACAAAAATTAAACTACCACCTAGTATCCACCAATTTACTTTTGTTTGCTCATGATTAAAATTATCTTCTTCACCTGATAGACCTTGTCTAATTAAAATGTTTTTCTTTTTATTTTTTAAATAAGCAGCAAAAATAACACCTAAAATTGAAACCATTGGTATTATTAATGCATAAAGATATATCGAGCCGTATAATTGTATTTTTTCAGCCTGTTCAAGATCATCTACCCCCTTAAATAATATCACATTGGCAAGAGCAACCAACACTGTCCCACCTATAATTGCAAATCTTCCAAGTGTTTGCATCGTCGTATGCATAATTTTAACTTGATCTGATGTAAATTTTTCTCCGTTCTCATTTATTAAAGGCACAGCTTCGACTGTCATTGCATCAGCAACAACATCTTGAACTACATATCCAATAGGAGCTAAAAGAACACTTATTACAAACCAAGTTTCAACTTTTAAATAAGATGACATTTGTTCTGTATGAATTATTAGTCCGTACATTATTAATAAACTTACACCAATTAATGAGGCACCGACGTAAACCATGTAATTCTTTTTATTCCAGATTAAATCTACCAAATGCCCTAGTGGCATTTTTAAAGCCCAAGGTATTCCTGCCCAGAAACCTAATCCTGCAAGAAATGCTGCAGATAAATTTAAGTAATCTTTTACAAAGAAAGTACCAACTATCCCTGTAAGTCCAGATATACCTGCTGCCACGTAAATCATTAACGGAGGTAAATAAGACAACTTAAATTGTCTACCTAAATCAAAAAGTGTTGAGTCTATAAATTGAATGATTTTGTCCATTTATTCTTAATCTAAAAGATTTAATTTAATTAGATTATTATTTTTTGTTTCTTTGCACCACAATTCATAACTTTCGCACACTCGCCACAAATGATTTGTAGCTCTTTGTGATATTTCCAAGGGAAAATGACTTTTTGCATAGTACAAATCAGGAAATTTAATCAATTGTTTAATCATTGCTTCTTTTTGTAAATTCAAAAGCCTTAAAACCTCTTTAGAAATTTTTTCTCCCGAGGTATCATCAACAAAATCGTTTTCTTTTAGTTTCTCAAACCATTCATCATGAAATTTACCACTACTTACTTTTTCATACAATTTTGAACCCATAAATCTTTCAATTGCATCTATATTGGAAATATCAATATTTTGTTTTTTAATTTGAAATATTTCTAAATAGATTGCCTCAGCAACATAAAGTATATAGGGTTTTTTATTTTCTTCTCCCATAAAATTATAAATCTAAAGTGTAATAACAAGAATTAGGGTCCTCTTTATAGTGAGCAAATGGTTTACACTTTATAAATTTAAAATGTTCAAAAAGTTTTCTGGCAGGTAAAAAGAATTTTCCAGATCCTGTTTCAATACTTAGCTTTTTTATACCTAATTTTTTTGCCTGAATAATTAAATGCGAGATTATTTTATTACCGATACCTCTATTTCTAAAATCATCAGATACTCTTATAGATTTAAATTCTCCATGATTTTGTCCAACAAACTTTAAGGCTCCACAACCAATTAAATGATTATTATTCCACAAGCTCCAAAATTTTATACTCGGATCTTTAAGTCCGGGGATATCTAAAACATGAGTGCTGCCTTTAGAAGAAACAGATCTCAATTCAATAAAGTGTTTTATTAAAAGATGATTTACCTTTGGGTGGTCAAAGTTATTTTCTATTGATTTAATCATTAGCATGAACATATAATCTAAAAAAAAATTAAACCAATACGAAAAAATATGTGTGGAAGATACGTCATCACCAATGCTGTTTCAAAAACAAGTAAAATCGTTAAAACTGCAATTAATGTAGAAGACTCAGAAAATTATAATGCACATCCTTACCAAAAACTTCCAGTTATTAAGAAATATAACAATGGAAATACTCTTGAAAATTTAAAGTGGGGGATTGTACCTAGTTGGGCTAAAAAAAAAGACTTTAAACCACTAATTAATGCAAGATTAGAGACGATTGATGAAAAGGTCTCTTTTAAAAAGTTAATAAAACTTCAAAGATGTGTTGCTGTGGCCGACGGTTTTTATGAATGGAAGAGAATAGAAAAAGAGAAGACCCCTTATTACTTTTTAAGAGAGGATAAGAAACTTATTTATATTGCTGGTATTTATGAAGAAGATCAATTTTGTATGATTACTGAAGAAGCAAGTTCAAATGTGACAGAAATTCATCACAGACAGCCAGTTATCTTAAATGAAAGTGATGTTAATAAATATTTGAATATTGAAATTTCAGGTTCAAATTATTTAAAACAATCGCAAAAATCAAAACTTTCTTTTTATAAAATTTCTAAGGATGTAAATAAGCCAACAAATAACAATATTTCTCTGATACAACCTCTATAAAATTACTTTTCAATAATTGTTAGATGTCCCATTTTCCTTTTTGCTTTTACTTGTTTTTTTAAATAGTCATAAAAAAACTCATTCTCTTTAAAAGTTTTATTCCTATAAATTGTTATGTCATCACCAATGAGATTAATCATTTGAGCATTATATATTTTTTTTGTGTCGATTTTTTTTAAACCACAAACAGCTCTTATATGATTTTCAAATTGACTAACATTATGTGAGTTTATTGTTAGATGACCAGAATTATGAACTCTAGGTGCAATTTCATTAACATATAAGTTTTCATTTTTATCAATAAAAAACTCAACACATAAGGTTCCAATATAATCTAGTTCCTCAACAATTTGTTTTGCCCATTCTTTAGATTTTATCTTTATTATTTCTGAAATTTCAGCAGGAATTTTTGAATGTTTCAAAATTTGATCTTCATGAACATTCTCAATCGGTTCATATATTTCATATTTTTGATTCCCAAATCTACATATAACAATTGAAATTTCTTTTTTAAGATTAATAAACTTTTCTAAAATATATTCTTTAGTAAAATCAATGTCTTCATTTATGTCAATTAAACTATTTAATTTATGTTGACCTTTACCATCATATCCAAGAGTAGTAGTTTTAAGTAACCCAGGCAGAAGGTTTTCATTTTCTTTTATTTCATCCTTATTTTTAATTAAAGCATAGTTAGTTGTTCTAATATTATTTTTATTTAAAAAATCTTTTTCAGTTAATCTATTTTGGATTAAACTATTTATTTCTGGTTTGGGCAAAACACTCTTTGATTTATTTATTTCATTTAATATATCAAAGGGTATATTTTCAAATTCATAAGTAACTAAATCAACGCTATTAACAAATTCTGATATAATTTTTGTATCATTATACTTTCCATATATGAACTTATTTACAAAATTTTTAGCTGGCGCATCTGGATCATCACTAAGTACCACAGTTTTTATATCTACTTTTTTAGCAGCTTCAGAAAGCATACTACCTAGCTGACCACCTCCAATTATTCCTAAAACTGGCTGGTTCATTTATTTTGGTTTTTTTTTAACAGATTTTGATTGTTTAGATCGCCACTTATTCAGATTATTTTTAACACTCTTATCAAAGGTAGAAATAATCGATGCGGCATACAAAGCTGCATTTATTGCTCCATCTTTACCAATTGCTACTGTGCCAACAGGTATACCTTTTGGCATTTGAGCTATTGATAGTAAACTATCTAGACCTTTTAATTTTTTACTTTCAATTGGCACTCCTATTACTGGAATTCTTGTTAGAGATGCAATCATTCCTGGTAGATGGGCCGATCCTCCAGCTCCAGCAATTATCACAGAAATGTTATTGTTTTCTGCAGATTTTGCATACTTAAACATACGTTCTGGAGTCCTATGAGCAGAAACTATATTTGTTTCGTAATTAATTTTAAGTAATTTAAGAATTTTTTCACAAAATTTCATCGTTGAGTAATCAGAATTACTTCCCATAACAATTGATACCTTGTGACTATATTTTTTGTTTTTCACGATACGAATTTGAATTAATATAGATTAACATATTCTTTAAATTTAAACTAGTCGACAAATTATATTATACTTATATTGTCTTTAAATATGAACTATCGAATAGATAATCTTCAATATTGTAACTGGTCTAGAGATATTTTTCTCATCAATAGGGAAGCTGGATTAAATGCAGTACACGTTACTCTAGTATATCACGAAGATTATGATGAATTCTTACAAAGAGTTAAAGAGTGGGATAGATTTTTTGAAGAAAATTCAGATTTAATTTTTTTGGGAAAAACATTCGAAGATATTACAAAAGCACAATCTGATAACAAAACAGCAATTTTTTTTGGTTTTCAAAATTGTTCCCCAATCGAGGATGATATAAACTTAATAGAGAAAGTCCATGAGCATGGTTGTAGATTTATGCAACTTACTTATAATAATCAATCTCTTCTAGCCACAGGATGTTATGAAAAAAATGATTCTGGTGTCACAAATTTTGGAAGACAAGCAATTAAAGAGATGAATAGGGTCGGTATAGTTGTGGACATGTCTCATTCAGCAGAAAAAAGCACTTTAGATGCAATCGAAATAAGTGA
The DNA here is from genome assembly GCA_902520695.1 of uncultured Pelagibacteraceae bacterium. Lineage (GTDB taxonomy): Bacteria > Pseudomonadota > Alphaproteobacteria > Pelagibacterales > Pelagibacteraceae > Pelagibacter. The sequence goes on from CABYOT010000003.1 coordinate 74,995, forward strand.
AAAACCAATTGCAATTACGCATGCTAATCCTTCTTTCTGGCATGAGGCTTTAAGAAATAAATCAGATTTTTTATTAAAAAAACTTTCAGAAAGTGGAGGCATCTTAGGTCTCTCATTATATTCTCATCATTTAAAAGATGGAACGAATTGTAAATTAGAAAATTTCTGCGAAATGGTTTCTAAAACTGCAGAAATAATGGATGTAAAAAATATTGGTATCGGGTCAGACTTATGTTTGAACCAACCTGACAGTGTTGTTGAATGGATGAGAAATGGAACTTGGTCTAAAAGTACAAATTACGGAGAGGGAAGTAAAAAAAAACCTGGATTTCCAAAGCAACCCGAGTGGTTTCTGGACGCCAGAGGGTTTAATAATTTAGAAACAGGATTGAAAAAAGTTGGTTTTAATAAGCAGGAAGTAGATGGAATTTTAGGAAATAATTGGTTTAACTTTTATAAAGGAATTAATTAATGGAAATAAGATTAAGAGATCCAAAATTTTTGATGAAACTATCTAAATTGGGATCTTTTCATCAATCAAAATTATCATTTCTACGATCTTTTTTATCTGAATTTAAAGATTGGAAATATAGCCGTGATTTATTTCAACTAAATGACAAAGGACATGGTAGAGCAGTTTATTCATTTACAAAAAACAAAAGAACATATTCTCTCATTTGTTTTGCTAACGAAATCAAAGATGACGAAAGATCAGATAGAGTAATAGCCACTAAGTGGGATGCTGCTTTTACCTTATTTGATGGAATTCCTTCAAAAGAAGACATAGATAGACTTAACAATAATGTTCCAAAACAAGAGGTAGGAAGACTTTCGTATAAGGAATTAACGTTATCAAGAGCTAACAAGTCAGTTAGAGTTTTCGACCATGTGGTTGACAGTTTATCAAATGGAGAGCAACCTAATAAAGAAATTTTATCAAAGGTCGGGTATTTATATAGAACAACAGCAGTTTATGGATCAGGAAAATTTGGTTTAGCGGATAGGTTTAGAATTAAAAATAGAGAGGAAATCAGAGGACCTTTTAGATTAGAGATGATGCTAGTTTATCTCGTTAGACAATTTACATTTGATCAGGTTAATCATATTGCAAAAAATAAAAATCCAAAACTAGCAGTAGAATTAGATCCTGCAATTAGCAGAAACTTAGGAATAGGAAATTCCACTGGCCTTGGTATGGCTCCTTTTATTGTTAATCATCCTACTTTGTTGAATAATTGGATACATGCAAGAGAAACTGCTTTGAAACAAATAAGAGAAATAGAGCAAGTTTCAAAAAATGAGATTGATATTTTTTATAATTGCCTAATTAAATCTTTAAAGAATATAACCAGCTGGCACACTGAAAGCAAATTTCAAAAAGAAAAAATCAAAGGTTTAATTGAAGATTTAAAAAAATTTATAAAATTTATGAAAGAAGATTTTAAATTTCAAAATTCATATCAATTTAATCAAATTTACAACTGGTCAGAGGAAAATTTAAATGATGAATGTATAGAATATATTGTATCTATGATGATGGAGCCATTTGATGACATAGTAAATCCATTGATTACGCAAATGAGTTCTGATGAGGAAGAGCATTTTAACATTCCTGTTGATAGAACTATTGAAGATTTAAGAAACATATTAGAAAATAAATATTCTGAAATACTTAAAATTGATTTTTTAAAAGACGAAAATAATCAAAACTTTTGGTTTATATCAAAAAATAAAGAAGAGCCTAGAATAGGAGACAGATATATTGACGAGGGATCTGATTTAGAACAACCTTTGGCAATAGCAAGAGACATAAATAAACTTTATGAAGCTGTATTTACAAAAAAAAATAGTTCTAAAATTGGCAAATTTTTAAAAGATAATAATCATTTAAGACACGTTGTCAGAAGAGCATTTATTGCAGAAAAGTTTCCTTATTCAGAAATACAAGACAATACAATTGGGTCCAAACTAGTTCCAATTGATATGTTAAGATTAAAATTATCATTTTTTGGAGCTATAAAGTTTGATCCTAGATCAGATAAATGGTTGCGTATTTGCATGTTCCAAGGGGCACCTTTGCCTTCAGAACTTGGAAATTTTGATGATAAATGGATTTATAAATCATAAATAAATGAGAAGCTTTAGTGAAATAGAAGTAACTACAAAAAAAGCATCTAAAGCTATTGGTTTTTCTTGGGGAATATCAGAGGAGGTTGGAAAAAATATTCGATTACTAGAAATGTTTGGACTACCAGGTCTTAAAAATTTAAACCAATACTACAAAATTTATAAAATCAGTAATTTTGAAAATATAGATGAAATATCGGCCTCAAATACTCCAAAGACTTTTTATTGTCCTATATTATCTGGATTAAATTTTTTTGATCAATCTTCATCAATATCTAAATTCAATGAAATTGAAATAAATAAGATTGCTTTTCCACTTATATTTTTATCATTTGTAAGCAGAACTTCAGAAATTATTGGTAAGAGAATTTTTTTAAAGATGGATGATAAAGAATTTTTATTTAATTTTAATGAGTCTATTTATTCAAACTATCTAACAGGAGACGTATTGGAAAAATCAGATAAAATTAATTTAAAATTTTTAGATAATAAGAACAGTTTTACCGAAGATGATTGGTCTGAAATTTATAATTTATCAATAAAAACTTACGTCGATGAAAGTGATAAATCAAGGGAACGAACAGCAGGAGCTGGATTAACAGATAATGACTAAAGAATATGATGCAGAATTAAATAATAATTTAGAAGCAGATTTAAATGATATTTGTGAAGAGTGTAAAAAAGAAGATGAAAGTGTAACTCAAAATTTATTCCTTACTGGTTTTAAAATATGCAAATCTTGTAGAACATCTAAAACTGTTTTTCCTTTTTAGCTAATATTACTAATTGGAATTGAATTCATTCTATTAATTATGAATGTTATAGATAGAAAAGCTATTATTAGAAAAGATAAAAATACTATTCCAAATGATTTTAAATTAGAATTTAAATTCAAAATTTGTTTAGTTGATATTATAAGAGATGCAAAAATCCAAAATTGAGTTAGAAAAATAATTGGCAGCACTAAGTCAGGTGTAACTGCAAAAAACCTTATTAAACCTGGAGCATGTGCATATCCCACAGCTATTAAAATCTTTTTAAAAGGAACTTTACTCCCTTTATCTGGAAAAATTTTTACTCCAATTACAAAAATAAAAATAGCCCAAACAACCCACGTTAAAAGAGCAGTTAAGCCGGAGATACCAATAGATGTTCTTACAATTGAATTTGCTGCAACCGCCCCTGCAACACCATCAAATATCATTACAAGACCAGCAAAATAGATTGCAGCCTCACCAAAGTATTTATTATCTCTGTATAAGCTTTTATCTAATTTTAGTGATTTAAAAAAAATTTCTAAAAATTGTGCGAACATTATAATTAGGGAGGAGCCAAACTCCTCCCTCAAAGTTATTTAACCTTTTACAACTTCTCTTGTATTTGCGTTGTAAGATTCTTTAAATGGTATATCTACTATTACTGCATCAACAGGTTTACCTGGAGTTTCAGAATATTTCTCTGGTAAATGTACCTTGAATTTAGAGCCTACTTTTCCTTTTGGAAATCCATTTGCATTCAATGTTCCATCAAATGGCACATAGCCCATAGCAATGTTCTGTTTTTTTTCAGGATGATACCAAGGAGAAGTAATAAAGCCTATAGGTTCTCCACCACCCTCATCTGAAATTAACCAAAAGTCAGGAGCGTATTCCTCAATTGGTTTTCCACCTAATTCAAGACCAACTAATTGAAGTTTGTACGGTTTGTGACCTGCTTTTAAATCAGCTTTCATTTTTTCAAGAGCTTTCTTACCTACGTAATCTGCTTTTTTGTTCCATTCTCCTTTTCCAGATAATGATACTTGATAACCTAAATTACATTGAAAGGGATTATGTTGGTTGTCCATATCTTGACCCCAAGAAAGAATTCCGGCTTGAATTCTTCTATGGTGTGCAGGGGCAATAACCATTAGGCTATGTTTTTTTCCTGCTTCAAGAACAGCATTCCACATGTCCTCAGCATATAAAGTACATTCTCTTAAATAAATTTCATAACCAGCTTCACCTGAAAATCCTGATTGAGATATCACACAACTTCTTCCACCGATTTTAGCCTCTGCTAAACCATAGAATGGCATATTGTCAAAATCAACTTGATCTCCACATAAATCTTTCATTAATGCTTTAGATTTTGGCCCTTGTATCTGAACTGGGCTTACATCTATCTCATCAATTTCTACGTTAAATCTCTCATCAGCATTTACGCCTTGTAAATAAAGACCAATATCACTATCAGATAAACTAAACCAAAATTCATCTTTTGATATTCTTAAGAGAATAGGATCGTTTAATACTCCACCATAAGCATTGCAAAGAATTACATATCTTGCTCTCATTGGAGAGATTTTTGTAGCATCTCTTGTAATTACATAGTCTACAAATTTTTCTGCATCAGGACCCTTTACTCTAATTTGTCTTTCAACAGCAACATTCCACATTGTTACATGATTAACAATTGCATCATACTCAACCATTGCACCTCCATCTTCAGGTTTTACATAGCCTCTTGGATGGTAAATACGATTATATACAGTTGCTCTCCAACAACCAGCTTGCATTGATAAATGCCAGTATGGTGACTTTCTTACACGTGTTGAAATTAACATTTCAACTTTTGTTGGTCCGCTTTGTCTTAAATTATAAGGCACTTTTCTATCAGATTGATCTACTGATGTTACGTGTCTTAGCTTACTATAGTCAAATTCTTTAGACATAGTTATTCTCCTTCAACCACTTGTTTGTTTCCTTCAAGCCGCCGAATGTATAAATGTGAAAATAATCAGTATGCGATTTAACTTTCCCAATTAGATCATTAGGGTCTTTAGGTTTCAATAAATCTAATGCCTTAGTAAAATTAGATTTAAGAAAGTTAATGGAATTTTTTGCCCCTACAATATTTGCAAACTTTATTAAGCTTGAAATTTTCATGGGCCCAGTTATTCCAACATGAACTGGTATCGTTTGTTTAGAAATGAAATCAACGATAGGCTGAGAATCTAATAACCATTGGGTTACAATATAATCAGCGTAAGGCTTTTTATCTATCATTGCTTTTTCTAATTCTGAATCGGATATATCAGGACTACCCTCTGGATGTCCAGCAATTCCAATCTTAATTCCATCAAATAATCCTGTCTCTAATATTTGATATGAGCTGTCAAATTTTCCAACTGGGTCTCTACTTCCACCTATAGCCAATATCTGTTTCACACCTAAATCTTTACATCTCGAAATGTAGTCTTTAAGTTCTTCTTCATTATTTATTGATCTAGCTGGGAAGTGGGGTACTGGATTAAATCCTTTCTTAACCAAGTCACCAGATTTATCCGCAGTTTCTTTATAATCTCCTCCAGGTAGCATAGTCACATAAACATCTTTAACTTCAGGTAAAGTATCAAGATCTGTGTGAGGTCCAATTTCTAATGAAAAATTCATTTTTGAATAATTATTTATTTTAAAATGTCTGTCTAGAAAAATCGTAAGCTAAAATGTCAGAGCTATTTTTTCTGGCCTCTGTGCTTTTGAATTCTCTCACCATATTTCTGAGTTACCCTATCAAAGATAATTGCTAAAGCAACTATGGCTAGCCCATTCATCATTCCAAGTGCTAAATACTGATTTGAAATTGCTTGTAAAATAGGTACTCCAAGACCTTTTACCCCAATCATAGATGCAATAACTACCATGGCTAAAGCCATCATAATTGTTTGGTTAATACCTGCAAAAATAGTTGGTAGAGAAAGAGGTATTTGAACTGATTTTAACTTCTGCATAGGTGTTGCACCAAATGCTTCACTTGCCTCAAGTGTTTCTTTATCTACTTCTCTAATCCCAAGATTTGTTAGCCTGACTACTGGAGGTAAAGCATAAATACAAACTGCCAATAAACCAGGGACTTTTCCGATACCCAAAAGCATAATTATTGGAATTAGATACACAAAACTTGGAATCGTTTGCATCATGTCCAATACGGGTAGAATAGTTTTTTCTGCTCTACTTGATTTTGACATTAATACTCCAATAGGTATTCCAACAACAATACAGACAAGTGTAGAAACAGAAATTATAGCAACAGTTGCCATACAATTTTTCCACATCCCAAAATAACCTATAATTAGAAAACAAATTACAGTTCCTATAACCAGCTTAATACTTCTTGAACCAATCCAAGCCAACAGAGCAAATGCTCCTATGACTAAAGGCCAAGGACTATTTACTAATAACTTTTCTAACCAAATTAAAAAATATAGTAGTGGATCAAAAAAACTTTCTATTCCATCTCCATAAGCTCTTGAAAAATCTTTAAAACTTAAGTCAATACCCTTTTTCAGCTCCCTAAGAGCTGTTCTATCCATTACAGGTATCGAATTTAAGAAATCCATTTTTTTAACTGAACCCGTTATAAACGGGTTCAGTAATATTTACACTAATTATAGTGCTTTTTTTATTTTTGCAGCAGCTTCACTTGAAACCCACTTAGACCAAACATCTTCTTGGTTTGTTAGGAATTCAATTGCAGCATCAGCACCCTCTGCTTGGTTTTCACCCATCCAAACTAACATACTGTTCATTACTGGACCTGGATAAGTTCTTTTTTTGAAATAATCCATACCAGCACTTCCAGCTGTATTTTTGAAATTGTCAGTTACGATTGTGTAAACTTCAGATTTTGTCCATGAAGTTGCTTTAGGGTCTCCACATTCTTGTTCTGGTAAAACTATACATTTATCCCAGTTATCTTTTCCACCCCAAGCTCCCATGTCCACAGCTCTCATATCATATTTACCAATGATAGCTGTTGGTGACCAATAGTAACCAAACCAGTTTTCACCTCTTTCAGCAGCTTTAGCAATTGATCCATCTAATCCTGCAGCAGAACCTGTTTCAACAATAGCCCAACCTTTTGCTTCCATGTCAAAAGCTTTGTAAAGATTTCTATTACTTAGTTCACAGTTCCATCCTGGAGGACAAATATGAAACCCACCTTTTGATGGATCCTCTGGATGAGGAAATAGATCCGGTCTTGCCAAAATTGCTTCAGCAGTTGTAAGTTCAGGATGTTTTTCTAAAGTAGCAGGTAACACCCACCATCCTTCACCTAAACCAGTAATAGGTGCTTTATTAAGTGAGTGCATTCTTCCTTCATCAACTGCTTTATTTAAAGCAATGATTGCAGCGTTAGCCCAAAATTCTGGGGCTACATCTGGTTCACCTTTTTCTTGCATAGATGCAAAAGTTGGCTGAGTTGCACCAGGCACAAGCTCAACATTACATCCATAACCTTCTTCTAATATGATTTTGTCAACTTCAGCCATGAAGTTTGCAGAAGCCCAGTTCATATTAGCAATACTAATGTCTCCACATTTTGCATTAGCAACATTACCGAAAGATGTAACGCCTAAAACAAATAATGCAGAAAGTAAGATTCTTTTTAATTTCATTATTTCTCCTAATTAATTAATTATAAATCATCAGAACATATAGATGGAAAAATTGCAAACTAGTTTCAACTTTGAGTTGTGTTAAAATTGTCTTTAAACTCTCTTTATTTAGAAATAAATTATTAAATAAATATGAATAAAAATTTATTATCAAGATTAGATGAGGGTCCCGTTATATTCGCAGAGGGATATTTATTTGCGATGGAAAGGAGAGGATATCTTTCTGCAGGTCCATTTGTGCCAGAAGTAGTGCTAGAACATCCTGATGTAGTTACACAATTACATAGAGAATTTATTAGAGCTGGTTCAGATATTGTTCAAGCTTTCACCTATTATGGACATAGAGAGAAATTAAGAATTATTGGAAAAGAACATTTGCTAGAGCCGATGCAAAAAAATGCACTTAAAATTGCAAAGGATGCTGCGAAAGAATTTAAAGATTTAGATTTAATGGTTTGTGGAGATGTTGCTAATACAAATATTTTTGATCCAAAAGACAAAAACTCATTCAAAGAATGTCAAAAGATGTACGAAGAGCAAGTGCTTTGGGCAAAAGAGGCAGGAGTTGACTTTGTAGTCGCAGAAACAATTAATTGGGTTGATGAAATGAAGATAGCTTTAAAAGCAATTAAGGATGAAGGTTTGATTGCAGTTGCCAATTATGCAATACCTCGTGGTGATTTGACAAGAGATGGCCACACTGCTGAAGATGCATGTAAAATAATTGAAGATCTTGGTGCTGATGTTGTTGGTTTGAATTGTTACAGAGGTCCAGAAATGACCATGAAACTTTTAAAAAAAATAAGAAAAAAAGTTTCCTGTCATGTTGCAGGTCTTCCTGTTCCATATAGAACAACAGAGGAAGAACCAGGATTTTTGAATCAAACAGATCACGGATGTGACTGCATTCCTGGAGGAAATGCATTCCCTGTTGCTCTAGATAATTTATATTGTAACAGATTTGAAATGGCTGAATTTGCAAAAGAATGTCTTAAAGAAAAAATTAATTTAATCGGTATTTGTTGTGGTGCTGAAGCTCATCATGTTAGAGAAATGGCTGTTGCAGTTGGTAAAAAACCAATTGCCATGAAGTACATGCCAGATATGACTAAACATTTTCACCATGGGACAGACAAGACATTGAAAGACGTCAATAAACAAATAAAATACTAACATGCAAAATCATGCAAAAGTAGTCATCATAGGTGGCGGCGTAGTAGGCTGTTCCATTCTTTATCATTTATCAAAGTTTGGTTTAAAAGATTGTATTCTTCTTGAAAGAAATGAACTCACATCTGGATCCTCTTGGCATGCAGCTGGAAATGTACATGTGATTTCATCTGACCCAAATATTTCTAGAATGATGGCTTATACAATCGGATTGTACAAAGAAATTGAAAAAGAGTCTGGCCATTCAGTTGGATTCAAACCAAGTGGGGGATTTTATTTGGCTTCAAATGATGTTTGGGCGGATTATTTAAAAAGAGAGAGGTCTAAAGCAAGATATATGGGTCTTGACCAAGAGTTTGTTTCTTTAGAGGAAGTAAAAAAGAAAAATCCTTTAATTGATCCATCAAGATACCTTCTGGCATTATGGGACCCTATTGATGGGGAAGTAGATCCATCAGGTGTAACTTATGCTTTTGCTAAAGCAGCAAAAGTTCATGGTGGCAAATATTATACACATACAGTTGTAAAAGACACAAAACAAAAAGAAGATGGAACTTGGGATGTGATAACTGACAAGGGTAATATAAAAGCAGAAATAGTTATTAACGCTGGAGGTTTATGGGCAAGAGAAGTTGGCCAGCTTGCAGGAATTAATCTACCAGTTCAACCAATGGAGCATCACTACTTAATCACTGAAGCTATTCCAGAAATTGAAGCAATGGGCGATCAAAGAATTCCTATTGGAACTGATTTTGAAGGTAACATTTATTTTAGACAAGAAGGAAAAGGAATGCTTCTTGGAACTTATGAACCAAAATCAACACCATGGAAGGTTGAAGGAACACCTATGAATTTTGGTCATGAGTTATTAGAACCAAAACTAGATAATATTCAAGATAGATTAGCAATAGGTTTTGAAAGAATGCCAGCGTTAGAAAAAGCAGGAATTAAAAATATTGTAAATGGGCCTTTTACTTTTGGACCTGACGGATCACCATTAATTGGTCCTGTTCCCGGAATGAAAAATTATTGGGTAGCAGTGGGTGTAATGGCTGGTTTTTGTCAAGGAGGTGGAGTTGGAAAATGTATTGCTGAATGGATAATTGACGGAGAACCATCAATAGATGTTTGGGCAATGGATGTTGCAAGATTTGGAGATTATGCATCACCTCAATACGGAACAATTAAATCTTCTGAAAATTATGAACGAAGATTTATTATGACATTTCCAAATGAAACTTTACCAAAAGGAAGAAAACAAAAAACAACAGCTCTTTATGACCGTTTTGTAGATCAAGGTGCAGTTATGGGAGACAGCTTTGGTTTAGAAAATGTTTTGTGGTTTGCAAATGATAAAAAAGATGCATACGAAGAGCCAACTATAAAAAGATCTAGATCGCATAATTATGTCTCCAAAGAAGTTATTAATGTAAGAGAAAATGTTGGTTTTATTGAAGTTGCTAATTTTTCAAAACATCAATTTAAAGGAAAAGATGCAAGAAAATTTTTAGATCATATTATGGCAGGTAAGCTTCCAAATCCTGGAAGAATATCGTTATCTCCAATGTTATCTTATAGAGGAAAATTATGTGGCGATCTTACAGTTTCATGCCTTGATGAAAACGAATTTATGGTTTTTGGTTCAGGTGCAGCTCAAGAAATGCATAGACGTTGGTTTGAAAGCCATTTAGATAAATTTAATGTTGAATATAAAAATAGATCAGATGAATTTCATGGAATATCTATAGCAGGACCTAATTCGAGAAAAGTTTTAGAAAAAATAGTTAGAGACGATGTATCTAATGAAAAATTTAGATTTAGAGACTCAAGAAGAATGTTTGTTGGAGGTGTTCCAGCAATTATAAACCGAATTTCATTCACGGGTGAACTTGGTTATGAAATATATGTTGCACCACATTTCCAAATAAAACTTTATGAAGAGTTAATAGAGGCTGGAAAAGAATTTGATATTAAACCTTTTGGTGGAAGAGCTTTAATGTCTATGAGATTAGAGAAAAACTGGGGTGCATGGACTTTAGATTATCGACCTGATTTTACTGCCAAAGAAGCTGGATTAGATAATTTTATTAATTGGAATAAAGAATTTATAGGCAAAGAAAAAGCTAAAATTGATAACAGTTCAAATAGATTGGTTCCTTTAATTATTCAAACAAACGATATTGATGTCACAAACAATGAAGCTGTGATGAAAGGCGATAATAGCATTGGATATATAACCTCAGGTGGATTTGCTCATTTTGTAAATAAGAGTGTTGCTTTTTCATATATAGATCAAAAACATTTGTCATCCGAAGATGGAATACAAGTTGAAATTAACGGAGATTTATTCAATTGCTCAATCATCAAAGAACCGCTTTATGATCCAAGTGGAGAAAAAATGAGAGGGTAATGGCCCAAAAAGATGTAGGTAACAAAGTTCCAATTTATAAACTAAAAGAAACAAAAGAGGTGATGGATTTTTATGACGAATGGGGTTTGGATAATAAATATGATAAAGATATGGTTGAATGGAATTATACTGGCCCAAAGGAAACAGCAGAAGTTTTCAATAAACATCAAAAAGAAAAAGATATTAATATTTATGATGCTGGATGTGGAACTGGATTGGTTGGTGTAGAATTGAAAAAGTATGGTTTCACTAATTTTTTTGGTGCCGATCTATCCCAAAAACTTTTAGATTTGGTTCCAAATAACCTTTATAAAAAATTAGATAAAGTAGATTTAAATAAACCAATCAAGGAAAAGGATGATCAATATGATGCTTTAATGTGTGTGGGCACATTTACTTTTGGACATGTAAAACCACCTGCATTAGATGAGTTTATTAGAATTACTAAAAATAAAGGTCTAATTTGTTTCACTATTAACGAGGGAATATATGAGGAATATGGATTTGATAAAAAAATCAAACAATTAAAAAATGAAAATAAATGGAAAGAAATAGAGTTTTTTAAATCTGATTATATTGCTAGTAAAGATGTAAATGCATGGCTTGGTCTATATGAAGTGACAAAATAAAATGTCAGCAATTTATAAAATTATAGATAAAAAAAAATTAGATATAGTTAAGAAACCAATTTCAAAAGCACATGGACTCCCCAACGAATGTTATACAAGTAAAGATTATACTTTAATAGAAAGAGAGAAAATATTTGAAAATAAATGGACTGTAATAGGAGTAGCAAGTTCTTTGCCAAATATCGGCGATGTAAAACCATTTAACTTGTTAGGACTGCCATTATTTTTAGTAAGGAATAAAAAAGATCAGATAAAAGTTTTTCATAACGTCTGTAGTCATAGAGGAGTAAAGCTAGTAAACAAAAAAGGCAATATTAGAAATGTTATCAGATGTCCTTATCATTCATGGTCATACACATCAGATGGAAAGCTAATTGCAACACCTCATATAGGTGGGATGAACCAACATAGTAGCCCAAAATTTAAAAAAAATAAAAACAATTTAAAAGAAATAAGATCATGTGTTTGGTTAGATTTAATTTTTATTAATATTAGTAACAACGAAATTCCATTTGAAAAATATATTAAACCCTTAAGTGATAGGTGGGCTAAATTTTGGAAAAAAAAAGATAGAAAATTAATTAATCATGCAAATGATTTTGGTTATTTTAAAATAAATGCAAAATGTAATTGGAAATTTGCAATTGAAAATTATTGTGAAAGTTATCATTTGCCATGGGTTCATCCAGGTTTAAATTCTTATTCAAAAATTGAAGATCACTATCATATTCAAGGATTACCAAACCGCTTTGCAGGCCAAGGCACAGTTGTTTACAATCCAAAATTTAAAGGTAAGAAAAAATTTCCTTGCTTTCCTAACTGGCCCAAAGAAAAAGAAAATATTGCAGAGTATGTAGCTTTGTTTCCCAATGTTATGTTAGGTATACATAAAGATCATTTCTACGCATATTGGTTAGAACCCATTAGTCATAAAAAAACTTTAGAGCACATGGAAATATATTATGTAGGTGAAAAAGCTGCAAAATCATTAGAATTTAAATCATTAAGAAAACAAAATCATAAATTGTGGGAAGATATTCAAAAAGAAGATGTTGGTATAATTCAAAGAATGCAATTAGGCCGCAACTCACATGCATATAATGGTGGAAATTTTTCTCCTGATATGGATAATCCAACACATCAATTTCACAAGTGGGTGGCAACTCACATTGTGTAGAAAGTGCGAAATATATGTACAGACCTTTACCAGATGCATTAACAATAAAAAGTTCACCAATCGAAGGTTTGGGATTATTCGCAACCAAAGAAATTAAAGCAAATACTTTTATCGGAATTACTCACATAAGAGATGAGCAGTTTGAAAATAAATATATAAGAACTCCATTAGGTGGTTTTTATAATCATTCTGACAATCCTACAGTTCAAAGAATGGTATCAAATATTTTACCTACATTAAGATTTGGTGATCCAATTGATCCTACCGCAAAAGCAAAAAAATTTAACGAAAATGATGATAATTTAGAAAACATGTATTATAATTTAAGAGAGAAACCAGACGCAAAATATTTTTTTATGGTTTCAATAAAAGATTTGAAACCAGGAGATGAGCTTTGTGCAAATTATAATTTATACACCTATCCAAAAACAGGAGTTGGTGTACAGATGTTATAGAGATGAAGTTTAACAGAAAAATTCTTTCAGAAAACCAACCAATTAAGAAATATATTTCAAAAAAAAGATTAAGAGAAGATGAAATAGATTTTGACGAACTTAGATCTTATAGACTTGACAGATTAAGAAATGAATTAAAGAAAAATAATATAGAGGCATGTATTTTATTTGATCCAGTAAATGTAAGGTATGCATTAGATACTGTGAATATGAGTGTTTATAATATGCATAATCTTACAAGATATTGTTTTATCTCTGTTGATGGTCCAACAATATTATATGAATATTTTAACTGTGAAATATTATCTAAAGGTCTCAATTTAATAGATGAAATAAGACCAGCAATTACTTGGGATTATTTTAGCAATGGTGACCAATCAGAGTTGCAACTTAAAAAATGGGTCAATGAAGTAAATGATTTATCTAACTCTTATTTTAAAAGTAAAAAAATCGCAATTGATGTAATCAATGGTCCAGCCGTAAATGAGCTTAATAAAAAAGGAATTCAAGTTTTAGAAGCGAAAAAAATACTTGAACAGGCTAGAGTTATTAAATCGTCTGAAGAAATTAAATGCATGCGAGCAGCTTTAGATGTTGCTGATATTGGAATAATTAAAATGAGAGATTATTTGAAATCAGGAATTACTGAAGATGAGTTATGGTCGATTTTACATAAAACGAACATTGAAAATGGTGGAGAGTGGATAGAGTGTAGAATATTATCTTCAGGCTCTAGAACCAATCCTTGGATGCAAGAAAGTAGTAATAAGATTATTCAAGATGGTGAGATCGTATCCTTTGATACAGATATGGTAGGCCCTTATGGATATTGTGCAGATATTTCTAGAGCTTTTGTTTGTGGAAATAAATTTAATGAACATCAAAAAAAAATTTATTCAACAGCAGTTGAGCAGATTGACTATAATTCAAGATTAATTAAAGATGGAGTATCATTTAGAGAATTTACTGAAAAGGCATGGATACTTCCTGAAAAATATTACGGAAATAGATATTCAGTCATGCTTCATGGAATAGGTTTATGTGATGAGTGGCCAGCAATTAGATATCCGACTGATGGTGGAGAAAGAAGCGGTATATTTCAAAAAAATATGACAATTACCCTAGAAAGTTATATCGGCGAAGTTGGAGGTCATGAGGGAGTGAAATTAGAACAACAATATTTAGTTGGCGAAAATGGATTAGAATTAATGTCTCATCATCCTTTAGAACAAATTTAATGAAAATAGTTTTAATTATGGGTTTGCCTGGGGCTGGCAAAACAACATTGGCAGAAGAACTTGCTCCAAAACTGAATGCAAAAAGATTAAATGCTGACGAAGTTAGAAAAGAAGCAAATGATTGGGATTTTTCTGAGGAGGGTAGAAAAAGACAAGCTAAAAGAATGGCAGACTTTGCTTTAAAGCTGAAAAATCAAGGAAATTATGTTGTGGCAGATTTTATTTGCCCAACTCCAGAAGCAAGAAGTTTATTCCCTGCAGATTTTGTTATTTGGGTAGACACGATTAAAGAAGGAAGGTTTGACGATACTAATCAAATGTTTGTCAAACCAGAAAAATATGATTTTCATGTAACTACTCAAGATGCTAAGTTTTGGGCGGATAAAATAATAAAGGAGATATCATAATGAGTTATGAATGGGATAATAAAAAACCAACAGCACAAATGCTTGGAAGATGGCAGCCATTTCATGAGGGTCACTATACTTTATTTAAAGAGATCATCAAAAAGACCGGTCAAGTGTGTATTCAAATAAGAGACGTTCAAGGAGTTGATGACAATCCATTCGACTTTGAAACGGTAAAAAAAAATATTGAAAATAAATTAAATCCTGAATTTGAAGGAAGATTTAAAATAATGATGGTGCCAAATATTACAAATATTTGTTATGGGAGAGGAGTTGGTTACAAAATTGAGGAGATAGTGTTGTCTGAAGAAATACAAAAAATTTCTGCCACAAAAATTAGAGCTAAAATGCGTGAAGATGGTGAGTTAAAATAATTACAATATGAATGTAAAAACAAAAAAATTAGGAAACGGAATTACAAATGTAATAATTAATGATCCTAAAACTTATAATTCACTTTCATTTAAAACTTTAAGGGATCTTTTGAATACTTTTACTCGATTAGATAAGGATGATAATACAAGAGTAATAATATTAGAGGGATCAGGTAAAGGATTCAGCGCCGGCCATAATCTTAAAGAGGTTGGTGGAATTAAAAATAGATTAAATCACTTAAAATTATTTAATCTTTGCTCAAAATTAATGATGAAAATTGTTGAAGGAAAGAAGCCTGTTATTGCAAAAGTACATGGTGCAGCTTATGCAGCTGGATGTCAGTTAGCCGCAAGTTGTGACCTTGCTTACAGTACAACAAATGCCACCTTTGCAACACCAGGAGTAAATATAGGACTTTTCTGCAGTACTCCGATGGTTGCTGTGAGTAGAAAAGTAACTCGTAAAATCATGATGAAGATGCTTTTAACTGGAGAGCCAATAAATGCTAAATATGCAAAAGATATTGGTTTAATTAATGATTGTTTTTCAAGCAAAAAACTTAATTCAGAAGTTTTAAAAATTGCAAAAACCATTTCTTCAAAATCAAATTTAACAATTAAAATTGGTAAACAAGCTTTCTACAAACAATTAGAAATGCCATTAGGAGATGCATACAAATTTACGAGTAAAATGATGACTTTAAATATGGCTTCACAAGATGCAAAAGAGGGAATATCAGCTTTTTTACAAAAAAGAAAACCTAACTGGAAAAATAAATAATAATTATTTTTAATTTAAATTATGAACGACGATCAAATTAAATCCATTTTAAGAAAATCAAAAGTCATTGCAATGATTGGCGTAAGTTCTGAGAAAAAAGGGGAAGATAAAAAAAATCTTAAAAGAAAACCTGCAAACGTAGTCATGAAGTATATGCAAAACTTTGGTTATAAAGTGATACCTATAAACCCTTTTGCTGTAGGTGAAATTGTAAATGGTGAACCAATAGTTGAAAGCTTGGATAATGTTAAAGAAGAGATCGATATAGTTGATGTTTTTAGACCTTCAAGCGAAGCAGAGGCTATTGCAAAAGAAGCAATTCAAAAAGGAACTAAAGTATTATGGTTGCAGTATGGAATTCATAGCGATGAGGCTAAAGTGATTGCTGACAAAGAAAATATTGAATTTATTTCCAACAGATGCATAAAGCAGGAATATCAAAAACTTTTTCAAAAATCTAATCCAGTTTTTCCAGTTCTGAAAGATTAATGAAAAAAGTATTTTTGGTTTATGGTCACTATAATGAAAAATCTTTCAATTCAGCAATCAAAGATGCTTTTATAAAATCAGCAGAAGAAAAAGGTCATTCAGTAGAATGTATAGATTTATATAAAGAAAAGTTTAACCCAGTATATGCTGGCGAAAAAGCTGACGAAGTAGTTTTAGGTCACAGAAAAAAAATAGATGAATCTGATTTAATTGTCCTTGTAGCACCTATTTGGAACTATAGAATGCCAGCAATATTAGAGGGTTGGATAGATAAAGTGTTAGCACCACCTTGGGCTTTTTCTTTTAAGAAACTTATCGGTAACCATGGATATGCTGTAGGAAAACTAAAAAGTAAAAAAGCTATAATTTTCTGCACATATGGCTCTCCAAGATTTTCAATTACAGATTTTTTTTTAAATTTACCCCTTAGAAGAATTAAAAAAGGTATTTTTAATAAGTGTGGTATTTATGACATTGCCTATAAACGATATTTTGCTGTACCATTTGTCTCAAATGAAAAAAGAATTGAATTTTTGGAAGATGTTAAAAATACAGCCAGCAATATATAGCATCTTATTTCTATTTATTTTTTCTTTAAATGAATTATATGCCGACATAAGAAAACCAAACCCAGAAATAAAACCAAGAGAAGTTATTGAGATACAACTCAATGCTTTGATGAGGAACGATAGTCCTGAAAAAGACAGCGGTATCATTCAAACCTGGTTTTTTGCTCACCCAAACAATCAAAGAGTTACAGGACCTATTGAGAGATTTAAAAACATGATTAAGACCGATTCTTATTCAATGCTTTTAAACCACAAAAATTATGAAATTGTAGAAGTTTATAAATCAAAAGGTGTATCGACATTTGAAGTAACCATTATGGACAAGGATAAAAAATATTACAAATTCAAATGGCAAGTTGAAAAATACGAAGTTGATGGATTTTTAAAAAATTGTTGGCTCACTACTGCAGTATCTCAACCAATACCAATGGGCTCTTCTATTTAATGAAAAAACCTAGTTTTCCAGTACGAATTGCAATACTTATGGCAATTCTTTGTATCCCACCGATTGGTGCCACCCAGATAGGTTGGTATTATTTTGGACAAACTATGGGAGTAAATTTTGGTATGGCTGCAGGAGTGGTGAGTGTAATAACTGCCGCATATTTAATGTACCAAATGGGTTGGAGAGATGACGATGATGATGATTATCCCTATTAGAATTATGTTTAGTTTATAGAAAAAATTTAGTAAAAATCGCATGATGAAATCAAAAGCAAAAGTTGTAGTAGTAGGTGGTGGAGTTGTTGGTGTTAGTGCTCTGTATCACTTAGCTAAAAAAGGCTGGTCTGATGTTGTTTTGATTGAAAGAAAGGAATTGACATCAGGTTCAACATGGCATGCAGCTGGTCTACTTCCATTATTTAACATGAGTTACTCAGTTGGCCAGTTACATAAATATGCAGTTAATCTTTATAAAAGTTTAGAGGAAGAAACAGGTAAGAACGTCGGTTTCAGTGTTGTTTCAAATATTAGATTAGCGGACAACAAAGATAGAATGGATGAGTATCATCAATACGCTGGAGTTGCAAAAACTATTGGAGTAGATGTAAAATTTCTAACACCAGACCAAGTAAAAGAAATTTGGCCTTTGTGTAATACAAATGATTTAATTGGAGCAATACAACATCCCGAAGATGGATACATTCAACCAGCTGATTTAACGCAAGCATTAGCAACTGGCGCAAGAAATAGAGGTGCTGAGATTTATAGAAATACTACAGTTCTTGCAATGAAACAGAATAAGGATGGATGGGTTGTTGAAACAGATAAAGGATCTATAGAATGTGAACATGTAATTTCATGTTCAGGAAATTTTGCTAGACAAACTGGTAAGATGGTTGGTTTAGATATTCCAGTAATACCAGTTGAACATCAATACATTGTAACAGAACCACACCCAGAAATTCTAAAAAGAAAAAAGGAAGGTCTTCCTGAAATGGGAGTTTTAAGAGATAGTGATAGCAGATGGTACATGAGAGAGGAAGCAGGTGGTTTAATTTTAGGACCATATGAAGATGGGGCACCTGCTTGTTATGTAGATGGTCCTTCAAAGGAATCTGAGTATGAACTTTTCCAAGAGGATCTAGATAGACTTGCTCCTCATATTGAAGGAGCTATTCATAGAGTTCCAGCATTTGGAGAGGTAGGTGTTAAAAAAGTTTACAACGGTGCTATTTGCTATACTCCAGATGGAAATCCGATAGTTGGTCCAGCATGGGGATTAAAGAACTTTTGGATTAATGAAGGTCATAGTTTTGGAATTACAGCAGCCGGTGGAGCCGGATGGCAATTAGCAGAGTGGATTGTTGATGGTGAACCTACAATTGATATGCTTGGAGTAGAACCAAGAAGATATGGAGATTATTGCTCAAAATCATATCTTAAAGAGAAGAATGAAGAAGCTTACAGTCATGTATTTATAACTCACTTTCCAGATGAAGAAAGACCAGCTGCAAGACCTTTAAGAACAGCCCCGTGTTATGACAGAATGAAAAATCTTGGCGCAGTTTTTGGTCAAAAATTTGGATGGGAAAGACCAAACTTTTTTGCAACTGACGGCATGGAACAAAAGGATGATTGGTCATTTAGAAGATCTAATTGGTTCAAAGCAGTTGAAAAAGAGTGCAAAAATGTAAAAGAAAATGTTGGACTGCTAGATATGACCGCATTTGCTAAATGCAGAATTAAAGGACCTGGAGCTGAAGAATTTTTAGATAAGTTGGTAGCTAATAAATTACCAAAAAAAGTAGGTAGAATTAATTTATGTCACGCATTGAATACCAAAGGCGGTGTTCATTCAGAATTTACAATTATGAGAGAGTCAGAAAATAGTTTTTATCTTGTTTCTGCCGGGGCTTACCAAAGATTGGATCACGATTGGATATTTGGCTGGATGCCAAAAGATGGATCAGTTCAATTTGAGAACTTAACAAATAGTAAAGGTGTACTTGTAGTATCAGGACCGAAAGCAAGAGAATTAATGCAAAGGGTGTCAAATGATGATTTTTCAAATGAAAATTTTAAATGGCTAAGCGCAAAGCAAGTTGATGTTGGCTTTGCACCAGTAAATGCAATGAGAGTTAATTTTGTGGGAGAGCTAGGATGGGAACTTCATCATCCTATTGAATATCAAAATCATATTTTCGATAAACTTATAGACGCAGGTCAAGACTTAGGTTTAAAACCTTATGGTATAAGAGCAATGAACAGTTTAAGAGTTGAAAAATCCTACAAACTAGTAGGAACTGAATTATCAATTGAGTATTCACCTTACGAAAGTGGATTAGATAGATTTATTCATCCAAACAAAGGAAGTTTTATTGGACTTGATGCCTTAAATAAATGGAGAGAAAAAGGCTTTGATAACAAGCTTGTAACTCTAGAGGTTCACGAAACTAACGATGCAGATGTATTAGGAAATAACCCAATTTATGAAAATGGAAGTGTTGTAGGACGTGCAACTGGTGGTGACTTTGGATTTAGACTAGGAAAATCTATCGCACTAGGAATGGTTAAACCTGAGTTAGCAAATGTTGGACAAAAACTAAGGATTGATATACTTGGTAAAATGCATGAGGCAACAATTTTAGAAGAAAGTCCTTATGATGCAGAAAATAAATTATTGAGAGCTTAATGAAAATTTTAGTCGCTGTAAAAAGAGTTATTGATTATAACGTCCAAATTAGAGTTAAAGAGGACGGTAGTGGGGTTGTTACCGATAACGTTAAAATGTCTACAAACCCACCAGATGATAATGCTATTGAGGAAGCTGTAAAAATAAAAGAGTCAGGTAAAGCAACAGAAATAATAGCAGTTACTGTTGGTGAAGAGAAAGCTCAAGAAACAGTTAGAAAAGCTTTAGCAGTAGGAGCGGATAGAGGAATTCATGTAAAGGTTGATGGCAACATTGAGCCTCTTGCTGTTTCTAAAATTTTAAAAAAAATTGTTGAAAAAGAAAATCCAGACTTAGTTTTTATGGGTAAACAAGCAATTGATGATGACTGTAATCAAACAGGCCAAATGTTAGCAGCACATTTAAATTGGCCACAAGCAACTTTTGCCTCAAAAATAGAAGTAAACGATAAATCATTACAAGTGACTAGAGAAGTTGATGAGGGTTTAGAAACAATTGAAGTTAATACACCAGCTATTGTTACATGTGATTTAAGATTAAATGAGCCAAGATATGCGTCACTGCCAAATATCATGAAGGCTAAGAAAAAACCTATTGAACAGATTAATGCGTCAGATCTAGGAGTTGATACAAACCCTAGAATAGAACATATTAAGATCGAAGAACCGCCAAAAAGAAAAGCGGGTATTAAAGTTGCAAGTGTTGAGGAATTGGTACAAAAATTAAAAAATGAGGCTAAGGTAATTTAATGTCAGTTTTATTAATAGCAGAGCATAACAACAAAGAAGTAAAACCATTTACTTTAAATGCGATTACAGCTTCATCACAAATAGATCAAGATCTTCATGTTTTGTTAATTGGAAGTAAGGCAGATGATGTTGCAAAATCTTTGTCTGAAATTCCTTTAGTAAAAAAAGTTCTTCATATAGATCATGAAATTTATGAAAATTATATTGCTGAGAATTATACTGCAGCAATTTTAAAACACGCTGATAAATATTCACATATTATTTGCTCAGCAAATACATTTGGAAAAAACCTTATGCCACGAGTTGCAGCATTATTAGATATTTCACAAGTAAGTGATATTATAAAAGTTATATCTCCTGATACCTTTTTAAGACCAATTTATGCTGGAAATGCATTTGCTACAGTTAAAAGTAACGATGAAAAAAAATGTGTTACTATAAGACCAACATCATTTGAAGCGGCTGAAACAACTGGAGGATCTGCCGAAATAGAAAAAATAGATGCAGCAGACCAAACTGAAAATACGAAATTTATTAATAGAGAAGAAATCAAATCAGATAGACCTGAATTAGGTACAGCTAGAATTGTAATTTCAGGTGGTAGAGGCTTGCAAAGCGGAGAAAATTTCAAATTAATAACTGATGTAGCGGATAAATTAAATGCTGCAATAGGAGCTTCAAGAGCTGCGGTTGATGCTGGATATATTACAAACGAACATCAAGTAGGACAAACAGGAAAAGTTGTTGTACCTGATCTTTATATAGCAGTTGGAATTTCTGGAGCCATTCAACATTTAGCAGGAATGAAAGAAAGTAAAGTTATTGTTGCTATAAATAAAGATGGTGAAGCACCTATTTTTAGTGTCGCAGATTACGGCCTAGAAGCTGATTTATTCGAAGCACTTCCTCAATTCTTAGAGGAACTGAACAAATTAAACACTATACAAAAATAACAAATACTGTAAGAAATTAGCATGTCCAGAGAAGTGATGGAATACGATGTAGTAGTCGTAGGTGGCGGACCATCGGGACTTTCAACTGCAATAAAATTAAAGCAGTTAAATCCAGATATTAATGTCTGCCTTTTAGAAAAAGCATCTGAAATAGGTGCACATATTTTATCCGGGAACGTGTTTGAAACGCGAGCCTTAGATGAACTATTGCCAAATTGGAAAGATCTTAATCCACCAATTAAAACAAAAGTTAACAAAGAAAAGTTTCTATTTCTAGGAAAGACAAAAAAAATTAGTTGGCCAACTTGGTTATTACCTAAAGTACAACAAAATCATAACAATTATATTATTAGTCTAGCTAATCTATGCAGGTGGTTAGCAGAACAAGCTGAAGCTCTTGGAGTTGAAATATTCCCAGGTTTTCCTGCAAGTGAAGTTTTATATAATGAAGATGGTTCTGTTAAGGGTGTAGCAACTCAAGATATGGGTTTAGATAAAGAAGGTAATAAAAAAGATAGTTATGAACCAGGAATGGAACTTCACGCAAAAGTTACAGTTTTTGCAGAAGGGTGTAGAGGACATTTGGGTAAAGAATTAATCAAAAAATTTGATTTAGATAAAGGAAAAGATCCACAACAGTATGGAATAGGATTTAAAGAAATTTGGGAATTAAAAGAAGAAAATCACGACGAAGGTCTAGTGATGCATACTGCAGGTTGGCCATTAGATAATAGCACCTACGGGGGAAGCTTTGTTTATCATGCTGAAAATAAACAAATATTTTTAGGATATGTCATTGGTCTTGATTATAAAAATCCACATCTTTCACCATTTGACGAATTTCAAAAGTTTAAAACTCATCCTGCGATTAGATCAATATTAGAAGGTGGTAAAAGAATATCATACGGAGCAAGAGCATTAATAGAGGGAGGTTTTCAAAGTCTACCTAAGATGTTTATGCCAGGTGCATTATTAGTTGGTTGTGATGCTGGTACATTAAATATGCCAAAAATTAAAGGATCACATACTGCAATGAAAAGTGGAATGATTGCAGCGGAAACTATTATTGATCACATAAAATCAAGCAAAGAATTATCTTATTATGAGGAAAAATTTAAAAAAAGTTGGGTTTATAAAGAGTTATATGAGGCTAGAAATGTTAAACCTAGCTTTAGTTGGGGTTTAATTCTTGGAATAATATTTACAGGGATTGATCAAATTTTATTTAAAGGAAGATTGCCATTCACACTTAAACATAAACACGCTGATCATGAAACTTTAAAACCAGCAAGTGAAATGCCAAAAATAGATTACCCAAAACCAGATAATGTTATTACATTTGATAAAACAAGTTCAGTTTATCTAACAGGAACTAATCATGCTGAAAATCAACCAGTACATCTTCAACTTAAAGACAAAGATTTACCAATAAAATATACTTTAGGTAAATACGATGAACCTGCACAAAGATATTGTCCAGTTGGAGTTTATGAAATTCAAAAAGAAAATGATGTTGAGAAATTTGTAATTAATTCTCAAAATTGTATTCATTGTAAAACTTGTGATATAAAAGAGCCATCACAAAATATTACATGGGTTACACCAGAGGGTGGGGGGGGACCTAAATACGGAAATATGTAATTAAGAAAGATCTATTGCAAATTTTTTTAAAGTTTCAATTGGTACCAACTTTAAAGTATTGACGTGAGTTTTTTTCAAATATATAGAACATCCAATACCCGCCTCTAAAGCTCTTGCAACCCAACTGGCACATACACACCAGTTATCTCCATCTACCAATCCAGGGAAACCAAATTCAGGGTGAGGTGTTATTAAATCGTTACCAGCCTCTTTGCACCATTCTAAAAATTCATCATTAACTTTTACGCAAACTGTGTGTAAACCTCGATCGTTTTCATCTGTGTTACAACAACCGTCTCTGAACCAACCGGTTAATGGATTTTTAGAACATTCTTCAAGATCTTCCCCAAGAACATTTTTTTGAGCCTCACTCATTAAATTTTAGTGGGATTAGGTTGTCCTTTATAAACAACTCCTGGATCGAATTTTTTCTTTTCTTCTTCAAATTTCATTTCTACTTTACGTCCATTTTCAATTTTCCCTGTAGGTACTGATCGATAAAAACAAGATCTGTAGCCAACATGGCAACTTGCGCCATCACCAATATCTACAGTTATCCAAACTGCATCTTGATCATCGTCAATTCTTATTTCTTTTACTTTTTGAGTAAAGCCACTAGTTTTTCCTTTATGCCAAATTTCTTTTCTAGACCTGCTCCAGTAGTGAGCTTCTTTTGTTTCTATTGTTAATTTTAAAGCTTCAACATTCATATAACCGTGCATTAGGATCTCTTTCGTTTCTGCACATGTTGTAATTACAGGGATTAAGCCATCATTATCGAATTTTGGAGATAAAAGGTTACCTTCCTCTATATCAGCGACATTTTCTCTTTTT
>CABYOT010000004.1 GCA_902520695.1 uncultured Pelagibacteraceae bacterium
CTATATATTCTTTTTACTTTTTTTTGAAAATCCATTAAAAATGCTCCATTTCCAGACCCAAAATCTAAAAGTATTTTATTTTTTTTTATTTTCAAATTTTTTTTTAAAAAAAAAATTATCTTTGAAAACTTTTTTTTAGTCAATTCAGGGTAAATAATTCTAGCTAGTTTATAAGGTGTAATTTTATTAATTTTCTCAGATTCAATTGTATATTTAAATTTTTTTTTATTAAATAATTCATTCCAAATTATATTTTCATTTTTATTCATCCGTCGCTATTCATATTACTAGGATCTGGCATCCCAACTTTGTTATATCCAGCATCGACATAATGAATTTCTCCAGTAACGCCACTTGCCATATTACTTAAAAGATATAGCGCAGAGTTTCCAACATCTAGATTATCTACATTTCTTTTTAAAAATGAATGGTCTGCATTCCATTTATATAAAAATTTAGCATCTCCTATTGCTGAAGCAGCAAGAGTTTTTATTGGTCCTGCACTAATTGCATTTACCCTGATACCTTTGGCTCCTAAATCTCTAGCTAAGTATTTAACACTAGACTCTAATGCTGCCTTGCAGACACCCATTACATTATAATTAGGGATTGCTTTATTAGCTTCATAGCTAAGTGTAATCATACTTCCATCCTGTTTCATAATTTTTGAAGCTTCTTTTGCAATTTCAGTAAATGAAAAGCATGAAATCAGCATACTTCTTAAAAAATTTTCTCTTGTTGTATTTAGATATTCTCCTGAAAGCTCAGATTTGTCAGAAAAAGCGATTGCGTGAACAACAAAGTCTATTTCGCCCCATTCAGATTTAACATCTTCAAATAATTTTATTACATCTTCTTTTTTTTCAACATCACAGCTAAAAGTAACATTAGAATTTAGTTTTTCTGCAAGAGGAACTACTCTTTTTTTAAGAGCATCACCTAAGTATGTAAAAGCTAATTCAGCACCAGCCTCTGAAAGTTTCTGAGAAATACCCCATGCAATAGATCTTTCATTAGCAACACCCATTATCAGTCCTTTTTTACCTTTCATTAAAGACATATGTTAGACTTTCTCAAATACTAGAGTTGCATTTGTTCCGCCAAAACCAAAACTATTAGACATGACAGTATTTAATGATACTTCTGTTTCTGTTTTAGCGATTATTGGGAATTTTTTAGCCTCCTCGTCCATTTCACTTATGTTAGCTGAACCTGTAATGAAGTTATTTTTCATCATAATTAAACAATATATTGCTTCATGCACTGATGCAGCTCCTAACGGATGGCCTGATAAAGATTTAGTTGAACTAATTTTTGGAATTTCATTTCCAAAAGCCTCTTTAACAGCATTTAATTCAGTAATATCTCCAACTGGAGTAGAAGTTCCATGAGTATTTATGTAATCTACTTTATTTTTTGAACTTGCCATAGCCATTTGCATACACCTTACTGCACCTTCGCCTGATGGTGCTACCATGTCATATCCGTCTGAAGTTGCTCCATAACCAGTTAATTCAGCGTATATTTTAGCCCCTCTAGCTTTTGCATGTTCATATTCTTCAAGAACTAAAACTCCTGCACCTCCAGCAATTACAAAACCATCTCTAGTTTTGTCATAAGCCCTCGAAGCTTTTTCAGGAGTATCATTATATTTAGAAGATAATGCAGTCATTGCATCAAACATGGCAGTCATTGCCCAGTGTATCTCTTCACTACCGCCTGCAAAAACAACATCTTGTTTACCCATTTGAATAAGTTCCATAGAATTTCCAATACAGTGCCCGCTTGTTGCACAAGCAGAGCTCATTGTATAGTTTGTTCCTTTTATTTTAAAAGGTACAGCAAGTGTTGCTGATGCTGTACTTGCCATGGTTCTTGGTACAATAAAAGGTCCCATTAATTTTGGAGTTTTGGCCCTAGTTTTATCGGCGGCCAAAATAACATTTTCAATTGAAGGTCCACCTGAACCCATAACAATTCCAGTTTTAAAATTACTTACATCGCTCTCTTCCAATCCAGAGTCTTCAATCGCCTCTTTCATTGCAATATAATTGTAAGCAGATCCCGAACCCATAAATCTAATTGTTTTTCTATCTATATGGTCCTCAAGTTTAATATTAGGCTTTCCATGAATATGACTTTTTAGATTATGTTCTTTGTATTCTTCAGAAAAAGAAATTCCTGATTTAGTGTTTAATAAAGATTGATGAACTTCTTCTTGATTATTACCAAGACATGAAACAATTCCCAAACCTGTAATTACTACTCTTCTCATTATTTAAATAATCCTACTTTTAAACTGTCTGCAGAGTATATTTTCTTACCATCAGCAAGCAGAATACCATTTGCTAGACCAACTGTTGTTTCACCTTTAATCAATATTCGTTTCATATCAATAATATATGTCGCCATTTTGACATTTTTTAAAACTTCTCCTGTAAACTTTACTGTGCTTACTCCCAAAGCTCTTCCTCTTCCAGGGTTTCCAAGCCAACCTAAGTAGAAGCCAACTAGTTGCCACATCGCATCTAAACCTAAGCATCCTGGCATCACTGGATCTTCTTTAAAGTGACAATCAAAAAACCACAGATCATCTTTTATATCAAGTTCAGCCTTCATTAATCCTTTGTCAAAAGCTCCATTTTTTTCACTAATTTCAGTAATTCTATCAAACATTAGCATTGGTGGAGAGGGTAATTTTGCATTTCCAGGGCCAAAAAGTTCCCCATTTGCACAGCTTATTAAATCATCATAATCAAATGAACTTTTTTTCATAATTTTTTTAATCTTATTACTTGATTTACTAACATTATAATATAGATATTCTTTAGAATAATTATAATTAGTAATGGCTTACGCAGACCAATATATAGACAAACTAAGAAAATCAGGTCTAAGACCAACAAAACAAAGAATAAAGATTTGTGAAGTCTTGTTTGATGCTGAAAAGACTTTTCACTTTACAATCAAAGAACTGGTTAAAATCATTGAAAATCAAGCAAATATTAAGGTTTCTTTAGCAACTGTTTATAATACTGTTCACGCATTTATTAAGAAGGGTTATTTAAAAGAGATTCCACTAAATGCTTCACAAAGTTATTACGATACAAATGTAACACATCATCACCATTTCTTTGACGAGGAAGAAAATAAATTGATTGATATTCATCAAGATGATGTTGATGAAGTTAATATTAAAAGAACAATACCAGGAAAAAAAATAAGATCAGTAGAAGTTATTGCTAAAATTGTGAGTGATAATCAATCTCAAAAATAATTCAATGATATCAATAGTTTAAATAATATATTATATTTATTCTAAACTGTTGACATATTATAATTCCTCTATATATAAGCCTCTTTAGAATCATTATTAATAGTAGGAGTAAATATGTCATTAAAAGGTAGTAAAACAGAGGAAAATTTAAAAGAAGCATTTGCTGGAGAAAGCCAAGCAAATAGAAGATATCTTTATTTTGCTCAAAAAGCGGATGTTGAAGGCTTTAACGACGTAGCAGCGGTATTTAGATCAACAGCAGAAGGTGAAACTGGACATGCTCATGGCCACTTAGAATATTTAGAAGAAGTAGGTGATCCAGCAACTGGTAAGCCAATTGGTGAAACAAAAGCCAATCTTGAGTCTGCAATTCAAGGTGAAACACACGAGTACACAGATATGTACCCTGGAATGGCTAAAACAGCTAGAGACGAAGGCTTTGATGAAATAGCTGATTGGTTTGAGACTTTAGCAAAAGCTGAAAAATCACACGCAGGTAAATTTCAAAAGACTTTAGAAAGCATCGCTTAAACAAAATTTGTGGACGAAACCCCTCTCGTCCACAAAAATCACATTTATAAAAAAATTATGAGTAAAGAAGGCGGCACACAAGCACCTATAAGACACCCATTAAAATTTAGAGATCCAGATTTTATAAATCCTGAAAAAATTGACCAGGAAATGAGAAGAGTATTTGATATCTGTCATGGATGCAGAAGATGTTTTAATTTGTGTGACAGTTTCCCTAAATTATTTGACTTTATAGATGAAACTGAAGCAGGTGAGGTATCAGATCTTTCAAGTGATAAGTTTAAACCTGTTGTAGATGCTTGCACTTTATGTGACATGTGTTTTATGACTAAATGTCCTTATGTACCACCACACGAATTTGATTTAGACTTTCCCCATTTGATGTTGAGATACAGAACGGCCCAAAGAAAAAATGGTGATATTTCAAAAACTTCTATTCAATTAACTCAAATAGATAGAAATTCAAAAATAGGAATATTTTTTAGCTTTTTTATAAACTGGATTACTAATGTAAAAAATAAATTTGCAAGAAAAGTTCTAGAATTTTTTACTGGAATAGATAAAAGAGCTATTTTACCAAAGTATAATAAAGAAACATTCGCAAATTATTTTCAAAAATTTAAAAAAAATATTTTACCAAAACATAAAGAAAGAAAAGTTGTAATATATTCCACGTGTTTTGTTAATTTTAACAAGAAAAAAACTGGAGAGGCAGCTTTAAAAGTGCTTCATCATAATAATGTAGAGGTAGAACATTCTTATGCAGGTTGTTGTGGTATGCCTTATTTAGAACAAGCAGATCTAGATCAAGTAACAAAGCAAGCAGAGTTAGTTTCCAGAGAATTAATTAAATATGTTGAAAAGGGATATAAAGTAGTAACTTTAACAGCAAGTTGTGGATTAATGTTAAAGTTCGAATGGCCTTTATTGATGCCAAATGATGGAATAATTAAAAAACTTTCTCAAAATACACTCGATATTGATGAATATGTAATGGATATTGCGAATAAAGAGGGTTTAGTTGATGGTTTGAAAGAAATTGATGGAGGAGTAACAGTACATAATGCTTGTCATGCTAGAGCACAAAATATGGGTAATAAAGCAAGAGATATGCTTAAATTAATTCCAAATATTAAATTAGATGTTGTTGAAAGATGTGCAGGTCATGGAGGGACCTTCGGTATTATGAAAGAAACTCACGATATAGCAAACAAAGTGGGCAAAACTACCGCAAGCACTGTTAAAAGAAAAAATAATAAATATATGGCATCTGACTGTCCATTGGCTGGTAAACATATCAAGCAGTTAGCTGATGACACAAATATTGTCAGTGATGAAGCTCTCCATCCAATTGAGATAGTCTCTAAAAGTTATGGATTATAGAATGTCAAAAGAACAAAAAATTATTACAAAAGAAGATCTTCTCCCTTTAGATGCATACACAAAGGTTAGAAGACAAATGAGAAAAGAATTAGTTGAGTTTAAAAAAAATAGAAGAGTTCTTTTAGGCCCTTATGCAACATTTTATTTTGAATGTTATGAAACAATGATAGCCCAAGTACAAGAAATGCTTTATATCGAAAAAGGTGGAGAAGAACAGGTAGCAGATGAACTTGCAGCATACAATCCTCTGATACCGAATGGAAAAGAATTAGTTGCCACTCTAATGTTTGAAATAGACAATCCTATAATTAGAGCAGAGTTTCTTGGAAAGTTAGGTGGAGTGGAAAATAATATATTTATTAAAATCGGAGAAGAAAAAATTTATGCAGCTCCAGAAATGGATGTAGACAGAACATCGAATGATGGAAAAGCATCTTCAGTTCAGTTTATTCACTTTAAATTTTCAGATGATCAAGTAAGCAAGTTTAAAGACCAAAACAATTCAATTGAAGTTGGTATTGATCATAAGGAGTATTCGCATACAACTAAATTTTCTGAAGATAATATTAAAGCTTTATCATCAGATTTTAATTAATTTTTCCCCAAAGATTATCATCTTTCAATATCCAACCTTTATAATCTTCAGTTTTGATATTGCACCATTTATCCTGACATTTAATAACAATCAAAAGCCTACCTTCACTTAATTTAGCTAAAGGCTCTGAAAATTTTGTTGGTTTCTTAAAGAGAATTTTTTCTGATGTAGTGATTAATGATGTATTATTTTCTAATTGTGTCCAATGTATCCAGCCACTATTATTTTTATGATCAATTATTTTTCTAAAATTTTCCTTCCTATCTATCACTTTTAAGGGGTAGCCAGCTTTTCTATAAATATATTTAATTTGGTAGTCCATACTAGGCCCATATCTAACATGCACTTTATTATGTTTTAAAGTAACATAATAATTTATTTTCTGAGCGAATGACGTAATTGGAAAAAATAATATAACAAAAAGTATTAAATATTTTCGCATATACATCCTTTTCTTTTTTTAAATAACACTTTTCTAAATTTAAGATTTAATAAATCTACAATTAAAATATGAGAACTTAAATTTTTACCGACATTTAAAATTGATTTCAAAACCTCATTAGCTTGTAGGCTTCCAGTAACAACTGCGGTTGATCCTAATATACCGTCTGTTTCACAATCCAAAACTCCCTTCGCTGGTTCACCTTGGTAGAAGCATTTTAAACAGGGACTTTTCTTTAAATTAAAATCGAATGTAAAAATATGTCCCTCAAATTTACTTATAGCTCCAATAATAAGTTTTTTTTTATATTTTAACGAAAATTTATTTAAAAGAAATTTTGCTTTAAAATTATCTGTTCCATCAACAATAACATCATACTGTTTAAGAATTTTTCCTAAATTTTTATCATCTGCTTTAACTCTATATGTTTTTACTTTTACCTTTTTATTAATTTTATTAATTTTTTTTTTTAAGATATTAACTTTATATTTTCCAACATCATCAGAAGTGAACATAACTTGTCGATGTAAATTTGATATACTCACTTTATCATGGTCCATCATACCAATTTCACCAATACCTGCTCGACAAAGTAAATCAATAACAGGTGTCCCTAAGCCACCACACCCAACAACTAAAACTTTAGCATTTTGAATTTTCTTTTGACCTAAAACCCCAACTTTTTTTAAAATAATCTGTCTTGAATATCGCTCGAGGTCTTTGTTACTAAACATTTACTATTTACCAGTAGATCCAAATCCTCCAGACCCTCTTATTGTCTCTGGTAATTCATTTGTTTCTTCAACTTCTACTTTTAAGATAGGCATTAAAACCATTTGAGCAACTCTATCTTCATCATTTACAGTAAATTCATCTTTACCATGGTTAAATAAAATAATCTTTAGTTCTCCTCTATAATCACTGTCAATCGTACCCGGTGTGTTAAGCACACTAATACTTGATTTCGCAGCAAGGCCTGATCTTGGTCTAATTTGAACCTCTGTATCTTCAGGAATTGCAATTGCAATACCTGTTGGTATTAATTTTGACTCATTTGGTTTGATTGTTATAGGCTTATCTAAGCATGCCATTAGATCCATGCCTGAGGATCCAGCAGTTTTATAAATTGGAAGTTTTACTTTTTGGTTTAGTCTTTTAAATAAAACCTTTACCATTAGTTAATTAAGCTCGGAGATAACCCTATCAACTATCTCAGATGCTATTAAAGATTTTTTTTTCTTCAATAATTTTTCACTTTCTTTATTTTTATAAAATATAGAAACTTCATTATCATCAGAATCAAAACCTATTGTTTTATCAGAAATATCATTTGCAATAATCCAATCACAATTTTTTTGGTTTAATTTTTTCTTTGAATTTATCTCAAGATTTTGTGATTCAGCTGCAAATCCTATTGTAATTTTTGGTCTAAGAGAATTATGATTTGATATGTTTGATAAAATATCAATATTTTTTTCTAACTTGATATTTAAATTATCACTTTTTTTAATTTTTTCATTATTAATCTCTTTAACTTTGAAATCAGCTACCGCTGCATTAAAAATAGCAACATCAGTTGGTAGATTGATGAGAGTTTCTCTAAACATTTCTTCTGCAGTTTTAACTGAAATAAATTTAACTCCTTCAACTGGGTCCAGATTTGTTTCTCCAGAAATAAGTGTTGTTTCAAAACCATTATCTCTTAACGATTTAGCTATTTCATAACCCTGTTTTCCACTTGATTTATTAGTTATAAATCTTACTGGATCAATAAATTCTTTAGTTGGTCCAGCTGTAACTAATGCCTTATATTTTTTATTTTTTTCAATATTTTTAAAATAATATTCTACAGTCTCTAATATGTATGAAGGCTCCGACATTTTTCCCTTTCCATACTCTCCACAAGCCATATCCCCAATTTCAGGGCCAATTATCTTATAACCATAACTTTTTAATTTTGATAAATTATTTTTAGTTGATTTATGTTCCCACATTCTGACATTCATAGCTGGAACCAAAAATACTTGTTTATTAGATGCTAAGACCACAGTCGAAGCAAGATCGTCAGTTAATCCATAACTTAATTTTGAGATTGTATTTGCAGTTGCAGGCACAATTAAAATTAAATCTGCCCATCTAGAAAGTGAAATATGATCCATTTCAGCCTCATTTTCTGCACTGAATATGTCTTCATATACTTTTTCCTGCGAAAGTGATGAGATAGACAGAGGTGTTACAAAATTTTTACCACTCTTTGTAAGTATTGTTTTAATGCTTACATCTCTTTTTTTTAAACCTCTTATAACTTCTAAGCTTTTGTAAGCAGATATTCCGCCACATATGATTAGAAGTATTTTTTTATTTTTCATGAGGAGAATTAAAATACCAATAGAGTTAAAATTACAAGAGATAATAAGCCAATAATAGATTGGTTTCTAAATGACTTCATTTCTTCTTTTTTAGTATTTAATTCATTATAAGAGTTAGAATTTTGGGGTATTTGACCACTTGCAAGGTAATTAAGGGCTTGATTTGCTTTATCCATTACTTCAGGTAAATTTGGAAGACGTTTTAATACTTCCACAGAGTCTTTTAATGTTTCATTAATGGAATTTATAGGATCTTTAGTTTCTTTTAGCCACTTTTCTAGAACAGGTTTAGATGTTTCCCAAATGTTTGTTTCAGGGTTTAATCTTCTTGCAACTCCTTCAACTACTACCATCGTTTTTTGTAACATAAGTAACTGAGGTTGGGTTTGCATATTAAATTTTTCGGTAACATCAAAAAGTTGTTTTAGAAGCTTACCACCTGAAATATTTTTTATAGAGTGTCCAAAAATCGGTTCACCAATTGATCTTAATGCTTGTGCAAGATCATTGACAGGTACATTATTCGGAACTAGTCCTGCTGCAAGATGCACTTCTGCAACTTTTTTATAATCTCTTTGTATAAAACCAAATAAAATTTCTGCTAAAAATCTTTTACTGACATTATCCAGCCTTCCCATTATACCAAAATCTATAGGAACAATTTGACCACTTTCATTTACAAAAATATTTCCTTGATGCATATCCGCGTGAAAAAAACCATCTCTTACAGCATGTCTTAAGAAATGTTGAATAATGTCGGTGGCAATTTTTTTTGTATCAATTGACCTTTTTTCTAGTTCTTCCGTCTCTCTAATTGATACACCATCAATCCAATCAAGTGTCATTATGTTTTCACTTGTATAATCCCAATAGATCTTGGGAACTTCAAAACCTGCATCATTTTTAGTATTTTCTGCATATTCGTTAGCTGCAGCGGCTTCAAATCTTAAATCCATCTCTAGACTAGTAATCTCTTTCAATAAAAAAACTACCTCAACTAGCTTTAATCTTTTAGTTTTTTTTATTAATGACTCAATAATATAGGCAAAAAGCATCAAAGCATCTACTTCTTCATTAAAAATTTTTTTAATATCTGGTCTTAATATTTTAATTGCTACATTTTTAATAACTCCATTATCGTTAATTTGAGCTTTATGTACTTGAGCTATTGAGGCAGCTGCAACTGGTTCACTTATATTAATTATTGAATTATATGGTTCATCACCTAAATCTTTTTTAATCATTTCTTTAGCTTTTGATTGTGAAAAGGGTGGAAGTTTATCTTGTAAATTTTCTAGCTCCTTTGATAATTTATCTCCTATTATATCAGGCCTTGTCGCTAAAAACTGGCCAAGTTTAATAAATGTTGTACCCATAGATGCTAATGAATTAGATAACTTTTCGCCTTCACTTAAATTATTAAATGACACATCTTTTTTAGTAAAAGAAAAGGAAAGTAATTTAAATATTACACTTATTAGTAAAGGTGGTTTATTAAATTTTGATAAAATAGTTAAAACATCCGATTTAGCTAGTTTTCTACCAAGTTTAAATAATGTAATTAATCTTTTGAACATTATATTTTCCAACCAGAATGAATAGCTACTATTCCGCCAGATAAATTTCTATATGAACAGTTTTTAAAATTATTTTCTTTCATTAAATCTATCAATTCTTCCTGATTAACAAATTCTTCTATACTTTTGGTCAAATATTCATAAGGGTCTTTATCGCCAACAATTGCTTTTCCTATGTGAGGAATTAATTTTGAGTAATTTTTGTATAAAAAATCTAAATTAGAATTTTGAATTTTTGAAAATTCTAAACACAAATACCTTCCACCTGGCTTAAGAACTCTATAGGCTTCTGATAAAGATTTATCTAAATTTTTTGTATTTCGTAAGCCAAAACTAATTGTATAAAAATCAAAAGTGTGATTTTCGAATGGTAACTTTTCTGCCTCTGCAACTACCCATTTTATATTTTTATATTTGCTTAGTCTTTTTTTACCTTTTTCAATCATTTTGCTATTCGAGTCTAAAGATATAATTTCTCCATTTTTATTTGTATAATCTAAAAATAATTTGCCTAAATCACCAGTGCCGCAAGCAACATCTAAATATTTTTTGTCTCTTGTTGGATTCATCCAATTCATGAGGTTTCTTTTCCAAAGTCTATGAATTCCAAATGACATAAAATCGTTCATCAAATCGTATTTATCATAAACTTTATTAAATACTCCTTCCACGAGTCCTGCTTTATTTTGAAGATTTTGTTGCATATAAATTATATTAAAAAACTAATATAGTATGAAATGCCTGAATTACCAGAAGTAGAAATCGTCAAACAATCTTTGAATAAGAGTATTAGGGGAAAGATTATTAAAGACATTTTAATAAAAAATAGAAATTTAAGGTTTAAGATCCCAAAAAATTTTGAAAAAAATATAGTAAAAAAAAAAATTATTAAAGTTGATAGGTTTTCAAAACATTTAATACTCAAATTTGAGGATAGCTCTAATTTAATGATACATCTTGGAATGTCGGGAACTATTCATTTAATTAGCAAATCTGGAAAAAAAAATTCCATGACAAACACCAGTTTTTATCATTCTCCATTGTTACCTAAAAAGCACAATCATGTTGAGATCAAAATTGATAACTTTAAATTAATTTATAATGATCCAAGAAGATTTGGTTTTTTTTCTTATTTTAAAAATGATGAAGATATACATAATAACTTTAAAAAATATGGACCAGAACCTTTTGATCCTTTATTTAATAAAAATTATATTTTTAATTATTTTAAAAATAAAAAAAAAAATATTAAAAATTTTTTAATTGATCAAAATTTTGTTTCAGGAATTGGTAACATTTATGCAAGTGAAATATTGTTTTTATGTAAGATTTTACCATCTAAGGAGGTAAGTTCACTTAGTTTAAATGATTGTCAAAAAATTTCTCATTTTTCAAAAGTAGTTTTAAGAAAAGCAATTGAGAAAGGAGGATCTAGTATCAGGGATTTTATTAATACAAGTGGTAATGAAGGTTCTTTTCAAAAGAATTTTAATGTTTATCAAAGAGAAAATAAAAAATGTTTAAAATATAGTTGTGAAGGAACAATACATAAAAAATTTATTTCAAACAGGTCTAGTTTTTTTTGTAATTTATGTCAAAAATAAATAATTATTGTATTGACCCAATCATTATCTGGAGATATACACTCACGTTTATGGCAAATACTAAATCAGCAATTAAACGTAATAGAAAAATTAAAAGACAAACAGCAGTAAATAGATCCAGAAAGAGTCGTTATAGAAGTGCATTGAAAAAAATGAACTCTATAATTGAAAAAAAGGATAAGAAAGAAGCTTTAGCATTCTTACCAAAACTCAACTCTGAATTAATGTCAATTGCAAAAACAGGAATAATTAAAAGACAAAACGCCTCAAGGAATGTATCGAGAATTACAAAAAAAATTAATTCTTTATAACAACCTCCAATAAGTAAAAATTTTTTCGTATACAACTTAAGCGTACAAATTACTAATAAATTACTACATCTAAAAGTTTAATTTTAAAAAATACTAGATATAGATTTAGTAAAATTTTATATTAGGCACTCGACTAGGTTGAAATAAATTTTTAAAAAATTCAATCTAGAATTTATTCAATCATAAATTTTATTTATTTTTGTTTATATAAATAAATTTATTGCAATATTTTTTTATAAGTCTTAAGTGGAATTCCCTCATGAAAAATAATTTACTAGATAATAAACCGCTCGAAAAGAAAATTGATTGGCAGAGTATTAAAAAAGAATTAAGAGAAAAACTTGGAAATGATATTTTTGAGAGTTGGATAAAAAAAATTGAATTAGTTGAAGAATTTCATAATTACATATTATTTTCAGTCTCAACACGATTTATAAGAGATTGGATAGTATCAAGATATTTAGACCAAATATTGCAGACAATTAAAGAATACAAAAAAGACTTGGTAAGGATTGAATTCACAATAAAAAATAACAAAGAAACTGAAATTATTGAGACAAATAATTCATCTCAAAAATCTTTTGAAACTAATAATGATAATGTGTCCTTTATAAAAGACTCTTATCTTCAATATAATAGAATAGATCCAAATAAAAATTTTGAAAATTTCATAACTGGAGGAAGTAACAAATTAGCATTTGAAGCATCGAAAAAAGTTTCAAAAGATATAGCTCATTATAATCCTTTATATTTATATGGTGGTGTTGGAATGGGTAAAACACATTTGCTAAACGCTATTGGTTTAGAATTAAAAGAAAAGAATAAAGTTATGTTTATATCAGCAGAAAGATTTATGTACCAATTTGTAAAGTCTATAAAATCAAATGAAATGGTAAAGTTTAAAGAGTACTTTAGAAATACTGATATTTTATTAATCGATGATATTCAGTTCATGAATGGTAAAGAAGCTATGCAAGAAGAATTTTTCCATACCTTTAACGCATTATTAGATAAAAATTCACAAATAATAATTTCAGCAGATAGACCACCTAATAAACTTATTAAAATTCAAGAGAGGATAAAATCTAGATTTTCAGGTGGTTTAGTTGTGGATATTCAAAACCCTGATTATGAACTTCGATATAAAATTATTAAATCTAAAACTGATGAATTAAAATTATCTTATTCAAATCAAGTAGTCATTTCTGAAGAAATTCAAAAATTTTTAAGTACAGAAATTAAAACTAGTATTAGAGAATTAGTTGGAGCACTTAATAGAATTGTTTCATTCACAAGAATTTATAATAAAGTTCCGAACTTGTCGGAGGTTAAAATAGTTTTAAAAGATTTACTAAATCTTACAGAAAATAAAGTAGATATTGATACAATACAGACAATAGTCTGTAAATTTTATAAAATTAGCAAAAATGAAATGCTTTCACCTAGAAGATCAAGATACCTTGTAAGACCAAGACAGACTGCAATTTATTTAGCAAAGATGTTAACATCCAAATCCCTACCAGAAATAGGTAGATCATTTTCCAACAGAGATCATACAACTGTAATCCACTCAGTTAAAACGATAGAGAGGTTACGAAAAGAGGATAGCGAGTTAAATATTAATATTGATAGTTTAAAAAATAAGATTTTATATAATAAGCAAAATGAAGTTTAGTTTAAATCAACAAGACCTTCAAAAATCTTTAAATTATTGTCAGGGCGTAATAGAAAAAAGAAGTACGCTGCCGATACTTTCAAATGTATTATTGGATGTAAGTAACGGAAAACTAACAATTACAGCTACAGATCTTGATTTAATTTTTATTCACCAAATTCCAAATGTCGAAATAATAGAAGAGGGTAAAACTACTTCATCTTCGTCAATAATGTATGATATCGTTAGAAAGTTTTCATCTGGGAGTAAAATTAATTTTTCTAATCCCAGTGAAAATAAATTACACTTAAAATCTGACAAATCTGTTTTCAATTTAAATTGTATTAATGCATCTGAATTTCCGTTAACAGATGAAAATTTTAATGAAAATGAGTTCTCGATTAAATCAAAAGAGCTACTAAAACTGTTAAATAAGTGCAAATTTTCTGTATCTAACGACGAAACAAGACATTATTTAAGTGGAATTTTTTTACATCAGACAGAAGTTGAAGATAAAAATTTCTTAACAGCTGCAGCTACTGATAGTCATAGAATGTCTATTTCGAAGATTAGATTACAAAATAAAGTTCAATTTGATCAGATAATTTTACCAAAAAAGACTATTTTTCAACTTTGCTCATTACTAGAAGACTATGAAGGTGAAGTTAAAATATCAAATATAAAATCAAAAATTAAATTTGAAATTAACAATAGTATATTGATATCTAAGCTTATTGATGGAAAATTTCCAAACTATGTACAGGTAATACCCAAAGAAAACCAAAAAAAATTAGAAGTTGATCTAAAATCATTTTTAAATTCGGTAGATAGAGTTGCTTCAGTCTCTTTAGATAAAAAAGATGGTGTAAAATTTAATCTTTCAAAAGATAATCTTGATCTTTCAGTTAACAATACAAATAGTGGTGATGGTAAAGAAAGTCTAAGTGTTAAATTTGATCACGAGCTAGAAATAAGTTTTAATTCTAGATATTTAATTGATGTTGCTTCCCAACTTGATGGA
The DNA here is from genome assembly GCA_902520695.1 of uncultured Pelagibacteraceae bacterium. GTDB lineage: Bacteria > Pseudomonadota > Alphaproteobacteria > Pelagibacterales > Pelagibacteraceae > Pelagibacter. Next base: position 14,765 of record CABYOT010000004.1, read on the forward strand.
GATAACATTGAAATTTATTTAAAAGATACAGGTTCACCAGCTTTAATTAGAGATCCAGCTGATTATGATAGCATATATGTTGTAATGCCAATGAAGGGCTAATTCATTAATTTTAACTCAGTATATATTTTATCCTCTATATAATTAGTAAAGTCTGCTGACTTCATTCCAGGTTTTACTGCTGGAAGAATTGATATTGTTATTGTTTTTTTTGAAGATAATTTTCCATTTTTTGGCCAAACATTTCCAGAATTTATCGCCACAGGTTGGCAATTTATTTTTAATTCATCATAAATTCTACCAACACCTTTTTTAAATGGAATTTTTTCATTTGGCAAAACTCTTGTTCCTTGAGGAAATATAATTAATGGTCTTTCTGAATTTCTTATAGAATTTTTTATTTTATCTATTAAACCTAAATTATCTTTACTAATTTTATTTCTATTAATTGAAATTGATCCTATCTTTTTTAAATACCATCCAAATATAGGCATTTTGATTAATTCATATTTTAAAATAAATATTGGTGAATTAAAAATTGTTTGTAGGTAAAAAGTTTCAAACATTGATTGATGAGAGCAAGCAATAAAAAACTTTTCACTTTTAATAATATTTTCCCTACCTTTAACAATAATTTTTGTTTGTAAAAAAATTTGAAGACAAACTGCAGCCCACCTTCCCATCATTTTTCCACCGAATAAAACTATTTTAGTTGGCATTATTAGTGATGGCAGGAATATTATTGAAATTATAGATATACCTAGGAAGAAAAAAAGTAAAAATAGTAGTTTTCTTATCATTTTTGTCAAAAACTAAATTATATCTTTTAGTTTTTGTCTTTTTTTAATTACATTTATTTTTGAACCTTTTATTAATATTTCAGCAGGTTTAGGTCTAATGTTATAATTTGAAGATAAAGATGAGCCATACGCACCTACGTCACAAATAATAATATAATCTTTCTCATTTAATTTTTGAAAATTATTTGTAGTTAAGAATTTATCTGTCGTTTCGCAAATTGGACCCACAAAATCATAAATTTTCTTAGTCATTTTATTGGTTTTTTTTAATGGAATTATTTTATGCTTAGCTCCATACAAAGCAGGCCTCATAAAATCATTCATAGCTGCATCTACAATAATAAAATCTTTTCTTGAATTTCCTTTTATATAAATAATTTTTGAAATTAATATTGCTGTATCGCCTATAATTGACCTACCAGGTTCAAAAATAATTTTTGATTTATGCTTTTTTAAAAATTTTTTAATAATTTGACTATATTTTTTATAATTAAATTTTTTATTGTCTTTGTTATAGTCAATACCCATACCACCACCAAGATCTATAAACTCAAAATTTAATTTAATTTTTTTTATTAGTGTGTCTAAGACTTTTAGCATTTTTTGATAAGGTTTATAATCTAGGATTTGACTTCCAATATGTACACTTAAACACTTTAGATTTAAAAATTTTGAATTTCTTATATATTTAGAAATTTCAATAAATGTTTTTTCATTAACACCAAATTTATTTTCTTTTTTACCAGTTGAAATTTGTTTAATTGTTTTTGCATCTGTATTTGGATTTAATCTGATTCCAACATTTACCTTTTTATTCTTAGATTTTGCTATATTTTCTATTTCTAATATTTCACTTTTTGACTCACAATTAATCAATAAAATATTTTTATCTATAGCATAAATCAATTCTGACCTAGTTTTACCCACTCCAGAAAAAACAATCTTTTTAGAATTTATTCCTGCTTTAAGAGCAATCATTAATTCACCTTTTGAGACAACATCAGCTCCCAATCCGCTTCGTTTAATTAGTTTAAGTATTTCTAGATTACAGTTTGACTTCGTTGAAAAACATATGATTGGAGAAAAAGATTTAAAACTTTTTTTAAAGTTACTTATATTTTCATTAATTTTTTTCTCGGAATAGCAAAAAATTGGTGTTTCAAATTTGTTAATTACTTTTGTAAGTTTGGATTTTTCAACTGTAAAAATATTATTGATATATTTCATCTTTTTTTGGCATTTTAAATATGTTATTAGAACTATTAAATTTCATAACATTATTATTTAATGATGCCTCATATTTTGGCTCATTTTTCCTTCCACATGAAGTTAATAAAATTAGGCATATAGTAATTAAAGTTATTTTTTTAATCATAATTATTTCTTTTTGTAACTTAATATCATTTTCTTAATATTGTCGAAAGAAGTTCCACCATAAGAAACTTTAGAATTTACAGATTTTTTTAGTTCAAATACTTTTAGAACATCAGCGGTTAAACCTTTTTCAATTTTATTTATCTCTTTTAAAGTGAGTTCTGACAGTTTTTTTTTATTTTTTTCAGCAAAATTAATTATTTTTGCTGTTTGTAAATAGGCTTTTCTAAATGGATAATTTAATTCTCTAACCATATAATCTGCTAAATCTGTTGCTGTAATGTAGCCTCTTTCCGCAAGTTCAATCATTCTTTTTTTATCTGGTGAAAAATTTTTAAGAACATCATTTAATATAATTAAGGAATTTTTTAATTGATCAAATGATTTAAAAACAATTTCTTTATCATCTTGTAAATCCTTAAAATAAGAAAGAGGCAGCCCTTTCAATGTTGTAAGCATAGAAAATAGATTTCCAAACATTAAACCTGTTTTGCCTCTCAAGTATTCTAGTGGGTCAGGATTTTTTTTTTGAGGCATAATAGATGATCCAGTTACAATTTTGTCATTCAAGTTAATAAGTTTAAAAGCATCTGAATTCCAGATTATAAACTCCTCTGCAATTCTAGAGATATGAACAGCACATGCAGAGCAAGAATAAAGAAAATCTATTACAAAATCTCTATCAGAAACTGTATCAATTGAGTTTTTAGTTGGTCTGTGGAATCCTAATTTTTTTGAGGTATAAAATCTATCAATTTTAAAAGAAGTACCTGTTAAAGCAGCCGCACCAAGTGGATTTTCATAGAGGCTCTCTAAATTATTTTTAAATCTATTTTTATCTCTATTAAACATCTCTAAATACGCCATTAAGTAATGGGCAAAAGAAACTGGTTGTGCATTTTTTAGATGTGTGAAACCAGGCATAATTGTCTCAACATTTTTTTCTGCTTTTTTTAAAATATTTTTTATTGTTGCATCAATATTTTTAACAATTTCTTTATTAGCTTTTCTTAACCAAATTTTAAAATCTGTGACAACTTGATCATTTCTTGATCTAGCAGTGTGAATATGCCCTGCGTCTTCTCCAATTAGTTCAAATAGTCTGTGTTCTATATTCATATGAATATCCTCAAGGTTACTGTCAAAAATAAATTTTTTTTTTATAATTTCATTCTTAATTCTATTCAAGCCCCACACTATTTTATTTTTAATTTTAAAATTTATAATTTTTTGTCTAAACAGCATCTCAACATGTACTACTGAAGCTTCAATATCTTCTCTGAATAATCTTTTATCGATTTCTATTGATCCACCAACCTTTTTAAAAAGGTTTGTTTTTTCTTTTTTAATTCTAGTATTCCAAATTGGCTGATTGTTTTTATTTTTACCCATGATATTTAATTATTTAAAATTTTATGAAAATCATTTTTTTTAATTATCTTATAATAATATTTTACTTAATATCATCTAGCGTCTCATATTCAATAGAGCGTCCAGAAATTAAGAATCTTATAGTGCATAAAGACAAGAAAAAAATTGAAAATATAGAATTTATTAATTCTGATGGCCAAAAAGTAAGTTTAAATAATTATAAATCAAACCCCTTAATAATAAATTTCTGGGCTACTTGGTGTGCTCCTTGCAAAAAGGAAATGCCATCTTTAGACAAACTTAAAACCTTAAATGAATTTAAAAATATAAATATAATCCCAATTAATATTGGTGGCGAAAGTTATAAAAAATCTAAAGAGTTTTTTGATCAAATAAAAATTAAGAATTTAGATATATTCACAGGATCTGGACCGGAGTTTTCACAATTATTTAAACTTCGAGGATTACCGACAACAATTCTAATTGACCGAAATGGTTTTGAAGTTGGAAGAATTGTCGGTTACATTGACTTTAATGATCAATCTTTACTTGAATGGTTACCAAAAAATTTATGAAATTTTCATTAAATACAACAATAATAAAACCAGAGAATAATGAGGAAGTAAAAAGTGCTGTAATCTTACTTCATGGATATGGAGGTGATGGTAAAGATATCAGCATGTTATCTTTAAACTGGAAAAGATTTTTAAAAAATACAGTATTTTTATGTCCTGATGGACACGAAGTATGCAGTATAAATCCTGCAGGGTTTCAATGGTTTGATTTAAATAATGAAGATCCAGAATATACTCTTCAAGAATCAAAAAAGGCTGAAAATATTTTAAACAGTTATATTTTAGAAGTAAGCAATTATTTTGGTTTAGAATATTCACAAATTTGTGTTTCTGGTTTCAGTCAAGGATGTATGATGTCATTAAATGTTGGCCTGACATCCGAAAAAGAATTTAGTTGTATAGTAGGATTTTCTGGAAGAATTATAAATATGAAGGATCTGTCTCAAAGAATAAAAGCTAAAACCGATATTTTAATGATACACGGTGAAAATGATCCAATTGTCCCACCAAATAATTTACTAGAAGCTAAGGATTTTTTTATTAGAAATAAAATTAAAATTGAAACTTTAATGATTAAAAACTGTGACCACCATATACCTATAGAAGCTTCGAGTGCGGCATTAAACTTTATAAAAAAAAAAATAATCAGTTAATAAATATTTATTATAATATTAGTTATGTTGATAAAAAATATATTTAATGTATGTTTTATGTATGATTGAGCTTTCTGATCAAAGTATCTCTTTAGAAAAATGTCCTGCATTAGTTTTAAATGCAGATTATAGGCCTTTGAGTTATTATCCACTTTCATTATGGAGTTGGCAGGACTCAATTAAATCTGTTTTCTTAGATAGAGTTTCTATTGTCAGTTATTATGATAGACAAATCAGAAGTCCTTCTTTTAGTATGAAACTTCCAAGTGTAATTGCTCTTAAATCATACATAAGACCTCAATCAAACCCTAACTTTACACGGTTCAATGTTTTTTTGAGAGATAAATTTAGTTGCCAATATTGTGGTAGTAAAGATGAATTAACTTTTGATCACTTATTGCCAAGATCAAAAGGAGGCAAAACTAATTGGGATAATGTTGTAACAGCTTGTTCATCCTGTAATGTTAAAAAAGGAGGAAGATTAATAAAGAACTCAGGTATGACACTAAACCAATGGCCATTTCAACCTACTACAGAGGACCTCCATAAAAATGGTAAAAATTTTCCACCAAACTTTTTACATAAAAGTTGGATGGATTATTTATACTGGGATGTTGAACTTGAACCGTAATTAAATTTTTTCAGAAATTTTTATAGCAACTTTAGAACCAGTTTTAATTACTTTATCCATAATCGAATAAAGACCTTTCTTCGTAGCTCCTTCCTCGTATGCTATATCTTTATGGTCTAATTCATCTTGTCTAAATTTTATTATTTTTTCTTTTAAGTTCTTTTCGTCTACTTCAATTTGATCAATTTGATTTTTGTAATGTTCATCAATTACTTCTTCAACAGATGCAGTACACAACATTGCTGCCTTTTTTCCAAGTATTGTTGAGCCAAATCCAAGGCCCAGTCCAAGCAAATCCCATAATGGTAAAAATTTTGTTGGTCTTATATTTCTTTTTTCTATTTCATCTTCAAAAAAATTTGAGTGTTCCTCCTCATGCTTTTTCATTTCACCGATTTTTTTTTTTAATTCTTCATTTTTCACAATAGTATTTAGAGCAAGCAGTTGACCTTCATAAATTTTAATTGCACCTCTTTCTCCAGCATGATCTACTCTTATAAATTCTTCTAATTTTTTTTTATTTGTTTGTTTCATAAGCTAATGTTCTAATAGAAATAATAACAATTAAAATTGATAAAATTGTATTAATTGCCGCTAGTGATACTCCAAGAATTTTAAAAGTAGCATCTTTACAGTCAACTGGCATGTTTTTATTGAGAGTTTCAAGTAGTTTTGACTTATTTGATATATCTAGAGAGTTATTAGTACAACTAGAAATTTCCTGAATTAAATTATTTTCAATCCCATAATGATATCCAGAAATTATAGCGCTAATAGTAAAAATCATTATTATAACTATTATTATTTTGTCATTATTCGAATAATGAAATCCTATAAAGCTTACAAAAATTGCTGCTAGATAAGGTAACCTTTGATAGATACATAACTTACATGGTTGATACTGCAAAATATACTCAATGTATAACGCTGAGATAATTGAAATTAATGAGATAAAAAAAATAATCAAATAAAAATTTTTTCTATTTAAAAATAGGATCATATTTAACTAATAAAATTATTTAAAAATTTATATATAAAATAAGCAAAAATAATTAAAACAACTGATATCAAAATAGAGAATTTTAAAAGTTTTTTTTCAATAATTTTTTTCATTGTAGGTCCAAAGTTTCCAATTAAAAATGCTATCAAAAAAAAACGTGAACCTCTGGTTAAAATAGAAATAATAATAAAATATAAAATATTGAAGTTAATGAAACCACTTGTAATTGTTAGGAGTTTGAAAGGCACTGGAGAAAATCCAGCAATTGCTAGGAGAGTTATCCAGGCTATAACTCCACCTTCTGAAGATACTTTATCTTTTAAAAATGAAGCATCATCTACACCATAAATTTCAAAAATTTTAAGGCCAATTTCATTGAAGAAAACATATCCAATAAAGTAACCAAGGCATGCTCCCAAAACAGATCCTATAGTTGCAATTAATGCAATTCTAATCCATTCATGTTTTCGAGCTATTGTCATTGGAATTATCAAAACATCGGGTGGTATTGGGAATACAAAACTTTCAATAAAAGATACAAATCCCAAAATAGATTTGGATCTTTTATGACCCGCTAGTTTGATAGTTTTATTGTACAGTTCTTTAAACATATTTTCTTTTAATATAATAAATGATTTAATACTATTAGTTAAAATATAATAAGTTTTGGGCGAATGGCGGAACTGGTAGACGCGTTGGACTCAAAATCCAATAGTAGCAATACTGTGAGAGTTCGATTCTCTCTTTGCCCACCAACAATTTATGAGTACACAAAATATTAATAATTTAGTCGAACTGTTTTTTGTAAATTACAAAAAACAAAAAAAAGATAATATTCTTTTAACATCCTTAAAAGATACCAGTAATTATTTTACATGGGAAAAAACATTTCACTCAATTAAAAAACTTTCCTCAGAAATTAATAAATATGTAAATAAAGGTGATAGATGTTTATTAATATCTGAAAATAGACCTGAATGGTTTATAACTGATCTTTCAGTAATGTTATCAGAAGCTATTACTGTTCCAGCTTATACAACTTACGCAGAGAAAGATTATGAATATATAATTGAAAATTGTAATCCAAAATTAATCTTTGTTTCTAATCAAGAACAATTTAATAAAGTTAAAGAAATTATAAAAAAAAAGAGTTTTGTTGCAAAAATATTTTCTTTTGAACAATTAGATATAGACTCTGAGAGTTATATTAATGTTAATATATTATTTTCTAATTTAGATTACCAAGATTTAAATATTCCAAACTTATCAATTAAAAGGAATGATCCAGCTTGCATTATCTATACATCAGGAACACAAGGTAATCCAAAAGGTGTAATCTTAAGTCATGGTGGTATTTTAAATAATTGTGATGGGGCGCTCGATATACTAAAACCTTTATTAACAGACCAGACTAGATTTTTAACCTGGCTGCCTCTTTCGCATTCTTATGAACATACTGTTCAATTTGTTCAAATAAGTGTTGGGGCAAAAATATTCTACGCTGAAAGTATTGAAAAATTAATTAAAAATATGAATGATTGTAAACCTCAACTAATGACTGCTGTGCCTAGATTTTACCAAAATTTATTTCAGAAAATTAATGCAAGTTTTAATAAAGCAACAGGATTAAAAAAAAGTTTAGTATTAAAAATGTTAGAACTAGGAACCAAGAAGATAAACAAACAACCTTTAACAATTATAGAAAAACTAATTGATAATATTTTAGAAAAAATTGTAAGGAAAAAAATTAAAAGTCAATTTGGAGGCGAGTTAAAAACCTTCGTTTCAGGCGGAGGAGCGCTTGATAAAGAAGTTGGTATTTTTTTAAATGCTATTGGCCTACCCACATTGCAAGGATATGGATTAACTGAGACCTCTCCAGTTGTGAGTTGTAATCCAATTGATGATATCAGGGTTGAGACTGTAGGTCCTCCGTTTAAAGGTAATGAGGTAAAAATAGCTTCTGATGGAGAAATTTTAGTTAAAGGTGAAAATGTAATGTTAGGTTATTGGAATAATGAAGAAGAAACGAGTAAAGTATTAAAAGACGGATGGTTATATACTGGGGATATAGGTGTTTTTGAGAATGGTTATTTAAAAATTACTGATAGAAAAAAAGATATTTTGATTACACCAGGAGGAGATAATATTTCTCCAGTTAAAATAGAAAATGAGTTATCAAATTCTAAACTTATAGATCAATCAATTGTTTATGGAGATAATAAACCGTATTTGGTTGCTCTATTAGTTTTATCCGAAGATAATATCGATATAACCAATCAAAAAATACAAAAGGAAATTGAAAATATAAATAAAAACCTTACTAAAATAGAAAATATAAAAAAATTTTTTATTATTAAAGAAAAATTTTCAATTGAGAATGGAATGTTAACTCCAACTTTAAAACTTAAAAGATTTAAAATTATTCAAAAATATAAAAATGAATTTGAAAAACTTTATTAAATTGTTTTTAAAAAATACTTTATTAATAGCGGTTTTTTTAACTTTTTTTAATTAATAAAAAAAATAAAAAAAATTATTTTTTTTTAAATTATTTCAAAAATTATATGTTTGACATAACTATGCAAAAAAAATAAAAATTAGTAATTAACGAATCATAAAGATTCGTTTATAAAAAAAGGGAGCTAAAGATGGCTAAAAGAAAAAAGAAAGCTGCTAAAAAGAAAACTAAGAAAAAAGCTAAGAAAAAGGCTAAGAAGAAAAAAAGAAGATAGTTTAGTATTCTTTTTAACTGATAACGCTTCTCATGGCGCTTGCGTGGGGAGCGTTTTTTTTACTCCGAAATTTCTTGATTACTTACTTCTTCTTCAGTTGGTTTTTCCTGAATATTTTGAATTTGTTTTTCTAGATTTCTTTTCAATGCTTTATCTAATTTTTTTTGTGCATCTTCTAAACTTGATCCCATTACTATTTGAAATTCAGTTAAAAGTCTTTCATATGCCTTTTCAAATAATTGTCTTTCACTGTAAGATTGATCAATCATAATATCATCTCCTTTATTAAGATCTCTTACAACCTCTGCTAAATCATAAATTTTACCTGACGAAATTTTAGCTTCATATTCTTGAGCTCTTCTGCTCCACATCGAACGTTTAATTTTTGGCTTACTTTTTAATATGCTGACACATTTATTAATCTGATTTATTGTAGCTAAAGGTCTTAGGTGAGATTGTTTATTAACTGGCACCATTCCATCTGCCTTATCTTTTTCAAATTTTAAAACATATGTTTCAACATCAATTCCACCTATATTAATTTTTTTAGTTTCTGTAATTTGTCCAACACCATGTTTTGGATATACAACAAAATCTTTAACTTTATATAATTTTTTATCAGTTTCCTGTTTTTTTACTTTTTTAATTTCAGGTTTTTGTTCATTATTTTTTGGAATTCTTAGAGGGTCAGTTTTAACTTCAACTTTTTTTTTTGGAACTTTTATGCTTTTGTTTTTAATTTTTTTTACTTCTTTTTTTATCTTTGCTGGCTTTGAAGTTTTTTTAGGTTTAATTACTTTTTTTACTACTTTGACTTTTTTCTTAACAACTTTCTTTGCTTTCTTGTTATTTAATATTTTCTTCAAAATATTTTTCATATTTATTTTCTTCGTCTTTAAATTTTTCGTGATCCGTTGGTGGATCTTTTTTTTCATTTATGTTTGGCCAGATTTCTGAATATTTTTTATTAATCTCTAACCATTTCCCGTTATTGTCCTCATTATCTGATATTATTGCATCTACTGGACATTCTGGCTCACAAACGCCACAATCTATACACTCATCAGGTTTAATTACAAGCATATTTTTCCCCTCGTAGAAGCAATCCACTGGACAAACTTCGACACAATCCATCAATTTACATTTGATGCATTTATCATTTACCAAATATGTCATTTTTGTTTTTGACGAACTTTCTCTTTAATATCACCCATAACTTTTGGATCTAAATAAAGTAAGCCAGATAATCTTCTCATTAAATTGGTTTCATACATATCAGCATCCTCATCAGAATATATAATATCCCATAATGCTTCTATTATGATTTTTTTATCTTCTTCATTAATATTTTTAATTTCTCTTGTAAAATCAAGAATTTGATTTGAGTCTTTTTCTTTTTCTTCAGCATCTTGTACTATTTTATCAATATTTTTGGCATCGCCTCCCATTTTAATAATTGCACCCTTAATAATTTTTTTTTCTTTATCTGTATAATTCTCGTCAATCCTTGCTGAATGAATTAATAAGCAGGCTACTGCTGTTATTGATGGATGATTATCCTTTTTTTTGGTTTCTTCTTTTTTAAAAATATTAAACATTATTTTAAGTTCAATTGAGAAAGAATTTTGAATGGATTATCATTCATATTCTTATTAGTATCTTTCTTTATTATTTTTCTAAATGGAACATATTTAAAGTGAAGATTATTATTTTTTTCATAAGTTTTGTAATTCATTCTATTTATTAATTTCACAAAATTTTCCTTATTACAACCTAATAAATTCAACATCTCAGGAATTAATTTGATCTCTTTAATTTTATCTTCTGATTTAATATTAAAAATCATTAAAAATAATCTCTCCAAAATATCTATTCTAACATATAAATTTTCAAATTTTTCAAAACCACACAATAGCATTAAATTCTTATTTAATATTTTCTTTTCCTCTAAAAAGTTTAATCCAAAGGTTGGAGGTGAGAAATCAAAATTTTTCTCATTAAAGTTTTTCCATAAAAGAATTCGCAATGACACAGAACTTGGTTTAAATAATTTAAATAAAAAAACATGATATCTGCCAAACTTTACACCAAGGTTTCTCAATTTTTTTCTTTCATCTTGATTAAGTTTTTTTAAATAATTTGAAACCTCATCACGTTTAACAACACCATTATTTTCATAAAGATGATAAGCTAAAGCTCTCAATTCTGAATTATTATCTTTAACATTTTTTAAATCTATTAGACTTTTTAACTCTGTTTCAATTTTAGCATTTATCCAGTTCTGTAAATAATTATTTAGTCTTGATTTTTCATTATTCTCAATCATTTCGTCAATAATTAATTGAATTTGTGGATTTAAATAGTCTGAACCTGGAATTAATTTTGCTATTTGTTTGCTGTTCCAATAAATTTTAAAATCATCTTTAAGTTCAATTAGGCCCGTATCAATAATTTGTGTTATTCTTTTTATTATTTCTGGAACAACGTTTTGTCTTGCTGCTTTTTTTAAAGATTTTACGTCAGCATCTAATGTATCAACCTTTAAATCTAATTCTAACCTAAGACCTTTTAAACGACCAATATATTGTTCATTAATCATTACTTCTTCATCATTTAAAATCTTAGTATCAAACATAATATCTTGTTTTAAACCTCTAGCTAATACACTTGCTCTTTTATCAATAAAAGTTTTTGTTAATTCTTCATGAAGTCTGTCTGATAGTTTATCCTCAAGGTGTTTAGTTCTTTCAATCCAATAGTCCTGATTTTCCACCCAATTAGATTTATTTGATACATAAGCCCATGTCCTAACGTTAGCAATCCTGTTTGATAAAGAGTCGACATTTCCATCTAATTTATCAAGTAAGGATAGCTGTTCCTTCATATAGTGGTTAGAAACTTTTTTATTTCCATTTGTTAAAAAATTGAAAATTTTACTCACAACATCAAAATGATGACCGTAAGTTTTCTTCACAAAATCAGGTATTTGACAACATTCCCAAAGTATTTTTAAAATTTCATTATTATCTTCTATTTTTATATTTGGTGCTTCTTTCAGAAAATATTTTAATACTTTTTCATCTTGGCATTCATTTATTCTTCTTAGCCAGTCTTTCTGAGGTTTCTCTTCTAAAGATTTTAACAAAGAAACTTTATTAGAAAAATTTAATTTTGAGTTTCTCCAAAAGATAGTTTGTATATCTGGAAAACTGTGCGTTTCTAATGCTTCAATTTCTTCGGGGCCTATTTCTTTACATTCACCTGTTGTACCAAATATACCGTCATTTAAATATCTTCCTGCTCTACCAGCAATTTGTCCAATTTCAGAAATATTTAAATTTCTTAACTTTTTACCATCGAATTTTTTCAAATTTGAAAAATAAACATTATCTAGATCCATATTTATTCCCATTCCGATTGCATCAGTTGCAACTAGATAATCAACATCACCAGATTGATATAAACTTACCTGTGAGTTTCTTGTTTTGGGGCTAAGTGAGCCCATAACGATAGCAGCTCCACCTTTTTGACGTCTTATCAATTCTGCAATCGCATATACTTCTTCAGTAGAAAAAGCAATTACAGCACTTTTTCTCTCTATTCTTGAAATTTTTTTGTGACCACCAAAAGATAATTTAGAGAGCCTTTCTCGGTTTTTAAATTCAATATCTTCATCAAGAGTTTGGATAATTTTTTTAATAGAGTTTGAACCCATAAGCATGGTAAGCTTTTCTCCTCTCATATGTAACAATCTATCTGTAAAAATATGACCTCTCTCGTGGTCATTACACATTTGTATCTCGTCTATTCCAACAAACTCTAAACTTTTATCCAATGGCATTGACTCAACAGTGCAAAGAAAATATTTTGCATTTATTGGTATAATTTTTTCTTCACCTGTAATCAAAGCAACTTTTGATGGATCTACTTTTTTTATAATTTTGTCATAAACTTCTCTTGCCAAAAGTCGTAAAGGAAAACCAATCATTCCCGAGTCAAATGACAGCATAGTCTCTATTGCCAAGAAGGTTTTTCCTGTATTTGTTGGTCCAAGAACTGCAGTGATTTTATTTTTTATCATTTCTAGCTTTGGTGTGTATTTTTTTACCAATACTATATATTGTTACCTCTAAAGAACAAAAATAGGCTAAAACCAGTCCGAATCGTTGAGGAAAAAGTTCTCATTTTTATTATTTAATGTTTTAAGGTTATCATAATTTCAAAAAATTAAATATATTTTTTTATGTCTCAGAAATTGTGGGAAGCTAATTATCAAACAAAATTAAAATCAAATTTATTTGAATTTGAAAATTTTTTAGCAAAAAAATTTAATTATACACCTAAGAGAAATTATAAAAAATTGTATAATTGGACAATTGAAAATCCAAAGCTTTTTTGGACATCAGTTTGGGAATTTTCAAATATAAAAGGTATCAAAAATGATAAATTTCATTTTCCAAAAGAAATTTTTAAAAGTAAATTTTTAATAAAATCTAAATTAAATTATGCAGAAAACTTGTTTTCTAAATACGATAATTCAAAGGCTGTTACATTTATTAGCGAAAACGGATACCGAGAAGAAAAATCTTGGAATAAATTAAATAACAACACTCAAAAATTAATTAATTTTTTTAAAAAAAATAAAATCAAAGAAAAAGACAGAATTGCAGCGTATACAGCAAATCAAATTGAGACAGTTGAGAGTTTTTTAGCAACTAGTGCTATTGGAGCTATTTGGTCATCATGTTCACCAGACTTTGGTATACAAGGTGTCATAGAAAGATTTTCTCAAATTAAACCAAAAGTATTAATAATTACAGATAGGTATTACTACAATGGTAAAGAGATAAATGTACTTGAAAGATTGCCAGCTATTTTAAAAAAAATAAAATCTATTAAATTTGTTCTAATTACTAATTATCCAGGTAAAAAAAGTTTAAAACAAAATAATATTAAAGGAATTAAAATTTTTTATTATGATAAAATTAAATTTAAAAAAGATAGAGAATTTAAATTCAAAAAATTTGATTTTGATAAAGAGCTAACAATTTTATATTCAAGTGGAACAACAGGTAAACCAAAATGCATATGTCATAGAGCTGGTGGGGTTCTGTTACAGCATCTTAAAGAACATAAACTTCATTGTGATGTTAAGGAAGGAGATAATGTATTTTATTTTACTACTTGTGGGTGGATGATGTGGAATTGGTTAATAACTTTCTTGGCATCAAAAGCTTCTATTGTTCTATTTGATGGCTTTCCAATGCATAAAAGAAGTGATTTACTATTTAAAATAGCTGAGAAAGAAAAAATCTCATTGTTTGGTATAAGCGCGAAGTATATTGACCAATTAAAGAAGCTTAACGTAAATATCAAAAAAAAATTTAAACTAAAGTCTCTAAAAACTATTTGTTCTACTGGATCACCTTTATCCTCTGAGGGTTTTGATTATGTTTATAAAAATGTGAAAAAAAATGTTCATTTAGCATCTATTGCTGGTGGAACAGACTTAGTATCGTGCTTTGTATTAGGTAATATATATTCTCCAGTTTACAGGGGACAGATTCAAAATAATGGATTAGGAATGAATACAGATGTTTTTTCTGAAAGAGGAAAGTCTTTAATAAACCAAAAAGGGGAATTAGTTTGTAAATCAGCATTCCCTTCTATGCCAAAATTATTTTGGAATGATAAGAATAATAAAAAATATAAGAGTGCATATTTCAAAAAATTTAAAAATGTTTGGCATCACGGAGATTTTGCTGAAAGAAAATCTAACGGAGGTTATATAATTTATGGAAGATCAGATGCTACACTAAATCCCGGTGGAGCAAGGTTAGGTACTGCTGAGATATATTCTGTAGTCGATAAATTTAAAGAAGTTAAAGAATCAATAGTTATAGGTCAAAAATGGGATAATGATGTAAGAATTATATTATTTGTTGTTTTAAAGAAACCCAAGTCGTTAAATGAAGAATTATCTTTTAATTTAAAGCAGGCTATACGTAAAGATGCATCCCCACGGCATGTACCTAAAAAAATAATTGAGGTCTCAGATATACCAAGAACAAAAAATGGAAAGATAGTTGAGATTGCTGTTAGAGATACTATTGAGGGAAATAAAATAAAAAATATTCAGGCTCTTATGAATCCAAATATTTTAAATGAATTTAAAAATTTGGATGAACTTAAGAGACCATAAATACTACTAAATTTATATAGACAATAATAATTGATTAATATTAAATAGTAAAAATAATTAATAAATTGGAGAGAAAATGATCAAAAACTTATTTAAAAGTTCTCTAATGATATTACTTCTGACACTTGGTGTGTCAGGTAAATCATTTGCTCAAGAACTAAAATTTTTTACAATTGGTACAGGAGGAACAGCTTATACTTATTATCCAGTTGGTGGAATGATTGCTAACGCAATTTCTAAGCCGCCAGGATCAAGAGAATGTGGCAAAGGTGGAAGTTGTGGAGTTCCTAACTTAATTGCATCTGCTGTTTCATCAAGAGGATCAGTAGATAATGTAAATGCTATTATTTCAGGTTTAAGAAACTCAGGATTTGCACAGTCTGATGTTGCTTATTGGGCTTACACTGGAACTGGAACTATGGAAGGCAAAGAACCAGCAAAAGATCTAAGAACTATCGCAGCACTTTTCCAAGAACATATTCATTTAGTTGCGCTTAAAAAAAGCAATATTAATTCTGTTAAAGACCTAAAAGGCAAAAGAGTTTCACTCGATGAACCTGGATCTGGAACGTATGTTGACGCTAAATTAATTTTAGAATCAAATGGTTTAAGTACTAGTGATGTAAAAGCTGAAGCTTTAAAAGGTAAAGCAGCCACAGATGCATTAAGAAATGGTAAAGTTGATGCAATTTTTGTTGTAGCAGGTTTTCCAACAGGAGCTATTGTTGAATTAGCATCTGCAGTTGATGTAAAATTAGTTCCTATAGATGGTGCAGGAGCTAAAGCATTGACTTCAAAATATGGATTTTTCTCACAAAGCCCAATTCCTTCAGGAACTTATGAAGGAGTTGATGAAGTAAATACTGTAGCAGTAGGTGCTCAATGGTTTACGTCTGCAAAAGAAGATAATGAGCTAATCTATCAAATCACTAAAGCTTTATGGAATAAAGAGTCTAGAAAGCTAATGGATGTTGGTCATGCTAAAGGTAAAACAATAACGCCTGATACAGCTCTTTCTGGAGTAGGAGTACCATTACATCCTGGTGCAGAAAAGTTCTACAAAGAAGCAGGACTTATAAATTAAATTTATAAGTATTCTAAAATAAATTGTGCCCTAGGTCATTAGACCTAGGGCATTATTATGTCTCAATTTAATATTTCTCCTGAGGAAGTTTCAAAACTTGAAGAAAAGTTTGAAATAAAAAGTAACGAAAGAAAATTAAAAAATTTTTTAAAATTATTAACGTTTATTGCATTAGTTACAATGTCAATTTACCATTTTTATGCTTCAGGATTTGGAACAATTAGAGATATACTTCATAGAGGTATACACATCTCTTATGTAGTTGGCCTAGTGTTTCTATTTTATAATTGGAAAAGTTTTCCTGATGACAAATCAAAAAGCAAAGTTCCTATAATAGATATTATTTTTTCAATTCTTGTTGTAATAACTGCGCTTTATCTACCTTTATTACCTCCTGAAATATTAGCTAGCAGAGTAGGAAATCCATCAAGTACTGAAGTTACAATGGGATCAATACTTATCATTCTGACCCTTGAAGCTGCAAGAAGATCTATTGGATACACACTGCCATTAATATGCATAATATTTATGATTTTTGCACTCTATGGCCCTATTTTTCCTGGAGCTTTAAAACATGGAGGTAGTAGTTGGGCTGGTTTTGTAAATCATATTTATATAACCAACCAAGGAATTTATGGAATCGCTGTTGGTGTTATGGCTCAATATGTATTTTTATTTATTTTATTTGGTGTACTTGCAACACGAATAGGACTAGGACAATTATTTATTGATTTGGCAATGGTGATAGCTGGAAGATATTCAGGAGGTCCAGCAAAAGTAGCAATTTTTTCTTCAGCATTTCTTGGGACTATATCTGGATCTTCAATTGCAAATACAGTAACAACTGGATCTTTAACAATACCTGCAATGAAAAAAGTTGGATATCCTCCACATTTTTCTGGTGCTGTGGAAGCCACAGCATCAACTGGCGGACAAATAACTCCACCTATTTTAGGGGCTGCTGCCTTTATTATGGTCGAATATTTAGAATTGCCTCTAAGGGATATTTTAGCAGCTGCATTAATTCCAGCACTGCTTCATTATTTTGGAATTTTTGTAATGGTTCATTTAGAGGCAAAAAAATTAGGACTTAGAGGTTTAAACGAAAGTGAGGTTCCTAAATTTATAAAAATTATACAAGACAATTGGCTTGCAATAGTTCCATTGTTTATCTTGGTATATTTAATTTTAGTTGGTAGGACTCCAGATTATGCTGCAGTTAATGGAATAATTGCATGTGTCGTTATTGGATTTATTAGAAAAAAAAATAGACTTACTTTTAACGACTTATTTGAATGTCTTGCAAGAGGTGCAAAGAATACTTTAGCAGTTGGAGCTGCTGCAACATCAATAGGGATTATAGTTGGTGTGGTTACACTAACAGGTGTTGGTTTTAGATTAGGTTATGTAGTAATCCAAACGGCTGGTGATATTGGGGGTTTCTTCTTAAACTTTTTACCTTTTAATTATTTTTCTTTAGCCGATCTAACATTATTTTTCTCACTAATATTAATTGCAATATCATGCATATTTATGGGTACAGGAGTACCAACTACTGCAACCTACATAATACTAGTTGCTGTTGCTGCGCCTGCTCTCACTCAATTACAAATTGAGCCCATTGTTTCCCACTTTTTTGTGTTTTATTATGGTGTCTTAGCTGACATAACACCCCCTGTTGCTCTTGCGGCATATGCTGCAGCTGGAATTGCAGGATCAAATCCATTTACCACAGGTAATACGGCATTTAGATTAGGAATTGCAAAAGCTCTTGTACCTTTTGTATTTGTCTATTCACCATCCCTATTATTAGTTGCTCAAGGATTTAATTTTTATGATTTTTTTGTAACTTTAATATCTGCAATGATTGGAATTGGTTTGATTGGAATAGGATTTACAGGCTATCTATTTAAAAGAGTTTCTACGTTTCAAAGATGGTATTTAGGAATTATTTCACTATTATTTATTGCACCTGGTTTAAGTTCATCAATTATTGGTTTAGTTTTAGTGTTGCCAATATTTATTCTTCAATTAAGAAAATAAAATTTATCCACCTAGTCCAGCATTTGGAAGAGGTCTTCTTAAAATTTTCCAAATCCCAACCGCACTTGCAATTAATTTATTTTTACACTCGAGTTTGCAATTTATAAATACCATTGACTTTGTAACTTTTTGAATTTTTACTGTTCCCAATAATTCGTCTCCAGTGTTCGAGGGAGCTATAAATTTTATATCCAATGAAATAGTTACACACGGTTTATTTCCACTTGCTCTATGACAAGCAGTGCCTGCACCAGCATCAATGATTGTACATATATAACCACCATGGGTTATCCCAGCTTTATTTAAATGTGTTTTTTTAATCTTAGTTTTAAACTCAAATTTTTTCTTATTAATAGATCTAAATAATAAACCACCATTATGTTTCATGTAGCTTGGTTTATTGCTTAATTGTTCAAATTTTTTTTTCATTAAAGGATTATTGTCATAATTAGTATAAATAATAAAACTAAACAAAAGAAATAAATTACAGATTTTTCAAGTGATATTTTCATTTATCCTTTCATTTTGGTGCGCCTGCTAGGAGTTGAACCCAGAACCTCCTGGTCCGTAGCCAAGCGCTCTATCCAATTGAGCTACAGGCGCAATTTGTACAGTTTTTATACATAATTAATAATGTAAATTATTTTTTTAGCAAATATTGATATATATATATTACAAAAATGAATCTAGACTTATTAGTTCCTGATATAGGAGACTTTGAAAACGTTGAAATAATCGAAGTACTTGTAAAAAAAGGGGACAAAATCAATAAAAATGACCCTGTTGTAACTTTAGAAAGTGATAAATCAAGTGTTGAAGTTCCATCCAATTATGAAGGAACAATTGAAAATATAAATGTAAAAATTGGTGATAAAGTTTCTAAAGGTGATTTAATATTAACTTTATCTTCAGAAAATAATGATGAACATGAGAAAATTAGTAAAACTTTAGACGAAAAAATTCCGCCTTCAACAGAGAAATTAATAGAGGAAGCAGAAACTGCTACAAAATCTGACACAAAAGTTGAAACAGAGGTTATACAGCCAACACAAATCAAGCAAACAAGATTGATTAATGAAGTTAAAATGGTTAGTAGTAACGACGATATTGATCCTGTTGAAACGAAAGAGTGGTTAGATTCCTTAAGTGCAGTTTTGCAAAATGATGGTTCTGAAAGAGCTCATTTTTTAATTAAACAATTAATTGATCAATCTTATAAAGCTGGATCTAAAATTCCTCATACTCAAACTACTCCTTACGTGAATACGATACCCCCTGAAGAGGAAAAAAGATCACCTGGAGACCAAAACATAGAACGTAAGTTAAGATCATTAATTAGATGGAATGCTGCTGCGATGGTAGTAAGAGCGAATAAAAAACATCCTGAACTTGGCGGTCACATAGGAACATTTGCATCAGCTGCAACTTTGTATGATGTTGGTATGAATCATTTTTGGCGAGCAAAAAATAATAAATTCGGAGGTGATCTAATATATTTTCAAGGTCATAGTGCTCCAGGAATGTATGCAAGAGCTTTTCTTGAGGGAAGACTAGATGAAAAGCAGTTAGATAGATTTAGACAAGAAGTAAAAACTGGTGGACTTTCATCTTATCCTCATCCTTGGCTAATGCCAAACTTTTGGCAGTTTCCAACTGTTTCAATGGGTATTGGTCCAATGTTAGCAATATATCAAGCAAGATTTATGAAATACCTAATCAATAGAGGATTAATTAAAGATGAGGGAAGAAAAGTTTGGGCTTTTCTTGGAGATGGAGAAATGGATGAACCTGAGTCACTTGGCGCAATTGGTTTAGCGGCTCGTGAAAATTTAGATAATTTAATATTTGTTGTTAACTGCAACTTACAAAGATTAGACGGTCCAGTTAGAGGAAATGGAAAAATAATTCAAGAATTAGAGGGTATTTTTAGAGGAGGTGGCTGGAACGTTCTAAAAGTTATTTGGGGATCTTATTGGGACTCACTTTTAGCAAATGATAAGACAGGACATTTAGTAAAAATTATGAATGAGACCGTAGACGGTGAATATCAAGCATTTAAAGCAAGAAATGGGCTTTATGTGAGAGAAAAGTTTTTTGGCAAATACCCTGAAACTACAGAATTAGTTTCATCAATGTCAGATACTGATATTTGGAGACTTAATAGAGGAGGCCATGATCCACACAAAGTTTATGCTGCATATGATAAAGCGGTTAATCATAAAGGAAGCCCCACAGTCATAATAGCTAAAACTATAAAAGGTTATGGTATGGGTAAAAGTGGTGAAAGTGTAAACACTACTCACCAACAAAAGAAATTGGATGTTGATGATTTAATGTATTACAGGGATAGGTTTGATGTTCCTTTAACAGATTCTCAAGTCAAAAATATTGAATATTTTAAACCAGACGAAAACTCTGAAGAAATTAAATACTTAAAAAAAAGAAGATTAGAACTTGGTGGATTTATTCCAGAGAGAACATCATATTCAAAACCTATTAAAGCCCCAGTTAAAGATATTTTTGATTTTATGAAAAAGTCTACTGGCGAAAAAGAAATGTCTACAACAATGGCATTAGTAAGAATGTTAACTAATCTTTTGAGAGATAAAAATGTTGCACCAAAATTGGTTCCAATTATTCCCGATGAAGCTAGAACATTTGGAATGGAGGGTTTCTTTCAAAAAATAGGTATTTATGCTCATGAAGGTCAAAAATATGAGCCAGAGGACTCAGCACAACTTTCATCTTATAGAGAAGAAAAAAGTGGTCAGGTATTAGAAGAAGGTATTACAGAAGCTGGTTCAATGTCTTCTTGGATAGCAGCTGGAACAGCATATACAAATCATGATATTGAAATGATACCAATTTATCTTTTCTATTCTATGTTTGGCTTTCAAAGAATTGGAGATTTTGCTTGGGCTGCAGGAGATAGTCAAGCGAGAGGCTTTTTAATTGGTGCGACTGCAGGAAGAACAACACTTGCAGGAGAAGGTCTTCAACACCAAGATGGTCATAGTCATTTGTTAGCATCAACAATTCCAAACTGTATTTCTTATGATCCAACATTCCATTATGAATTAGCTGTGATTTTTAGAGAAGGTTTAAGAAGGATGCATGAAAAAAATGAGAATATTTTTTATTATATTACAACAATGAACGAAAATTACTCTCACCCTGCAATGCCAGATGATTGTGAGGATGGAATTCTCAAGGGAATGTATAAAATTAAAGAAACATCAGGTTCTAAAGAAGCAAAAATTCAATTATTAGGCTCTGGAACAATACTAAGAGAAATGATGGCAGCATCAGAAATTCTTAAAAAAGAATATCAGGTCGATAGTGAAGTTTGGAGTGTTACTAGTTTTAATGAGTTAAGAAAAAATGGAATGGAAGTTGAAAGATATAATCTTCTAAATCCTGCAGAAACAAATAAAAAATCATATGTAGAGGAATGTTTAGGAAAACAACAAGGTCCTATCCTTACAGCCACTGACTATATGAGAATAAATGCTGATCAAATAAGACCTTTTACAAAAAAGAGCTTTTATTCATTAGGCACGGATGGATATGGAAGAAGTGATACAAGAAAAAACTTAAGAAATTTTTTTGAAGTAGATAAAGAACACATAGTTGCTTATAGCCTTAGCGTTTTAGCCAATGAACAGCTTGTTGCATCAAAGTATGCTGAAGATGCATTCAAAAAGTATAAAATTGATAAAAACAAACCTATGCCAACAAAAATGTAAATGTCTGATCAATCAAATAAAATATCCGCAAGTCCAAAAGTTAGAAAATTTGCAAGAGAACTTGGAGTAGATATAAATAATGTTAAGGGAACAGAGAGATTAGGTAGGGTTGTTGAAAAAGATTTAAAAGACTTTGTCTCATCAAGAATCAATCATCCTCAGAATAATAGTGAAAGACAAAAAGAAAAAATTAATAAAAGCGAATATCAACATTCAGATTTTGGGGAAGTTGAAATTAAAGATATTCCTAGGGTAAAAAAAATAGCAGCTCCACATCTCGTAAATTCGTGGACAAACATTCCACATGTAACCAACCATGATGAGGCTGATATTACAGAAATGGAGGAATTTAGAAGCTCGATAAAAGATAATTATACAGGAGAAAGAATAAAAATTACTCCTCTTGCATTTATTATAAAAGCATTGGTACTTTCACTAAAAAAATTTCCATCATTTAATTCATCAATTGATGATATTGAAAATGGAAAGATTACTTTTAAAAAGTATTTTCATGTTGGTATCGCAGTTGATACTCAACATGGACTTATGGTTCCTAAAATTAGAGATGCTAATCAAAAAGACATCAATGAGTTAAGTAGAGAATTAAAAAAAGTAAGTGATGATTGTAGAAACTTAAAAATTGATAAAAAAGAATTCTTTGGTGGGTCAATGACTATTACAAGCTTAGGTGGTATAGGTGGTTCGTTTTTTACACCAATAATTAACTTTCCAGAAGTTGCTATACTTGGTGTTGGTAGAAGTTATAAAAAACAGGTATTTATTGATGGTAAATTTGTTCCAAGAACCATGCTTCCACTATCCCTCTCATATGATCACAGAATTATAGATGGAGCTGAGGCCGCTAAATTTAATAACGAATTAAAAGATAATCTTGGCTCTAATTTTGCCTATAATTTGAGTAAATGATTACTAAAATTGAAATATTAGCAGATGATGTACACGTCCACTTTAGCGGAGAAAATTCTGAAATTTTTCCTAATATTTGGCTAAGAGATCATGCAAAAGATGAGCAAAATTGGGATAAAAGGTCTAGCCAAAGGAAAACATATACAGCAGCATTAGATATAAATTTAAAAGTTAAAAAGGCAGAAATAATTGAAAATGGAAAATATTTGAGTGTCTCATGGCCTGATTTAGAAAAACCAGTTAAATATTCATCTGAATTTCTAACTAATAATAAAATAAAAAAGAAAAAAGAAGTAAAATCTAATTTAAAAATCTGGAAAGCTAATGAAATAAAAGAAGAAATTTTTTTAGATTATAATTCAATTTTATCAAATGAGGGATTTAGAAATTTTTTGAAAAATATTCATGACTATGGATTTTCAGTAATTAAAAACTGTGAAACCAATTTAAAGTCTGTTGAAACAATCGCAAATAGAATTGGTTACGTAAGAAACTCTATATTTGGAGGACTATGGAGTTTTGAGTCAGATGAAAATAAAGCTGATAGCGCATACACTCAAGAAGAACTAAGACCTCATACAGATTCAACATATAGTAATGACGCTCCAGGATTACAATTATTACTATGTTGTGAATATAACGCTAGAGGTGGTGAATCGATTATGGTTGATGGATTAAAAATAGCTGAAACAATAAAAAAAGAAAACCAGCCAATGTATGAATTAATGACAAAAATAAATGTAAAGGGAAATTATATCGGTGATGGTGTTTATCTTGAGGCTGAAAGACCAATATTTAAATTAAATGAAAATGATGAAATAGTTCAAGTTAGTTTTAATAATTATGATCGAGCACCATTTAGATTTGAAAAAGATTTAACATTAAAGTTTTATGAAGCAATAAAAACATTTGATCTTATTGCTAACAATAAAGATTATCAGTGGCGACATATACTTAAACCTGGAGAACTTCTAATATTTAATAATTGGCGAATACTTCATGGTAGAGGATCGTTTAATGGAGTTAGAAAAATGTCTGGATGTTATATTAACAAAGAGGATTTTGACAGCTCTTGTAAGTTAAACGGAATAAATTAATTAATAAAATTATCTAATTAAATATAATGACAAAATCCCTTTCAATGGTCTGTGCCTTAGTCACAACTTTTATTTGGGGAACAGCTTTCATCGCTCAAGACACTGGTATGGATAATATCGGTCCATTAACTTTTAATTCAGCAAGATTTATTGTTGGCTTTTTTACAATATTACCACTTGCCTTATTATTTGAGAGGAAGAAAATTAAACTAGAAATTCTTTCAAAATCAAAACTTTTTATAAAATATTTAGTTTTCATGGGAGTATCCCTGTTTTTGGGTACTTTTTTACAACAAGCTGCCCTCCAATATACAAATATTGCAAATGCTGCCTTTTTTACAGTGTTTTACGTACCAATAGTTCCAATTTTGTTATTTTTCATATACTCGAAAAAAGTTCATTGGAGTATGTGGCCAGCAATTGGTCTTTGTGTTGTTGGTGTATACCTTCTAAGTGATTTTTCTAACTCAGAAATTATGTTAGGTGATGGTCTAGTTATATTGTGCTCAGTATTTTGGGCTTTGCACATAATTTTTGCAGGTAAGTTTATGGAAGAATTTGATATTCCAATGTTTTATGCTGCACTTCAAGCATTATTTGTTGCAACACTTTCATTAATCTTTTCTTATATTTTTGAAGAAATAAATATTTCAAAAATATTAATGGAAAGTAGCTCTATTCTTTACGCAGGAGCATTATCAGGCGGTATAGCCTTTACATTACAAATGTATGCTCAAAAAAATATAGAAGAGGCACCAGCAGCAATTATTTATTCTCTCGAGGGAGTATTTGCAGCTGTAGCAGGATGGATTATTCTTAATCAATTTTTAAGCACTAATAACATGATTGGATGTTTATTAATATTGATTGCAGTAATTTCTTCTCAAATTTCACCTAGTTCTAAAAATTAGCTATAAGCAATTACAAAAAGAATTAAAGCAAGAAAAGTTCTGTAATAAACAAAAATATTTAAATTAAAATTTTTAACATAAATTAAAAAATATTTTATTGTTAAATAAGAAACTATAAATGAAAATATTATTGAATATAAAAATAATGTGTTCAAATCAATGTTTGCATTTACCACATCTTTTAAACTGAGTATACTTGCTCCCGCTAATGCAGGTATTGATAAGTAAAAAGATATTTTTGAAGAATCTACTCTATCAAAATTTAAAAACCTTGAGGCTGTGATTATTATACCTGATCTGCTTACACCAGGTATAACAGCTAAAATTTGAAAAATACCAATAAGTAAAATATTTTTTAAATTTAAACTGGTATCAAATTTATTTTTTATACTAGATCGATCTGCAATAAATAATAGAATACCAAATATTAAAGTTGTCCATGCTATAACTTTTAAATTTCTTAAATTTTCAATTAGCCCCGATGTATAAATAAAATAACCAACAATTACCAATGGTAAAGAACCTAAAATTATAAGTAATAATAAAGACTTATTTCCTAAAATATTTACTAAATCCTTTCTAAAATAAAAAATAATTGCCAAAAGGGAACCTAAGTGAAGACTAATATCAAGTTGAAGCGAACTAATACTAAAGTTCGATATTTTTGATATAATTATGAGGTGTGCAGATGAACTTACTGGTATAAATTCCGAAAAACCTTGAACAAACGCTAAAATTGATGCTTCTATATATTCTGAAATCATTAAGGACTTTAATAGATAGTTAAAAGATTACCTAAATAAGGCAATCTTTTAAATGCATATCAATTATGCGTTAAATAGAAAATGCAGAAAAATCAATGTTTTTTAAAAATATATGTCAATATATATTACCTAGTAATACTTTAAGGAAATATGCTTCTGGTGTATAAGCCGATTCAAATGACAAATAAAATGCTTAAATTTGTAGATATAGGTCAACAAAATCCACCTAAAAGAGATAAATCCCAAAGAAAAGAGGATTTTGGAGAGATTTATCAAGAGTTTATTCATGAAAAAGCTAAAGAACAATCGAGCAGGTGCTCACAGTGTGGTGTTCCTTTTTGCCAGGTTCACTGTCCATTAAGTAACAATATACCTGATTGGTTAAAGTTAACTGCAGAGGGAAGGTATGAAGAAGCTTACCATCTATCCCAAAGTACCAATAATATGCCGGAAGTTTGTGGAAGAATATGCCCACAAGATAGGTTATGTGAAGGAAACTGTGTAATTGAGCAATCGGGTCATGGAACAGTAACAATTGGTTCAGTTGAAAAATATTTAACAGATAAAGCGTGGGAAAATGGCTGGGTAAAACCAATAAATGTAAAAATTGAAAATGAACAAAGTGTTGGAATTATTGGAGCAGGCCCCGCAGGGTTAGCTTGTGGTGAAGAATTACGTAAAAAGGGATATCAAATAACAATATATGATCGGTATGACAGAGCAGGTGGATTATTAATATATGGAATACCAAATTTTAAATTAGAAAAGCATGTAGTTGAGAGAAGAATTAAACTTTTAAAAGAAGGTGGAATAAAATTTGTTCATAATTTCGAGGTTGGTAAAGATTCTACATTAAAAGAATTACAATCAAAACATGATGCCTTATTAATTTCTACAGGTGTTTACAAAGCAAGAGAGGTTAACTTACCTGGAAATGATCTGAGTAATATTTTTCCTGCAATGGAATTCTTAACAGCTTCAAACAAAAAAGGTTTAGGCGATAAAGTCGAAATGTTTGATAACGGAACATTAAATGCTGAGGGTAAAGATGTAGTAGTAATTGGTGGTGGAGATACTGCAATGGACTGTGTAAGAACTTCTGTAAGACAAAAAGCTAAATCTGTAAAATGCCTTTACAGAAGAGACAGAGAAAATATGCCTGGATCTGCGAGAGAAGTAGGCAATGCTGAGGAGGAAGGTGTAGAATTTATTTGGTTAAGTAACCCAAAAGAGTTTAGAG
The DNA here is from genome assembly GCA_902520695.1 of uncultured Pelagibacteraceae bacterium. GTDB lineage: Bacteria > Pseudomonadota > Alphaproteobacteria > Pelagibacterales > Pelagibacteraceae > Pelagibacter. The sequence goes on from CABYOT010000004.1 coordinate 41,918, forward strand.
GAACTAATAAAGTAAATAGTATTATTGTAGATAAAATGAAATTAACGGATCCAGATGAAAGTGGCAGAAGAAGACCCGTTGCAGAAGAAAACTCAGAATTTGAAATTAATGCTGATTTGGTGATTAAATCCTTAGGTTTTGATCCAGAAGATTTACCAGTTCTATTTCAGGAACCTAGATTACAAGTTTCACAGTGGGGAACAATAAAAGCTGACTTTGATACCTTGGAAACTAGTATACCAGGTGTATTTGCCGCTGGAGATATAGTAAGAGGAGCCTCATTAGTTGTATGGGCTATTAAAGATGGTAGAGATGCTGCGACTTCAATTGAAAGCTATCTTCAATCAAAACAAAAAATGAAGGTTGCATAATGGATATCCAAAACAAAAATCGTAAACTTTTAAAAAAAAATCATGTTTATGATGAAACTATGGAACATGATGCATGCGGAGTAGGTCTTGTTGCATCAACTGAGGGTCTAAAATCAAGAAAAGTAGTCGAATACGGTATCGAGGCTCTAAAAGCTGTATGGCATAGAGGTGCAATTGATGCAGACGGTAAAACTGGAGACGGAGCAGGCATTCATATTGAAATACCAAATGATTTCTTTGCAGAAAAAATAGAAATAACAGGTCATGAGCACGATAACTCAGATTTATGTGTGGGAATGATTTTCTTGCCAAGAAATGACTTTGGGGGACAAGAGCAATGCAGATCAATTGTAGAAAGTGAATTAACAAAAAAGAATTTTAATATTTACGGATGGAGACAAGTACCTGTGGATCCCTCTGTTTTAGGAGAAAAGGCAGAACAAACTAGACCTGAGATTACACAAGTTCTTTTTACTCATAATGATAATTCAATTCATGGTAAAGATTTAGAAAGAGCTCTTTATGAAACTCGAAGAAAAATTGAAAAAGAAGCATTAAGAAATCAATTAAACAATTTTTATATTTGTTCATTCAGCTCGAAATCAATAATTTATAAAGGAATGTTTTTAGCGGAATCTTTATCTGATTTTTATCCAGATTTAAAAGATGAGCGTTTCATTTCACGTTATGCAATTTTCCATCAAAGATTTTCTACTAACACTGCTCCAAGTTGGGATTTAGCCCAACCTTTTAGATCAATTGCTCACAATGGGGAGATAAACACTTTAAAGGGAAATATTAATTGGATGAGAATTCATGAAGAGGAAATGTTTAGCCCTTTGTTTGATGATATGGAAAATTTAAAACCGGTTATCCCTGCTGGTAATTCTGATTCTGCATCATTAGATAATGTGTTTGAATTATTAAATATTTCTGGACATTCAGCACCTTTAGCAAAACTTATGCTAATACCAGATGCTTGGTCAAAAAAAAGTAAAGTTCTTCCAAAAGATCATCAACAACTTTTTAATTTTTTAAATAGTACAATGGAACCTTGGGATGGACCTGCTGCTATAGCTGCAACTGATAATGAGTGGGTTATTGTAGGTAGTGACAGAAATGGACTTAGACCTCTTAGATATACAATTACAAGAGATAAACTTCTATTTGCAGGATCTGAGACAGGAATGATTGACCTAAATGAGAAGAAAATTGTCTCAAAAGGAAGACTAGGACCAGGAGAAATTTTGGGTGTGAGAATTGAAAAAGGAAAAGTTTATACGAATAATCAAATAAAGAATTATTTGTCTAAAGAATACAAACATTTCAATAATCAAATAATTGAATTAGATAAATCATTAACTATAGAAAATGAAAAAAGTGAGTTTTCAGGCTCTGATTTAAAAAAGATACAACATTGTTTTGGTTATAGCCTTGAAGACTTGGAGTTAATTTTGCATCCAATGGCAGAGGATGCTAAAGAAGCAACCGGTTCAATGGGAGATGACACTCCCCTCGCAGTTTTATCTGATAAATATAGGCCTCTTTATCATTATTTTAGACAGAATTTTAGTCAGGTGACCAATCCCCCGATCGACTCTCTTAGGGAAAATAAAGTGATGAGTTTGAAAACTAGATTTGGAAATTTAGGAAATATTTTAGATTTTTCTAATCTTACCGAGGAAAATATTTATGTTTTAGACAGTCCAATTTTATCAAACACTCAGTTTGAAAAATTTATAAAGTATTTTGGAGATAACTATAAAATTTTAGATTGTACATTCAACACTGAGCAAAGTTTAGAAGAAGCTATAGAATTATTAAAAAATAACGCTGAAAAAGCAGTTAGAGAGGGTAATACTCAACTTATTTTATCTGATAAAAATATATCTGAAACAAAATTACCAATGCCAATGCTTTTATGTATTGGTGCAATAAATACTCATTTAATAAAATTAGGCTTGAGAGGCTATGCATCAATTAATGTGCAAACAGGGGATGCATTGGACACCCATTCATTTGCAACATTAATAGGTGTTGGAGCTACAACGGTTAACCCTTACCTAGCATTTGATAGTTTGCATCAAAGATATTCAAAAAAACTTTTTGGTAATTTCTCATTTGATGAGTGTGTAAACAGATATATTAAATCAGTAAATCTTGGACTATTAAAAATAATGTCAAAGATGGGTATATCAGTTTTAAGCTCATATAGAGGTGGATGTAATTTTGAAACAGTTGGATTGAGTAGAACAATTGTAAAAGATTATTTTCCAGGAGTATTATCTAAAATTTCTGGAATAGGATTAACTGGCATTGAAAAAAAAATAAGATCTATACATAAAGATGCGTTTGATATTCACTCAAACATTTTACCAATTGGTGGAATTTACAGGTATAGAAAAAATGGTGAAACACATCAATATCAAGGAAAATTAATTCATCTTTTGCAAGCAGCAGTAGGCTCAAATTCATACGAAACTTATAAAAAATATACTAAGGGCATTTATGGTCTAAAACCAATTAGTTTAAGAGATTTAATTGATTTTAAAAATCAGGAGGCAATTGATATTGACCAAGTGGAGCCAATTACTGAGATAATGAAAAGATTTGGAAGTGGAAGTATGTCTCATGGAGCCTTGTCAAAAGAGGCACATGAAACACTTGCTATGGGGATGAACAGAATTAAAGGCGCTTCATGCAGTGGAGAAGGTGGAGAAGATGAAGAGAGATTTAAAGTATTAGATAATGGAGATAGCGCAAATTCTAGAGTAAAACAAATTGCTTCTGCAAGATTTGGAGTAACTATTAATTATTTAAATAATTGTAATGAGATTGAAATCAAAATTGCCCAAGGAGCAAAACCTGGAGAAGGTGGTCAATTACCAGGATTTAAAGTAACAGAGGAAATTGCAAGACTAAGACATTCTACGCCTGGGGTAACCTTAATATCGCCACCTCCACACCACGATATTTACTCAATTGAAGACTTAGCTCAACTTATTTATGACTTAAAGCAGATTAATCCAAAGGCAAGAGTTGGTGTAAAATTAGTTGCCTCTTCAGGTATAGGAACAATTGCTGCAGGTGTTGCTAAAGCAAAAGCAGATATAATTTTAATTTCAGGTCATAATGGTGGGACTGGTGCCACTCCACAAACAAGTGTTAAATATGTTGGTATTCCATGGGAAATGGGACTAACAGAGGCAAATCAAGTATTAACTTTAAACAAATTAAGACACCTAGTTACATTAAGAACAGATGGAGGAATTAAAACAGGAAGAGACGTTGTAATAGCTGCAATGATGGGAGCCGAAGAATTTGGCGTAGCAACAACAGCGCTAGTTGCAATGGGTTGTATTATGGTTAGACAATGTCATTCTAATACATGTCCAGTTGGAGTTTGTACTCAAGATGATGAATTAAGAAAAAAATTTACTGGCACTCCAGATAAAATAGTAAATCTATTTTCTTTTATAGCTCAAGAAGTTAGAGAAATTTTATCAAGTTTAGGATTTAAAAATTTAAATGAAGTAATCGGAAGAACAGATTTACTAAGACAAGTCAGTAAAGGATCACCGAATTTAGATGACCTAGATTTAAATCCTTTATTTGTTCAAGCTGATCCAGGTACAAACAAAAGATATTGTGAAACCCCTATAATAAATGAAGTACCAGATACTTTAGACCAAAAAATTTGGCCTGAGATAGAAAGTTTAATTAACAGAAAATTGCCGTTAGAAAATGTTTATTCAATTGAAAATACAGATAGAGCTGTTGGAACAAGAATTTCATATAATCTCTATAAAAAATTTGGAAATAATAAATTAGGGGAAAATACTTTTGCAATTAACTTTAAAGGTTCTGCAGGTCAATCTTTTGGTGCCTTCGGTGTTAAAGGACTTAAACTAATATTAGAGGGAGATGCAAATGATTACGTTGCAAAAGGTCTCTCAGGCGCATCTATTGTGATTAAACTTCAAGATGAAAGTAATTTAATTTCAAATGAAAATACTATTATAGGAAATACAGTCTTATATGGAGCAACATCAGGATATCTTTTTGCAGCTGGGCAGGCAGGTGAAAGATTTGCTGTCAGAAATTCGGGTGCTACTGCAGTCATAGAAGGATGTGATTCAAATGGTTGTGAGTACATGACAGGTGGGTCAATAGTAATATTGGGAGAGGTAGGCGATAATTTTGGAGCTGGTATGACCGGTGGTATGGCATTTATATATGACCCAAAAAGCCAGTTCGCAAAAAAAGCTAATCCTGAAACAATAGTTTGGCAAATTCCCGAGACAGAATACTGGAAAAACTATCTAAAAGATTTAGTTCTAAAACACAATGAGGAAACTAATTCTAATTTATCAGCAAAGATTATTGAAAACTTTGACGACGAAATTAAAAATTTCTTACAAGTTTGCCCTAAAGAAATGCTAAATAAATTAGAAAACCCCATTACAAATAAAAGTTTAGTTGGAAAAGCTAGTTAACTTTTTTGATTATCGATTTTAACTCTTTACAAATAATATTTAAATTTTTTTTTGAAGAAAGGCTATGATCTCCATTTTTTATCACTAGTAGTTTTTTTTCTGCTTTAGGAAAAATTTTCAAAACTTTTCTCGAATACATTACTGGCACCACCTCATCCATCTGCCCATGAACCATAGTTACAGGGTTTGTATTATATAATTTTCTGTTAAGAACTTTATTGCTGGTTTTTTTTCCATCTAAAATTAGCTGTTTTGTTATTAAATACTCATAATCACCGTTTTTAATTTTTGAAATACCTTTTTTCAAAATTTCATTTTTCGTTTTTTTTGGAAATTTTTTCCACATAATTCTTGTAAGAAACTCAGGAGCAGATCCAATTCCTAAAAAACCTTTAATTTGTGAACTATAAAATCTATGCATTAACAAAGAAATCCAGCCGCCCATGCTAGATCCAATTAGTATAAAGTCATTCTTTTTAACTATTTTACTTATTGTAATTCTCGCGTCATTTGACCATTTAGTGATGTTACCTCTTGTGAATTCTCCCGATGATCTTCCATGACCAAAGTATTCCAGAGCTAAAAATCCAAGTTTATTTTGAATAGAGAACTTTAAAAATTTCTTTGGTTTATCACCGTCAATATCGGATGCAAAACCAGGTAAAAAAACTACGTAAAGTTTTTTTTTATAATTATTTGCTATATATCTTAGTTTTTTATATTTAGAAATTCTTAGAAATTTATATTTTTTCATATAAAGTAATAAAGTTGACCAAGTTTATAATATTATTACCACATGCAGTCTAAATTAAAAGTCCTTCAAGTAATTCCTAAACTAGGTTACGGTGGAGCTGAAACTGGTTGTTATGATATTGCCCATTATTTACCAGAAAATAATGTTGGATCTTATTTAATAACAAGTGGTGGTGAATTATTAAAATTTATTGATAAAAAAAAAGTTAAAGTAATAAGACTTCCAGTCCAATCTAAAAATCCAATACTTATTCTTCTAAACTCTATAATTATTTCAATAATTATTTTATTAAAAGGTATTGATATTGTTCATGCTAGAAGCAGAGCCCCAGCTTGGTCATGTTTAATAGCAACAAAGATTACTAGAAGAAAATTTGTTACTACTTTCCATGGAACATATAATTTCAATAGCAATATAAAAAAATTTTATAACTCAGTTATGGTCAGATCAGATTTAATTATTGCAGGATCAAATTTTATATTTTCACATATTAAAGAAAACTATTCAGAATATTTATCTGATAGAACAAAATTACTTTCAATTTTTCGTGGTATTAACACAGATTATTATGATGCTTCTACGACTCTAGAAGCTGATGAAGATAATTTATTTAAATCTTGGGAATTAATTGTTGGTAAAAAAATAATTTTATTACCTGGAAGGCTTACTGCTTGGAAGGGTCAAGAAATGTTTTTAGAAGCTTTAAATAAAGTAAATATTCAATTAGGCAATGATGCTTTCATTGCAGTTATTCTCGGTAATGATCAGGGGCGGGACCTTTACAAAAAAAAACTTATAAGACTTGTCGAGCAATATAGACTTACAAAACAAATTAGATTTATAGACCATTGTAAAAATATGCCTTTGGCCTACAAAATTTCAGATATAGTAATTTCAGCATCAATAGAGCCAGAAGCATTTGGCAGGGTATCAGTTGAAGCACAATCCATGCAAAAAATGATTGTTGCAAGTAACTTAGGAGGATCTAATGAAACTGTGATAGATGGAAAAACTGGTATTTTATTTGAAGCAGGAAACTCTGATGAATTATCTGAAAAAATAATTAAAGTAATGAATATGGATCCTAATGAAATCAGTAAAATAGGTAATAATGGAAGAGAAAATGCATTAAAAAAATTTAATGTTGAAAAAATGTGTTTTTCTACTTATTCAGAATACAAAAAACTATTTAATTAATGCCAGATATTACATTACCAGACGGAAAAAAAATTAATTTTGAAAAAAGTATTTCGGGATTTGAAGTTGCAGAAAAAATTAGCAAATCTCTGTCAAAACAAGCCTTGCTTATAAGTGTTGATGGAGAATTAAAAGATTTAAATCATAGTATTTCAAAAGATTCTTCAATTAAGATATTTACTTCAAAAGATAAAGAAGGTTTAGAGACCATAAGACATGATACTGCTCATATACTCGCTATGGCAGTTCAAGAATTATTTCCAGGGACACAAGTCACAATAGGGCCAGTTATTGAGGATGGATTTTATTATGATTTTGCAAGAAAAGAACCATTTACATCAGAAGATTTAGAAAAAATTGAGAATAAAATGAAAGAAATAGTAGATAGAGATGAAAAAACTTACAGAGAGGTTTGGAAAAGAAATGATGCAATTGAACATTTTAAAAAAAAGGGAGAAATATACAAAGCTGAAATAATAGAAAGTATTCCAGAGGGAGAAGATGTGTCTTTATATTTTCATGGAGATTGGCATGATTTATGTAGAGGCCCTCACTTAAGTTCAACTGGTAAAATTGGAAAATATTTTAAATTAACAAAAGTCTCAGGTGCTTATTGGAGAGGTGATTCTAATAATGAAATGTTGCAAAGAGTTTACGGAACAAGTTGGTCTACTCAAAAAGAATTAGACGATTATTTAAATAGAATAGAAGAGGCTGAGAAAAGAGATCACAGAAAAATAGGAAAAGAAATGGATTTATTTCATTTCAGAGAAGAGAGTCCTGGATCTGTATTTTGGCATCAAAAAGGATGGAGCTTATTCCAAAAACTTATTTCATATATGAGAATGAAGCAAGAAACAGCAGGGTATCAAGAAATAAATACTCCAGAAATATTAGATCGCTCACTCTGGGAGAAATCTGGTCATTGGGAAAAATTCGGCGCCAATATGTATACTTCTACTACACCTGATGAAAAAGTTTTTGCTATAAAGCCAATGAATTGTCCAGGTTGTGTTCAAGTTTTTAATCAAGGTTTAAAAAGTTATCGAGATTTACCACTTAAAATGTCAGAATTTGGAAAGGTTCATAGATATGAACCATCAGGCGCACTTCACGGATTATTGCGTGTTAGAGCTTTCACTCAAGATGATGCACATATTTTTTGCACCGAGGAACAAATTACTGAAGAATGTTTAAGTGTAACTAATTTAATTTTGGAAATTTATAAAGATCTAGGATTTGAAGATGTAATTTTAAAATATTCTGATAGACCAGAATTAAGAGTCGGTGACGATCAAGTTTGGGATAAATCAGAGGCTGCTTTACTAGAAGCAATTAAAGCAACAAAATTAGAATATTCTATTAATAAGGGCGAAGGAGCTTTTTATGGTCCAAAAATAGAATTTGTTTTAAGAGATGCGATTGGAAGAGATTGGCAATGTGGAACTTTGCAAGTAGATTTAAACTTACCAGGTAGATTAGGCGCCTCATTTGTTGATAGCGATGGAAATAAGAAAGTTCCTGTAATGCTTCACCGAGCTTTATTTGGATCATTAGAGCGGTTTATTGGAATTTTAATTGAAAATTATTCAGGGAAATTACCTTTTTGGCTTTGTCCAGTTCAAACAATAGTAATTCCTATCTCGAGTGATTTTGATGTTTACGCAAAAGAAGTAAATAGCCAGTTAAAAAAAGCAGGGATTTCTTCTGAAGTAGATTTAAAAAATCATAATTTAAATTATAAAATAAGAGAACATTCATTAACCAAAGTTCCAATGCTTCTAATATGTGGAAAAAAAGAAGTTGACAGTAACACAGTAACTATTAGAAGATTGGATTCTAAAAAACAAGAAACTATGGATTTAAAAAAATTCTTAAAAAAATACTCTGCTCTTAATAAAGCACCTTCAATCTAAGTGGCAGATTTTAAGCAAAACTACTTTCAGAAAAGAACCAAACCTAGGGGCCCTAGAACAAATCAAAGAATAACTTCACAAGATGTTCAAGTTATTGCAAGTGATGGTGATAATTTAGGTATTCTAAATTTACAAGATGCGATTAATAGAGCCAAAGAAGAAGGTTTAGATTTAATTGAGATAGCACCTAATGCAAAACCTCCCGTATGTAAAATTATGGATATGGGAAAATATAAATATGATGCACAAAAAAAAGCCAATAAAGCAAAAAAAAAACAAAAGAAGATAGAATTAAAAGAAATTAAATTAAGACCTGTCACGGAAGTTCACGATTATACATTTAAAATAAAAAATGCACAAAAATTTATTGCAAAAGGAGATAAGGTAAAATTTACAATTAGATTTAAAGGAAGAGAGCTTCAACACTCTAGTTTGGGTAATGAATTAATGGATAAGATCAAACAAGATATGGAGTCTGTAGGTCGCGTCGAACTACAACCAAAGTTTGATGGCAAGCAAATGATAATGGTTATTCAGCCTTTATAAGCTATATTTGTAGTTGTAAATTAATAACAATATTTGTATAACCCCTCAAAAATTATGCCTAAATTAAAAACAAAAAGTTCAGCTAAAAAAAGATTTAAAATCTCAGCTAGAGGAAAAGTTATAACTGCTCAGGCTGGAAAAAGACATGGAATGATTAAACGAACAAATTCACAGATTAGAAAGCAAAGAGGTACAACGGTAATGTCAAAACAAGATGGTAAGATCGTAAAATCTTATATGCCGTACAACTTAAGAGGATAATATGGCTAGAGTCAAAAGAGGTGTTACAAGTAGAGCAAAACATAAGAAAGTTTTAAAAGCTGTTAAAGGTCAATGGGGAAGAAGAAAAAATACTATTAGAGTTGCAAGGCAGGCTATGGAAAAAGCCATGCAGTATGCCTATAGAGATAGAAGAAATAAAAAAAGAGATTTTAAATCACTTTGGATACAGAGAATAAATGCTGGTGTTAGATCTGAGGGACTAACTTATTCTAAATTTATAAATGGCTTAACCAAAACTGGTATTAAAATTGATAGAAAAATTCTAGCTGAAATTGCTTACGATAATCCAGAAGCATTCAAAACTATAGTTAAAAAAGCTCAAGCAGCATTAAATTAATTTTCATTGTTGTTTTTCTAGAGTTAACAAATATTCTACGAATATGTCCGATATTAAAAAAATTAAAGACGAGTATTTGAATAAATTAGACAGCGATTTAAATATTGAAATTTTAAATCAAATAAAAACAGAATTATTTGGTAAAAATGGCAAGATTTCTAATTCTTTTAAATCATTAGGGTCTTTGCCAAATGATGAAAGAAAAAAGTTTGCATCAGACTTAAATTCAATAAAAGACGAGCTACAAGATAAAATAGATTCTAAAGTTCAAGAAATCGAAACAAAAGAGATTAACTCTAAACTTGAAAATGAAAAAGTAGATGTAACTTTACCCGAAAGAGAATTTAGTAGAGGAAAAATACATCCTGTTTCACAAGTAATTGACGAAATATCATCAATATTTTCAGAAATTGGATTTAGTGTTGAGGAAGGGCCAGATATAGAGAATGAGCACTATAATTTTACAGCATTAAATACACCTGATAATCATCCAGCGAGAGATATGCATGATACTTTTTATTTAGACAAAAATAAGGAATTATTATTAAGAACTCATACGTCGCCAGTGCAGGTTAGAACTATGTTAAATGGAAAACCTCCATTTAAAATTATAGCTCCAGGCAGAACATATAGATCTGATAGTGACCAAACTCATTCCCCTATGTTTCATCAAGTTGAGGGACTTCACATTGATAAAGATATTAACATGGGCCATCTAAAAGGATGCTTAAACTATTTTATAAAATCATTTTTTGAAGTAGACAAAATCAAAATGAGATTTAGACCAAGCCACTTTCCTTTTACTGAGCCATCTGCAGAGGTAGATATTGGTTATGAAATAAAAAATGGAAAAATAGTTATTGGTGAGGGAGATAAGTGGTTAGAAATTCTAGGTTGTGGCATGGTACATCCTAATGTGCTTAAAAATGTAAAAGTAAATCCAGATAAATACCAAGGTTATGCTTTTGGTATTGGAATAGATAGACTTGGAATGCTTAAGTATGGAATCAATGATTTAAGAGCTTTTTTTGAGACTGACTATAGGTGGCTTAATCATTTTGGTTTTGACCCATTGGATGTTCCATCAAATTACAGAGGCCTAAGTAGATGAAATTTACAATAGGTTGGTTAAAAGAACATCTCGACACAAAAATACAAGATAATGGATTAATTGAAAAATTAACAGATATTGGTCTTGAAGTTGAAAGATTTGAAAATTTAAATTCTGATTTAGACAATTTTAAAGTAGCAAAAATAATTAATGCTGAACAACACCCAAATGCAGATAGACTTCGAGTATGTGATGTTGATATTGGCCAGGAAAATAATGTTAAAGTAGTATGTGGAGCACCAAATGCTAAAAAAGATCTTTTAACTGTATACGCAGTTCCAGGTTCAATAATTCCAAAAAATAATATGAAACTTACAATCAGTAAGATTAGAGGAATTACTTCCTATGGAATGCTATGCTCTGAATCTGAATTAAATTTGTCAGATGAAAGTGAAGGAATAATAGAACTAAAAACAACTCAGTACTCTGATAAAATAGGCGAAAATTTTTTTAAAAACAAAAACGAGAAAGTTGTAGATTTATCAATTACACCTAATCGTCCTGATTGCTTGGGGGTAAGAGGTGTAGCTAGAGATCTTGCAGCTGCTGGAGCCGGTAAATTAAAAAATATTTCTAACAAAAATATTAAAAAAAATGGATCTCAAAAAATTAAAGTTTCAATTAAAAAAGAGGAAAATCAAGGCTGTACGGTATTCGGTAGTTGCTTAATCACAGGTGTTACAAATAAAGAAAGTCCAAAATGGCTGAAAGAAAAAATTATTTCACTAGGCCAAAAACCAATTTCAGCAATTGTTGATATTACAAATTATGTAATGTTTGACTTAAATAGACCACTTCATGCATATGATGCAGATAAAATTGACAAAGAAATTATAGTAAGAAATTCAAAAAAGGGTGAAACTTTTGAAGCCCTTGATAACAAACATTATAAATTAGGAGATGATATGTGTGTTATTTCTGATAAATCTGGAGTTTTAGGCTTAGGAGGAGTAATTGGAGGTACACGTTCTGGAACTGAAATTAATACTAAAAATATTTTATTAGAGTCTGCGTATTTTATTCCTAGATCAATTAGAAAAACTTCAAAAATATTAAATATTGATACTGATGCAAAATTCAGATTTGAAAGAGGGATTGATCCTCAATCCATCGAATTAGGTTTGTCAAAAGCTTCTGAATTAATATCTCAGATTTGTGGGGGCAAAATTAGTAATTTTGATATTCAAAAAACTGATAAGTACGACAAAAACAAAATTAAATTTAACTTCTCTTTATTTGAAAAAATAACTGGTTTTAAAATTAAAGATAATGAAATTATTAAAATTTTAACTGATCTAGGATTTGAGGTTTCTAGGAAGAAATTAGAATTAGATTTAAAAATACCTACTTGGAGACCTGATATAACTCAACCAATTGATATAGTTGAGGAAATAGTAAGAATAAAAGGATATAATAACATAGAAACTTTAGAGCCTGAAAAAACTAAAATAAAAGATACTTTAAACAAACAACAAAAACTCTTTCACTTTCTACAACGATCTGTAGCATCAAAAGGCTATTTTGAGACTGTAACTTGGTCATTTACAGACTCGAAAATAAACAATCTTTTTAAAGAAAATCTAAAAGAAATTAAAATAGTAAATCCAATAAGTTCAGACTTAGATGTTTTACGAAATTCGATTTTCACAAATTTGACTTTTTATTTGAAGAAAAATTTAGATAGAGGATTTAAAGATATTTCGCTCTTTGAAATTGGACCAATTTTTAAGGATAGTAAGCCCGGTGAGCAATTGACAGTAATCGGAGCAATAAAATCAGGAAAAGTATCAAGATTAAATTGGAACGAAAAAGAAAGACCAGTTGATGTCTTTGATGTAAAAAAGGATGTTATACAGACATTAGTCGAAGCTGGATATGATAGGAAAAGTTTCTTTATCAGAGATAAATCTCCCTCATATTATCACCCAGGCAAAGCTGGCTCTGTATATCTTGATAAGGATGATATTGAGCCTGTTGCTTATTTTGGAGACATACATCCAAACATTGTTAAAAAACTTGATATAAAAACTGAAAGTCTAGTAGGTTTTGAGATTTATCTGGATAATTTAAAAGAAAATAAAATTAAACTCAAAGATCAAAAACCTAATTTCGAGTACTCTGACTATCAAAAATCAGAACGAGACTTTGCCTTTATTGTAGATAAAAATTTTAAAGCACAGGATTTGATTGAAATTATATCATCAATTGATCAAAATTTAATAAGGTCAATTAAAATCTTTGATATTTATGAAGGTGAAAATATTCCGGACGATAAAAAGTCAATAGCTATAAACGTTATAATTCAATCATCTGAAAAAACTCTAGAGGAGAGTGATCTTGAAAAAATTAATAAATTAATTATTTCAACTGTTGAAACTAAGTCTGGGGCAAAAATTAGATCTTAAATGTCTACAGAAATTGATAACATAAGAAATTTTGCAATCATTGCCCATATCGATCACGGCAAGTCAACCATTGCTGATAGAATTATACATAGATGTGGTGGTTTGACAGATAGAGAAATGAAGTCACAGGTTTTAGACTCAATGGATATTGAAAGAGAGAGAGGAATAACAATAAAAGCTCAAACAGTAAAATTAAATTATAAATCCAAAGAGGGAAAAAATTATATTTTAAATATTATAGATACCCCAGGCCATGTTGATTTTAGTTACGAAGTTAGTAGATCTTTATATGCTTGCGAGGGTTCGATATTAATTGTAGATAGTACTCAAGGTGTAGAGGCTCAAACTTTAGCAAATGTTTATCAAGCACTAGATATAAATCATGAAATAATTCCAGTTTTAAATAAAATTGATTTACCAGCTTCTGACATAGATAGAACAAATAAACAAATAGAAGATGTGATAGGTATAGATACTGCCAATGCTGTACCTTGTTCTGGTAAAACAGGTGAAGGGATTGATGAAATTTTGGAACAAATTATTCAAACTTTACCAGGACCAAAAGGTGAAAAAGATAAAAAACTTAAGTGTTTATTAGTAGATAGTTGGTATGACACATACTTAGGAGTAGTGATTTTAGTAAGAGTAATTGATGGGAAAATTAAAAATAATATGAAAATTAAAATGATGTCTACTAATCAAGAGTATTTTGTTGAAAAAGTTGGAGTATTTACACCTAAACCAAAAGATATAGACGAACTAAACTCAGGGGAAATTGGATTTATAACAACTGGAATAAAAGTTTTATCAGAAACAAGAGTTGGAGATACTATTTGTGATGCTGCTAAGCCATTATCAGAGTCATTACCTGGTTTTAAGCCAAGTAAACCAGTAGTTTTTTGTGGATTATTTCCTGTTGATAGCTCTGAGTATCAAAAATTAAAAGATGGGTTAGCTAAACTAAAATTAAATGATTCTAGTTTTTCTTTTGAGCCCGAGTCCTCTTCAGCTTTAGGGTTGGGTTTTAGATGTGGTTTTTTAGGTTTGTTACATTTAGAAATTGTTACCGAGAGATTAGAAAGGGAATTTGATATTAACTTATTAACTACAACCCCAGGTGTAGTATATAAGATTCATATGAACAATGGAGAGATAAAAGATTTACAAAATCCATCAAGTTTACCAGATCCAACTTTGATAAAATTTATTGAAGAACCATGGATTAAAGCAACTATTATTACACCAGATCAGTACTTAGGACCTATAATAAAAATATGTCAGGATAAAAGAGGGGTTCAAACAAACTTGAGTTACTCAGGAAACAGAGCTGTTGTTAATTATGAATTACCTTTAAATGAAGTAGTATTTGATTTTAATGATAGATTAAAATCTATGACAAGTGGATATGCAAGTTTTGATTATGAAATAATTGGTCATAGAGAAGGGGATCTTGTTAAGATGGGTATTCTTGTAAATACAGAGCCAGTAGATGCTTTAGCTATGATGATACATAAAGATTTTGCTCAAAAAACTGGTAGAGAGGTTTGTGAAAAATTAAAAGACCTAATTCCAAGGCATAATTTTATGATACCAGTTCAAGCGGCAATAGGCGGAAAGATTATTGCAAGAGAAACAATTAAAGGTTTTAAAAAGGATGTTTTAACAAAAATTCATGGTGGTGGAGCTACAGACAGAAAAAGAAAATTACTTGAAAAACAAAAAAAAGGTAAAGCAAGGGCAAAACAATTTGGAAAAGTTGAGATCCCACAAGAGGCATTTATAGGTGTGCTTAAGATATCTAAAGAGAAATAAATGGAGAGGTGGCCGAGAGGTTGAAGGCGCACGCTTGGAAAGCGTGTATAGGGGAAACTCTATCATGGGTTCGAATCCCATTCTCTCCGCCATAAATTTTCAACCAAAAATGGCTTTTATTCAAAAAATTCTAATAATAGAAAATTTTTTTAAAAAATCTGATATTATCGTTGATGTTGCTTACTAATTTAAGCTTAAAGTTATAAGAGATTTTATTAAAAATTTCAAAAATGGTATAAAAGACTAATTCCTTATAAAAATTAATGACAAATAATAATACTAATACTTATCAAGCAGACTCTATTAAAGTTTTAAAAGGTCTTGAGGCAGTAAGAAAAAGACCTGGTATGTATATTGGTGACACAGATGATGGAACTGGTTTACATCATATGGTCTATGAAGTTGTAGATAATTCTGTTGATGAGGCGTTAGCAGGTCATTGTAAAAAAATTGAAGTGAGTATAAATTCGGATGGATCAATCACAGTTCAAGATGATGGTCGAGGTATACCAGTTGACTTTCACAAAGAAGAAAAAAAATCAGCGGCAGAAGTCATAATGACTCAACTACATGCTGGTGGTAAATTCGATCACGATTCCTATAAAGTTTCAGGAGGTCTACATGGTGTTGGAGTTTCTGTAGTCAATGCTCTTTCACAAAAACTAGAATTATATGTTGAAAGAGATGGAAAAAAACATTTTGTCGAGTTTATGAATGGAGAAACTAAAACTCCACTAAAAGTAACAGGTAAGTCAAAGAATACTGGTACAAAAATCAATTTTTTACCTTCAAAAGATATTTTCTCATCTACAAAATTTAGTTTTTCAATTATTCAAAAAAGAATGCGTGAATTGGCTTTTTTAAATAAAGGAATTAAAATCACACTTAATGATCTAACCCAAAAAAAAATAAAGACTCAAGAATTTAAATTTGAGGGTGGCATAAACGAGTTTGTTGAATTTTTAGATGAAAAAAGAGAAAAATTAAAAAATAAGAATGATAATGATTTGTTTAGAAAGCCTATTTATATCGAAGGAATTAAAAGTAATGTCAATGTTCAATGTTCATTAAAATGGAATGCAGGATATCATGAAGATGTTTATCCCTATACTAATAATATTTATCAAAAAGATGGAGGAACTCATCTTTTAGGATTTAGAAGCGCGTTAACAAGAGTTGTAAATAAATATGCGTCTGAGCAAAATTTATTAAAAAAAAGTAAAGTTTTACTGTCTGGAGACGATGTTAAAGAAGGTTTGACATGTGTTCTTTCTGTAAAAATCCCAGATCCTAAATTTTCTTCTCAAACAAAAGACAAATTAGTTTCCTCAGAAGTAAGAAATATTGTTGAAGGCATAGTTAATGAAAAATTGTCAATTTGGTTTGACCAAAACCCATCTGTATCAAAAATAATTTTAACAAAAATAATTCAGGCTGCCGTAGCAAGAGATGTTGCCAAAAGAGCAAGAGAAAACGTTAGAAGAAAAGGTGCTTTAGAGCTCACTGGACTACCTGGAAAATTGGCAGATTGTCAAAACTCTAAACAAGAAGGTACAGAATTATTTATTGTCGAGGGAGATTCAGCTGGAGGGTCAGCTAAACAGGGAAGAAATAGAGAGTATCAAGCAGTACTACCATTGAGAGGAAAAATTTTAAATACATATACAGAGATGAATGGGTCTAAAAAAAATGGAAATCAAAGTGAACTAAGAACAAAATCATTATCAAAGATGATTTCTTCAAATGAAATTGTTACATTGATAAATGCTCTTGGATTGGATCCTAAAACAGAGGAAATAGATTTAGAAGATTTAAGATACGGAAAAATTATAATCATGACTGATGCAGATGTTGATGGCTCACATATCCGAGCACTACTTTTAACTTTCTTTAATAATATTCCATTTAATAAATTAATAGAACAAGGTCATGTATATTTAGCCCAACCACCTCTTTTCAAAATTAATAAAGGTTCTAAAGGTATTTATATAAAAGATGAGAAAGATCTTGAAAATTATATAATCAAAAATTCTAATGATATAAAAAAAGTTAAAAAAAACTCAAAAGAATTTGATAGAATGATACAATTAGAGAAATCTAAATTGAATATTCAAAGGTTTAAAGGACTTGGAGAAATGAATCCAGAAGAATTATGGAATACTACATTAAATCCAGAGACTAGAAATTTACTTCAAGTTCAATATTCAAAAAATCTTCAAAAAGATCAAAATCTTATACAAACATTAATGGGTAACGATGTTGCTTCTAGAAAAGATTTTATTGTAGATAATGCTATAAATGTTATTAATTTAGATATTTAATTAATGGAGTTAAGTAGCAATTCCAAATCATCGCACTTAAATAAAATTACATATGTCAATTTAAGGTGGATAGGTGTAATAGGACAATTTATTACTATAAATGCTGTTGCATTCTTATTTAAATTTGAATTCAATTTTTTACTAGCAAATATTATAGTTTTCTTAGGTGCTTTAAGTAACATATTCCTATTTTATTTTTTTAAAAAAAATCAGCTTCAAGAAAAAATATCTTTAACCTTTCTTACCCTTGATATTATACAATTAAGTTTTTTGCTTTATTTAACAGGTGGTACCATAAATCCATTCTCAATATTCTTAATAATACCAAGTATATTTGCCTCAAATAGCTTAAGCATTAAAACAAACATTTTACTAATAATTTTGACAATATCTTCTATTATTCTTCTTACTTTCTATCATCAAGAATTACCTTCACCATTAAATGAATATATTTTTAGTAATTACTATTATTATTCAGTACCTTTAGCCTTAATTATTGCACTTATTTTCCTAAGTTTTTTTGCTTTAACGTTTGGAAATGAGTCAAAAGTCAGAAAAGATGCATTAGATAAAATTCAAGAAGTTATTTCTAAAGAGAACGAATTAGTTTCATTGGGTGGACAAGCTGCAGCGGCTGCTCATTCTTTAGGTACACCGCTTTCTACAATTAAAATTATTTCTCAAGATTTGTATGACAATTTTAAAAATAATAAAGAATTAAAAAAAGATGTTGAATTACTTTTAAGCCAAGTTGATAGATGCAATGTAATATTAAAAAAATTGTCTTTAAATCCTGTAGTTGAAGATGACTTTATAGACAAGGATATCACTCTGCATAACTATGTGAAAGAAATTGTGAATTCTTTTGAAGAAATATCAGATAAAAAATTTATTATAAATACTGAGCAGAATTATAATTCATTCGAAATTTCAAAATTAATTGAAGTTATTTACGGCATAAGAAATTTTATTGGAAATGCAAATAAGTTTGCAAAAAAAAATATTTATATTTCAATAACGAGTGACAGCGAAAACTCTTCGATATCGGTCGAAGATGATGGTTCAGGATTTCCCAAAGACATATTAACCAAAATTGGGGATCCTTATATAAAATCATTGCAATCTAAAAATAAATCAAGAGCAGGATTGGGTTTGGGAATATTTATTGGTAAAACTTTGTTAGAAAAAAATAAGGCAAAACTCTTAATTAGGAATTCAGAGACCAGAGGTGGTGCAGAAATTAAAATAGAGTGGTCTAATAAAGATTTAATTAGTCTTTAGTGAAGTTTTTTATTTTCAAATAGTCCACTTAATTGATCTATCATTACATCCCCAAGCTCTTGTACATCAGAAATTTTGATTGCTTTTTTATAATATCGAGATACATCGTGACCAATTCCTATAGCTAATATTTCTACTTCACTTTTATTTTCAATAAATTTTACAATTTTTTTTAAATTTTTTTCTAAAAAATCTCCTGAATTAACTGACAATGTTGAGTCGTCTACTGGTGCTCCATCTGAAATAACCATAAGGATTTTTCTTTCCTCTTTTCTTTTTTTTAATCTATTAAATGCCCATGTTATAGCTTCGCCATCAATGTTTTCTTTTAGCAAACCCTCTTTAAGCATCAATCCCAAATTCTTTTTTGATTGTCTCCAATGAGAATCTGCTCCTTTGTAAATTATGTGTCTTAAATCATTAAGTCTTCCAGGATTTTTCGTTTTACCTAATCTATTCCACTCCTGGCGACTTTTACCACCTTTCCAATTTTTCGTCGTAAAACCCAGTATTTCAACTTTAACCGAGCATCTTTCTAAGGTTCTGGATAAAATATCTGCACATATTGCTGCAATTGTTATTGGTCTACCTCTCATTGATCCAGAGTTGTCAATTAAAAGTGTCACAATTGTATCTTTAAAGTCTAAATCCTTTTCCTTTTTAAATGATAAAGAATTATATGGATCAATGATAATTCTTGGTAATTTTGAACTATCTAACAATCCCTCTTCGAGATCAAATTCCCATGATCGGTTTTGTTTTGCCATCAATTGTCTTTGTAATTTATTTGCTAACTTTGTAATTAAATCTTGAAAACTAGTAAGCTGTTGGTCTAGATTTTTTCTGAGTTTTTGAATTTCCTCAGCTGTATCTAGACTTTCTGCTTTTGCAATTTCATCAAATTCAGTAGTAAATATTTTATATTCTTTATCACTCACACTTAAATTTTTTTTTTGTATAACATTTTCGGACTCGGCGTCTTCGTTATTTTCACTACCAAGCTGATCTTCAAGTCTAAACTCATTTACATTATCCTCGCTATCCATCCCTTGGCTTATATTTTCATCTTCACTTGCTTTACTAGAGTCATTATTATCTTTATCTTCATCATTAGAATTATTTTGATCTTGTGTATCATCATTTTCTTCATTTTCTTTTTCAGTTGTGTCATCATTCTTAAATATATCCATACTTTCTAAAATTTCAGAAAATTTGGCATTATACACTTCTTGATTTTCTAGATTTTGATTTAAAAACTCAAAGTGTTGGTCAATTGACTTATTAAAATCTTTCTCCCAAAATTTAAGAATTTCTATATTTTCCGGATATAATTCGACATTGAAAAATTTATTTGTCATATAAATTTCAAAAGCATCAACAATATTTGTATCTTCTTTTTTTGTTATTTTTTCCTGTTTAAGATGTCGAAGTCTACTTTTATAATTTTCTTTAAAATTCTTGGAAATTCCTTTTAGCATCTCTGCACCAAGTAATTCATATCTTACCTTTTCTGCAAGTTGGTAGAGAGTTCTGCACGAGGGATTTTGTGGATTATTTTTATCTAATAATTTTCTGTTTGAAAATCTTCTTTTTAACGCCTCAGAATCTGTTTCAGCCCTTAGTTTTATAAATTGATTTTTATCATTAATATTGTCAATTTCTCCAATATTGTAAATTGTTTCATCATTTTTTCTATTTTTAACAATTTTATAGTCATCAGAAATCACTTTATATGTTGATTGAAGGGCTTGTTTGAATTTTTCTTTAATACTATCTTCTTTGTTCATCAAATTTGAATATTGATCATTGACTCCGGTAGTTCATCTCCAAAACATCTTTGATAATATTCAGCAATAGTATTTTTCTCAGCATCATCACATTTGTTTAAAAATGTCACTCTAAATGCATATCCAATATCTTTAAAAATTTCAGAATTTTCTGCCCAATGTAAAACTGTTCTGGGACTCATTACTGTAGATATATCTCCTGCCATAAAACCTTTTCTTGTAAGTGAAGCTACTTTTATCATATTTGAAACTTGTTCTTTACCTTTAGGATTATTTAAATTTTTGTTCTTACTTAATATAATTTCCATTTCTTTATCTAAACTAAGATAGTTTAATGTAGATACAATATTCCATCTATCCATTTGTCCCTGATTAATTTGTTGAGTTCCATGATATAATCCGGTTGTATCACCTAGTCCCACAGTATTTGTTGTTGCAAAAAGCCTAAAAAATTTATTTTGTTTAATAACTTTATTTTTATCTAATAAGGTAAAACTACCTTCAGACTCGAGTACTCTCTGAATAACGAACATTACATCTGGTCTTCCAGCGTCATATTCATCAAAAACTAAGGCTACAGGATTTTGAATTGACCAAGGTAGTATTCCTTCTTTAAATTCAGTTACCTGTTTACCATCTTTGATTACGATTGAATCTTTACCTATTAAGTCAATCCTACTAACATGACTATCGAGATTAATTCTTATACAAGGCCAGTTTAGCCTTGCAGCAATTTGTTCGATGTGAGTTGATTTTCCAGTTCCATGGTATCCTTGAATTAAAACTCTTTTGTTAAAAGAAAATCCTGACAAAATAGCTAATGTAGTATCTTTATCGAACTTATAAGTTTTATCGATTTCTGGGACATACTCACTTGATTTTGAAAATGCATCAACTTCCATGTCACTTTCAATACCAAAAGTTTGCTTAATAGATAACTTAATGTCAGGGGTATGGTTAATATTTGGTGTCAATTTTATCCTTATATGTATTTTTTAATTGAGTGTAAGCTAAAGTTATAACTTTAAGCTTGTCTTCAAATTTTTTATTACCAGAATTCATATCAGGGTGAAATTTTTTGACAAGCTTTTTAAATTTTTCCTGAACTTTTTCCCATTTTAATCCAACGCTAATCCCTAATATATTAAAGGCTTTTAAATCATTGTTATTAAATTTAAATTTATTCATATTATTAAAATCATTATTAAATTTAAATTTATCCATCTCATCTTTCAAAGCATTGCTCCAAAGAACTTTAAAAAAATTATCTGATGAGCTAAAACTTTGTGTTGGTTTGTGCCAAGTCATATCAGACCTTAAAAAATCAACTATTTGTTGGTCGCTCATACCTGTAAAATAATTCCAACTTTTATTAAATTCTTTAACATGGTTTAAACATAGTAATCTATAATCTTTACTGTTATCCCTTTCTTTAGGTGCTTTAAAAAGACCTTCCTCTGTACAATTATTCCAATCACAAATATTTTTCATGGTATATAATACTTTATAAAATGAATATTAATCAACTAATTGAAACTGTAGAAAAAAAAATTTTGTCGCAGGATTGTATTTCAAAAGTTTATATAGAGGACAAGTCTTTTCTTCACAAAAATCATAAATCTAATGAAAATGGAAAATTTCATATTGTTCTTTCGATTAAGTCTGATGAGTTAAAGAATAAAAGTAAGTTATACTCAACAAGATTTATTTATAAAATTTTAGACAATGAATTAAAAAATTATATTCATTCATTACAAATCAAATTACTTTAAACTGCTAGAAATGTATTTTTTTAAATTTAAGGGACTGATCTGAAAGTCAACTATTATCTTTCCGAAATCCTTTATTAAAATTAGGTTAATGTTATTTGAATTATTTTTCTTATCACTTCTCATATAATTAATAATTTTAGATACATGTTTTTTTTTAAACAATTTTTCAATTTTTGGTTCCATCTCAATTTTATTAATATGATTTAAGATAATATTAAATTTTTGTTTTGATAAAATTCTTTTTTTAAAACTGAATTCTACAGCATTTTTAATACCTAAAATTACAGCTTCTCCATGATTTAATTTTTTAGAAAAACCTAAAGTAGATTCATAAGAATGAGCAAAGGTATGGCCTAAATTTAATACCTTTCTGTAGTTTTTCTCGTTCTCATCTTTTTCCACAACTTTTTTTTTTAAATTACAGCTTTTAATTATGGATCTTTCAATGAAAGGTGACTTTAATTTTAAAATTTTTTTTAAATTTTTGTCTAAATAGAGAAAATTATTAAAATTATCAATAATACTACTTTTTAATATTTCAGCATATCCACAAATAATTTCTCTTTCTGGTAAAGAAGCTAAAATATTCATATCAGAAATAACTAAATCAGGTTGATAAAAACTTCCAATTAAATTTTTTCCAAATTTATTATTTACACCTGTTTTGCCTCCTATTGATGAGTCCACTTGAGACAGTAAAGTTGAGGGAATATTTACAAATTTCATGCCTCTTTTAAATGTACTAGATGCGAATCCAACTATATCTCCAATAATCCCTCCACCAAAAGAAATAACACAATCCTCTCTATTGAATCTATTTTCAAATAAAACTGTATGAATTTTTTCAATTGTTCGATAATTTTTGTTTTTTTCTGATGCCGTTATTTCTATTTTAAAAATTTTATTTGTTTTTAACTTTTTGTATAAAAGTCTTTTAAATTTGTTAGGAATATTTTTGTCTACAACAATTAAACATTTATCAAATTTTAGACTATTAACTTTTAAAATTTTATCAATTTTACCTATTAAATCTCTTCCAATTATAATTGAGTAGTTCTTAGTGCTTGTTTTAATTGAAATTTTATTTGTATTCATAAATATCTAATATCTTATTTATAATTTCAGCTTTGTCTAATTTATCACAATTAATCCTGTGACTCGACAAGCTATAGAATTTTGATCTTTCTTTGATTAAATTATTAATTTGACTCTTAGTAAGATTTATTGCCAATGGTCTTTTCTTGCTCTTATATATTCTTTTTATTATTGTTTCATTTTTCCAATCTAACCAAAAAGATAAACAATTTTTCTTACACATTTTCCTTATTGAGGAATTTATAAAACCTCCTCCACCTAAAGATATTACAGAATTTTCTGAACTAAGAAATTTTAAAGATATTTTTTCTTCAATCTTACGAAAATAATTCTCTCCAAATTTATTAAAAATTTCTGATATTTTAGAATCCTCAGTTTCTTCAATTTTTTGATCAATATCAATAAATGTTAAGTTTAATTTTTTTGATAGAATTTTGCCAATTGATGATTTTCCAGATCCCATCATTCCAATTAATACAATATTTTTATTTGATTTCATGAGTTTCTATATTGAAAAAACACAAATATGTCTTATTTTGAAATTATTAAATTATATGCAATTTACAAAAAATACAAGAAAAGACAAAATTTTAAGCTTAGGAGCAATTTTAAAAATTATAATAGCTATTTTCATAATTGTATTTGGCATTATTGTGATTAACCAGATTAATTTGCCTGCCCCAGATAAACAAATTGAAAAAATTTTACCAAATGAAAATTTCAAAACAATTAAGTAAGATTTTAATTTCTACTTCTTTTTTTTTGTTTGTTCTATCTGCCCAGGCTCAGGAAGTTAAAGAAATTTGGTCAGAAATAGAAAAAAAAGAGATTAAAAATACTGAGTCAAAAAATAATGAAGACACATCTATTAATATAGACCAGCTTGAAGGCGTTAAAGTAAAGCTTTCTGATGAGAATATTGTAGTAGATCAAAATTTAGACAATTCTAATATTTTATTGGCTGGATTATTTGACCCTGATGACAATGATTTAAACTTAGATATGTGGTCAAAAACTGATGGAATAAAAATTAAAAAGTTACTAGAAAAAATACAGTCTAAAAATTTATCAAGATTCTCTGAAAGGTTAATGGATGTAGCATTGTTAACAAACTCTTATGTTCCAAATCAAAATTTTTCATTAAACGAATTCGAAAGTTTTACACTTGACCACCTAATTAAAAAAAAAGATTTTGATTTAGTTGAAGAATTTATACAAAAAAATTCATCAATAAAAGATAAAGAAAGACTCATAAAACACGTAGCTGATTACTACTTGTCATTAAACAAAATAGAAAATTCATGCTCTGCTATTGATAGTTTGAATTTAATAACTGATGAATATTTAACATATTTCAAAATTTATTGTTTAATAACTCAGGATAAAAAAGATGAGGCTCAGTTGTTGTTCGATCTTAACTCTGAGCTAGATTCTTTAAATGACTTTTTTGTAAAAAAGTTTGAAGTATTGATGGGATATGAGGATAATAACTTTATATTGTCTGATGAAAATGTTCTTTATTTTCACTTATCTCATAAAACAGATAAGAATTTTTTATATTATCCATCCGTAGAGTCTGATGAATTTATTTGGAAATATTTGTCTAGCTCGAATTTACTTAAAAATTTAAATGATTTTAATCTCAGTGATATTGATCAGGTTAAGTTTCTAGAGAAAGCAACAAGTGAAGGTATTTTTGAAGAAAAAGATTTATTGAATTTGTACAAAAAATTCCAATTTGAGATTGATGACCTTATTAATTATGAAGACGTATTAAAAAACTTACCAGATTATGAAGGAAGAGCTCTGATGTATCAGAGGTTTTTACTAACAGATAATCTTGAAAAAAAACTTTCATTATTATCAAAATTGAATAATTCCTTTGAAAACTCCAATTTTAAAAAATCATTTGACGATGAATTATCTAAGTTGTTAAAAAAAATGGATAAAAAAGAAATTCCTTTAAAGTTTTCTGACTTCTACCAAACTAATTTAATTACTGAAGAAAAAAGAAAAAATAAAATTAAGTTTAATAATGAAGTTTTTCATCAATCAAAAGTATTAAATTATTTTTTGAATAAGCAAAGTTTACCTAAAACACAAAAATTAACTGACAATTTGTTATCAAAGATGAAAAAAGATAAAAATTACTCTTTCAACTTTAAAGATGTTGTATTACTACAATCATTGAAATCAGATGGAATTCAAATAGATCAAATTGACGAACTTTCTCAATACAAATCTGAATTAAATTCAGAAATTGACAAAATGATTGAGAATAAGGAATCTGGCATGATACTACTAAAATTAGTTGAGATTATTGGTGAAAAAGAATTGAATGAATTAAATAGTGAGTCATTAAATTTTATAATTGAAATTATGAATAGAACAAAATTAATTAGCTTGAGAAACGAACTATTGTTGGAAATTCTTCCATTTAAAGTTTAAAATACTTAAATTAATCATGACAATAAAAACAATTATAACTGAACCTAACGAGATTTTAAGACAAGTCTCTATACCAGTACAAACAGTGGGTAATGAAGAAAGAAAGTTAATGGATGATATGTTGGAAACAATGTATGCAGCTAATGGTATTGGTTTAGCAGCAATTCAAATTGGTATTCCAAAAAGGATTATAGTGATGGATATTTCAAAAGATGGAAAGAAAAATCCAATGTATTTTGTAAATCCTACAATTAAAAACAAAGACAAAGAAAAAACAACTTATGAAGAGGGATGTTTATCTGTCCCTAATTATTTTGCAGAGGTTGACAGACCTAAATATTGTGAGGTTGAATATTTAAATTATAATGGGGAGAATAAAATTTTAGAAGCCGATGGGCTCCTTGCAACTTGTATACAACATGAAATGGATCATCTTGAAGGAATTTTGTTTATAGACTACTTATCAAAATTGAAAAAAACAATGATTGTTAAAAAATTATCAAAAAGAAAAAATCCCCCTGATAGAATTATTGTTTAATGAGCAAAAAAATTGCTTTTATGGGTACCCCCACCATTTCAGGGCAAATACTCAAATCATTGTATCAAAATGGTTTTGATATTGAGGTTGTTTATACTCAACCACCTGTAGTATCAAATAGAGGTCACAGATTAAATAAGTCACCTGTTCATATAATGGCCGAAATATTAAACATACCTGTTAGAACTCCAATTGTATTAAATAATATTGAAGAAAAAAACTTTCTTAATAAACAAAATATAAGTTTAGGTATCGTTGTTGCTTACGGGCAGATTCTTAAAAAAGATATTTTAAAAATTCCAAAATATGGATGGATAAATATTCATTATTCGCTTTTACCAAAATTACGAGGTGCAGCTCCCATTCAAAGAGCTATTATGAACAATGAAACATCAACAGGCATTTCTATTATGAAAATTGATGAGGGTTTAGACTCTGGTCCCGTCTGCAATCAATATTCTATAAATATTTTAGAAAATGAAAATAGTGAGGATTTATCGCAAAGATTAAGTAATCTAGCATCTGAAAAAATACTACAAAATATTGATGATATACTTGATAACAAAGCAAATTTTAAAGAACAAGATCATAGCAAATCTACATATGCAAAAAAAATTAAAAAAGAAGAAGGAAAAATAAATTGGAAGGACAGTAATTTAAAAATAATAGGAAAAATTAATGGTCTATATCCTAATCCAGGAGGTTGGTTTGAATTTAAAGGGGAAAGATACAAGATACTAAAAGCAGAAAAATCAATTTTAAGTGGAAAATCAGGATATGTCTTATCAGATAATTTTGAAATTGGTTGTGGTAAAAATTCAATAAAGATCATTGATATACAAAGACAAGGTAAAACAGTTCAAAAAACTAAGGAATTTCTGCGTGGTAGCCAAATTACTAAAGGCACTGATTTGAATTAAACATGTTCAGATATCAAATTCTAATCGAATATGTTGGATCTTCTTTCATAGGTTGGCAGGTACAAACAAAAGGCAAAACTATACAAGGATTAATTCAAAAAAAAATTTCATATCTTTTAAATGATAAAATTACACTTATTGGTTCGGGAAGAACAGATACTGGTGTTCATGCAATTGAGCAATCCGCACATTTTGATGTCACTGAAAAAATCCAAAATTTAAATAAATTTTTAAAATCAATTAATTATTTTTTAAATAAATACGAAATAGCCATTTTAAAAATAAAAAGAAAAAATATGAGATTTCACGCACGTTTTTCTGCAAAAGAGAGACTTTATAAATATGTTATTTTCAATCAATTAAGTAAACCGATCCTTCAAAATAAGCGAGGATGGTTTGTTATTAAAAATCTTGAATTAGAGAAAATGAAAAAAGCAGCAAAAAAGTTAATTGGAACTCATGATTTTTCAACTTTTAGAGCATCTGGATGTAATGCAAAGAGCCCAATTAGATCAATTAAATCAGTTAAAATTAAAAAGACAAAAAACAAAATTGAAATAGAGTTTAGATCTCAATCATTTTTAAAACAACAAGTTAGATCAATGGTTGGTTGTTTAAAATATATTGGTGAAAAAAAGTGGACATTAAAAAAATTTACAAGTGTAATCAAATCAAAAAATAGAAATTTATGCGCACCGCCAGCACCGGCAGAAGGTTTATTTTTGAAAAAAGTCTTATATTAATTATTCCTATTACTCATCGCGAATTTTTTATTAATTCTCCACCTTGATTCTGCTCTCACGATGTAGCCACAACAATTTTTTGACTTACATTTACAAGGAAATTGTTTGTAATCTTTGTCATAACCAAATCCATAATCACAAGTTAATTCCTCACCTTTTTTTATATTTTTTATAGCCTTAACCCAAATTTTAAGCCCCTTGCCATCGTAGTCACAGTTATTCTCACAAGAGTGATTTATTAGACCAGCTGTATTCCATGGGAAATCTCCATCGAGATCATATCTTTTATTTATTGTAAATAAATATATTGGTTTACTATTATCGTATTTATCAGAATTCTCAGTTTGTTTTTTAGTAATTAATTTTCCGATATAATCTATTATTTTTTCACCTTCTTTTATATCTCTTGTGGCGTATAGTCCTTTACCTTTTTTATCAATATCAGACTTTTTAATCTTATATAATTTCATGTATTTGTGTTTATTGATTAAAAAAATATTATCAATCAAATTCTAACAACGCATCAACATGCCTTTGAGTACTATCTTGTAAGGCTTTAAGATCATAGCCACCTTCAAGAATTGAAACGACTCTACCATTACAAAAAGATTTAGAAGTCTCCAAAGTCCTTTTGGTAATTTTATAATAATCCTCTGTGCTTAATCCCATTTGCGCTAACGGGTCGTTAATATGTGCATCAAAACCCGCAGAAAATAACAAAAATTCGGGTTTAAAATGTTTTATTTTAGTTAAAACATTTTCATATGCATTTAAATATACTTCAGATGTTGTTCCAGCCTCTAGTGGAATATTCAATACATTATTGAATATTCCATTTTCTTTATTTGAACCTGAGCCGGGGTAATAAGGGTATTGGTGAGTAGAAACATATAATACCTTTTCATTATCATAAAAAATATCTTGAGTTCCATTACCATGGTGGACATCAAAATCAATAATTGCAATTTTTTTGTATTTATACTTTTCAATAAGATAAATAGCACCAACGGCTACATTATTATAAATACAAAATCCCATAGCTTTATTTTTTTCTGCATGATGACCTGGAGGTCTTACAGCACAAAAAGCATTCTTAAATTCTTTATTTTGTACTCCATCTATTGCTGTAATAATTGAACCTACTGCATCTTTAGTAGCATCTTTACTACCAGGGGAAACAATTGTATCACCATCTAAAAATACTAAACCTTTTTTTGGAAAAGACTGTTTAACATGATCTATATATTCTATTGAATGGGTTTTACTTAAAAAAAATTCATCAAATTTATTTGGTTTTTTCCATATAAGATTTTTGTTATCTATTTTTTTAAAGTTATCAATTATTGCGGTAACCCTATCAATTTTTTCTGGATGACCATTTCCAGTATTATGGTTTTTATATGTATCTGTAGTGATTAGACCAGTCTTCACTTAAAGTAATTTTTTAACACATTTGAATATATTAAACTCAGTTTTTTTAAATCAGTTAGTGAGACAGCTTCATCAACTTTATGCATAGTTTTTCCTACTAAGCCAAATTCTAAACAAGGAGCTATTTTCCTTATGAACCTTGCATCTGATGTACCTCCAGTAGTTGAAAGTTTAGGTTTTATCTTAGTAACTTTTTTAATAACATTTTGTATCATAAATGTTGTACTATTAGGCTTTGTAAGAAAAGCTTCACCTGAAACACTGTAATCAATTTTATATTTAGATTTAGTTTTATTACATACTTTTTTTAAAATTTTATTAATTTTTTTTTTAATGGAATATGAAGTATGCATATTATTAAATCTTATGTTAAACGAAGCACACGCAAGACCTGGAATTACATTATCTGCAGTATTATTTATATTAATTTTTGTAATTTCTAGATTTGTTGGTTGAAAATCCTTTGTGCCTTTATCAAATCGTAGATCTTTTAGTTCTTTAAGTACTCTAACTAGAGCAGTCGAAGGGTTATTTGCTCTATGAGGATATGCTACATGTCCTTGAATTCCTGTAACTGTTAATCGACCATTCATACTCCCTCTACGACCAATTTTAATCATTTCACCTAATTTATTAGGATTAGTTGGCTCTCCAACCAAGCAAAAATCTATTTTCTCTCGTTTCTTTTTTAAATAATCTACAACTTTTTTGGTTCCATTAATGGCGACACCTTCCTCATCTCCAGTGATTAAAAGACTTATCGATCCATTAAATCCTCTATTTTTTTCAACAAAAACGCTTATAGCTGACACAAATGCAGCTATAGAGCTTTTCATATCATTTGCACCCCTTCCGATTAAATGTCCTTTTTTAATTGATGGTTTAAACGGATTTACTGTCCAATCTCTTAAATTTCCAGCAGGAACAACATCAAGATGTCCCGCATAACAAAAATTAGGACTTTTATCCCCTAATCTTGCATATAGATTTTTAACTGGTGCATTTCCTTTCTCTTTAAACTCCAGAATTTTAGTTTTAAATCCAAGTTTTTTTAATTTTTTTTCCAAAAATTTCATTATACCCGCATCTATAGGGGTTACAGTTGGAAATCTAATTAGCTCTTTGGCTAATTGAAGTTCATTTATAATTTTCATCGAAACTATTCTCTCAAGAGATCGTTAATAGAAGTTTTAGATCTTGTTTTCTCATCTACTTGTTTAATTATTACTGCACAATATAGTGAGGGTGCAGTTGAGCTATTTTTATCAGGAAGTGAACCTGGAACTACAACTGAATAAGGAGGAATTTTTCCAAAAGTAATTTCTCCAGTCTTCCTATTAACAATTTTAGTAGATTGTCCTATATACATTCCCATACTCAGCACGGATCCTTCACCTACAATCACACCTTCTACAACTTCAGACATTGCACCTAAAAAAACATTATCTTCAATAATAGTTGGTAAAGCTTGTGCAGGTTCTAAAACTCCACCCACACCTGAACCAGCGGAGATATGACAATTTTTTCCAATTTGGCTACAGCTTCCTGCTCTTGCAAATGTATCAATCATTGTTCCTTCGTCTATGTATGCACCAATGTTAACATAGCATGGCATTAAAACTGCATTCTTACCAACAAAACTTCCTTTTCTTACTGGTGAGTTTGGCACCATTCTAAAGCCCGCTTTCTCATGATCTTCTTTTGTCCATCCTGCAGTCTTACCCTTTAGTAAGTGAGCTTTATCATACCAGCTACTATACGGACCATTCAAATTTTCCATTGGATATAATCTAAAACTTAACATGATTGCTTTTTTTAAATGTTGATGAGTTATCCATTCACCATTTATTTTTTCAGCAACTCGTGACTTTCCACTATCTAAATCTTCAATAACTTGATTTATAGTATCTTTTAAAGATTGATCTGAAGAGGGGTTTATTTGATCCCTTTTTTCCCAAGCTTCATTTATTACATTTTCTACACTCATAATTTACGAGTTTTTTAATAACCTTATTTCTTTTAAAAATAAAGAGAGATTTTCTATTTTATAGTCAATATATTCTTTATCAGATTCTTTTTTACCCCAATATTCATTATTGATTAGCCAAACAGTTGTAGCTCCTCTTTCTTTTCCAATTGACAAGTTTTTTGCAATATCTTCAATATAAATTGTTTCTTTTGGGTCAATATCAAATTTTTTTACCATCAGATCGAAAGCTTTGGCTGAAGGTTTTGGGCTATATTCTGCATCAATTATATCAAATACATCCTCAAATAGATCATCAATCCCTAAATTTGTAGTTATATTACTAACATGTTCACTACTTCCATTGGTAAAAACGAATTTTCTTAAATCCAATTTTTCAATTTCACTTCTTAAAACAACATCTTTTTTCATGAAAGATAGGTCAATGTCATGAACGAATTGTAAAAAATCTTTAGGAGGAATATCATGATGTATCATTAATCCATTAAGACTTGTATTATATTTATGAAAGTAATCAGTTTGTAGTTTTTTAGCTTCGACTAAGTTAATTTTTAATTTTTCAGAAATGTATTGTGTCATTCTTTTACTTACTTGACCAAATACAGCTTCTAAATCCTGATAAAGAACACCATCACAATCAAATAAAATATTTTTTATATTTTTCATTTTCTAATTAATGTACCAGCACCTTTATCTGAGAATAATTCAAAAAGAATTGAATGTTTTTTTCTTCCATCAATAATTCCGACACCAGTAACTCCATTCATTATTACATCTAAGCAGGTATTAATTTTAGGAATCATCCCCTCTGTTATAATTTCATTATTTATCATCTCTAAAATTTCAGACGACGTAATTTCCTCAATGAGCTTTTTTTCTTTATCAAGTACACCTTCAACATTGGTCATTAATAATAATCTTCTACATCTCAAAGATTTAGCTATAGCACCAGCAGCTGTATCACCATTTATATTATAAGTTTGATTATTTTTACCTTTTCCTAAAGGTGATATAATTGGAACTGAATTTAATTTAATTATATCTTTTATAATATTTGTATTTATTTTATTTGGGTTTCCAACAAATCCAAGTTCCTCTACTTCTGGAATAACTTCAATAACATTATTTTTTTTTGTGTTTATCGAGACTGCATTTGATCCTTTTTCAATTAAAGAATTAACAATGTCCTCATTAAAATCAATAAGGACATCCTCAACTATATTTATAATTTTTTCATCCGTAACCCTTAAACCTCTAATAAATTTTGATTGAATATTTGATTTTTCTAACTCTCTTTTAATTCTAGGGCCACCTCCGTGGACTATTATTATTGATAATCCTAACTTATTTAGAATACTTATATCAGAAATAAAATTGTTAAAAATATTTCTATCAATAAAAACGTTTCCTCCATATTTAATAACTATTAATTCATTTTTGTATTTATCTATATATTTCTTCACCTCTTCGATGGAAGGACCATCTTTTGGTACTATTTTTTCTATTTCCATTTCTATTAAACAGTTTTGACAGTCGTTCTTTTGATTATTATGTACTGTTGTGCCATTGTTAATATGTTATTTATAGTCCAGTAAATAACTAGTCCTGCTGGGAAAGGAGCTAATATTACAGTTAAAAATAATGGGAAAAACATAAATATCTTTGCTTGAACAGGATCGGGAGGCGTTGGATTTAGTTTTTGCTGCATCCACATTGAAACACCCATTAAGCATGGCCATACACCTATTAGTAAAAAAGAGGGGGGATCCCATGGAATTAGTCCAAATAGATTAAATATTGATGTAGGATCTCTTTCACTTAAATCTTTTATCCAACCAAAAAATGGCTGATGCCTCATCTCAATTGTTACAAACAAAACTTTATAAATTGCAAAGAAAAAAGGTATCTGTATAAAAATTGGAAGACACCCACTTATTGGATTAACTTTTTCTCTTTTGTATAAAGCCATCATCTCTTGTTGGAGTTTCATTTTATCTTCTTTATGCAACTCTTTTAGTCTTGTCATTTCTGGCTGAAGAACTTTCATTTTAGCCATTGACCTAAATGAGTAATTTGCAAGTGGAAAAAATGCTAATCTTATGCAAGCGGTTATCATTATAATTGCTATTCCAAAATTGCCAGCTAGATTAAAGAAATATTGTATTGCAAAGAATAAAGGTTTTACAATGAAGTAAAACCATCCCCAATCTATTGCTAAATCAAACTTATTAATATTTTCACTTTCAGCATATCCATCAATAACGTTTACCTCTTTTGCTGCAATTATTACCCTAATTGAGTTACTTTTGGTCTCGTTTGCACCAACTTCAGTTGCATTAGTCTCTATAAAATTTGCTCTGAACTTATTTTTGTAATCAAAATCAGATCTAAAACTTTTATCTTTTTCGGGTATAAGACTAGTAAGCCAATACTTATCAGTTATGCCTAGCCATCCAGATTGTGCATTCTTGGAATATTTTTTTTCTTCAATATCATCATAATCTTCCTCAACTAATTGATCATCAAAAACTCCAATTAAACCCTCGTGCAAAATATAAAAATTAGTTACATCAGGGGCTACATTTCTAATAATTTGTCCATATGGATAAAAATTATAAGTTTTATCCGAATTATTAATTATCGTTTGTTTGATGTTAAAAAGATATTGTTTATCTAAACTTATTTCTTTTACAAATTTAATATTCTGATTATTAGTCCAACTTAATTTTACTGGGTAATTTGGTGTAAGTTTGTTATTCCCCTCAATATTCCATTGAGATTTTGAATTTGGTAAGTCAATATTTTTACTAGTTGTTGCCCAACCAGTTTCCACATAATATCCATTATTCGACTGTTTAGGATTTAATAAGATTACATTATCATCTCCATTTAAAGTATTTGTATAATTTTTAAAAGTTAAGTCGTCTATTGAAGACCCAATTAATGAAATTGAGCCACTAATTTTGTCATTTTCAAAAAGAACTCTTTCATTTTCTTTTAAAGCATCATTTCTAGATATTTTAATTGTTTCTTCGTCCTGAACTAATGATGGTGCATCCGTTGAAGAATTTTCACTGGTAATATTTTTGTCATTTGAAATACCTTTTTGGTCTACTACTGCTGGAGCAAAAAATAGACTATAAAGTATTATTACTGCTGCACTCAGAGATATTGCAGCAATTACATTTTTTGTATCCATAAATTACTTTTTCTTTTTAACTGGATCAAATCCCTCTCCACCACCCAAAATTTTTATCGGATGACAACTAAGTATTCTTTTAAATCCATTAATACTTCCTTTTAAAATTCCATTCTCTTTTATGTTTTCAATAAAATAATCAGAACATGTTGGAAGATATCTGCAATTATTACCTAGATACGGAGATATAAGTATTTGATAAAACCTTATAATCTTGATCATTAAAAATTTAATAAAATTGGTCATTTAATTTTTTTAAAGTCTTCTAATGTCGCGTTTTTTATTTTTTCATAAGAATCTTTGCTTACAGATATCCTTGCAATCAATAAGTAACAGTAATTAAAATTAATGTTAATTGATTTTACAGCTTCGTTCATAATATTTCTTAGTCTTCTTTTAATTCTGTTTCTTATTACTGCATTTCCAATTTTTTTTTTGGCTACAAAACTAATATTTAATCTATTATTATTTTTATCAGAAAGTTTTTTAAAGAAAATTGTTAAGTATTTGTTAGAAATTTTTTTTCCGCTCAAAATAGACTTAAAATCCTCATTTTTAGAAAGACTAACAATCTTGTTTTTCATTAAGCGTTTGTTAATTTTTTTCTTCCTTTAGCTCTTCTTCTTTTTAATACTTTTCTTCCACCCTTTGTCTTTTTTTTAGCTCTAAAGCCAACAGCCTTTTTTCTTTTTCTATTACTTGGTTGATATGTACGTTTCATTGTTGTTAAATTAATGTTAAATTTCGGTAGTTATACAAATATATATATATAAGTACAGTGATTTTTAATAAGTTAAAAATCAATGAATAGAGAAAAAAAAATTAAACTATTTTTAGGCTCTGCCTACATTTTGATAGTATGTGTTTTTTTATTGATTTTTTTTAACAACTTTTCCTTTCAGGATTTCTCAAGTTATGAATTAATAAGAGAAAATAGAGAAGTTTTAGAGAATATTAAAAATAGTAATATTTTTTTATCAAGTATTATTTTTTTAACAGGTACCATAGTCTGGGTCCTCTTATTAGGCTTTGGATCACCAGTATTTCTAGTTGGTGGTTTTATTTTTGGTAAGTGGTTAGGAACTTTACTAGTAGTTTTTGGATTATCTATTGGTGCAACATTTCTTTATATTTTTGCAAACTATTTTTTAAAAGATTTGGTTGAAGAAAAATTTTCATCTCGTTTTAGCAATTTTACTGAGAAGTTTAAAAAGAATGAGTTTGTTTTTTTTCTAATCTATAGATTTGTAGGTGGCATTCCTTTTTTCATTTCAAATATTTTACCGACAATATTTAATGTTAAGGTTAAAAATTTCTTTCTAGGATCAATAATTGGTATGACCCCACAATTATTTGTTGGAGCATCTCTCGGTGCTGGTTTGAGTAAGATATTGGAGGAAAATTCTGAGGTACCAAGTATTTTAGAATTAATTTTTTCTCCTGATATTTACTTACCAATTCTGGGAATTGTAATTTTAGTTATAATAGGACTTTTGTTAAAAAAAAAATTTTATGCAAAATAACAATGGTGCCCCCATCCAGAATTGAACTGGAAACTCATCCTTACCATGGATGTGTTATACCATTTAACTATAGGGGCAATATTTACTTAAATTAGTGTATAAATTTAATTTTTTCAAATTATTGCCTTAATTTTTTTTTAAAATACGTTATATCTATTTGAGGAAAATGTTATGGGAATTCACTACACATATGGAGCTAATAAAAATGCAAAGCTCATGGAAAAAAAAGCTAAAAGAGAAAAAAAGCTTGCAGAAAAAAGAGCAAAAAAACAGGTGAAAACTGGCCCAGTAAAAATTGAAGAAGACAAAACAATTCCTCTTGATCAGGTTATAACG
Source organism: uncultured Pelagibacteraceae bacterium (assembly GCA_902520695.1). Lineage (GTDB taxonomy): Bacteria > Pseudomonadota > Alphaproteobacteria > Pelagibacterales > Pelagibacteraceae > Pelagibacter. The sequence goes on from CABYOT010000004.1 coordinate 78,526, forward strand.
CTTGACCATCTTACAAATCCTGACAAAAAATAAATAATGAGTTCAAAAAAGAATAATTTTAGTAAACTTGAACTTGCCTTAAGGAAAAATTTAAAAAAAAGAAAAGAATTCCAAAAAAAAACAAAGAAAAAAAATAAATAATGTCGGTCCAATCTGATAAGTGGATTATACAAATGGCCAGAGACAATGATATGATCTCTCCTTTTGAAGATAAACAAGTTAGGGGAGACAAAATATCATTTGGTGTATCATCGTATGGCTATGATGCGAGAGTTTCAGATGAATTTAAAATTTTTACCAACGTAAATTCGGAAATAGTAGATCCAAAAAACTTTAAATCCTCAAATTTTATTACTAAAAACTCATCTGAATGCATAATACCACCCAATTCATTCGTATTAGCAAGGACTGTAGAATATTTTAAGATACCTAAAAATGTTTTAGTTATTTGTTTAGGAAAATCCACATATGCTAGATGTGGAATAATTGTCAACGTTACACCTCTTGAACCAGGCTGGGAGGGACATGTGACATTAGAATTTTCTAATACAACTCCATTACCAGCAAAAATTTATGCCAACGAAGGTGTTGCTCAATTTGTTTTTATTAAGGGCAATGAGGATCCAGCTGTTTCATATGCAGATAGAAATGGTAAATACCAAGGTCAAAAGGGAGTTACACTTCCAAAAATATAAAAATGGACAAATTTATTGTTAAAGGTCCTTGCAAAATAAAGGGCGAAATTTCAATTTCAGGTTCAAAAAATGCTGCCCTACCAATTTTGGCATCGACAATCTTATTTGAAAAAGAGGTCATAATAAAAAATTTACCTCGTGTTAAAGACATAGATACAATGATAAATCTTTTAAAATCTCTTGGCTCTGAAATAAAATTTAATAAAAATAGAAAAATTGTTAAAATAACGAAGAAAAAAAAGCAAAATTTTTTTGCATCATATTCACTTGTTAGAACGATGAGAGCTGGAATATTAGTTTTAGGAGCACTTGTTACCAAACATCAAAAGTCTATTACTTCTTTGCCTGGTGGCTGCCTAATAGGTGCAAGACCTGTAAATTATCATTTGAATGCACTTAAAAAACTTGGAATGAAATATGATATTAAGAAAGGCTATATCCACGCACATACGAAAGAAAAACTCAAAGGTGCAAAAATTAGATTTTCAAAAATTAGTGTTGGAGCAACTGAAAATACAATTATAGCCGCATGTTTAGCAAATGGAATTACCATTCTTAGAAACTGTGCAATCGAACCAGAAATAGTTGATTTAATAAATTTTTTAAAATCAGGTGGTGCAAAAATAAAATTTATAGGCAAACGTACTGTGAAGATAGAAGGTATTAAATCTTTAGAAAGTACAAGTTATTCAGTTATGTCAGATAGAATAGAAACAGGAACTTTTTGTGTGGCAGCATGTTTAACTGGAGGTAATTTAAAAATAAATAATTTTAATCCAAAAATTATAAAAACAGAATTATCATTACTAAAAAAAGTTGGAGCAAAAATTAAAATAGCCAAAAAACAAATTCATATATCTGGTCCAAAAAAAATCAAAAATTTAACCAATTTAGTTACTAAAGAATATCCAAACTTTCCTACAGATTTACAAGCTCAGTTTATGGTTCTACTTTGTAAGGCTAAAGGTAAAAGTTCAATAACTGAGAGTATTTTCGAAAATAGATTTATGCATGTAGCTGAATTAAGAAGATTAGGTGCTGAGATTTTAATTAAAAAAAATAAGGCATTTATTTCAGGTAATACTAACTTTCAAGCTGCTGAATTAATGTCTAGTGACTTAAGAGCTTCAGTTGCATTAGTTTTAGCTGCAATAGTTGCTACAGGTTCGTCTACAATTAACAGAATTTATCACCTTGATAGAGGATATGAAAATATAGAGAATAAGCTAAGAAAAGTCGGGGTAAACATTCGACGTGTTAATTGATGGAAAACCAGTATTTAAAAAAGATAATTGCACAAACTCCTGAAGATCTTCATATCATTTCAGCTTGCTGCTCTGAGGGTAAAGTTAATATTGACGATGTTAAATATTTAGCTTCTAACAAAATTTTCCTAATTTCAATAGCAAGATTTAGTAAAGAAGAGGAAAATAAAAATAAATTAATAAATAGTATTATCAAATTTGAATTTATTAATTCGTCAAAATCTAAGAATATAGACCAAAATGACACTAATCTAACATTAGAACTATTAACAATTGATATTTTTAAGAAAGGGGAGAATTTTGAAATAACTATGTTATTTTCGAAAAATAGAATTATAACTCTTGCCGCTGAAGTAATTGAAGTGACACTAGAGGATCAAAAAATAGCAAATGATAAAAATAATTAATTGTAATAAAAAAAATTACTTAAATATTTTAACAAAATTTTTAGATCTAAGAAGGTCTGAAAAAAGAAATGAAAATAAAGTAATATCTAAAATTTTAAAAGATATTAAGAACAATAAAAATAAAAGTCTTTTAAAATATGAGAAAAAATTTAGTAAAAATAGTCAAATTAAGCCAGGTATTAAGCAAATTAATAAGGCAATTAAATCTTTAGATCCAACAATTAAAAGAGCTATAGATTTTGCTTATAAACGTATACTCAAATTTCATACTGCACAAAAAACTAAAGACATTTTTTATAAAGATAATTTAAATAATAAAATAGAATATAAATACGTACCAATTCAATCTATCGGCATTTATGTTCCAGCAAATTTACCATCAACTTTGTTGATGAATGCTATTCCAGCAAAAATAGCAGGTGTAAAAAGAATTGTACTAGCAAATCCAAAAAATAATGGAAAATTAAATCCTGCAGTTTTATATGCAGCAAAAAAATTAGGAATTAATGAAATTTATTCAATGGGAGGTGCACAAGCTATAGGTAGTTTGGCTTATATTCAAAAAGTAAATAAAATTGTTGGACCAGGTAATATCTTTGTTGCTGGTGCTAAAAGACAAGTTTTTGGAGATGTAGGTATTGAAGGAATGATTGCAGGCCCGTCTGAAATAACAATATTAGCAGATAGCAAAACTAATTTAAATGAAGTCACCACATCTATGATTGGTCAGGCAGAACACGACTCAAATTCACAGTGTATATTAATCACCAAGGATTTAAATTTGATTAAAAAATTTAAAAAAGATTTAGAATTAAAATTAAAACAGATACCAAGGCAAAGTATTGCTACTAAAAGTATAAAAAGTAATGGACTAATTTTAAAAGTATATAATGATAGACAAATTATTAATGCAATCAATGAGATAGCTCCTGAACACTTAGAAATAAATGTTGGCAATTATAAAAAGTATAAAGATAAAATTGTTAATGCGGGAAGTATTTGTATAGGAAAATATTCTCCTATGGCATTAAGCGACTATGCTGTTGGGACAAATCATGTATTACCAACTAATGCATCAGCTAAATTTTCATCAGGGTTAAGTTTAAGTGAATTTTATAAAAAAATTAGCCTTATAACTCTTTCAAAAAAAGGTGTTGAGAAAATAGGAGAATACGCTACACATCTCGCTGAGTATGAAGAATTAAAAGGTCATGCTTTGAGTATAAAATCTAGAATAAATAAGGAGTAACAAAATTTGTCGAAACAAGATTTATTGGAATTTAAAGGTAAAGTAATCGATTTATTACCTAATGCCATGTTCCGAGTAAAGCTTGAAAATAATCATATTGTTACAGCTCACACAGCTGGAAAGTTGAGGAAGAATAGGATTAGAGTCCTTCAAGGTGATAATGTAACAGTGGAAGTAACACCTTATGATTTGACAAAAGGAAGAATTATTTTTAGGTTTTAAATAATGGCTTCGTAGCTCAGTTGGTAGAGCAGAGCCCTGAAAAGGCTTGTGTCGCTGGTTCGAGTCCCGCCGAAGCCACCATTTTAGAAATAAAACCTTGCAGCAAAAATGCTTGCATTCAATTTTAAAATCTAATAATTATCCCGCTAGCTGAAGTTTAGCTAAGTTTAATATAATAAAGAAAGAGTAAAAGAAAAGTATGAGTACATTAAAAGGAAAAGTAAAGTGGTTCAACGGTAAGAAGGGCTACGGGTTTATAGAAAGAGAAGACGGAGAAAAAGATTGTTTCGTTCATGCAAGCGCAGTTCGTGAAGCAGGACTTCGTTTTTTGAATGAGAACGACGCTGTAGAATTTGAAATTCAGGATGGAGACAAAGGTCCAAGCGCAGTGAATTTAAAGAAAACTTCTTAAAATTTATTTCATTTAAAATTTTGTATAGGAATAAAAGTAGGTAAACCCTATGAATATTCCTATACAATACATACTTGCATTTTAAGTCTAAAATGCTATTTAACCTCCATGATTAAAAATAGTAAAATTTTAGTATCTCACAAAAGACATCATTTTCATGCTGGCTTGCAGCTAGCTATTTAACTATTTTAAAATTTAAATTTAACTCTAATTAGTATAAAACAATAATAGGCCCTGGTGGTGAAATGGTTATCACGAAAGTTTGTGGAACTTTAGTTTTTGGTTCAATTCCAAGCCAGGGTACCAAAAAATGAATAAAGAAAATAAATTAATACCTGGGTTGCCCTCAGGATTTGAAGATCGTTGGAACAGGAAACTTCTTCTCAAAAAAAAACTGTTATCAGTAATTGAGAATAATTTTATTAAGTTTGGTGCTGAACCACTCGAAACACCATCGTTCGAAATAAGTGAAAATATAGGATCTTTTCTAGCAGAAGATGAAGCTAATCCTATGTCTGATGTATTCTCATTTAAAGATGGAGATAAAAGTATTACTCTTCGATATGACTTATCTAGTCCTCTAGCAAGATTTGTTGCTCAAAATAATCAAGAGTTGCCTTCAATTTATAAAAGATATGCTATTCAAAATGTATTTCGTAACGAAAAGGCAGGCAATGGAAGATATAGAGAATTTTTACAGGCAGATTTTGATATTGTAGGAAATGTTAGTTCATCACAGGCTAATGCTGAACTTTGTAATTTAATTTCAGCAACACTTTTAGAATGTGGATTAAAGAAAGATCAGTTTACGATCAATGTAAGTAACAGAAAAATAGTTCAAGGTTTACTAGATGAATTACAAATAACTGAGGAAAAACAATTAAAAGTTATTAGGGCAATTGATAAACTTGATAAGCCTGGATTTGGAATAAAAGGTGTAGAGGACCTTTTAAGAAAGGAAAGAAAAGATACTAGTGGTGCTATTACAAAAGGTGCAGACTTAAATGATAAGCAGGTTTCTCAAATATTAGATTATTTAAAAATTAAAGATTTAAATGAACTGAAACAAAATTTAAAAAACTCACTATCGCAAGAAGGAATCAAGGAATTAGAAGACTTTTTTGAGGTCCTTGGATATGGATCAAACTTAGATCAAGTCAAAACCAATTTCACAATTGTCAGAGGCTTGGCGTATTATTCTGATTTTATCGTTGAAACTAATTTAAATTTTAAAGTTACAAATAATAAAGGTAAAGATGTAGATATTGGCAGTGTCTGTTCGGGTGGAGCTTATGCAAAACTTATTTCAAGGTTTAAAGGAGTTGATATTCCAGGTACAGGTATAAGTTTTGGAGTAGATAGGCTTTTGTTTGCATTAATGCAATTAGATCAGTTTCAATTAGATGAACAAAAACCAGTTTTAGTATGTGTAATGGATCAAAAATACTTAAAAAACTACTACGAAATTTTAGATCTTTTAAGACAAAACAATATTAATTCAGAAATATTTTTAGATACCAAAAAAAATCTTGGTAAGCAGCTTACTTATGCAAACAAACGCCAATTACCAGTTGCAGTAATCTGTGGAGAAAATGAATTTAAAGATAATACAGTGACTATCAAAAATTTAAAGGGTGTAAAGGGTGAGAACAACAAAATAATTCCCAAGAAAGATTTAATAAATGAAGTCAAAAAACTTATCTGAAAATATACTTAAATCTTTAAAATCAAGTGAATTTGATTATATAGATTTAGATACAGTAATTCCAACCAATCTAATTCTCGAGAGATCTGGGGAGTCATTTAGAAGTTTAATTTTTTCATTTATGGATCAGAATGGAAAGGAAATTTGTTTAAGACCTGATTTAACTATTGCTTCTTGTATCAAATATCTCAATCAAAAAAAAAAGAGATCTTCAAAAGTATTTTATAATGGTCAAGCATTCAGAAAAGTTCAGAAAAAAAATGAAAAAATTATCAGAGATCAAATAGGTTTCGAGATCATAGGATCAAAAGATGAAAAAAGAGATGATAAGCAAATAATAAATACTGGTATTAAAGTTTTAAATAAATTTAAATATAAGTCTGGGAGTATAACAATAGGAAATGTAGAAATATTTAACTTATTGATAAATAAATTAGATATTCCAAAAAGGTGGAAACTTAGATTACAAAGACATTTTTGGCGAGAGGCTTATTTTAATGAATTATTAAGACGTTTAGAGACTAATTCAGATGTTGATGAAACTATCGTTGAGTTAGATAAAAAAAGATACCTTAGACTGTGTAAACAAAATCAAAACAGAAATATAGCAGGGCGTTCCTTAAGAGAAATACTGATCAGATTTGATAACAAAATAAAAGATCCTAGAAGACAAGTAAAAGGTCAAAATGTAGTAAAGATTATAAGGGAATATTTAAAAATTAATTGCAAAATGAGCAATGCAGCAACTACTCTAAACACTTTTTTTAAAAAAAATAAAATAAATCTTACTGTTGGTAAAAATTATTTTCCAATCACAAAAGATAAGGTTTCAAAATTAAATGTAAATTTTTCATCTTCTTTTGGAAGACATCTAGAATATTACACTGGGATGGTATTTAAAATTACAATAAATTCCAACTCCAGAAAAATTCAGGTTAATGGAGGGCGTTATGACAACCTTATTTCTGATTTAGGATCTTCAAAAAAAATACCAGCAGTAGGAGGTGCAATTAATTTAAATGATTAAAATTGGTATTCCAAGTAAAGGTCGATTAAGAAAAGATACCTTAAATATATTTAAAAGTAAAAAGCTCAAAATTCTATCAGAAAGAGGTGATAGAGATCTCTTTGGATATATGAAAGGAAATAAAAATATTAAAATTATTTATCTACATGCGAGAGAAATTATAGAAAGATTGGGTGATGGATCTCTCGATATTGGTTTTTCAGGATATGATTTATTAAAAGAATCTGAATTAAATATACAAAACAAAGTTACTATTGCCAAAAGGCTAGAATATGGACATGCAACCTTAGTATTAGCAGTGCCAGACGAGTGGATTGATATTCAGACACTTGCCGACTTAGAAGAAATTTCCTTTGATTTTAAAGATAAAAAGAAAAGTAGAATGAGAGTTGCAACAAAATATCCAAATTTAACTAGAGATTTTTTATTTTCAAAAGGTGTAACTCAATTTAAATTAGTCCCATCTCTTGGGGCAACAGAAGTATATCCATTTACTGGTTCATCAGAAATTTTATCAGATATAACTAGTACAGGTGAAACTTTACGAGCAAATAACTTGAGAATTTTAAAAGATGGAAATATTCTTAAAAGTACAGCAATTTTAATGTTTAATAAAAAATTGAGTAATAAAAAAGGTTTGAAGAAAATTTTAAACTTGCTTAGCTCTTAACTCTAACTATTATCTTTTATCTATGGATTCGATTCTATTGATAATCTTACTTTTATTGCTTAGTACAACTTTAGGGGTTTTATATTTAAATTTAAGGCCAAAACCTAAAGAAGAGACCGAAAATAAAGAAGTTGAGGAAATAGCTAATTTAAAAGCAGAAATTGTCTCCTTAAAAGAAACATTAAATAGTACTATCAATAATTCATTAGGTTCAATGTCTACTTCCTTTAATAACCTCTCAACAGGTGTTACTAAAGATATGACAGAAGCCTTAACTAAAGTTGATGAAAAAGTTGGAAACTTCAATCAACAGGTACAGTTATTAAATCAAAGCCAAGAGGGTATAAGTAAAATTTTAGCTGGTGTTAAAAAATATGGAACACTTGCTGAATTTAGTTTGGATGCTTTAATTAAAGATTTATTACCAGCCTCTCAATTCATGACAAATGTTAAAATGAAAGAGGATACTAGTGAAAACGTTGAATTTGCAATTAAACTTCAAGGTGACGTTATGGTTCCAGTTGACTCCCACTTCCCAGTAGAAAAATTTAAAGCAATCACTGATGGTTATGACTCAGATGACAAACGAGCTGTTGCAGATGCAAGAGCAAAATTAGCATCAGCCTTTAAAGTTAAAGCTAAAAGTGTAAATGAAAAATATATAGTTCCACCAAAAACTACAGATTTTGCTATTGTTTATGCGCCAACGGAAAGCTTGTATAAAGAATTGACTGAATATCAAGATCCAAGCACAAAAGAATTATTAACTCAAGAATTAATGAAAAAACACAAAGTTGTAATATGTGGTCCAAACACCTTATCTGCTTACTTACAGTCTTTACACATGGGTTTTCAATCACTTAAAGTTCAAAAGGGAGCAACTGAAATATATACTCATTTAAAAACAATAAGTACAAGGTTTTCAAGACATTTTGACAATATCATTGTGTTGAATAAAAAATTAGAAGAAGCTATGTCTGTTGTAAATAAGTTTGGAATGGATGCAAGATCTATCACGAGAACTTTGGAAAATATAAAAGATCCAGAGCAATTCGAAAAAGCTCTTAAAACAGATAATGTAGAAAAACTTGAAGATCTTCCTAGACAAGCAAAAAAATAAATTTAATTTAAATACAATTTCTCATATAAGAAATTAATGAAATGGAATAATAAATTTAATTATCCAAAATCTACAAGATCAATTGAGGATGGTTATAGAAAATATTCTTTAGGTGAAGAAAAACTTCCAAGTGTAACGACAATTTTAAACGCTACAAAATCCGAGGAGGAAAAAGCTGCTTTAGCAAATTGGAAGGAGAGAGTAGGTTTTAAGGAGGCAAATAGAATAAAAACAGAGGCATCTTCAAGAGGCACATCAATGCACTCATATATAGAGGACTATTTAAGAGGACGTATCAATGAAAGTTTTTTCGAAAGTAATGAACAATATAAAAATATGGCCAAAGAAATAATTGAAAAAGGTATAGATAATAAATTAGACGAAATTTATGGGATTGAAGAAACGTTGTATTACCCTGAACAATATGCAGGCTCAGCTGACTTAATTGGTGTATATCAGGGAAATGATGTTGTAATCGATTTTAAGCAAAGTAATAAACCGAAAAAAACAGATTATATTCAAGATTATTTTTTACAACTTGGAGCATATACTCTAGCTCATGACGTTGTTCATGGAACAAAGATGAAAGCTGGGATAATTTTACTTTGTACAAAAGATATTTTGTTTCAGGAATTTAAAATAGAAGGTGCAGAATTAGAGATGTATCAAAATTTATTCTTAGGCAGGGTCAAAAAATTCTACGAGATGAATAATATAGCTTGACTTTAACAGACCATTTCATAGAAGAGATAAAACTAACTAGAAGCTACTTGTTTAGATGCAACGGTTTAGTCCTAAAAACTTTCCAAAAACCCATCAAAACTGAGCTTATTTAAGGTTAAAAATATGAATTTAGCAATTTGGGATATAGAATCATCAAGTGCAAGTACTGATTTCGGTAGCATAATAGAAATCGGAGGAATATTAGTAGATGAAAACTTCAAAGAGAAAGACCGATTTAATTTAAGGTGCAGTCTGCCAGAAGGGGAAATATTTCAGGCTATGGCCTTAATAGTCAACAAGACATCGATAAAACAACTTACTCAAACAAACCTAAGCCATTATCAAATGTTGGGGGAAGTTGAAAAAATTTTTAAAAAATGGAGTCCTGCAATTTTTTTAGGTTGGAGTAGTCTTAATTTTGATGAGGAGATGATAAGGAAAGAGTTTTTTAAAAATATTAGATATCCTTATATTACTAATGCAGCACCCAATAAAAGACATGATGGTATAAATATTGCAAGAGCTGCTTATGCAGTTGATCCTACTATCCTAGAAACAGAAATTAATGAAAAAAATAATCCTGTATTTAAACTAGCGTCTTTAGCTCAAATGCAAGGAATTGATGCAAGTGATGCTCACTCAGCACTTGCCGATGCTGAATTAACAGCGAAAATTTTAAAGATTGTAAAAAATAAACAAGAGCATACTTGGGACTCATTTTTAAGAACTGCAAATAAATCGGATACAGAAACTATAATGAAAAAAGGAGAAGTAGTAACTCTAAACGAATATTACTATGGTAAGTCCAGACTTCATTTAGTTGTGCCACTACATCCAAAACATTGTATGCACCCAATTTACCAAGGTTGGTATTACTCCATAGATTTAAGAACTGAAATTCAGCCATTAATAAACAAATCGATAAATGAATTAAAAGTCGAGATGAAAAAATCTCCAAAATTTTTAAGAACTATACGTGCAAATAAAGCACCTATCATCATTGATGGCAAATATGGAATGAATGTTGAACCTTATAACAAACTTGATAAAAACGTAATCAAAAAAAGAGCAGAATTTGTTCAAAATAATGAACAGTTTTCTCAAAATATTTTAACAGCTTTAAGGGAAGTTGCAGAAGAAAAAGAACAATCAAAATCCCAAGAAGATATATATGCAGAAGAGAGTATTTATACAAAATTTACTTCTAACAAAGACACTGCTTTTTTCCCAACTTGGCATGCAGCACCATGGAAAGAAAAATTAAATTTATTAGATAAATTTGATGACGACAGATTGGTTGGATTTGGTAAAAAAATAATATTTCAAGAAGCCCCAGAAGTTTTGCCAGAGGCAATGTATAAATCAATTAGAAGAGAAATTGCTAAGAGAATACTAAGTGAAAGAAAAGAGAAATGGTGGACAATACCTACTTTATATAATGAAATTGACACTTTAAGAGAAAAATATACTAATGAAAATGACAACGAGAAATTAGCGCTCTTAGATGAATTTAATACCTATGCAATGGCTATTCAAAAAAAATACGAGAATGTTTGATGTATAAAATTAAATTTACACATTTTTAACTATTGAATAAATAAAATTAATTTATATAAAACTTATATGGCAACAGTAAAATCTACAGATGAAAGCTTTGATCAATTAGTTAAAGATAATAAAATATTAATTTGTGATTTTTGGGCGGAATGGTGTGGTCCATGCCATATGGTAGCTCCCAGCTTGGAAGAAATTTCAAATGAAATGTCTGACCAATTATCTGTAGCAAAACATAACATTGATGAAGAGCCAAATACACCAACAAAATATGGTGTTCGAGGAATCCCTACGATGATTTTGATGAAAGACGGAAATCATGTTTCAACTAAGGTTGGGGCGGTTCCAAAAAGTGAAATTGTTTCTTGGATAAAAGAAAATATCTAATTTAAGCTTAAAATTTCTCCAGCAAGATATAGTGAACCTATGCAGAGAATAATAGTATTTTCATTTTTTGATAACGATCTTATACTTTCTTCAATACTATTAGAAAGTTTCAAATTTAATTTTAAATTAAATAACTTTTTTCTAAAATCTTCTTTTGAAATTCCTCCATCTTGATTAGGAATATCAATTAAAGTAATTGAATTTACTATATTTTCAAAAGCTTTTATAAATTCTGTATGTTCTTTATCTTTCATCATGCCCACAATTAGATTTACTTCTTCATTTTGATTTTTAATCCAATTAGCAATAGAAAAACTTGCGCTAATGTTATGACCACCATCAACTATAAGTTTATTATTACCAGCAATATCTTTTAATTTACCAGATTTTATTTCTTCAAGTCTTGCTTTTAATGAAACATTTTTGAAACCATCTATAATATTTTCATCTTTAATATTAAAAATCTTTCTTGATGCAGCAATTGAGGTGCTAACGTTATAAAGTTGATGATCTCCAAGAATACTTGGTTCAGGTAACACTAATTCTCCCAACTCATCTTGATATTGAATAAATCCATTTTCGGACTTTGCAATATTAAAATCTTTACCAAAAAAATACTTATTAGAAGTATTTTTTTCTAAAGATTTATCTATTTTATCTCTTATTTCATTATTTACTTGTTTATTAATAAATATATTTGAGTTTAAAAGTTTTGCTGTTTTTTCGTGTATCACTCCATCAATTGATTTATTTTCAAGCCATTGAAAATGGTCATTATGAATGACACCAATAAGTGTCATTAAATTTTCTTTAAATACATTTGTACTATCAAATTGATGAAATAATCCTGCTTCTATAATATTAATATTTTCTTTGTATTTTTCAGCGTGCTTAAAAAATGCACAAGTTAAAATTTCAAATAATGTTGCATTGTCATCTCCTAATGTTTTTTCAATACCAGTCAGTAATTCTATTAAATCTTCTTCGTTGATTTCTTTATCATCAAAAACGTATCTTTCAGTATAAGAGAGTAGGTGTGGTGAAGTGTAAAGATTAGTCTTGTATCCAGCTTGATTTAGTATTGACTTAAGACTATAGCACATGCTTGCTTTAGCATTAGTTCCAACAACTGTGATAACGTTTTTTAATTTATCTTGTGGATTACCAAGTTTTTTTAATAGATTAAAAGTTCTTCCTAGAGATAAATCTAGTTTTTTTTTATGATGCTTCTCTAGTTTGGATATTAGTTCCTGAAGTTTCATTTAAACTTTCTGAATTTACTTCAGAATTCTTCTTTAGCAATATTTTTAATATTCCTATTATTTTTTCGTTTATTTCTTTTCTGTTAAATACTCCATCACACATACCTTTTTCAACCAAAACCTTGCTTGATTGAAAACCTTCTGGTAAATCCTCACGTGTCTGATTTTTTACTATGTGTTGACCTGCAAAACCAACCATAGATGGCTCTGCAAAACAAATATCTGCTATAGATGGAGCAGCAAAACTTGCAGTTATACCTCCGTAACATTTATTTGTGTAAATATTTATAAACGGTAATTTTGTAGAATCTTTAAATGTATTTGCTGCTAAAACAGTTTTTACCATAAAATGTAATGCTATGTTTGACTCTTGCATAGCCTGGCCCCCGCCTTCACTCCAAGCTACAACAGGCGTAAGATCATCTATGGCTTTCTGAAAACAATACACTATTGCTTCTCCGGCAGAAGCATTTATAGAACCACCATTAAAACGACTATCAATTGCGAATGAAGTAACTTTAATTCCATCCTTTACACCTTGAGCAACCATTACAGCACAATGATGTCCTGTAATCTTTCTTCCTCGTTCAAGCTTTTCTTTATAACCAGGAAAATTTAATGGATTCTCCGCGAGTTCTGGTGTTTTAATTATCTCATAATTATTTTTTCCAAAAAAATGATCAAACCTTTCTCTTGGTGAAAATGGATAATGTTTATTACAATTAGGGCAAGTGTTGAGTTGTTCTTTATTAAATATTGTTGATTTTAATTGAGGTCCAGTCCCACAGCATGATATCCATTTTGAATTAGCCTGATCTTGCCTAGAAGGTCTTTTTCTAAGGACCTTCTTTATTTTTTCTCCAAAATTTATAGCTTTTGTTAACCAATTCATGATATTTTTTTTCTTAGTTTACTAACCATCTTACTTACATTTATGACAGGATTTTGTCTATTGCTTAAACTTCTAGTAATTTCTTTACAAATTTGACTTCCTACAACAAGTCCATCTGTATTTTTAAAATTTGATATAGTTTTTTCAGTTATCCCAAAACCAATAACACAATTTTTTTTGGGACTTATTTTTTTAATTTTATTGTAATTAGCTAATATTTTTTGTGGAGAAACTTTTAGTTTTCCTCCCGTAGTAGACAGCATGCTTATATAGTAAATCATATCATGAGAATCTTTTGTAATACTTTTTAGTCTTTTATTTGATGTTGTAGGAGATAATAATTGGATAAAATTAATTGAATTTTTTTTACATTTCTTTAAAAAAATTTTGTTTTCTGGCCATGGTAAATCAACTACTATTAAACCATTCACGCCAGATTTTTTACATTTTTTTAAAAAATTATTCTCACCATATTGGAAAATCATATTATAGTAACCCATAAATATTACTGGTTTTGAATTTTTACTTTCTTTAAAATCTCTTACAATTTTAAAAATATCATTCATCTTAATACCATTTTTAATCGCTCTATAAGCACTAGTTTGAATTTGGCCCCCATCTGCTACCGGGGTATTATGAGGTACACCAACTTCTAAAATATCAGCATAATTTGAAATTGCTTTTAAGATTTCTAAAGACTGTTTCTTTGAGCTATCACCAGCAACAGTATAAGTAAGTAACGCTGGTCTTTTCTCTTCTTTTGCTTTTTTAAATGCAAGGCTAATTGGATTTAACATATTTCTTTCCCAATTTTTTTTCTAAAATACCTCTATCTTTATATGCATCTCCACAACTATTAATAATTACAACTGTATCTTTGCTAAATTTTTTTGCTTCTTTAATTGCAACTGAAAATGCATGACTTGGCTCGAGAGATGGTCTTAAATTCTCATATTTTGTTACTATTTGGTAGGCTTTTAAAGCTTCTTCATCACTAGCTGCTGTATACCTTGCACGTTTAGTATCTTTTAAAAAACAATGAAGTGGTGAAATTCCTGGATAATCAAGACCTGCAGAGATTGATTCAGTTTCTTCAATCTGACCATCACTATTCTGATTTACATATTGAGCAGCACCATGAAGTATGCCAATTTTGGAACCATAAGTTAAAGGAGCCGCATGTCTTTTACTTTTAGCTGGCCCTCCTGCCTCAACCCCAATAAACTCAACTTGCTTTTTATCATAATCCATAAATTCATTCCAAAAACCAAAACTTGAGGAACCACCTCCTACACAATTATACAATTTAATTTTTTTAGGAATTTCTCCAAATTCATTTATTAGTTGAACTTTAAGTTCTCTAGATATTTGACTAGTGCTCCATCCACATATTCGAACAAAAATCGCGGGTCCTACTGTACTGCCAACACACATCGCAGTTGTATCACAATTAGCAACCCAATATCTCATACATTCAGATACAGCATCCACAAGTGTTTGACTTCCTGAATATACAGGAATTACATCTGCACCATTTTTCTTCATTGCTTGAACATTTGGTTGTTGTCTTTTTATGTCTTTTGCTCCCATAAAAATTTTACATTTCAAACCAAATTTCTTAGCCGACATACTCAACATCTTTCCTGCGTAGCCTGCTCCAGTATCGCCTATAATAACTTTTTTACCAGACCTTTTAGCCAATAAACAATGTACGGTTGCATTATATATTTTGTGAGCTCCTCCATTAGCATCCGAAACAACCTTGGACCAAATCTGTGCTCCACCAATATGCTTTGTTAGATGATTTAATTTAATAAACCTTGTAGGTGTTCCAATCCAATTTTTGAAATATTTATCTCTTTCTCTTAAAAAGTTTTTGTCATTTTTTAATTTATTAAATTGTATTTCTAGATCCTCTATAGGTTTTTTAAGTGTTTCAGGTACAAAATTTCCTCCAAATTTTCCACCCCAAAAACCAAGTCTATCTCCTTGATCTATAACTGGAATTCCTTTTTTAAGCTTCATTTTTTATTGCAAAATTCAATAGTTTATTAATTTTATTTAAATCTTTTTTACCTTCTTCATTTTCTAAAGAACCACTTAGATCAATATAGTAATCTTTTCTTTT
Organism: uncultured Pelagibacteraceae bacterium; assembly: GCA_902520695.1. Classification (GTDB taxonomy): domain Bacteria; phylum Pseudomonadota; class Alphaproteobacteria; order Pelagibacterales; family Pelagibacteraceae; genus Pelagibacter. The sequence goes on from CABYOT010000004.1 coordinate 94,244, forward strand.
AAAGTTAGGAATATCTTCTATTTTTATATTTCCAGCAATCATTTTATTTACCGAATTTGGTATGAAATTTAATAACTCATGATCAAATCCAATTGATTTCTCATAGCCTTTTCCATCAAAAAGAATTAACTCTGAAATTTCATCATAATTTTTATACATTTCAACATCTTTTTGAGTATTAATTGTTAAAGCTGTAATTATTTTAATATTGTGTTTTTCTTTTATTTTTTTTGTCCTTTCAGGACTAACATCATAAAGTTGATAAAAATCAAAATTAAGTTTCTTAATTTTCTCTAAAATTTCATCATCAGGATTAACAAGAACAGATACAAAACTTGTCCCATTTTTTTTTATATTAACTAATCTCTTTAATTCCTCGTATTCAACATATCTTCTACTTTTTTTATAATTACAAATGAAACCAATAAACTTTGGTGGATATCGATGTTTTAAAATATATTTTAAAGTTTTAAGATCAGAGATCCCACAAATTTTCAAACCTTTAATCATTAACTTAAATGATTAATTAGGTTTTTGAGATTATTTGTTATATTACCTTTGGTAATTGGTCTTCCAATCACTAACCAATCACTCCCATTTTTATACGCTTGTTTAGGTGATAAAACTCTTTTTTGATCATCTGATTTAGAATTAAATCTTATTCCGGGAGTAATTATTTCTTTTTTAAATACTTTCTTGACTATATTTACTTCTTTAGCACTACATACAATTGCATCAAGTTTTGCTTTATTAGCTAGTTTAGCTTGACTGATAACAATTTTTTCAATCGCTTTACTGTAACCAATTTCTTGGATGGATTTATTATCTAAGGAGGTAAGAATTGTTACCCCAACCAATTTAGTTTTACCAGAAACTTTTTTTGCTTCTTTCAATGCATCTAATCCAGAACTTATATGTATTGTTAGATAGTTAAAATTTAGATCACGAACAGCTTTAATAGTAGAAGCACATGTATTTGGAATATCTAATAATTTATAATCTCCAAAAGTAATTTTATTTTTTAATTTTGATATAAAGTTTCTACCATTTTTTGAATTTAAGAATTCTAAGCCAAACTTATAACCAATCTTAAGTTTCTTATTTTGGGTTTTATTTATAATTTCTTTAATTTTTAAAATATTTCTACTGTCACATGCTATAAATACTTTATTTCTTTTCATTAGCATTTTTTGCCCATTCCTTAGACATTTTAAACAATACAGTCTTTTTTTCAGGGGTATTTACTTTTTCATTTGTCCTTGGATTTCTTGATATTCTTGCTTTTTGTATTCTTGGATCTAATGTAAATATTTCCCTTAATTCAACACGTTCACCTCGTTTAAGGGCTTCTTGCATTTCATTAATTGTGATATCAAATATTTTTGCTAAATCTTTCTTTAAAATATTGGGGTAATTTCTAGTTAGTTCTTTAATTAGATCTGATTTTACTATAGACAATTTTTATTCAATATCTTTCTTTTTATTTTTATCATCTAGCTGTTCAGAAAGTGAAGAGAAGGGGAGATTTTTTCCACTTAAAGGGCTTGAATGCTCTTTGATAGCTTTTGCATTCATTATTTCTTCAAGCAATTTAATACTTAATGATACTCTTCTTTTTTCAAAGTTTAATTCAGCTATTGCTGCATCTATTCTCTCTCCACCGACAAATCGAGATGGTCTTGCATCACTCGCATTCATAGAAATTTGTGATTTTTTAATTAAAAAATTAATTTCACAACCCTCTGGTTTTACGATTAAACCTTTGTTATCAGAAGAAATTACTTGGACTGTGATAGCTTCGTTAATTTTTTTGTTTTTAAACCAATCAAAAGGATCTTTTTCTAGTTGTTTTAATCCAACTCTAACTTTTTGCTCAGTTTTTTTAATCTCTAGAATTTTAACTTTCAATTTATCATCTTTTTTATATTTTTTTAACTCCTCTTCTGGTTTTCCTGTATATGAAAGATCGTTTGAATGTAAAAAACCATCTATATCAAAGTCCCCAAGCTTTACGTAAATTGCATATTCATTATAATTACTTACAACACCTTCTATATCAGATCCAATTGGATAATTATTTTCTAGAGCTGTGTAAGGATTTTCTTGGGTTAGTCTATGTGAGATAGCTACACGTCTTTTATCTTTATCAATTTCTGTGATTACACAATCTATCTGATCCCCAACATTAAACATTTTTTTTGGAGAAATATTTTTCTTAGTCCAACTTATTTCACTGCTATGCAGAAGAGTGCTAAGCCCAGCTTCCAACTCACAAAAACAACCATAATCAGTAATCTTCACTACTTTAACCTTATATTTTTTTCCAATCTCATAATTTGAAATATGTTCAAAAGGATCTGGAGACAGTTGTTTAATTGAGCAACCAACTTGTAATTTTTCCATATCAATTGATATCACTTTTAAATCATGTTTTTCACCAATATTGAATACTTCATCTGGATGATTAACTCTGCTATAACTGATCTCTTGAAGGTGACATAGAGTGTCCAATGTTCCCTCTGGTGTAGTAACTTCAAAAAAACACCCAAAAGAAGAGTAGCCTTTTACTACTGCATTCTTAATTATATCACCAACTTTAAATTTTTCTATTATTTTTACCTTGTCTTCTTTCTTATTTGAGGAAACAACTTGTCTCCTAGATACTACGCTGTTGCCTCTAACCATATCAAGTTTTATGAGAGCAAATTTTTGTTCTACTCCAATTAAGTGGTCGATGTTTTTAATTGGTTTATCAGATATTTGAGAACCTGGGCAGAACATTAAAGAACCAGTTTCAATGTGTTCAACAATTACCCCACCCTTAGTTTTTTGTGTAATTTTTCCATTAATCAACTCGTTGTTTTCATAACATTTAACAAGCTTGTTCCAGCCTTTTATTTTTTGAGCTTTTTGCGCTGATACAACAACATCTCCATTTTTGTCCTCAATTTTCTCGAGTAATACAGAGACCGTATCACCTTCCTTAACGTCTTCTGACAAACCAATCATTTTCATTTCATTTACATCAATTACAGGTTCACTTTTCAACCCTTGTATAAAAAGGAAAATATATTTACTTGTTATTTTGGTAATCTTACCTTCAATTATCTTACCTTCCTCAATCTTGTTTTTTGATAATTGGCTATTGAGTAATTTTTCGAATTGTTGAGTAGCTGGTGATGATAAGTCTTTATAAATTTCCATTAATTAGTTTTTTATCTATTATAGCTTTAATCTTTTTAAAGCAGGCTTTCTTACTTAATTTAGTGGTATTAATCAAGATAGAATCTTTTGTTTTTTTTAGAGGTCCATGTTTTCTCTCTTTATCAGATTTATCCCTATTTCTAAGGCTTTTAAGCACTTCTTTGTAAGTAATTTTTTTATTTAAACTTTTATATTCGTTAAACCTTCTTCTAGCTCTAACTTTAAGGCTAGCAGTAATATAAAATTTAAACATCGCATCTTTTACTTGAACAGTAATAATGTCCCGCCCATCTAATACTGAACCTTTATAATTTTTTGGTGGCTGATATGCACATTTTTGTTGAAATTTATGAACAATACCTCTTATTTTTTTATCTTTAGCAACCACAGATGCAGATATTGCAACTTCGTCTGA